>CACYTH010000007.1 GCA_902777325.1 uncultured Coriobacteriaceae bacterium
GTCATCGGCGGTCAGGATGTCGTGGTTGACGTTGAAGACAACCGTGGGGAGGTCGTTGCCCGCGGGAGCGGAGATGACGACCTTCTTGGCGCCGGCGTCAATGTGAGCCTGGGCCTTGGCCTTGGAGGTGTAGAAACCAGTGCACTCCAGAACGACGTCGACGTCGAGCTCGCCCCACGGGAGCTCTGCCGCGTTGGCCTTGGCGTAGATGGTGATCTTCTTGCCGTCGACCTCGATGAAGTCCTCGCCAGCCACGACGGTGTGGTTGCGAGCATAGTTGCCCTGGGAGGAGTCATACTTCAGAAGGTGAGCGAGCATCTTGGGGGAGGTGAGGTCGTTGATAGCGACGATCTCGGAGCCCTCATGACCGAACATCTGACGGAAAGCCAGGCGACCGATGCGACCAAAGCCGTTGATAGCAACCTTAACTGCCATACTTTCTCCTTTCGCGAGGCCCCCCGAGGCCGTTCCCCGAGACAGGCCTTAACCAACATACTGGATGGATGCAGCATACACCCAAACTTGACGCGTCGGCACGCCAAGTCCCCAGACGTGGCCAAATTAATCCGTGTTTGGTAGCTGAGAGTTGAAACGAGGGCGGCAAGCGGGTTGCGCTATTGCTGCTCTCGGACCTCCTCGACGATGGCCTTCAGGCGAAGAAGCCTATGGTACATGCCCGATTTCTTGGTTGGCGGCGAGGCCAGCGAGCCAAGGTCGGCAAGCGAGAGCTCCGGATAGGCGCGACGCAACTCGCAGAACTCGCGAACGGCAGGCGGCAGCTTTTGGAGCCCCACCAGACGCTCCGCCTCGGTGATGAGCTCCATCTGGTTGCCGGCCGCGCGCGTCGTGCGCGACAGGTTTGCCGTCTCGGCGTTGACGAGCCGGTTGACGTCGTTCTTGAGCGACTTCACGTGGCGGACGTTCTCGATGGCGCGGGGCGAGCGCTGGGCGCCCATGGCCTTGAGCAGCCGCACCACGTCGTCGAAGCTCTTGAGGTATATGGCGTAGGCGCCGCGGCGGCGGTTAAGGCGCGCGACGATCCCCCACTCGCCGATGAGCTCCACGATGTCATGGGCAAACCGCTCGCCGGTGACCGCAATCTCGAGGTGGAAGTCACCACGCGGGTCGGCCACGAAGCCGCCGGCCATAAACGCGCCGCGCACGAAGGCCGAGCGGCAGCAACGCCGCTCCAAAAGGCGCGTGGGCGCGCCCGTCGCCAGGCCGCGGCCGGGCACCAGGATGCCCAGGCGTATGAGGTCCTCCTCGAGCTCGTCCTGCTCCGGAATCTCGATGAGGTAGTTTCTGGTCTTGTGCAGGTTGGAGTGGCGCACGGTGAGGCGCGTCTCGAGGTCGAACAGCTCGTGCGTGAGCTTGATCATGGCACGCGCCACGGCGCCTGTCTCGGTGGAGACGCGGATGGAGTAGCGCCCCGGCCCCCTGAACGAGAGGGTGCCGCACACGCGGATGATGGCCGAGAGCTGCGCGTACGCGCAGGTGGGGCACTCCCCCTCCACGCGCGAGAGCTCGTCTTTTACCTGCGCGGTGAACGACATGGCCTACGAGGAGGCGCGCCGCTCGGCGCGGGCGAGGTCGCGGTGGCTGGTCAGGACGTGGTAGCCCTCGTGGGTGAGGTGCGCCGCCGTGGCCTCGGCGATGGCAACCGAGCGGTGCTGGCCGCCCGAGCAGCCCACGCCCACTGACAGGCGGCTCTTGCCCTCGTTGACGTAGCCCGGCATGACGGTGTCGAGCAGGCTGGTCCAGCGCTCGAGGAAGGCCTTGGTCTGCGGGTGCTCGATGACGAAGTCGCGCACCAGCGGGTCCTGACCCGTGAGCGGCCGCATCTTTGGATCCCAGTAGGGGTTGGGCAGAAAGCGCACGTCAATGATGATGTCCGCCTCCTCCGGCATGCCGTACTTGAAGCCGAAGGAGAAGACGTGCACCTCCATGAGCTGCTGCTCGCTGAGGTGCGTGAACTCCGCCAGCAGGCGCGAGCGCAGCTGCTTGGGCTTGAGGTTGGTGGTGTCGATGGTGAGGGTCGCGCGATCGCGCACGGCGGCCAGCTGCTTGCGCTCGCGGCGCACCGCGTCGATGGTGGCCTCGCCCTCGTGCGCGAGCGGATGCGGGCGACGGTTGAGCGCGTAGCGGCGCAGGAGCACCTCGTCGGAGGCCTCGAGGTAGAGCACCCCATAGCTGAACTCGTGGGCCTCGAGGCTCTCGAGCGCCTCGTCGAGGTCCTCGAAGAGCTTCTGGCTGCGCAGGTCGCAGACGACTGCCAGGTGCCGGCCGACGCCGGAGGAGAGCCCGCTCATCTGCGCCACCGAGAGGATCAGGCTGGGCGGCAGGTTGTCGATCACGTAGTAGCCGAGGTCCTCGAAGGTATGCATGGCCTCGGTGCGACCGGCGCCGGACATACCGCTGATGACGATGACGTCGGGACTGTTGAGCGCAGAGTCTCCTACGCGCGGGCCGTCGGACATGGGACACTCCTTACCAAGGTTTGACAGGCTCTAGGATAGCGCAGCCGGTGCGGCGCGGGGGCTGGCAAACGTCCCGCTCCCCCACCCTCCACGCGGCGGCCGCGGCTGTTACGCCAGATAGCGGTCGCGCAGCGCGGCCAGCGTCTGCCCGTCGATGCCGAACTCCTGCTCGAAGTACGCCTCCACGCCGCCGCAGCGCTCGTCGATGGCCGCCATCACGGCCAGAAGGTCGCTCGCCTTCACGCCGTTGGCCTTCTGCCAGCGCTCGATGAGCTCGGGCGGGGTGTCTGGCGGCATGCGGTCGGCCACCGACTCGATGATGCTGCGGCGATACTCGTTGGTGAGGAGGAAGTCCTCCATGATCGCCTCGCGCGTCACGCCCAGAAGCAGGCAGATGACGAGCGCGCTCACGCCGGTGCGGTCCTTGCCCGCCGTGCAGTGGAAGTAGACGGGCACCTCGCCGGCGGCCACGTGCTCCACCAACGCGTGCACGGCCGGGTTGCCGAAGGCCATGCCCACGTAGAGGCGCTCCATGAAGCTGCCGTCCTCAAAGAGCTGGGGGTCCATCTCCTCGAAGCGCGCTATGGCCTCGGGCGAGAAGTCCACCTCGCTGCCGTCGTCAAAGCGCATGCCGCCGATGCGCTGGTAGTCCGTGCCCTCCGCGAGGTAGTCCTCGTTGCCCGAGGCCTCCCCCGCCGCACGCAGGTCGAGCACGTAGCGCAGGCCCATGCCGTCCACGAGGGCGCGCTCCCGCTGGCCCAGGCCCACAAGGGCGCTTCCACGGTAGAAGAGGCCCCTACGCACGGTGCGCCCGTCGTCGGTCGGCAGGCCACCCAGCTCGCGCAGGTTCAGCTCGGGGGCAAAGCCGGGCACGTAACCCACTGTCTTGGTCAGGTCCATGGGTCTCTCCTAGCCGATCTCGCTGTCGTTCTCGTCCTCCCAGGCGCGGATGGTGCGCCACACCTCCTGCGCCACCGCCTCGGGCACGCCCTTGACCTCGGCGATCTGGGCCGCGCTTGCCGCACGCAGCCGCTTGAAGGAGCCGAAGTGGCGCATGATCGCGCGCTTGCGCTTGGGTCCGACGCCCTCCACCTCGTCCAGGATCGAGACGCTCTGCGCCTTGGTGCGCAACTCGCGGTGGAAGGTGATCGCAAAGCGGTGGCTCTCGTCGCGCACCTGCTTGATGAGGTAGAGCGAGGGAGATCCCGAGGGCAGCACCACCGGCGTGTCGTCCCAGGGGACGAAGACCTCCTCGTCGGACTTGGCCAGGCCGCAGACCGGGATGTCGAGCCCCAGGGCGGCAAGCTGCTCCATGGCTGCCGTGAGCTGCGGCTTTCCGCCGTCGACCACCAGCAGGTCGGGAGGGGCGGCCGCAAAGCGCTCGTCGGCCATGTTCTTGGGCCCGTAGCGGCGGCCAAGCACCTCCTGCATGCTCACGAAGTCGTTCGCCTCGTCGAGCTCGGTGCGGATCTTGAAGCGGCGGTACTGCCCCTTGTCGGGCTCGCCGTTGGTGAAGACCACCATGGAGGCCACGGTAAACGCACCGTGGAGCGTGGAGATGTCGAAGCACTCGATGCGCATGGGCGGCGCGTCGAGGGCGAGCGCGCTCTCCAGCTGCAGCAGAGCCTGGTTGGTGCGCTTGTCGGCGTAGCCCGTGCGCACCATGTAGCGGTTGAGCGCGTGGTGGGCGTTGGAGGCGGCCATCTCCAGGAGGCGGCGCTTCTCGCCACGCTGGGGCCGGCGCACGCGGCAGATGCGGCTGCGGCGCGTGGTCAGCCACTCGGCGATGAGCTCGGCGTCGGCGAGCTGGATGGGCACGCAGACCTCCGCGGGCACGTCGGCCGTCTCGCCGTAGTAGCGCTTGAGGAAGCCCTCGACGAGCTCCTCCTCGCTCACGTCGGCGCCCTTGTTGAGCACGAACTCGCAGGTGCGCACCACGCGGCCCTCGCGCACCACAAACACGCAGGCCGCCGAGATGGTCTCCTCGCGGTAGAAGCCCACCGCGTCGAGGCTCACGTCGGAGGAGAGCACGACCTGCTGGTTGTCGTCGAGGCCCTCGAGCACGTCGATGCGGTGCTTGATGCGCCCGGCGCGCTCGAACTCGAGCTCGGCCGCGGCCTCCCCCATCTGCTCGCGCAGGTCTCCGATGATGGCCGAGCGCCTGCCCTCCAGAAACTGCTCCACCTGCCGGACGTGGCGTCCGTAGTCGGCCGTGGTGATGGCCCCGCAGCAGGCGCCGGGCCCGCGCCCCACGTGGTAGTCAAAGCAGGGGCGCCCGCGCTCGGCCAGCACCAGGTTGGCCACGGCCACGTCGTCGGGATGCCCGTCGAGGTAGCGCTTGGTGCGCTTCCACTCCGCGCAGGTGCCGATGCAGATGGGCACCACCTTGCGCAGCGTGTCGATGGTCGCGCGCGCGGCTTTGGCGTCGGTGTAGGGCCCAAAGTAGCGCGTCCCCTTGCGGTGCTTCTCGCGCGTGTACTTGATACACGGATAGGCGTCCGACTCGGTGATGGCGATGAAGGGGTAGCTCTTGTCGTCCTTGTAGTCGACGTTGAAGTAGGGGTGGTATTGCTCGATGAGGTTGCGCTCGAGCACCAGCGCCTCGTGCTCGCTGCCGACCACCACGTAGTCGAAGCTGCGCACCACCTGCATCATCAGGGGGATCTTGTCGCGGTCGTCCTGCAGGGTCACGTACTGGCGCATGCGGGCACGCAGGTTCTTGGCCTTGCCGACGTAGATGACCTCGCCCTTGCCGTCCTTCCACAGGTAGCAGCCGGGCTCGGTGGGCACGCGCGAGACCTGCTCGGCAATGCTGGCCAGCCCCTCGTCCTCGGGACGCGGGGCTTGCATGGTGAAGTCGGGCATGTAGGAGGCGTCGCGTGATGGCATGCTAGTCGACGTTCGCCTGCTTGCCGCCGGTGTCCCAGAGGTAGCGCTTGAACTTGCGCACCTGGTTCTGCGTGTAGAGGGCCACCCACAGCTTGTGCATGAGGCCGTCTCTGGGATTGCCCAGCGGGTTGGTGGCACGACCGTCCCTGTAGGCGGCCAGCACGTCGGCACGCAGGGCATCGTCCTTCACGCTCTTGCGCACGACCTTGGGCGGCACCACCGTGTAGAGGAACGGCTTGTAGGCGTCCACGCGCGCGACCTCGCGTCGCAGCACGTACTCCTCGACGATCGGCTTCACGTAGTTGACCCCGCCGAGCGTCACGTAGAAGGTGTTCTTGCCCGGACGCGTGTTGACCTCGAAGAAGCGGTACGAGCCGTCACGGCTGTCGAACTTGATGTCAAAGTTGGCGTAGCCACGATAGCCCACGTGCTCGAGAAACCTGCTCGCGTCCTCGATGATCTTGTCCACCTTCTCGCCGAGGATGCACACCGGGTTGCCGAGGGCCAGAGGCGAGTGGTCCTGCAGCGCCACGCGCCCTCCCGACACCACGCGGAGCCTTCCCTCGGCGTCGGAGAAGGTCGTGAGCGAGCGGATGGCATCGTCGTCACCGGGAACAAAGTCCTGCACGATGAGGTCGTGCTCGTAGGGGCTCGCGCACACGGCCTCGAAGGCCTGAGTCAGCTCCTCGGGCGTCTCGATCTCGTAGATCTTCTTCTTGCCGGGAAACTCGATGTCGTCCCAGGCGGCGGAGTTGGATGGCTTGGCGATGAGCGGGTAAGGGAACGCGCTCGTGTCGAGCGGCTCGTGCTCGGTCGGGCACGGGATGTACCAGGTCTTGGGATAGGCGATGCCCAGCTCCTCGCAGATCTCGTAGAAGCGACGCTTCTGGGTGATCTCGTCGAGAAGGGCGAAGTCGATGTAGGGCACCACGTACCACTGCTCGAGCTCGGCCTTGTGCAGCGAGATCATGCGCGTGTTCCAGTCGGCCGAGCCGTGCAGGATGGGCACCTTGCCCTCCGCCGCAAGCTGCCTGCCCAGGTCGAGCAGCGTGGAGATGAGCCCCTCCTCGCTGTTGAGGCCCGGCACCACGCGGTAGTCGCAGAGCTTGCTCGACGAGGTGATCTTGACGTCGATCGACGACAGCACCAGAGGGCGGATGCCGTATGCGTCCTGGTAGCAGCGGACGTAGGTGTAGCCAAGGATGTCGGCGCCGCACACAACCGGCTGCAGGCGGTCCTTCAGGTCCTCCTCGCCGCGGATGAGGTCGAAGTTGGGCGGATAGGTGGGCATGGAAACTCCTAACAGAGGGTCGGTCAGCGGCCTTCGCGCGCTATCTCGAGCATGCGCTGGGCAAGGGCGGGGACGGCGGCAGGGTCGATG
The DNA here is from genome assembly GCA_902777325.1 of uncultured Coriobacteriaceae bacterium. Lineage (GTDB taxonomy): Bacteria > Actinomycetota > Coriobacteriia > Coriobacteriales > Atopobiaceae > UBA1367. The sequence goes on from CACYTH010000007.1 coordinate 6,748, forward strand.
TCAGTGGGCAGGCCCACCACGCCAGCCGAGAGGCGCGTCGAGACGGGCCAGGCGTCCGTCCCCTCCCCAAGGCCGTACGGGGTCGGGTCGAGCACGCCCGGCAGCAGCAGCGGACGCGGCCAGGCCTGCGCGTAGTGCCCGAGCGCCGCGGTCGCGGCGATGGCACGCTCGGCCAGCTCGGTGGTCTCAAAGAATACGGGCATCCGCAGCAGCGGCTGGTCGGCAGCGAGGGTGCGCACGTCGGCCGGCAGCGGCAGCGGGCAGGTTGCGGGATCTGCGCCAAAGACGCCCAGATAGGCAGCCACGCACGACCTGCGCTGCGCCTCGTTGGAGCCGAGGCCCCCGAGGGCTGCGGTCGCCTGGTCGCTCACCCAGGCGCTGGGAAGGCAGGGCTCGTGGCGCACGGCCCCGCGGCGCTCCTCGTCAGCCACGGCGGGCTCGAAGGTCCCACGCCTTGCCTCGCTCTCGCGCATCGCCACCGACACCGCGTGCGGGACGCGCGTGAACACGCGCATCTGGTTGCGGTAGCGCCGGCAGGCGCGGTCGGTGCGGGCACTGAGCTCGGGCAGGGACGAAAGCGCCGTGCAGATGCTGGAGCGCAGGGTGGGATCGCCCATGCGCGGGCTCACCCACACCGCCCCGCCAAAGTACACGCCGGGCAAGACCTTCTCGACGCCAAACGAGTGGATGGAGACGTCGGCGAGCGGCATGCCCTCCTTGTCGCGCGCCATGCGGCCGACGCAATGGGCGCTGTCCTCCAGCAGCAGCGCGCCAGCCTTGTAGGCCGCGTCGCGCAGCGCCATGGTCTCAATCTCGTCCACGATGCCAAAGGTGTGCTGTGCCACGACGGCGAGCGTGCGCGCATCGGGATGGGCCAGCGCCGGATCTATGGCCAGGGAGCTCTCCGAGACGTCCACGTAGCGTGGCCTGAGCCCCGCGGCAATGATGGGGTCGACTGCGGTCACGCAGGTGAAGAGCTGCGTGAGCACCTCGGTGCGACCGGTCGCCTCCCCTGCCGCCGCAAGGACGACCTGCATGCCGTGGCGCGCCTTGAAGACCGCAAACCAGTCGGCGCGGTCGGTCCCGGTCAGCTCGGCCATCCTCGACAGGAGGCGGTCGCAGGAGGTGGCGACGGATGCGGCCATGGGTGCCTACGCCTCCTTCTTCTGCTCTGCCTTGCCCTGGGCAGCCGCGCGCGACTTGCGGCGCATCGCCTGGAGGCGCACCAGAAGCCCGTAGACATGGGAGCGCAGCGGGAGGTCCCGGTTGGGGGCGACGTCGGTTATCTCCTTGGAGAACTTGGTCTTGAAGGTGTTGAGGCCCTTGAGGCTCGGGGCGAAGTCGTTGCCGATGCCCATCTGGTCGTAAGACACGATCCCCTGCTCGGAGAGGGTGCAGCACTCGAAGAAGATGAGGCCGTCGGTCACGAAGTTGCGGTTGGGCACGTCAGCGCGTGACGCGCCGTAGTAGCGCACGCCGTGCCTGCCGCTCACCGTCGCGATGGTCCAGGTGACCACGCGACCGTCGATGCGGCCCGCAAACACGCGGCAGTGCTCGGGCCCGAGAATGCGAATCATGTTCTCGTAGTCGGATGCCGGAGCCGGGGCAAAGCCGTCTCGCGCGGCCGTCTCGACCATCACGTCGTAGTACTCGTCAAACGAGGCGCTCGCCAGCTCGGTCTCGTCCGCATAGGCGGCCGGGCTCTCGCGCAGGGCCTTGCGCACGTCACGGCGGCCACGCGTCTTCATGCGCGAGAGGATGGCCTCCTCGCCGCCCTCGAGGTCGATGACCACGGTTTGGTTGTAGGGGATCGTCGAGAGCACCGGGCGGCAGGAGGGCAGCTCCGCCTTTACCGATATGCGCGCGAACACCTGCTTGCGGTCGCGCTTGCGCAGATAGGCGTGCAGGGCATCGATAAGCTCCTGCTCGTCGGCGGCGTCCGGCTCCATCACCCACACCGGGCCATGCATGGCACGCAGGTAGTGATAGCCGTGGGTCTTGTAATCGAAAAGCGAGATGAAGGCGACGGGCTGGCCGTCGCGCGAGAAGCGCAAAGCCCCCCAGGGGGTGCGTCCGTCGATGGTCTGCTCGAGGCGCGCCCAGGCGGACGTCTGCTCTATGGGAAGCTCGAGCCCGAGGCGGGATGCCTCGTCCTCCATCTGGTCTAGCGTTATGTCTACGATGTCCACGCAACACTCCAAGGTTCAAGACTGCTGGTCAATCAGTTTATAGATACTACCGTGACCGCCTGTTGCGGCGGCGAAAACCCGTGTTAATACAGATTAGCGACCTGCGGGGAGACCCGTCCGAGAAGGCTCAGCCGCGACGCATGCCCGGAACAAACCTGCCCAGCAGGTTGGCGAAGGTGGAGGCCTCGGGCATGTGCAGCGCGATGGCCACGCCATAGGTGACCACCACCGACGGAATGCCCGCGACGACGCAGTACAGCGCGGCACGCGCCGCCGATCCGCCCACCAGCCCGAGCCTTGCCCCGAGCAGCGCCAGCAGGACGTAGCCCACGCCGGCGCCTGCGGCACCGAGCACCAGCGCCTTGGTGGTGGAAGCCAGGACGCTGCCCATGCCCATGGGGCCGAGCTGCCTGCGCAGTGACACAAAGGTCACGAGGTCCACCAGCGCAAAGAAGAACACCGACGAGAGAGGAACCATCATCAGGCCAAAGACCGGCGTCAACGCCAGGCAGAAGACCACCTGCATGGCGCTTCCCAGCACGATGGCCACCATGAACAGGTTCATGCGGCGCAGGGCCGAGCACACCTTCTGCTGGTAGGTGCAGATGCCGTAGAAGGGCAGCGACGCCGCGAGGACCACGAGGTACTCGGCCGTGAGCTGCACCTGGTCGGGGCTGAAGCGCCCTCCCGCCATGAGCGTGATCAGCGGCACCGAGAACACCATGAGGTAGAGCATGAACGGCACGAGCATGAACATGATCTTGGAGGTGCCGAACGCCACGCCGCGCGCCGTGGCCCTGAGGTCGCCCTTGGAGACATAGTTGGAAAGCTCGGTGAACATGGCCGTCGTGATAGGGATCGCGAAGACCGAGTACGGCAGCGTGTACCAGATGCGGGTGTAGTAGGCGATCGACGAGCCGGAGACCGTGACCGACAGGGCGCTCGAGGTCTGCACCGACACCGTGATGAACGAGCAGATGGTCACCACCAGCGAGGGAATGCCGATGGAGAGCGTCTCGACAAGGGCGGGGTCATGCCAGTCGATCATCGGGCGCAGGCGAATGCCGTGGCGCCTGAGGGAGGGCAGCTGCATGAGCACCTGCACGGCCACGCCAAGCGGGTTGCCGATGGCCAACACGAGCAGCGCGAGCCTGGGCGAGCTGTCGACCAGGTACATGTACCCGAAGAACGAGGCGGTGCAGACGATGTTGTTGAAGATGGGGGCGGCGTTGCTCCACAGGTAGTCGCGCTCGGCGTTGAGCGCACCGGAGATGACCGCCGAGAGGGCATAGAGCACCACCTCGATGGCAAAGAAGCGCAGGAACCATGTGGCGAGGTCGAAGTCGAACTCCTCGGTGGCGCCAAACGACTGGGTCCACACCACCTGGGCCGCAAACACAAACGACAGGAGCGTGACCGCGCCAAGGATGAGCATGACGATGGAGAGCAGGTTTGAGGTGTAGCGGTTGGCTCCCTCGCGGCCAGAGCGCTCCTTGACCGACAGGTACACCGGCAGGAAGGCCGTGGCCAGCATGCCGCCCATCACGAGCTCGTAGAGCTGGTTGGGCAGGTTGTTGGCAACCGTGTAGCAGCTGGCGGTGACGGTCACGCCGAGCGCGGCGGCCTGGCCCCACGTGCGCAGGAACCCCGTGAGGCGGCTCACGATCACCAGGACGCTCATCATGGCCGCCGAGCGACCGACGCGCTCGGAGTCGTCGCGCATCGCCTGGTCGGACTGGCCCGGGCCTGCGGATCCCTCGGAGGTAGTGTTGGTTTCGTGGGTTGTTGGTGTCGATACCTTGGAGCCGGCGGGTGCCGATCGGTCGTACGCGCTGCCTCCGTTTTGGCTGGACGCCGAGCCCTCATCACGGCGAGCCATGTGTCGTGCCATGGGCCCCACTCCTCACTTACTAGCATCTACCTGCATAAACGCAGAAGGTCTCAATAGCGTGTCGCACCGTTAGTGCCAAGGTGTCGCGACGTGTCGTCGCTCACGTACACAGAGTCTACGCCAACCTTTGGAGGAGGCGCACCGGACGCGTGCTAACATGACATCTTATCCGCAGCAGGAAGCAACCAACCTACGGCACCCATGCGTGCACGAGACAGAGGGGAAGACGGCTTCATGCTTCAAAGACATCACATCGGAAGGCGCCTTGCGTCGTGTGCGCTGGCAGCGGCGCTGGTCGCGCAGGGCGCGCCCACCGCCGCACTGGCAGTGACCTCTGCCGAGCTCCAGTCGCAGCTTGACGCCGCGCAGGAGGAGCTCGACAGCCTCGGGCACCAGGTCCAGGCAGCCGGCGAGGACCTCCACGAGACGCAATACCAGCTCGAGGTCACCGGCGAGCAGATCGAGGAGACCAAGGGCCTGATCGAGCAGCGCCAGGCCGAGCTGGACGAGGCGCAGGAGATCCTCAGCCGCCGCGTGGCCTCCAACTACAAGGCGGGCAAGACCAGCCTGGCTTCCATCCTTCTCGCTTCGTCGAGCTTCAACGAGCTTGTCGCCAACGTCTACTACGCCAACAAGGTGTACCAGCAGGACGCCGAGGCCATCGACAGCGTCAAGGAGGCCCGCACCGCCCTCGAGGAGGAGCAGACGGCCCTAGAGGAGAAGCAGGCCGAGCAGGAGGAGCTGCTCGAGCAGCAGGAGGCCCAGATCGAGCAGCTCAAGGAGCGGGAGGCCGCACAGGCCGAGTATGTCGACAACCTCGACGCGGAGGTCGCGGCAAAGCTCGAGGAGGAGCGCCAGGCCGAGCTCGAGCGCCAGCGCAAGGAAGCCGAGGAGGCAGCCGCGCGTGCCGCCGCAGAGGCCGAGGCAGCCGCCAAGCGCGAGGCCGAGGAGGCCGCAGCACGCGCCGCCGCAGAGGCCCAGGCCCAAGAGTCCGCTGAGGGCTCGCAGGCCGACACCCCGACCGAGGTCACGTCCTCGACGGGCGGCCCCAGCGCATCCCAGCGCAACACCATCATCTCGGCCGCCTACACGCAGGTGGGCGTCCCCTACTCCTTTGGCTCTTGCAGCCCCGGGTCGGGCTTTGACTGCTCCGGGTTTGTCATGTGGTGCTATGCGCAGGCCGGCATCTCCCTACCGCACTCCTCCGCAGCCCAGTGCGGCATCTCGACAAGCGTCTCGTACTCGCAGCTGCAGCCCGGCGACCTTGTCTTCTGGATGGGCACCGGCGGCGCGTCCACCGGTGGCAACCACGTTGCCATCTACCTTGGCAATGGCATGATCATCCACGCAAACTACAACGGCGTTGAGGCGGTCTCGCTCTACAGCGGCGTCACCTCCTACGGCGTCATCGGCTAGCTGCGAGGCGACGGCCTGCTAGCGCAGGCCTACAGGACGACCTCGCGATAGAAGCAGCTGCGATGCCCGGTGTGGCAGGCGGGGCCCGGCGAGTCGACCACGGCCACCAGCGTGTCGGCGTCGCAGTCGACGAGCAGGCGCCTCACCTGCTGCATGTTTCCGCTGGTGGCGCCCTTGTTCCAGAGCTCCTGGCGCGAGCGCGACCAGAACCACGTGGTGCCCGTCTCGAGCGTGAGACGCAGCGACTCCTCGTTCATCCACGCGACCATGAGCACCTCGCCCGTGCCATCCTGCTGCACCACGCAAGGTACGAGCCCAGAGGAGTCGAACTTCACACTCATGTCGCGAGGAGCCACAGCCTCAACCCGCTCCCCCGCATACGACAGACCCTCAACCACAATTATTCCTCCCAGAACTTGGCCTCGCAGGCTCCCGTACCGCAGGTTTTATAGACTTGCGACCTCGCTCGTGTTGCCCCGCGCGATTTGCGTAGCAGAAGGCCACCTCGACCCTCCACCCACCGAGCGGCGAGCCATGAGCGCGGGGCAACACGGCGGGGCCCAAAGACTAGAAGTCCAGCCTCACCGGGATCCCCTGCGAAGCCATGTACTCCTTTACTTGGCGAATGCTGTAGGTGCCAAAGTGGAAGACGCTCGCGGCGAGAACCGCGTCGGCCTCCCCCTCGATGATGCCCTCGGCAAAGTGCTCGAGCGTGCCCACGCCGCCCGACGCGATGACCGGGATAGGCACGGCGCGCGCCACCGCACGGGTGAGCGCGAGGTCGAAGCCCTCCTTGGTGCCGTCGCGGTCCATGCTGGTGAGCAGGATCTCGCCGGCGCCGCGTCGCGCGGCCTCGCGGGCCCACTCGAGCGCGTCGATGCCCGTGGCAATGCGCCCGCCCGCAAGGTACACCTCCCACTTGTCGCCCTTGCCCCGCCGCTTGGCGTCGATGGCGCAGATCACGGCCTGGCTGCCAAAGGCGGCAGCGGCAAGCGAGATGAGCTCGGGGTTCTTGACGGCGGCCGAGTTGACCGAGACCTTGTCGGCACCGGCGGCAACCATCGCGCGCATGCCCGCGATGTCGCGGAAGCCCCCGCCCACCGTGTAGGGGATGCGCAGCTCGGAGGCCGCGTGCGAGGCGAGGTCGATGGTGGTCTTGCGGTCGTCGGAGGTGGCGGTGATGTCAAGGAAGATGACCTCGTCTGCGCCCTCGCGGTCGTAGATCGTGGCCAACTCCACCGGGTCGCCGGCATCGACGAGGTTGACGAAGTTCACGCCCTTGACGACGCGGCCGTCCTTGACGTCCAGGCAGGGTATGACGCGCTTGGTGAGCATTGCTCCTCCTCGTGGTGTCAGTTGGCAGCCGCCAGGGCCTCTTCGAGCGTGAAGGCGCCCTCGTAGAGCGCGCGTCCAGTGATGGCGCCCTCGATGGCGTCGTCGCCAAGCGCGGCTAGGCGGCGCAGGTCGTCGAGGCTCGCGATGCCGCCGGAGGCGACCACGGCAAAGCCCGCGACCTCGGCGATGTGGCGATAGGCCTCGGCGTCGATGCCCGTCTGCATGCCGTCGCGGGCGACGTCGGTAAAGACCAGGTGACGATACCCGAGCGAGACGAGCTCGCCCACCAGCTCGTCGGCCATGACGCCGGCGCCCTCGCGCCAGCCGTTGACGCGCACGACGCCCTCCTTGGCGGCCACGTCGGCCACCAGCAGGTCGCCGTAGGTCTCGGCGGCCTCGCGCGCAAAGGCGCGGTCGCGCACCAGCGCGGTGCCGATGGAGATGCGCTTGGCGCCGGCCGAGGCAAGGCGCTCGATGGCCGCCATGGACCTCACCCCTCCCCCGGTGTCGACGGAGATGCCCTCCACCTGGCAGATGGCCTGGATGGCGGCGCGGTTGCGCTCGAGGGCGTCCTCGTCCTCCTCGAAGGTGGCGGAGAGGTCCACCACGTGGATCCAGCGGGCGCCGGCGCGGGCGAAGTCCTCCGCCACGGCCACCGGGTCCTCGGAGTAGACGTCCATCTTGGAGCGCTCGCCACGGGAGAGGCGCACCACCTTGCCCGCAATGAGGTCGATGGCTGGAAAGACAATCATGGCCTACCCCCTCACGAAGCGCAGGAAGTTGTACAGGATGCGCAGGCCCGTTGCCGAGGACTTCTCGGGATGGAACTGCAGGCCAAAGACGTTGTCCTTCCAGACGCTGGAGGCAAAGCTGCGCGTGTAGTGCGTACGCGTGGCCACGATGTCCTCGTCGACGTCGTCCGCAAGCGCGTAGGAGTGCGTGAAGTAGACGTTCGAGCCCTCGGGCACGTCCACAAACAGCGGGCACTCCCGGCCGTGCGCGGTCAGATGCAGCTGGTCCCAGCCCACGTGCGGCACCTTGAGACGGTCGGATTTGAGCCGCGTGACCGAGCCGGAGAGAAGCCCGAGGCCCGGCACCCAGCCGTTGCCCCAGGCGTCTGTCGTGCTCTCGTCACCGCGGTCGAAGGGCAGCTGAAGGCCCAGGCAGATGCCCAGGAAGGGTACGCCGGCGCGCACCGACGAGACGATGGCGTCGGCCTCGCCGGAGCTGCGCAGGTAGCTCATCGCGTCCTCGAAGCTGCCCACGCCCGGCAGGATGATGGCGCTCGCCTCGGCAATGGTGCGCGGATCGTCGCTGATGGTGACCTCGGCACCCACGGAGGACATGCTCCGCGCCACGGAGAGGAGGTTTCCCTTGTGATAGTCGACGACGACGATCTCGTGGGCCATCACAGCACCCCCTTGGTGGAAGGGATGCCCTCGACGCGCGGGTCGGGCTCCACCGCCGCGCGCAGGGCGCGGGCGAAGGCCTTGAAGGTCGCCTCGAGGATGTGGTGCGCATTCTCGCCGCAGAGCTCGCGCAGGTGCAGCGTGATGCCGGCGTCGCGCGCGAGGCCGACAAAGAACTCGTGTCCGAGCTCGGTGTCGAAGGTGCCCACCTTGTCAGGGCCGATGGGCACATCCCAGTAGAGCTCGCCGCGGCCGGAGATGTCGATGGCGGCCATGACGAGCGCCTCGTCGAGCGGCACGCACACGTCGCCAAAGCGGCGGATGCCCGCCTTGTCGCCCAGCGCCGTGCGCAGCGCCTGGCCAAGCGCGATACCCACGTCCTCCACGGTGTGGTGGTCGTCCACCCAGGTGTCGCCCTCGCAGTGGATGCTGAGGTCGAGCAGGGAGTGACGGCCGAGCGCCGTGAGCATGTGGTCGAAGAAGCCCACGCCCGTCGAGATGTCGCAGGCGCCAGTACCGTCGAGGTCGAGCGTGATCTGGATGTCGGTCTCGCCCGTCTTGCGCGCGACCGTTGCGGTGCGTGTCATACGACCTCCTTCAGAATGGAGCCGATAGCGTCCACGAGCTCGTCGTTCTCCTCCGGCGTGCCCACGGTGATGCGCAGGCAGTTCTCGAGGCCCTGCGTGGAGGAGAAGTCCCTTACCAGTATGGACCTTTCGTCGCGCAGCCGGGCGCGCACGATGGCGGCCTCCGGCATGCGTGCCAGCAGGAAGTTGCCCTGGCTCGGCCAGACGCGCATGCCCTCGAGGCCGGAGAGCGCCTCGGCCAGGCGCTCGCGCTCGGAGCGGATGCGGCTGATGGTGGGGGTAAAGACCCCGCGCATGGAGGTGACCACCTGGGCGGCCGCCTGGGCAAAGACGTCTGCCGTGTAGGGCTGTCGCACCGCGCCGAGCACGTCGACCACGTCGGGTGCCGCGAGCACGTAGCCCACGCGCACGCCGGCGAGGCAGAACGCCTTGGAGTAGGTGTGCAGGATGACGAGGTTGTCGTAGGTGCCCAGCAGGCCCTCGCAGGAGAGGCCCTCGTCGGCAAACTCCATGTAGGCCTCGTCCACCAGCACGATGCCCGGGCAGGTCTCGCAGAGGCGCGCGACGTCCTCGCGGGCGATGACGTTGCCCGTGGGGTTGTTGGGCGAGGTCACGATGACCATGTCGGCGTTGCGCGCCATGAGCAGAAGCGCGCTCACGTCGACGTCGAAGGTGTCCTCGTCGCGCCAGCAACGCACCACGCTCGTACCGACCATCTTGGAGTAGATGTCGTAGACCGTGAAGGTGGGCGGGCAGTCCACCAGGCGCTTGCCCGGGCCGCCAAAGGCGAGGAAGAAGTTGAACAGCAGCTCGTCTCCCCCGTTGCCCACGCAGACGTTCTCGCGGCGCACGTGGTGCCAGGTGGCAATCTGGTCGCGCAGGACGTTGGACATCGGGTCCGGGTAGCGGTTGGTGGGCGTGGCGGCAATCGCCTCGTCGATGGCCGCGCGCACCTTGGGCGGCATGCCGTAGGTGTTCTCGTTGGCCGAGAGGTTGATCTTGCACGGCGTGAAGTTGGGGTCGTAGGGGCTCAAGGCCGCCACGTCGTCACGCACGAGGGAGAGGATGCGCTTGGAGAGGCCCGCCATCGCTAGCCCTCCCCGTTGCCCGAGAGGTTGGGGATGCCGGGCGCGTCAAGCGTGCGCGGCCAGGCGGTGCGCATGGCGTCCTCGCAGGCAGCGGCGGCGTCCGCAAAGCGCTCCGTGCCCTGCTCGATCAGCTTGCGGCGCATGCCCACCGAGAGCGCGTGGGCCCAGAGGCCCTCCGCCTGGGCGAGCGCCTGCACCGAGGGGGCGTCCGTGGTCAGGCCCTCGGGCGAGTAGCAGATCACGCTCGAGCGCTTCTGGAAGTCATAGACACCGAGGGGGTTGGAGAAAGTTGCCGTGCCGCCCGTCGGCAGCGTGTGGTTGGGGCCGGCCACGTAGTCGCCCAGGGGCTCGGAGCTCCAGGGACCGGCAAAGATGGCGCCGGCGTTCTTGATGCGGCCAACGAGCTGCATGGCCTCGGGCAGGTGCAGCTCGAGGTGCTCGGGAGCGATGAGGTTGACCGCGTCGATGGCGGCGTCGAGGGAGTCGCAGGTCACGATGATGCCCTTGTCTTCGAGCGACGTGCGCGTGATCTCCTCGCGCGGGCTCTGCGACACGAGCCGCTCGATGGCGTCGCACACGGGGGCGGCGAGGCCGGCGCTCGTGGTGACCAGATAGCAGGTGGCCAGCGGGTCGTGCTCCGCCTGCGCCATGAGGTCGGCGGCCACCACCACGGGGTCGGCCGTCTCGTCCGCCAGCACGCAGACCTCCGAGGGGCCGGCCACCATGTCGATGCCCACGTCACCGGAGACGTAGCGCTTGGCGGCGGCCACGAAGGCGTTGCCCGGGCCGACGATCTTGGACACCTTGGGGATGGTCTCGGTGCCGTAGGCCACCGCGCCGATGGCCTGGGCGCCACCCACGGCGTAGACCTCGTCCACGCCCGCGAGCGCCGCGGCAGCCAGCGTGTAGGCCGAGAGCGACCCGTCGCGCTGCGGGGGCGTCACCATGATGACGCGCTCGACGCCGGCGACCTTGGCGGGAATGACGTCCATGAGCACCGTGGAGGGGTACTGCGCACGGCCGCCCGGCACGTAGACCGCGGCGGAGGGAACCGGCGTCACCTGCACGCCCAGGAGCGTGCCGTCCGGGCGCGTGGTGAACCATGACTGCTCGCGCTCGCGCTCGTGGAAGTCGCGGATCTGGCGGTGCGCCAGGCGCAGGGCATCGAGAAACTCCTGGTCAACCATATCGAGGGCGCCCTCCACCACAGAGCGGGGCACCAGGAAGCTCTCCGGGCAGGCACCGTCGAAGCGCATGCAGTACTCGCGTACCGCCTCGTCGCCGCGCTCGCGCACGTCGTCCACGATAGCCTGTGCGGAAAGCTCGATGTCGCGCGGCAGGGCGCCCGCGCGCTCGAGGTCGGCCGTCGTCAGACGGCGGGAACCCGTGATGGCGATCTCACGAATGTTCATGTCCTACTCCTTAGAACCCTTGACGATGGCGGAGAGGCGCTCGGCGAGCGCGCGGATGCGCGGGTTGCTGCGGTAGGCAGCCGGCCCGGAGAAGAAGCGCGCCGTGCACTCCAGCACCTCGTCGACGACCACGAGGTCGTTCTCGACCAGGGTGGTGCCCGTTGCGGTGATGTCCACGATGCGGTCGGTCATGCCCACGATGGGACCGAGCTCGATGTTGCCGTGCAGCTGGACGATGTCCACCTGCTGGCCGATGCGGTCGTAATAGGCGCGCGTGATGCGCGGGTACTTGGTGGCCACGCGCACGGTGCCGCGCCAAGCGTAGGCGCGGTCGGCCGCGCCCACATGCGCGGCAGGCTCTGCCACAACAAAGCGGCAGCCGCCAAAGCGCAGGTCGACGAGCTGCACGAGGTCGACGTTGGCCTCGATGATGGAGTCGCTGCCGCAGATGCCGCAGTCGGCGCCGCCGTGCGCCACAAAGGCGGGCGCGTCCTGCGCGCGCACGATGACGTACTCCACGTCGCCCGCCGGCACGATCAGCCGGCGGCCCGGGTTGGCAAGTTCGTCCACGGGAAGCCCCGCCGCCTCCAGCAGCCTGACCGCATCGCGGAAGAGCCCGCCCTTGGGCACCGCGATGCGCAGCGGACGCTCCGCCACGCGCACGCCCGGCGCAACCACGCCACTCTCGCCCTGCTCGCCCAGGATCTCCTGCAGGCGCTCGAGCGAGAGCATGAACCCGCAGGCAGCGACGCCGGAGAGGCCGTAGTGCGCAAGCACCGCGTCGTAGCGGCCGCCCGAGGCGATGGCCGCGGTGATGCCCTCGGCGTAGCCCTTGAAGATGACGCCCGTGTAGTAGTCGAAGGAGTTCATCACCGAGAAGTCGAAGCTCAGCGTGCCCTCGGCCACCAGGTCGCCGAGGTCTGCGACAAGGGCGCGCAGCTCGGTGGTGCCCCTGAGCTCGGGCTCGACGCCTACCTCGTCGAGGAGGTCGTCCAGCTCGTCGATGACGCCCTCGTCGCCCGCGAGGCGCGGAAGGCGCGTCAGAGCGTCGGCGGCCGCGGGGGCGAGGTCGGACGAGCGCACCAGCTCGTCGAGGCCGACGAGGTCGGAGCGATGCACCAGCTCGAGCACCTGGGCGCGGAACTCGTCGCCCACGTCGCAAGCGTCGAGCAGTGCGGTGAAGGGCGTGACCGACCCGCAGACGATGCGCCACGCCGGCACCTCCAGGGTGCGCAGGGCCTCGGCGAGAAGGTCGATGACCTCGGACTCGCCCTCGATGCCCTCCCCGCCCACGAGCTCGACGCCGAGCTGCGTGAACTGGCGCGGCTGGCCGGAGAGGCTCAGCTCCTCGCGCACGACCGGCGCGCTGTAGCGCAGGCGAAGCGGCAGCGTGGCCTCCTGCATGCGGCCGGAGACCATGCGCGCGATGGCCAGGGTGATGTCGGGACGCATGACCAGCAGGCTGCCGTCCACGTCAAAGAGCTGGAAGGGAGACTCCGGCACGTGGCCGCCGCGCTCGAGGGCGGACTTGTCCTCGAGCAGCGGGGTCTCAACCGGAAGGTAGCCATGAGACGAGAAGCAGGCGCGCACGATGTCGGAGATGCGCTCCCTGGCTGCCGCCTCGGTGGGGAGAATGTCGCGAAAGCCGCTGGGGGTACCCGTTTGCACGTAGGTTCCTTTCGTTGCACACCGGGCTTGGGCCCAATGTTGTTGGCTCGGATACTTTAGCATGCTAAAGTGCCTACCATCACGAAACGGCAAAGCGGTAACGCATAGGTAACGCAACGCGCGAGAGAGCCACACCATGGACCCTCTCGCGCGAATGAGTGACACGAGTGTCGACGTATGTCATACCCGCTCGGACGCTGTGAGGCAGCCAAGGAGAATTCTACCTAAGCCGCCACCAAAGCCTCATCAGAAGATGGAGCCACCGCCAATGAACGTCGAGGGGTTGATGGAGCGCACGCTCACGCCACCCCAGCTGGAGTCAAGGAAGCAACCGTCGCCCACGTAGATGCCCACGTGGCCGATGCCGCTCGTACCGGTAAACACCAGATCGCCGTAGTTGAGGCTGCTGATGCTGGTCTTGATGCCGCCGGCAGACTGGACCTCGGAGTAGAGGCTGGAGGGCCAGCTCGAGTTGGTCGGACGACCAAGGGCGAAGTCGACCAGGCCAGAGCAGGTGAAGGCGGAGGTGGCGGGGTTGCCCGTCCACACGTAGCCACTGTAGCGATACGCGGAGCCAATGGCCGTATAGGCCTGCGCCACCATGGCCGAGGCGCTGGAGGTGCTGGACGGCCTGACCGAAGACGTGGGGGCCTCGTAGCCAGTCGTGGCCTTCGTGCTGGAAGAGGAGCTCGAGGTAGAGGTAGTGGTCTGCGTGTTGGTGTTGGTGTTGGTGTTGGTGTTGTTCTTCTTTGTGGTTGTGGTGGTAGCCTCGTCGGCCTGAGCGCCATCGTTGTTTGCGGCAGGCTCGTTGGCGGCCTCCTCGGCCTGCTGCGCGGCAAGCCTCTCAGCCTCGGCTGCAGCAGCTGCGGCCTCCTCCTGTGCTGCCTTGGCTGCGGCCTCCTGCTCGGCGGCGATCTGCGCCTGCAGCTCATCGGAGAGCTGGTCGTAGTAGGACTGAGCCTCTGCGACGGCCTGGTCGGTCTCCTCCTTCAGGCGCTTCTGCTCGGAGACGAGCTCCTTCTGGCGCTTGGCCTCCTCGGCGTAGGTGTCCTTCTGCTTGTTGAGCTTGATGGAGAGGTCGTTGACCTCGGCCACCACGTCAGCGTGATAGGAGGCTACCTTGTTGGCGTAGACGAAGCGCGAAACGAGGTCGTCGAAGTTGGCGGACGTGAACACGATGGACAGAAGGTCGATGTGACCGGACTTGTAGTCCTCCGAGATGACCTCGCTCAGGTGCTCGCGGGCCACCGCGAGGTCGGCCTCGGTCTGCTCGATGTCCTCGGACGTCTTGTCGAGCTTGTCCATGGTGTCGTTGAGCTCGCCAACCGTCTTCTCGAGCTCGTAGTTGCGCTGCTCTGCCTCGCCATAAAGCTCGGAGAGATGCTCCTGTGCCTCATTGACCTGGGCCTCGAGGCTACTCGGAACCGCAAATGCGGGGGCGGCCACGCCAACCGTAAGGGAGACGGCCAGTGCCGAGGCGACGACAGGTTTGAAATAATGCCTTGTATTCAAGAATCTGTCCTAACGTAGTAGTGATACAGATAGATTCACTTTAGCAATCTGTCGCCACTGTTTCAAAAAAGAATGCTCCTCGGGCCAGTTTGAGCGCCAAATGGCCAAGGTTTTTCACAGGGTCGTCTTATTTGAGTGTTTGGTGTGTCGGCCTTGTCGAGAATCTGTGTGCAGCTGGCATCACTCCCCCTGACGGGCGCGGTCGCGCTCCAGGATGCGCGCCAGATAGCGCCCGGTGTAGCTCTCGGGCACCTTTGCCACCTGCTCGGGCGTGCCGTAGGCAACCACCGTGCCGCCGCCCTCGCCGCCCTCGGGGCCGAGGTCGATCACGCGGTCGGCCACCTTGATGACGTCCAGGTTGTGCTCGATGACCAGCACCGTGTTGCCGGCGTCAACCAGCCTGTCCAGCACCTCGATCAGCTGGCGCACGTCGTCAAAGTGCAGGCCCGTGGTGGGCTCGTCCAGGATGTAGAAGGTCTTGCCGGTCTGCTGGCGGTGCAGCTCCTTGGCCAGCTTGACGCGCTGCGCCTCGCCGCCGGAGAGCGTGGTGGCGGGCTGGCCCAGGTGCACGTAGCCCAGGCCCACGTCGTGCAGGGTCTCCAGCTTGCGCTTGATGCGCGGGATGTTGGAGAAGAAGGCCAGGGCCTCGGTCACCGTCATGTCGAGCACGTCGGCAATCGTCTTGCCGTGGTAGGTGACCTCCAGCGTCTCGCGGTTGTAGCGCCTGCCGTGGCAGACCTCGCACGGGACGTAGATGTCGGGCAGGAAGTTCATCTCGATCTTGATCTGGCCGTCGCCCTTGCAGGCCTCGCAGCGACCGCCCGGAACGTTGAAGGAGAAGCGGCCGGGGCTGTAGCCACGCGCGCGGCTCTCGGGCGTGCTGGAGAAGAGCGAGCGCAGGTCGTCCCACAGGCCGATGTAGGTGGCCGGGTTGGAGCGCGGCGTGCGCCCGATGGGGCTCTGGTCGATGTCGATGACCTTGTCGATCTTGTCGATGCCCTCGATCTTCTTGTAGGGGCCCACCATGCGCTTGGAGCGGTGCACCGCATTGGTGAGCGCGGGTGCGATGGTGTCGGTGACCAGCGAGCTCTTGCCCGAGCCCGAGACGCCGGTGACCACCGTGAAGGTGCCCAGCTCGATCTTTGCGTTGACGCTCTTGAGGTTGTTGGCGGTGGCGCCTGTAATCTTGAGCTGGCCCCTGCGCGGGTTGCGGCGCTTGACGGGCAGCGTGATGGAGCGCCGTCCGGTGAGGTAGGCGCCCGTGAGGGAGTCGGGGTTGTGGGCGATGTCGTCCGGCGTGCCCGCGGCAACGATGTCGCCACCCAGCTCGCCGGCGCCGGGGCCCATGTCGATGACGTAGTCGGCTGCACGGATGGTGTCCTCGTCGTGCTCCACCACGATCACCGTGTTGCCCTGGTCGCGCAGGCGCCGGAGCGTGTCGATCAGGCGGTCGTTGTCGCGCTGGTGCAGGCCGATGGAGGGCTCGTCCAGGATGTAGAGCACGCCCATGAGGCCCGCGCCGATCTGCGTGGCCAGGCGGATACGCTGGGCCTCGCCGCCGGAGAGGGTGGCCGCCGCGCGGGAGAGCGTGAGGTAGTCGAGGCCCACGTTGACCATAAAGCGCAGGCGGGCGACGATCTCCTTGACGATGGCCGCGCCGATCAGGCACTGGCGCTCCGTCAGCTGCAGGTGCTCGAAGAAGTCGAGGCAGGAGCGGCAGGAGAGCTCGCAGACCTCCTGGATGTTCTTGTCCCCCACCGTGACGGCCAGGTACTCGGGCTTGAGGCGCGCGCCGTGGCAGGTGGGGCACGGGACCTCGCGGATGAACCGCTCGAGGTGGGTCTTCATGGTGTCGGACGTGGTCTCCTGGTACTTCTCGAAGAGGATGGAGCGCACGCCCGAGAACTTGGTGAACCAGTAGGTGTCGCGGCCGTCGCGGGTGTGGTAGTCCACGCGGATCTTGGTGGAGCCCAGGCCGTCGAGCAGCGCGTCCTGCGCCTTCTTGGGGAGGTCCTTCCAGGGGGTCTCGTCCGAGACGCCCAGGTGCGCGCACACCGCGGAGAAGATCTGCGGGTAGTAGTTGGAGCGGTTGAAGAGGTTGCCGAAGACGCCCTCGGCGACCGAGAGGTTTGGGTCCTCGATGATGGCGCTGGCGTCCACGATGCGCCTGGTGCCGATGCCGTCGCAGTCGGGGCAGGCGCCGTAGGGCGCATTGAAGGAGAAGTCGCGCGGCTGGAGGTCGTCGATGGAGTGGCCATGCTCCGGGCAGGCCAGCGCCAGCGAGTACTGCAGCAGCTCGGCGGGCTGCTCCTCGGGGTTGTCGCGGCCCTCGAGCAGGTAGAAGCCCACGCGGCCGGAGGCGATGCGGGTGGCCGTCTCCACTGCCTCGGCGATGCGGCCCAGGGAGTTCTCGCGCACCACCACGCGGTCGACCACGACCTCGATGGTGTGCTTGAACTTCTTGTCCAGCTTTATCTCGCCGTCACCCAGGTCGCGCACCTCGCCGTCGATGCGCACGCGCGAGAAGCCCTCGTGCGAGAGGTCCTCGAAGAGCTTGGTGAACTCGCCCTTGCGCCCGAGCACTACCGGCGCCAGCACCAGCGCGCGGCGGCCCTGTGCGTGCGCGAGCACCTTATCGGCCACCTGGTCGGTGGTCTGGCGCTCGATGACGCGCCCGCACTCGGGGCAGTGCGGCGTACCGATGCGCGCGTAGAGAAGGCGCAGGTAGTCGTATATCTCCGTCACCGTGCCCACCGTTGAGCGGGGGTTGCGGCTGGTGGTCTTCTGGTCGATGGAGACCGCCGGCGAGAGGCCGTCGATGCTGTCGAGGTCGGGCTTGTCCATCTGCCCCAAGAACATGCGCGCGTAGCTGGAGAGGCTCTCCACGTAGCGACGCTGGCCCTCGGCGTAGATGGTGTCGAAGGCAAGGCTCGACTTGCCCGAGCCGGAGAGGCCCGTGATGACCACGAGCTTGTCGCGGGGAATCTTGACGTCGATGTCGCGCAGGTTGTGCTCGCGCGCGCCACTGATGACGATGGAGTCTGATGCCATGGGCGGGGGGTCCCTTTCCACCGGGATACTTGTGCGTCTTACAAGTTTATCCCTAAGGATAGGAACAGTTGTTCTCATATTCAGAATCACATGGACTGCAGAACCTGTTCGGCGCGGTCCGGGAGCCCCGTCCGACACCCAGGCAGTTACAGGCCCAGGAGCTCGTCTATCCGCGAGAGGCGGTCGTTCACGTGGGCCGAGAGGTCGTCCATCTTGCGCGCGGCCGCGTCCGAGCCTGCCTGCGGGGTGTCCGCCACGCCAATGCCCAGCTCGGTCCTCGAGCCCAAAAGCAGCGTTGCCACCAGCTCGTCCATGGCCTGCTCGAAGCTCCGGCGCTCCGCCTCGGGCGCGGCGGCCAGTGCCGCCTGCATGGCCTGGCGGTTGGACGACCAGCGCCGGATGAGCCCGGAGAAGGTCATCTCGCCCGTGGCGTCCACCAGCCAGCCGAGCTGCTCGGCCACGCTGGAGCAGCCCTCGGGCCCCAGCTCGGAGAGCCAGTCGTTCAGGCGGCGCGTGAGGCGCCAGCTGTCGTAGGAGAGGCCCTGCTCCACCACGAAGTCGTTGCCCCGCACCTCCCACGAGAAGGGCGAGTGCTGCATGAAGCCCTCCGCGGAGCTGCGCACCACCGTGACCTGCTCCTGGCTGCGCTCGAAGAGCATGCCCACCGTCGACTCGCGCGGCACCACCTTTACGGTGGGCACGTCGCCATGCCAGCCCGAGGCCTCGCGCAGCGCCGGGTGCAGGCCCGGTCCGTCAAACGAG
The DNA here is from genome assembly GCA_902777325.1 of uncultured Coriobacteriaceae bacterium. Taxonomy (GTDB): domain Bacteria; phylum Actinomycetota; class Coriobacteriia; order Coriobacteriales; family Atopobiaceae; genus UBA1367. The sequence continues at coordinate 25,068 of CACYTH010000007.1, forward strand.
AAGCACGTGACGATGCGCGCGCGGATGTCGTCGTCGGCCATCCCCGCGGCGTAGACGGCAAGGCCGCCGCCCTTGGAGTGCCCGCCCACCCAGAGCGGCCCCTCCACCTGCTCGGCCACCTGCCAGAGGTAGGCGGCGGCCATGCGCTGCGCCGGTATGGCGGCGGCGCAGATGAACCGGAAGTTCTCCTTCCAGCCAAGGGTCGTGTTGTCGGTGCCCATGAAGGCGACGAAGGTGCCCCCGCCCGGCAGCGCGAAGGACGTGGCCGAGAACTGCCGGCCCTCGTCCGCGTCGGAGTCGGAGAGGTGCAGGCACACGCGCACGTCGGCAAAGCGCGGCGAGACCGCCAGCGCCTGCAACAGGAGGGACGAGTCGCTCACGTCGTGCACGTTGGCCACCAGCTTGGAGCGGATGGTCCCCTCCCCCAGCTCGCCCACCCGCACGCCCGCAAGGCTCGCGGTGTCGAGCTCGTCGGAGAAGCGGCAGTACGCGAGCCACGACAGCACCAGCGCGTCCACGCGCGTCAGCTGGCGCACGTCAAAGCCGTCACGAGCCGAAAGCACATAGTCGACCATCGTTGCCACGGGTCTCTCCCCTCGTCGCAGGCATCGTCCGTACCAGCTTACGACAAGGTGCCGCCTGCGCGCCGCGCCAACCTCGGGCCTTGTCTGCGCATCACGCGCAAACCCGCAAACCAGCCGCTAGCGGCGCGGCCGATTGGGTAGAATCATGCACGTTGCTATGCACACAGGGAGAGGAAACAACATGACTCCAGAGGAAGAAGAGGCCATTCGCCAGCAGTTCGAGGCCTCGCGCAAAGGCGCTCACAAGCAGGGCCCCGACATGTTCCAGACCAACGAGCACAGCTCCATCAAGCATGTGCTGGGCATCATCTCCGGCAAGGGCGGCGTAGGAAAGTCGCTGGTCACGGGCATTCTCGCCACCGAGCTCAGCCGCGCCGGCCACAAGGTGGCCATCCTTGACGGCGACATCACCGGCCCGTCCATCCCCAAGATGTTCGGACTCTCGGGCGTGCACGCCAACGCCGTGGACGACTTCATCATCCCGTGCGAGTCCGCGGGCGGCATCAAGATCATGAGCACCAACCTGGCCCTCGAGAACGAGACCGACCCAGTCATCTGGCGTGGCCCCATCCTGGGCAACGCGCTGCAGCAGTTCTACGAGCAGACCATGTGGGGCGACATCGACTACCTGCTGGTTGACATGCCTCCCGGAACGGGCGACGTAGCCCTGACCGTCTTCCAGAGCCTGCCGATCGAGGGCGTCGTCATCGTCAGCAGCCCGCAGGACCTGGTGCAGATGGTGGTGGGCAAGGCCGTCAACATGGCCGCCATGATGAACATCCCCGTGGTGGGCCTGGTGGAGAACATGGCCTACTTCGAGTGCCCCAACTGCGGCGAGCGCCACGAGATCTTTGGGCCGAGCAGGGCTGCCGAGACCTGCGCCGCCTACGGCATCGACATGCTGGGGCAGCTGCCCATCAACCCCAAGCTGGCCGAGGCCTGCGACAAGGGCATCTTCGAGCAGACGCTGGCAGAGGGCCTGCTTTCCGACGCCGTCAAGATCATCGAGGAGCACGACGCCAAGTAGCGTCTGGCCACACAGAGAGCGCGTCCAAGGCGCAGGCAGCTCAGGTTGCCTGCGCCTTTCTGTTGGCCCCGGCGCAGGTGGCCCAGCGGCCTCACGCGAAGGACTCGAGCCAGCCCTCCGGGTCGGTCTCGTAGTCGATGGGCTCGTCCTTCTCCTCCGTCATGGCCTGGTAGTCGTCGCGCAGGATGTAGTAATCCACCGAGTCGTTTGCCACGCGCCCCAGGGCGGAGCGGAACCGCTGGCCCTTGCGCGGGGACACCTCGCCCGCGAGCACCTTGTGCGCGGCATCGACCACGTCCGCCTCGGTGACCACGCGCTGCGTGGTGTGCTCCACCTCGCGCGTGACCGCCGCCAGGCGCTGCTGCGAGAGCACGAGCCCGGTGTGCGCCTCCTCGGCACTCTGGTAGGTGCCCACGGAGGACGAGCTCTCCTGCACGATCATCTCCTGCTGGCGGCGGCGGTCCTCGTAGTAGGTCACCGGCAGCACGGCCATCCCGCCCATGAGCGCGGGGCCGGCCAGCATGAGCGCCGTCAGGAAGGCGCCTATCTGTTCTGGGGTGGGTACCTGTGCCTTGTAGGGCACCCGCAGCCACTGATCGTCGTCAAACCCGTCCATGTCACCTCCCGCGTACCGAGCACCCCAAGCCTAGCAGCATTTAGCTCCGCGCGCACGCAACCGCGACGCCATCCGGAACGCTACACTAGTGCCTATAATGTGTACACATGTCCCATTTGCCCCGTCGCCGCCAAAGGACCCGCCCGCATGAAGCTCAACGACAACTCGCTCACGCCGCTCTACCAGCAGGTGCTTGACGACATCAAGGCGCACATCAACTCCGGCTCCTACGCCCCCGGCCAGCGCATCCCCTCCGAGGCCGAGCTCTCGCAGATGTACTCGGTGAGCCGCGTGACCGTGCGCCGCGCCATCGAGGAGCTCTCCGGCGAGGGCTACCTCACCAAGCGCCAGGGCAAGGGCACCTACGTCAACCAGCGCAAGATGACGCGCAAGATCCGCCAGAGCAGCGACGTGCAGAGCTTTACCAGCGTCTGCGCGGAGATGGGCATGCGGGCAGGGGCGCACGTGCTGGAGCAGCGCGTGGTACCGGCGCGCGACGAGGAGCGCCGTCTGTTTGGCGAGGGTTGCGAGAGGCTCGTGTACGTCTCGCGCGTGCGCACGGCGGACGGCATCCCCATCATGGAGGAGCGCAACCTCCTCCCGCTCGAGGGCTTCGCGTTCCTGCTGGAGGCAGACCTCGAGGACGCGTCGTTCTTCGAGGCCATACGCACCGAGACCGGCCTCGAGCCCCAAACCAGCGGGTCGAGCACCATAGAGATCGCGCTCGCGGACGCCCAGATGGCAAAGAGCCTGCAGATTGCCGCTGGCGACCCGCTCTTCTACGAGCGCGTCTTCTTTGTGGACCAGCACGGCAAGCCGCTCTGCCTCTCCAACAAGTACCTCGTGGGATCGCGCTACCAGTTTGACATCTAGCATCGGGCCGGCCCAAGCACCCGCTCACCCCTCTCCTAGCGTGCGTTCACGTGCATTTGCGATGGAGAACCAATAATACGAGTTAATACGTCTTATCATGTGACCCATCGGTTGCCTTCCCGTTGCCATGGAGGGGCGCCCTCTTTATTCGGGCTTGCAAAAGGAGGAAGCATGAACACGCTCTCGAGAAGGAACTTCATCAAGATGGCCGGCGCAGGAATCTTCTCGCTCGGCATGGCTGGCTGCGGCGGATCTTCTGACGCTGCCTCCGGCGGCGAGCAGTGGGGCGAGGGTGCCACCCTGCGCGTCGGCTCCGACTGCGACTACGCCCCGCACAGCTGGGTGCAGACCGACGACTCCAACGGTGCCATCGCGCTGGCCGACGGCAGCGGCTACGTGGGCGGCTACGACACCAAGGTCGCGCAGCTGATCGGCGACACCTATGGCTGGGAGGTCACCTTCATCAAGGTTGACTGGGACGGCCTGATCCCCGCCCTCAACGCCGGCAAGATCGACTGCATCATCGACGGCATGGGCGTCACCGAGGAGCGCAAGCAGTCCGTCGACTTCTCCGACTACTACTGGTCCAGCAGCCAGGGCCTGCTTCTGCTCGCCAACTCCAAGTTCGCCAACGCCACCAGCCTCGACGACCTCGGCGGGGCCAAGATCGCCGCGCAGCTCGGCTCGATGTGGGAGGCCATGGTCGACCAGGTGCCCAACGTGGACAAGCAGGAGTCGCTGCCCGACGTCAACACCATCATCCAGGCCATCCGCTCCGGCAAGATCGACGCCACCATCATGGGCGAGACCGAGGCCAAGAGCTGCATCCTCTCCAACCCCGACCTCGCGTACGTGACCTTCGACGAGGGCAAGGGCTTCGAGGTCGACCTCTCCGACTGCTCCGCCGGCATCGCCGTGGCCAAGGGCTCCGACGAGCTGCTCGAGAAGATCAACGCCGTCGTGGCGACCCTCGACCGCGAGAAGCAGGAAGAGCTCATGGACCAGGCCTTCGCGGAGCAGCCGCTCTCCGTCAGCGAATAGCCTTGCCTCAGGTGCCCGGGACCTCCCCGGGCACTTTGCCATCTGCGGTGAAAGGAATCACGTATGGGCGCAACACCAACCTCGTTCACCGGATGGGTGTCGTTCCTCCTCGAGAGCTTTGGCCCCCAGTTTGTCAAAGGCACCATCACCACGCTCGAGCTGGCCTTTGCCGGCACCGTGCTGGGATGTCTGCTCGGCTTTTTGGTGGGCATCGTACAGAGCATCACGGTGGACAGGCACTCCTCCCCCATCTCCCGCGTTCTTGTCAAGGTACTCAAGGCCATCGTCGCCGTGTACGTGGAGGTCTTCCGCGGCACGCCCATGATGGTCCAGGCCATGGTCATCTACTACGGCTCGGCACAGGCCTACGGCATTGACCTCAACCCGTTTGTCTCGGGCGTGCTGGTGCTGTCGCTCAACACCGGCGCCTACATGGCCGAGTCGGTGCGCGGCGCCATCACCGGCATCGACCCCGGGCAGCTCGAGGGCGCCTATGCCATCGGCTTCACGCACGTGCAGGCCATGACGCGCGTGATCATCCCGCAGGCCTTCCGCAACCTGATCCCGCAGATCGGCAACATGTTCATCTCGTCGATCAAGGACACCTCGGTGCTCAACGTCATCTCCGTCACCGAGCTGTACTTCATCGGCCGCGGCGTGTCGAGCGCGTACTACCGCTTCTTTGAGACCTTCTTCATCATCTCGATGATCTACCTGTTCCTGACCTTCGTGACCTCTCGCCTGCTGGCGATCATGGAGCGCCGCCTGGACGGCGCGCGCGACTACGAGCTGGTCACTGACCCCGAGGCGGAGGTGGCGTAGATGGCAGACGCGATCCTGAGAGTCGAGCATCTGGGCAAGAGCTTTGGCGCCCACGAGGTGCTCCGCGACATCGACTTCTCCGTCAACAAGGGCGAGGTCATCAGCATCATCGGGTCCTCGGGCTCGGGCAAGTCCACGCTTTTGCGCTGCATCAACATGCTGGAGGAGCCCAGCGCCGGCACCATCTACTTTGAGGGCCGGCCCATCTCCTACGCGCCTAAGGACAAGAGCGCCTTCCGCGCGCAGGTGGGCATGGTGTTCCAGAGCTTCAACCTCTTCAACAACATGACCGTGCTCAAGAACTGCATGGTGGGCGTCGAGGTGGTGCGCAAGGACAGCAAGGAGGAGGCGGAGGCCAGGGCCAAGAAGTACCTGCGCCAGGTGGGCATGTACGCCTACCAGAACGCCAAGCCCGCGCAGCTGTCCGGCGGCCAGAAGCAGCGCGTGGCCATCGCGCGCGCCCTGTGCATGAAGCCCGACGTCATCCTCTTTGACGAGCCCACCTCCGCGCTTGACCCCGAGATGGTCGGCGAGGTGCTCGAGGTCATCAAGGAGCTGGCCAACGAGGGCATGACGATGGTGATCGTGACCCACGAGATGCTCTTTGCGCGCGACATCTCCACGCGCGTGGTCTTTATGGACCAGGGCGTCATCGTGGAGGAGGGACCACCCGAGCAGCTGTTCAACCACCCCGAGCACCAGCGCACCGCAGACTTCCTCAGCCGCTACCGCAACGGCTAGGGCCAGGCGCAGAAGCACCGTCAGGCACCACGCAAACCGGACCATCCACGGGTGGTCAGTCTCAGCATCTGCAACAACACAGGAGGCACCATGCATATCGACGCACGCGAGGCCGTAACCAGGGCCATCGCCCAGAAGGGCACCATCGAGCAGGTCTATTGGATCGGATGCGGCGGCTCGCTCATCGACCTCATGCCGGCAGACTACATGCTTAGGGCAGAGTCTGCCTCCGTAGAGAGCCACGCCCTCACGGCGCGCGAGCTGACCGTGGCCACGCCCAAGCGCCTGGGCGAGCATAGCATGGTGGTGGCACTCAGCCACTCCGGCGGCACGCCCGAGGTGGTCGAGGCCTGCAGGCTGGCCGCAGAGCGCGGTGCCTACGTGTTTGCCATGACCTCCGAGGCGGGCACGGCCGTGGACGACCCGGCGTGGGACTGCTACGTATACGACTGGAACGACGACACCCCGCAGCGCGACCTCGACGCCGCGCAGGCGCTGATGGTGTGCGCCGAGCTCATGCGCGCCCAGGAGGGATACGAGGCATACGATGCCCTCTACCAGGGCATTGACGAGCTGGACGGCGTCATTGCCCACGCGCGCGAGAAGGTGCGCGCGGAGCTCTGCGAGCCCTTTGCCAAGGCGTGCCAGAAGCACGACTTCTTCTACATCCTTGGCTCCGGGGCCAACTTTGCGCAGACCTACGGCTTTGCCATCTGCTCGCTCATGGAGATGCAGTGGCAGCACTGCGCCTACATCCACTCCGCCGAGTACTTCCATGGGCCCTTCGAGTGCACCGAGCCGGGCGTGCTCTACTTCCTGCAGATGAGCAGCGGCCCCTCGCGCGTGGAGGACGAGCGCGCGCTGGCGTTCCTCAAGACGCACACCGACAGCTACCTGGTGCTTGACGCGCTGGCCTATGGCATGGACCGCATCGACGAGAGCGTGAGGGCCTACCTCGAGCCCATCATGGTGTACTACATGAACGTTGAGCTGCGTGCGGCGCGCGGGCGCGTGTTTGACCACGACCCGTCCATCCGCCGCTACATGGGCATCGAGAAGTACTAACAGCACAACCGGCACGCGGCGAGAGGGGCTGGCATGGCACGCAAGGTGAGCGTCCTTGGCTTTGGCGACAACGTGGTGGACATCTACGAGCACACGGGCACCATGTACCCAGGCGGCAACGCGGTCAACTTTGCCGTGGCGGCCAAGCGCTGCGGCGCAGAGCGCAGTGCCTACATGGGTTACTTTGGCAGCGATGCCGCGGCAGAGCATGTGATCGCCTCCCTTGAGGACGAGGGTGTAGAGCTGGTCAAGTGCAAGCAGCTCCTGGGCCCCAACGGCGCCGCGCGCGTGACGGTGATAGACGGCGACCGCGTGTTTCTGGGCTCAAACGAGGGTGGCATCCGCGGCGAGACGAGCTACGTGCTCGATCGCTTTGATCTTGCCTACATCCGGCAGTTTGACGTGGTGCATACGGGCAACTACTGCTTTACCGAGCGCCAGCTGCCCAAGATCCACGATGCGGGCGTGCCCATCTCCTTCGACTTCTCCGACGACTCCAGCTGGGAGTACTTTGAGCAGATAGCCCCTCTCGTGGACTTCGCCTTTATGTCGTGCAGCGAGCTTACCGAGGACGAGACCTGCGAGCAGCTGAGACGCGTACAGGCGCTGGGACCGCGCTACGCAAACGCGACGCGCGGAGCCGAGGGCGCCATCGGGTTTGACGGTGAGCGTTTCTACCGCCAGGCGCCTGCGCCCGTCGAGCATCTGGTAGACACCATGGCGGCGGGCGACACCTTCCTCACGGGCTTTATCGTGAGCTGGTTTGACCTTGCCAAGCAGGGTGTGGAGGGACCTGAGCGCGTACAGCAGTCGCTTGAGTTTGCAGCCATTGCAGCGGCCCGTGCCTGCGAGAGCGATGGCTCTTGGGGGCACGGGGCGCCGGTGGCCTAGGCTAAGGGCTACTCGTCAGCAGGCAACTCGCTTACCACGCTTTAGCCGCGCGTTTGTGCCTAGCGCTCGAAGACGATGCAGCCGGCCTGCGTGGGATGGTCGTAGATGAGCTGCTCCGCAGCGGCAGACTTGTGCCTCAGCAGCAAAATCACGATCAGCAGGTCGCCGCCGCCGGCCAAGGTCATGATGACGCCCACAAACCAAAGCCCAAACGAGCCGATGGCAATGGACACGATGGTGGGGATGATGCCCAGCACCACCATCGGCGCCAGCGTGCCCACGATATAGCCCGTCTTAGGCAGCGGCGCGGTGCAGACGCAGTAGGGCGTGAGGAACTCCTTCATGAAGCCGAACTCGATGTCGGCCATGCCGTGCGGCGTAAAGCGGCTCCACGTCAGGCCATGGATCAGCTCGTGCACCACCACCAGGACGAGGACGGCGACAATCGCGATAGGATGCCCGATCGAGCTGAAGTCGACCTTGTCGACATCGTTGACCAGCATGAACACGACAAACAGCGCGGCGAAGACGGGAATGGAGACCAGAGCCGTGAAGATGTTGGCGCGCACGATGCCCGTGGTGAGGTCGACCCTACGATAGCCCTGGGCTGCGAGCTCTGCGCTTATCTGGTCGCACCAATCGATGCGGCGCTGCTCCGCCTCCGTGAGCTTGCGAGACTGCTCCTTCTTTCCAACCGCCATGGCGCGCCCCCTCCTGCGAGTCATAGGTTATGCCCGCACATCATAACGCAAACCCACCGAGGGAGCTGTCACAGGGGGTAACCCCTCTTGGCAGGGCTGCCACAGGGGGTAACCCCTCTTGGCAGGTTATAGGTCCTTGAGCCAGTCGTGGAACTCGGTCAGCTTGCGGCTCCGCTCCAGCTCCTCCTCCACCACGGCGGCAACACGCTGCTGGCACTCGCCGGAGAGCTCGCCTGCGGCGGCGTCGTGAACGCCGAGGTTGTAGGCCATCTGCGCCACGTTTTGCGTGTAGGTGATAAGGCTGATCTCCCTCCTGGGGGCACTGCCGACCGGGCCAAACGCGGCAGCGGAGACCGCCACGACAAAGGACACCAGGTCGTCGTCGGTATAGAGGCCCTCGCCCTTGGCCGCGGGCAGCACCAGGAGCTCCGCAAAGAACTTGAGGATGGCCTCCTTCTCGTCGGTGTCAAACGTGGGCACGTCGGTCAGGTCGACCGTCTTCTCGCCGTACGTGCCCATCATGCGCTTGATGGCCCTGATCTCGTCGTTGGTAAAGCTACTGAGTTCCATCGCATCCTCCGTCCTCTACATGCGGGCGACAACATTACATGACGCCCCCGACATTAATTGGCCGAGACAACCGCGCGCACGCCCCAGCGGCAACGCACAATTACTGTCCAGACGCTCCCCTATCTTTGACTCGGCCCGCGTGAGAGAAGCGGAAGATGGCGAGCGAGTACGCCTGGATCGCGGACGTCGGCCTTATGCGCGCCCGTGCCGGAGACCCCGGCGCGGGCGGGGGCACGGGCCCATGACACGGGGTGTAAAACCTGCGGCCGCAAGCCAGCCCGCACAAGCGCCACCGTCTCCCCCACCATTTTTCAGCCACAGCCACAACCCCTGCTTCAACCCCTCCCCCAGCGGGTACGATGCACATAAAGGCACGACAGGCCACGGGCATCGGAGAGACCATGGTGTACGGCAACGTTTTGGTCATCGGCAACTCGGGCGTGGGCAAGTCCACGCTGGTCAACGCGGTCCTCGGCGAGGACAAGGCCGTCGTGGGCGGCGGCGACGCGGGCGTGACCAAAAGCATCGAGGTCTACGTGAGCAAGGACCCAAAGGTCCCCTTCCGCATCATCGACACCATCGGCTTCGAGCCCTCGCTGGTCAAGCGCCACAGCGCCATCAAGGCCGTGCGGGACTGGTCCAAGAGGGCCGCCAAGGACGGCGACCCCGACACCGACATCAACGTGATCTGGTTCTGCGTGGAGGGCACCTCAAAGAAGCTCTTCCCCGAGGCGATCCACGCGCTCTCCAAGGCCACCAAGCTGTGGGAAAGCGTGCCGGTGATTGTGGTCATCACCAAGTCGTACTCCCAGACCGAGCGCGCGGAAAACATGCGCACGGTGCAAAACGCCTTTGCCAGGCAGAAGAAGTACGCCAAGAACCTCAAGGAGATCATCCCCGTGGTGGCCGAGGCGTACCCCATCAACGAGACGACCCTCGTGCCGCCCGACGGCATCGACGAGCTCATCGACGCGACCAACCGCCACATGCCCGAGGGCAAGACGGCCGCCGAGAAGGACGTGGCCGCCTTCAAGCTCAGGCGCAAGCGCGCGATGGCAAGGGGCCTTGTCGGCAGCTTTACCACCGCGGGGGCCACGGTGGGCGCCTTCCCCATGCCCGTCGCCGACGCGGTGGTGCTCTCCACGCTCGAGGCGACCGAGGTCAACGCGCTGGCCTCCATCTACGAGATCAAGCGCAACGAGGCGTCAAAGGAGTTCTTGAGCACCATCATCGAGATGGGAACCGTGAGCGTTGCCGCGCGGGCGGCGATCAGTGCCATCAAGGCCATACCCGGCGTGAACATCGCAGCTAGCGTGCTGGACGCGGTGATTGCCGGGTCGTTTGTGGCGGTCATCGGGCAGGGATCGGCCTACGCTTTCGAGCAGGTGTACCTGGGCGAGAGGTCGCTCGACGACCTGGACTGGCTGCGCAAGCTGATTGAGTCCGAGCTGTCGCGCGGGTTTGTGGGCAAGGCCGCGGGCATCGTCAGGCAGGTCTCCGAGGGCGAGACGCCCAAGAACGTGAGTGGGCTGATAGCGGAGCTGGTCAAGGCTGCTTTTGTGAGGGAGTGAAGGGGGGCCAAAGCCACAAACTGGGCTTACAACCATCTCACTCGGCTATGGGAAGCTCCTGCAGCCTGCACATACCCGCCCTACCCCATTCGCTGTTCGCGAGTACGCCGAACGCCTTGCGGATGAGCGCAGCGTGCTCCGGACTCGCGCTGATGGCGAAGTAGTCCCTGACGGAGCTCTTAGGGAAGGTGATGGCTGTGATGTCGCTTGCCTGAGGGACAGCCGCCGCGAGCTTTTGGCAGATCTCGTCGAAATAGACCTCAGGTTTCTTGCGGCTGCGGTGGTTGTATACCACCACACTCTGGCCCCTGGTTACGTAATCGACAAGCTCCTCGTAGAACGTGTACTTGGGAGCTTTGGCCGAGCGCTTGCCGACGGACTTCACGAGCAGGCCGTTGTCGGGATCGAGAAAGACGAGGTCGGTCCCCGCAAGCGCAGCGAGGGCACGGGCATGCCAAGCGGCACGGTCCTCAATAGGTACAACGTCGGAATAGTAAGTCGCTCCAAGAATCAGGCCTGCTTCCTCGAGCGCGCGAACAGAACGCTCGGCACTGCGCGAGATTGCGAGCAGCGCCTTCGCGAGCTCGGGATTAATTGCGGCCAGCCTCTCGGGTATCAGCATTAGTTTCCGAATGCCGTTTTCCGAAGGGAAGCTTTGGTGTACTGCTTTCTCGCTTCTGCCTCTCCGCCTGCTCGCGAAGGTCTTTGAAAGCGCTCCTGGTGTCACATGGCAGGTGGTGACTTATTTCGTAAGCATGCCTTTCCCTCGCGTAGGAACAGATGGCCTCAAGATTGTCGTCACTGCTATCCTTGCCGTCCACGTATTTGCCAAAGACCTTGTAGAAGCGGACATCGTCTTGAGACATCTGCCTTTCGCCTTGTATCGTCCCAATTAGCATGCTTATGTAGTCAACGGCTGCATACTGCATAGCAAGAGCATCACGTATCTCACCGTCAAGTTTCGCCTTTTTAAACACCTGCCCCAGCTTGAGAGATTGGTATTGGACGATAAGGTTAGCGATTTCGACGTTCTGCTTTTCGACCGTAGCCTCAAGCCCATCGGCTTTCCGCTCAAGCTTCCTCACACGTTTTTTAAGCTTGTTTACTTCGGGCTGGCGCAGGAACAGACCGACAACAATCCCTCCCGCAGCTCCAACAGCACCAGCAACCGCAGCTACCGCTTTATTCTCCATCCATTCCTCCAAGTAGCCAGTCTATGTCATCGTGAGGGATGAGCGCTGATATACGTTCATAGTCAGCCATCACCTTGTCAGCTCGCTCTATGAGTCGATCGGCCTCTTTGACAACTCGATTCGTATCTCTATTACTCGCCACAAGCAGAGCTACGGATTCCTTCGCCATCGCAAGTCCCAGAGGATAGTTGATGTACGGAATGCCATTTTGCCTGATGGCTCCAGCGATGGCCTGTGAGAAAAAGCTCATGGTGTAGGCCAAGGCTCTCACTTGCGCAATCCTAATCTCATCAGTAATGCCTCTGAGCTGAAAGTATGCACTCGTAATTGCAGTGGCTGCCATTCCGCCAGCGATGTCCTGTGCACGAATAGTCAGCAGGTGCTCGTAAATCGACTCGGCACTGAGCTTGTTTCCGTAGCCCTCTTTTGACAGCTCTTGTACCAGATCGATCATGTAATTCCATGGTCTACCTTTGTCGTTTGTATAGTCGAAACGCGAAGACCCGGGAAGGGGCAGTCCTTGCTTTGAGCAGGTGTCGGCAATGAGGTGCCTTACTACCTGTACGATTCCATACAAGCCACGTTGATCGAACATGAGGTAAAACGGGTTGTCATTCACTTCGGCGCCAAAGCTCAGGGGATCATGACCATAGAAAAGACGATGGAATACTCGCCATGGATCGTCGCCGTCACGCGTGCTGAAGACGTCCATATAGTCACCCTTATGGTGAAGGAGTCTTCCTAGAACCACTTGAAGGAAGTCGTAGTTGCCCGACTGTTCGCTCGCCGCGTCGTGCACCTCTGCCAACCAACTGCCCAGGTCTTCGCTGGTGCTTATGGAAACGCTAGCGAAAGATGAGACCATGCCTACGAGCAAATCCCATCCATCCATATCCGACTCGATGCGGCTAAAGCCGTTCTCGATATCTACAGTTGCAAGAGCACTCCGTTCTTCGCGAGCGATAGCGTCCTCTACGAGCACGATAGAGTTTTTGTAAGCATCTTCAGCCGAGCTCTCATTCGCTTCGCTCATCGCGCCCCCCGTCTGAACCCTGTTTTCCGCTGCCGCCATTACGCGTCGATTTTCCCATCGTGTTCATTGCCACCGCCACCCCCACCGGAGCTAGCAGCGGACCTCCTGAGAGCAAGGTCATCATTGCCCCCGCAAGTGCCCCGGCCATCAGGGGCCCTCTTGCCAGGCTGACCAAGGGCACCTTGCCACCATCCTGCGGAACATCTGTCGTCAACATCGATGTGGCCACACTGAGCGAATCCATCGTTCCTTCGGACTCAACCTCCTCGTCGTCTTCAATCGGGTCATCAACCAATGCAGTAATCACCTTCGCGAGCGCCTGGTTCTCACTCGCTGCAATCTCGATGTTGAGCACGTACCTCAGGGCGATGTACTGCGTCTTGGTCAAAGGCGTCTTCCCACGCTCAAGATTGCTTATAGTCTGACGCGTCACCCCAATCTCATCCGCCAGCTGCTGGGCGCTCCATCCAGCCACCTTACGTATGGTGGCAAGGTTCTCCTGCATCCGCCGGATTCTTGCCTCGTCAGATGTGTCCATGCGCTTCACCTCCCCAGTTGTCGTTCCTGATGTATAGTAGCCCACATATTGTCAAAAAGCAAATTATTTGACAAATGGAAAACGATGTGCATAATTGCAGGCAGTTGAAAACCGAAGAATGATTAACACGGCCAGTGAGGAAAGGAGCCTATTGAGATAACAGAGATGAGGCGATGAATGAACCCAGACAGAAAGAGGTGTAGGTATGACCAAGTACAAGGTTGTCATGCATTACCCGGACGGCGAGGACGACGAGTACGACGAGACCTTTGACAGCTACGAGGAGGCTGAGGACCATGGACGCTACCTTTCGTCGTGCTATGACCTCGGCGGTGAGATCCTGAACATGTCAAATCCCGGCGACTATCCTTACGACGAGAACGACGAAGGCGCTAGCTACGAGGTCATTGAAGGCTAACGACGCAAGGCGGCGTAGCTGCTTATATCAAATATGACAACTAGCACAGCATTGGAAGTATTTCATCAATTAAGAAATAAACAAATCACGTTGGCCCGCATCGGAAGGCCAAGCATCCTGAGACGCTCAGCAAGGGCGTCTCAGGATTGTTCTATCTAGGCGCTGGCCTCACGCAACTCACGGTTCGCAAACCATCAGCATCTCGACGATATGGCATCCGATACTTGTTCTGCCCTGCCGCAATATCACTCTGAATAGATTCGGACAATAGAACACAGTTCTTCGAGTGTTTTGATACAAAACGTTACCTGTCCGTCGCTTTTTGGTACAGCATTGCCCTCTTCATCGTGCGCAGAGCTGTTACAGTGTTCCTTGGCACTATATAGCTTCTCCAACATTTCAGAATCAAGGTAACCCGCACACTCATCAATTAAGAACGCGAGTTTCTCACGTTCACCTTTCCTGCCCATGTTGTGCGCATAGATACATTTCATACCACGTTCAAGTCCTTTTCTGACTTGTATGAGCGCATAAACGTAGGCATCCTTAGAACCATTCCGGCCATTTCTTCGCTGCTCCTTGGCCTCACGCACGTAACCTTCGATTCTTTGTACAGACTGTTCGTAATAAGACCTGTCGTTCCCCGCCCGATCGTATCCATCGATATTGAACCCGTCGCGCGCATAGCCAGCCCTGTCATAGCCTTCGCGATCGAATCCGTTTTTGTCAAATCCTTGTCGGTTGTATCCTTCAACGTCATACCCTCTTCGATCAAAACCCCTACGGTCAAAACCTTCTCGATTGAAGCCCTCTCGATTGAAGCCTTCTCGGTCATATCCCTCACGGTCAAATCCCTTACCATTAAAACCGTCCGACCCGAAATGAAGTCTGTCGTAGAGTTCTGAAGCAGCGGAGCCTATGGCCGCTCCACCCAGTGCAATAGCCGCATAAACAAAAAAGGGCATACCAAATCTTATCCTTCCTGCCAAAGACATCGTTCTGTTTTACAGGATCACATTTGTTGGTTTGGTTTTACAGAAGTAGCTCCCGTTCCTGTCGCGCTTCGTTGCGTAGAACTCGAGCCTGCCAATCTCCATGGGGGTGCCTTCCTTGCCGTCTGACTAAACCATCCCGCTGCGACTCATACATCCCTACTTGTCCTCGAAGTAGTCGCTGTCCACGCGCTTGATCTCCACCACGCTCTCGGTGGCGACGCCTAAGTTGTACTTGATCATCAGGTTTGCAAGCTTGCGCCCGTCGATGAGCGAAAGCGTGGCATTCGGGTAGCTTTGCGCGTAGTCCATAGCCTCCTGTGTGAAGCTCGAGGTAGTGATGAAGACGCCGTTGCGGGCCCCGTTGAGCGCTCCCACGAAAGACTGGACTACGGGGCGCCCGATCTTATGGTCCGCCTGATACCGCTTCGCCTGGGTGTAGATGGGCCTGAATCCCAACTCGTCGGTCGACACCATCCCGTCGATGCCGCCGTCGTTGGAATGTGCAGTAACTCTCCCCTTTCCGTAGCCCATCGCCTCCATGAGGTCCACCACAACCCTCTCGAAGAAGTCGGAATCCTTCTCCATGATGAGGTCTAGGAGCTCGTTGCCAAGCGTCTCGTTCATCTCCTCGGCGAGGTCACTGATCTGCTCCTGCGGCGATTTCTCGTTCGCGTCGGTAGTGACTGGCGGCTTGCCATCGGGAACCGAGGCCCCCTTGCCGCCCTTGTCCGCTCCGACATTCCAAGGGTCACGCTCGTCAATGAGCTTCCTCAGCTCCTGGTAAAAGTCCGCCCCACTGAGGCCGAGTCCGTGCACCCGCCGTCCCTCATCGTTTACCCGATACACACCACGTGACACGCGGTCGATCAGTTTCGCGCGGTTGAGGTAGGAAAGGCTCCATCCGGTTCTGCTCTGGATGACAGGATTCCCTGCTGGGGTCTTCTCGGCGAGGTCCTCTTTGGTGAGTCCAAGCAGCGTAACGATGTCATCCCTCACCTTGTAGTTGCTACGCTCTTGCCCGTCCTGCATGAGTCCGAGGACGATGCCGAACATGTCAGTCTGTGTGGGTATGGGCATTAAGCACTCCTCACGTCTCTACCACTTGCAACTTTGCACTCGTCCAGTATTGCTTGGCTAGATTCGTCCCAACCTGACCTGCAGCGCCAGCTCGTCCAGCAGCTCGCGCCAACCTGCGATGGGCAGCCTGCAGCCCATGTTGAGGTGCATGGACTCGTCGATGCCGCCAATGGACGCATCGACCTTCCTGAGGACGTCGCGCGTCCCGTGCCAGTGCGGAACATGCTGCGCCACAATGGCCGCATACATGAGTGCTGCGGGGCGTGTGGAGGGCACGCAGGCGAGCTCGAGGAGGCTCATCTGGCAGACATGAGAGTCAGCCAGGCGGTCCATGGGCCATTCGAGCCTGCCATCGATGCTTGACAGCGTCCTCAGCTCGGAGCGGACTTCCATGAGCGTGATGCCTAGCAGGTTCCTTCCGTGCCACTTGCCCGGGTCGGCAGAATCGGGGTCGTCTTTCCCGATGCCGATGCCCCACACCGTGTCCTTTGGCGACGCCTCCGCGAGCACGGCGGAGCCGGTCGAGAGCAGGTCGTTCATCAGCCGCTCGTTCTGGGCGAACTTCTGCCTGAGGCCGACCATCATGAGCGGCACTCGCGCCTCGTTCCATGTCGCGTCGCTGTAGGGCTTCACCTGCTTGCCCAGTGCCTTCGCAGCAGCGGGGCTCGTGGTCTCCAAGACCCTGCCAGCCGTGTCCCAGTCGCGGAAGGCTGCAGCCTTCTGCCACATCATCCAGTGCTCGCTCGTGGGGAACAGGTCGCCAGCGAAACGGAAACCAGAGTCATGCCAGTTGCTGAGGTAGCCGTCCTTTTCGTACTCGTGGTAGAAGGTGACGACCTTTGGCCGATCCCACGTGCCGTCAAGTTCGGCAAGTCGCCTTAGCACTCGCAGGAGATAGCCGTCTTCCAGCGAGCCCATAAGTGACCCCTCGCACATGTGGTCAGCCCGGAGCACGAAGGTGAGCAGTGCGACGGTCGCTTTAAGGTCCAGCGACTCGACGTTCGCGTGCCACAGCTTCTCGCCAGCAATGCCATATCCTTCGAGCGTCGCGAAGTAGTCATGGTCGGTGATGTCCGGCTCGTAGCAGGCTGGCATGAACTCGCCGTAGAGTACGTCGCCGACCCGCTCAGCCGTGGCTTCCTCGAGGGCGGTCAGGAACCTCGTGACGTTTTCGTATCTTGCGGCTGGTCTCGACCCAAGCATCATTCATCTCCTCCCCAGCGCGGCACCGAACCCCTCGACCACGTCGTCGCCATCAAGGTTGGTCACCGCCTTTCCCATCGCGTCGGAGATCAGGTTGATGATGCCCTTGGCGCGCTCGACGAAGTACGCGTCGAAGTCGTCCGCACGCAGCAGCTCAACGTCCACCAGGTGCGTGGCCATGTACGTCTCGAAGTCGCCCTCTGAGACGTGCTTGTCCTTGATGATCTTTGCCGAGTAGACGCTCGGTGCGACGCCCTTCACCACGCGGTTGGTGCGCGACGACACCGGGGTCTTGTTGACCACCGAGTTCCAGCGCCTGCGCTGGTAGCCCTGTTTCCTGCAGTAGTCCTGCGGGAAGATGTGGTGGATGTCGACGCTCTCATCGTCGTAGAAGGTGAAGTCCATGGGCTTGCCGCTCATGAAGTCCACGGCGCCGTGCTTGAGCACGAGGGCCATGACTCCCTTGTACGCGGCGCTGAGCCTCGTCTGCAGCGTGAGGAGGCGCGTCGGCTGGAAGTATGCGCGGGTGACGGTGTCGGGCTCCTCGTCTGCACCGTCGGCCCACGCAACCACGCCGGTGACGTCGTTCGCGTAGCGCGTCTCGTTCGCCCCGCCGTACATCTCGCCCATGACGCCACACCAGTACCAGCGCGAGATCTTCTTGCGAACCTCCGAGTCGTGCGCCTTGTTGCCGAGGATCGCGTAGATGGCCGAGAGCGGGACGAACTGCGTGGTGTAGGGTATGTCGCGCGTCGAGAAGATTCGCTGCTCGCCGAGGAAGTGCGCGGCCCTCACGAACCCGTCCTCGACCAGGTCCGCGTACTTCTTGTAGTCGTCGAGCTCGAGCGAGAGCACGTCCTTCTTCTTGCAGCTGACGGCGGGGCCTCCCGCCTTCCAGAGCCAGTAGCGGGAGACGAGCGTGATGGCCTGCAGGAAGTCGGTCGACGAGACGCCCGAGAGCAGCCTCGATGCCTCGCGCATCCTGCCGCGCCTCCCCGTCGTGCCCTTGCTCTCGTCGCCCTCCCAGTCCTCGCGCAGACCGAAGTCGTCCGCCGCGAACGACGCCGTGACGAGCTCGAACACCGTGAGCGAGACGCCTCCCGTGTTGACGTTCTCGAAGACCTGGCAGACCGCCTCCTTCGGGGTGTCCTTCTCGAGCGTGATGACAGGCACCTTGTACTGCTGGATGGCGACGAGGACCTGCTGCATGAACCTGTCGACGCGCAGCGTCACGTCCGTGTTCTCGTAGCCGTGGTACTGCTTGCAGCCGTTTACCCACTCGATCCACGCGCCGGAGTCGAACACGATGTTGAGCGGGAACATGAGCTCCGCGTACTCGCGCTCCCTGGTGGAGAGGTCCAGGTCAACGTCGCGGCCGAAGTTCGACTTGAGCATGCGGTCTTCGGGGATGGATAGGATCGCATCCACCGTGTCGACGTCGTCCTTCAGGCACTCCTCGATGTCCAGGTAGTAGTAGCGCAAGATCTCCTTGCCCTTGTCGGTCCTCGTGGGAACGGGGGTCGAGCAGTACATGGCGTTGTAGATGGAAGTGAGTCGCTGCTGGCCATCGAGGACCAGCTGGTCGGGAGTCGCGTCCTTGGTCGCCCCCGTAAAGAGCCTCTTCCTGAAGCGCACCGTGTCGCCCCCGTACTCTAGGAACATCAGGGCGCCCACCGGATAAGAGTTCATGATGCTCGCGATGAGGGACTTGATCCTGAAGTCGTCCCAGACCCAGCCTCGCTGGAAGTCGGGCAGCTGGACCGAGCCGTTGTCTATCTGCCTTAGCACCTCAGCTATCGATGTGTCGTTTGACTTGAATGATGCTGCCATGGGACTCTCCTGTCTCCCAACTGACTAGATCTTCGCGTAAATCCTGTCCACGCGAACCTTGCGCGTGGGCTTGTGGTACCGCTTTACGAACCTGAGATCAGCCCTCCATCTGCTGACGGCGACCGACATGCGTGGGTTGCTCTCTCGCTGGGATATGAACCACTCGAGCAGATGCGCGACATCCTGAGCCGACTGGATGCGATTCTCGATGACGAAGGAGATGATGGTCTGGCGCTCCGCCTCCGAGAGGTCGTCCTGTTGGTTCACGGTGTAGCCGTACATGTGGAGGATGGACTCGGAGGCAAGGTTCCCATAGAGGCCGTCACCCGTCTTCTTGGTGCCAAGGTCCTTTTCCTCGACTACCTTGCAGCAGATATAGCCTCTCCTTTTGAGGTTTAGGTATGTCTCCTCGCCCATAAAGTGCTTCCTGCACTTCGGGCACCAGTATGCATCGAACTCCACGGGGATGGGATCACCTCCCACCTTTGGCAGGATCGTGACAGTGGCGCGTATCGGCTCGAGGCTGTGCCCGTTCGTCCTGTGAGACCCGTAGCTCCTCCTCACCAGAAACTCGTTGACGCGGATGGGTTTTGCCTGCTTGCGAGCAGTCTTTCTTGGCAGCGCGGCTGCCGCTGATTCCGTACCAGACGGAGTCTTCCCATACTGCTCGGCCTTCACACAATCATTCTTCGAAAGACCGGCCGTTTGGGCCACCGCTGACGACAGCGCCGCAGTCGCACTTCGCTCGCTGGCCACGATCCCGCCGGCAGACTTGTAGGCAGCCTCGAACGCCTCAACGGTCTCTCGGCCCGGCTCCAGCACCCCGCACTGCATGGTGTGTAGCTCGAAGCACTCTCTTTTCGCCTCGACGAAGTTCACCTGCAGGATATTGCAGTGCCGCATGCCATCGTCGTACACGGCATGCACGATGAAGCTCCGCTTGTCGTCCTTGTGTTTGCACCATACCGCGCGATGCGGGCTGCCGTCCTCTAGACTATCCGTCTTTGGCTCCGACCAGCTCCACTCCTTCGCGGTGGCGCACTCCTTGAATATCTGCTGCAGGAACTCCTCGAAGCTGTTCAGGAGCAGCTTGGTAGAGCACCCGAGGTAGTACTCTGTCTCGCGCAATGCGACGAACGGGTCCTGCCTGAAGCCCTCCTCGAGCGAATCCTCGAAGCCCTTCAGGCCCACACGCTTCATGTGGAAGAGGTACTTCTCCTCGTCCATGTTCTTGAAGAAGAGGGTCAGACGAATGTTTCCCGGCACGTCCAACTGGCTGACGAACGGCTTGTCAGACTCCCTTGCAGCCTGCTCCTTTTCCAGTGGAGTCTGGATGCCAACAGACTTGGCTGCCTCGTAGAGGCTGTGCAGCATCTCTTCCTGGTAGGCCTTCTGCTTGAATCTCAGCTTTCCTGATACGAATGAATCGTATAGTGGAAAGGGATGGACACCGTGCCCTGGAGACAGCAGCACCTGTATACCGCCTTTGGTGATGCGGGTGACGCGCCCCTCGAGGCCATCATCAGTAACAACTGCCTCGTCGATGAGGAGGTTGTTTAGTCTACTGACCTCGAACTTTCCGAGGCGAACCCTTTGTTTAGCCATCTAATCCCACCATAAAGTGCTTGCCTCACTCTTGCCGTTATCTTGAAAACAAGCCAGGTTTTACGGCTTGTCGTCCGTCTTGAAGTGCTCCTCTGCAATCCCATCCAACGTCGCCGCAATTTCCCTGAACTCTCTGTTGAGATCCAGCGTCCTCACCTCGATGCGGTTGCCACTCATCATGTACGACTGGTCGGGCTGTATCGCCTCGTTGGTCCGCGCGTAGAGCAGCATACCGCACACCTCGTGGGGCCTATCACCGAACCCCGCATCGCGGTTCTTCACGTAAGTGAAGACCTGGTACAGGTTCGCCGAGTGCACCGTCCGAGTCTCGTAGCGCCCCTGCGTACTGTGGTTGTAGAACTTCGCGTCGATGATGAGCACGCGGCTCGGGTCGTCCCTCCGCGCGAGCGTGATGTCGCTCCACATGGTGGGCAGCATCGCTGACTCCCCGTCATCAAGTGCCCAAGGTATCTGCGGAGCTGACGCATGCAGCTCTTGATGCTCCTGGTCGTAATAATTGAGGATAAACTTCTCGTACAGTCGATGCAGGTGCTGATCGTCGATGAACTGCGCAAGACGATGCTCCCCCTCGCTTGTGGTAAGCAACATCCCTTCCACCACAAGCTGGCAGATCGATATCAACATGCGGTAACTGCGGTCACCCCTGGAGAAGCGGAAGGCGTCCCAGCGAATCTGGCCTGGGTCGACATCCTCCACTCCCGAGAAGTAGGGCATCTCGCGCCTGAGGGCGTTCCTGTTCCTGTCCTTCACCTTGCCGTGGCGTATGAGCAGCAGACACGTCGCCTTTATCGCCTGATTGAGTGCATTGTCCTCGCTGAGCTCGTCGTACTCGCAGGCGATCACCCTCCTGCGCGCAAACCTGGCGGCGACGGTACCAGCGACGTCTACCTTGCCACGCAGCGTGGCGAGCTCCTCCTCGCGGGCGACGTACTCGCGGTGCAGCCCCTGCTTGAGTTGCCTCCCGATGCCTAGGGCGAGGATCGCCGCCAGCAGGTCGTGCACGTGCTCGAAGTCCTCAGTGGCGAGCCGCTCGTACTCGCCCTGCCTCAGCGCCTGAAAGGCGTACGAGAGCATGTGGAAGAGGTTTCGGATGGGGATGTTGGCTCCCTCCCTCACTGGAACACCCCGCGAAGCGTCGCCTTCCACCTGTCGACCTTGTCCGTGTCGTCGAACCAGTACTCCTCGAGCGTCGGGACGATGTCGAAGTCCACCACCTCGCGGAGCCACTCGTCATCGCACGTCTCCCGCCCGCACAGGTGGCTGTGGCCGATCTCGAAACCCTTGCCGAGCGTCGGGTCTTGGCGTATCTCCGAGTTGAGCAGCTGGACCTGCTCCACGAGCTGGTTGAGCGTGTCGCTGTCGAGCCCCTCCTGGTAGGCCTGGAAGACCTCGCTGTCGAAGCCTGGCCTCATCTCGAAGAAGGCGAAGCGGCGCCTCAGCGCGTAGTCGATGAGCGCCAGGCTGCGGTCGGCCGTGTTCATCATGCCGATGATGTAGAGGTTCTCGGGCACCGAGAACTCCTCGTCTCGATAGGCCAGCGTGAGCGGCACCCCACGGTAGGGCTTCTCGATGAGCATCATGAGCTCGCCGAGCACCTTCGAGAGGTTGCCTCGGTTGATCTCGTCGATGATGAAGAAGTACTTGTTGCCCGGGTCAGCCTCGGCCTTCTTGCAGAAGCGGTAGAAGACGCCCTCTTTGAGAGCGAACCCCTCGCCGTCGGGCTTGTAGCCCATAATGAAGTCCTCGTAGGTGTAGCTCTGGTGGAACTGCACCATCTGGATGCGGGAGTCGTCCTTGCATCCCATGATCGACCAGGCCAGTCGCCTCGCACAGAAGGTCTTTCCAACGCCAGGCGCCCCCTGGAGGATGAGGTTGAGCTTGTTGGTGAGCACGCCGCGAAGCTGCTCGTAGCGCTCTTCGCTCATGTAGACCTCGCGCAGGAAGTCTGCCTTGGAGTAGGGCTCGGGGCAGTTGTCTTCGTCGGGCTCATCAACCTCTATGAGCGCCGCATCTTCCTCGTGCCCAACCATGTCGAGAATAGCTGCGTATTCGTCGGCGGTCAGTCGGAACAGACTGCCCTGCTGCTTCACCAGATACTCCATGTTGGCAAGGGCTGGGTTTCCTTGGATGTCAGAGAACGAAACCGGTTTGGTGAGGTCCTCAGTCTTCTCAAAATAGAGGTAGGTACCGTCCTGCTCTCTGGTGACTCGTCCGAGCGCGACGACTTGCCTCGTCGGAGACGACGCATAACCCACGATGGGATCGCCAGCCTTGGCATCGAGGAAGTTCTGGAAGATGCGCCGCTTGTGGCCATCATCGTTGTAGAGCGTGTAAGTGGTCTCTTCATCGCATCCTATGTCCGACCAGCTCCATATCGCAGGCGCAGCATTCAGCCACCAGTAACCGCACTCGTCTTCTGGCTCAGGTCCGGACTCAACTTCCCCGCCCTCTGGCTGAGGTATTCCATGACCTTTCTTCACCCAGTGCCACACGTAGTGGCCAAAGTCGACGACAAGCGTGTGAAGGGCCTCGTCATGGTCACAGTTCTCATCAAGCAGCGAGTCAAGAATGCCGCGAAGGTCGGGGTCAGCCGCTAAACGGTCCCGGATCTCACTATATGTCGCCTCGTCATTGCGCACGTTTGAGGCGTATGCGCCCCTCTTGATGGGTCGCCCGGTCTTGAATTCCTGCCACAGCGTGCGCGCTATACCAAACTTGTAGATGTAATGCCTGGTCGGATACCGCAGCCACAGGTATGTGGTGATTGAGTTTTCGTCTTGGTAGTGGCTGTAGCTCTTGCCCTGGGACTCGTTCCAATCCTTCGTCTCGTCGCGCCAGACGTCGCACTCCTTCTTGAAGGAGTCAATACGCTCCCACAGGTCCTTGCTCTCGTCGAAGAGATCGACGAGCATGGCTCTCACGCGATCTGGGTATTGCTCGGCAAAGCCCATGAGCATGCCTGCGGCAAACCTGTTGACGGTTGTCAGGAGGTTGCCGCAGTCCGCAAGGGAGGCTTCCAACGTCCCCCTCAGGTTCTCAGCATTGATATCAAAGTTGTCTTGGAAGGTCTTAACGGCCACCCATTTATAACGCTCCTCAGGCCAGAACCCAGGCAGGTCACGCTTGTACGCCTTAAGCCACTCACTAAACCGAGCATCATCAAACACGGCCGCTCCTTAAAGTTGCGCAATAGATACGTAAGCCCAAACTATTGTCGCAGAATCGATTGAAGGTTCGACACCCATCCTGCCTAGCGGTCATTCGGCCAAGCCTGTGAAAGGTTGGGGCCGGTAGATTTCGACGATGCCAATTAGTCAGTTAAGGTCTCGCCTCGCCCACTCGGGTTTGCTGTTCACAGTCATCATCTATTGCAAGCATCATCGCGCATCCGGCTAGGCTCTATGCCACAAACCACATGCATCACCACCAATAGCCAAGGAGTTTTGCGCACGCCCGCGAGCTACAGCTTGAAGTCGATGCGGTCGGACTCTCCCTGTGCCTTGAGCTCCGCAATCTCGCCGCGCAGCTGCTCGGCGGTCTCGGCGTTCTTGGCCGCCTCGGCAACCTGCGCCTCCAGGGATGCGATCTTCTCGTCGCGCTCTGCGATCTGCTTCTCGTAGTCGGGGGTCTCGCCGCCTACCTGCGACTGGCCCTGCTGCGTTTTCTGCTGCTCTTGGCCTTGCTGTTGCGACGTGTCCTGCGCGCCCTGCGTGGCTTCCTGGCCGCCATTGGTCTCACCGTCCATGCTGTACCGCCTTTCGTTTCCTTGGGCGGCCACCAAGAAGGCAGCCCACCAACCTGCGATGAGGTTAGTGGGATGTCACAAGCTGCAGAGTATCCGCTGGTTCTATGCGGGTGTTAATGCCTCGCCATCATCGGGGCTGTCGTTAATCCCTCCTGGCATGAGTCTCTCCCTGAACTCACCAGCATCAATGGGAGTATATTGCCCGTCTTCGTAAAGCTTTCGTCCAAGTATCAGCTCTAGATTTGCAATTTGCATTGAGTCGAATAATTGAATATCGCCTTCGAGAATCCTGTTGACACCATCTATCAGCTCTTCGGACGACAGCCTATTTACTGCCTCTTGCCAGCCTAAATAGCCGCCGGCTATCCCTTCGTCAGAAATCTGGGCATTTGAAAGCTTCTTGATCCTTTCGGCAAGCATTGAGGCAAGAATCGCAACCTCTACGAGCGTCTTTTGCGCCTCCTCGCTACTCATGTTCTCACGGTACCCCTCAAAGGCAGCGTCTAGCTCCGTTGAGATGTCCTTAGGATCGATCTGTAGGCTCGCTTCGGCGAGGCGAAGGGTTGTAGCGCGATCAACTTGCTTGCTCTCAGGCTTCTTTCCAATACTCTTGAAGAAGCCAGCTATGCCGCCAAAGAAGCCTTTCACCCCTGGTACCGCAGTTGTTTCCCACCAATACCGTACATGTGGAGAGGCCGCTGCAATCAAAGTTAGAAGCATGGCCGCTAAAGCCTCTCCGGCCAACTGAGCTAGTTCCTGCTGCTCGGGGGTCAGTTCGACTTCGCTGCGCTCGTAGTCGTCATAGGCGTAGTCGTAGTCGTATTGATCTCGCTCAGCGTATCTGTCCCGCAGCTCATCCTCGTCAACCTCTCGCATTTTTGCATGAGCCTTGAGGTTTCCGTCGTCATCGTAGAGAAGGCCTCGCTTGTAGTCTGGATCGTCGGCGGCATCAGCCATGTGCAAGTCGTCGTCGTATTCAACTTCAAACAGCTTCTTCGCCATGATTTAGCCTTTCGGGATTGGCGTTAGGCATGCAGGTCAAAGACCTGGACCGTGACGTGCATGATTCGCTCGTCGTCTTTATTCTGAATCTTGCAGTACCATTGCGCGTGCTTCGGGCGGCCTTCCTGCACCGAGACCTCGTCAAGTGCGCCCTGTATCGAATCGAGCACCGTTTCGAAGTTCTTTGCGTTCTTGTTGAAGACTATGACACTGACCTTCGTATCCCTCCACGTGGTGTATGAGAAAAGCTGATCGATTGCCGCGAGGAAAGCCTTCTTGCCATGCCAGATCTTGCATTCGGCGATGTAAGCGGCATGCCCCTCGAAGGGTACGTTGATGTCGGTCTTGCCCTTCTTGCGAAACGTTTCACCTGTCGTGTTCTCGTAATGAGTATTTAGGACCGATAGGATATGGTCGCGAAGCTGCTCCTCGCCAAAGCCCTCATACGAACCAGGGGCTTGTTCCATGATGGAGCAACAGCCGTCGATGATTTCGGTGATGTGCTCATAGTCGACATCGGCGATGCAATACGACGGGCTCTGTTCAGAGGGGCGAGGCATATTGAAAACGAGTCGCTTTCTAGGGAGAGCGAGGGGCTTTGCCATGGGCACATCCTTCACACGGCGAAGCGGGAGGTTGAGCCCCTGCCGTATGGAGGCGAATTTGTCGAGTTCGGCAATGCGCTTATCTACCGCTTGCTCGACCTGCTGCCGCAAGGAATCGTTGAACTGTTTGGCATCTGTTCTAATGTGTTCTGCAGCAGCTACGAAGGCGCCGATTTCTTGCTGAAAGTGCTCTCGGATTCCATCAGCGGTCGCTTCGCGTTGGGTCAGCTCATAGACGAGGACGAAATAGCCGATGCCGTCTTTGTTCGGCCTATCAAGCCTTTCAACTTCAAACGGCCGCAAGCTATGCGTCATCGGGGTTACTTTGAATAGCTCGGGGTCGCCAGTATATGGGACAGTGCATGTTGCCTTGAATCCTGCTACGTCAAAATATTTAGGTTCATAAGGGTCCATGCGAGACCAATGGTTGTATTCTTGCAGCGTCTTCTCGTCGAGCTCTAGCTGCATATTCTCGGGATAGATGGTGAGACAATCGATCTCGTATTGCGAGATGAAATAGTCGATCCAGGCATCGCGGTCGGTCTTGTCCATCTTCTCGGCCGATAAAGATGCTATTTCTTGTCGCATCCTCGCATGGTGCGCCTTGAACACATCGACTGTCAGGTTTCCGGCGAAGCATTTCATGGCAACCAGCCTAATCCTCGTCCGAATTGCAGCGACGGTACACGATGGGCAGCAGGTCGTTGTCCATGATCCTCATGTAGGCGTCGGGGTTCTCGCTGAACTTCTCGTACATGTCGGCGCTGTCAGAGAGGATGGCCGCGAGCGCCCGCATCATCACGTCGCCGAAGATGGCACGCAGGTCGCCCATGCTGTTGGTGCGGGCCTTGGCCACGAACTCCTCGTCCTCGCAGATCTTGTCCGCGCACGCCTTGATGATCTTGTCCGCGTCGGTCCACTCGGCGCCAAAGACCTCGTTGAGGTGCTCGATGAGCACGCTCAGGCGCTCCTCTTCCTCCTCCTTGGCCACGCCCGCGTTGGCGCCTCCGTTGTGGAGCTCCTCGCTCTGCAGCTTGATGGCCTTCGTGCCCTTGTCCTCGATGCGCAGGTACTCCAGCTCCACCTTGTCGCGCAGGTCGGGCGTGCTGCCGGTGTCCAGGAAGAGCTTCTTCACCAGGAAGCCCGCGTAGACGAACAGCCTGTGCAGGCCCTCGTCGCCCAGGCTGATCATCTGCGTGATGAACGAGTACGAGCGCAGGAACTTGCGGAGTAGCGCCTTGAACTCGCGCTTGGGCGTGTCGTCCAGCGCGCACCAGCGGTCCACAGCAGGCTGAAGCCTCGGCTCTATCCGGCGCAGCGCCGCACCCGGGTCCGCCTCGTCGTAGTATGCCTCGGCCACTGCCTCGACCTCGCTTTGCTCCCAAACGTGGTAGCCCTCGAGTCGCACCTCGAGGTCGTAGATCACGTCAGGGTCGGTCGCGGCGTCTAGCTCGGTCGCCTCGTAGTAGTTGGCAAAGCTCGCGCGGATGGTGTCCCACGTGTTGGCGAAGTCCAGCACGAAGGTGCGCTTGCCGGGGATGGAGCACGTGCGGTTCAGGCGGCTGAGCGTCTGCACGGCCGCCACGCCGGTGAGCATCTTGTCCACGTACATGGCGCAGAGCTTGGGCTGGTCGAAGCCGGTCTGGAACTTGTTGGCGCACACGATGATGCGTTTTTCGTCGGAGTCGAAGAGCTCGGCTGTCTGGGTCTCCGGCACGCCGTTCACCCTGGCCTCGGTGACCTCCTCGCCGTCCA
Source organism: uncultured Coriobacteriaceae bacterium (assembly GCA_902777325.1). Taxonomy (GTDB): domain Bacteria; phylum Actinomycetota; class Coriobacteriia; order Coriobacteriales; family Atopobiaceae; genus UBA1367. The sequence goes on from CACYTH010000007.1 coordinate 52,590, forward strand.
CGTCCAGCTTGCCGCTGAAGGCCACCATGATCTGGCAGGCGTACCTGTGCCGCTTGATGTAGTCGGCCATCGCCAGGTAGAGCCGGTAGGCCATCGGACGGCTCCAGGTGACGACCATGGCCTTGGCCTTGCCGTCGAGCACGCCCTCCACGTCGTTCATGAAGTGCTCGACGATGATCTCGGCCTTCTTTCCCACCATGGCCGGGTTCCAGTCCACGATTCCCATGAGCGCGCGGTTGGCCTTGGCCTCCTTGTACTTGGGGTCGTCCTGGATCGTCTTCGCCAGCTTGAAGTACGTCTCGAAGCAGGTGTAGTTCTCCAGCACGTCGAGGATGAAGCCCTCCTCGATGGCCTGCCTCATGCTGTACAGGTGGAAGGGTCGCGGGACGAGCACACCATCCCTGTCGCGCTTGCACTTGTCGTCGCGCGTACCGAACACCTCGAGCGTCGCCGCCTTAGGGGTCGCCGTGAATGCGAAGAACGACAGGTTCCTGATGTGCCCCTGCGCCCTCATCTCCTTCGCCAGCTCGTCCTCGTCGTCCCAGGGCTCGTCGTTGTCCAGGTCCTGGTCCATGAGCGCCATCTTCATCTTGGCGTTGGCCTTGCCCGACTGCGAGCTGTGCGCCTCGTCGATGATCACGGCGAACCTGCGGCCGGAGACCTTGGTCTCGGAGCAGATGTAGGGGAACTTCTGGATGGTCGAGGTGATAATCTGTGCGCCGGAGTTGAGCGCCTCCCTCAGTCCCGCCGAGCCGTCCTCCTCGCTCACACGCACGACGACGCCCTTCTTATGCTCCACCGAGTCGATTGTCTCGGAAAGCTGGGCGTCGAGGTTGCGCCGGTCGGTGAGGATGACCACGGTGTCGAAGACCGGGTTGTCGCTTTCGTCGTGCAGGGACTGCAGGTGGTGAGCGAGCCACGCAATGGAGTTGGACTTGCCGCTGCCGGCCGAGTGCTGGACGAGGTAGCTCTGCCCCGCCCCCTTCTCGCGCGCGTCGGCCACGAGCTTGCGCACGGCGTCGAGCTGGTGGAAGCGCGGGAAGATGACCTTCCTCATGACGTGCTTGTCGGGGTCGTACTCCACGCGCACGAAGCGCTGGACGATGTCGAGCAGGCTGTCCGGCGCCAGGATCTCGCGGTACAGGTACTCCGTGCGGTAGCCGTGGGGGTTTGGCGGGTTGCCTGCGCCGCTCATGCCGTTGCCCCGGTTGAAGGGCAGGAAGTGCGACTTGCCGTTCGCGAGCCACGTGCACATCTGCACCGTCTCCGAGTCCAGCGCGAAGTGCACGAGCGTGCGGCGGTTCGGTTTGAACAGCGGCTCCTTGGGGCTGCGGTCGGTCTTGTACTGCTTGACGGCGTGCTCGGTGCGCTGGCCTGAGAGGTTGTTCTTCAGCTCCATGGTCACGACGGGGATGCCATTGAGGAAGAGCGTCACGTCAACGGAGTTGTTGAGGTCGTCGGGCAGCGTGCCGTAGCGCAGCTGCCGCACCAGCTCGAAGCGGTTGGCGCGGTAGCGCTCCCACGCGTCGGGGTTCTTCTCGGTGGCAGGTCGGAAGAAGCAAAGCCTGAACTGCGCGCCCGGTGCCATCTTGATGCCGTGGCGCAGCACGTTGAGGACGCCGCCGCGCTCGTCGTGGGGTTCCAGTTCGGAGGCCAGGCGCTTGAGGAAGCGCTCCTGCGTATGCGACCCGTAGAGGCCCTCGATCTTCGCCCACTCCTCGGGCTGGGTCTCCCTGACGAACCCGACGAGCGAGTCGACTTTGAGGGCCAGCTTTCTGTCGTAGTCGCCCTGCGCCTCCGAGTTGCTCGCGAACGTGCGCCAGCCCGCCTTGCGCATCAGCGCCTCGACGTCGTCCTCGAATACCTTCTCCGTCGTCTTGTGCGCCTGCTTGTTCGCGTACTCAACCGATACGCGCGGGTTCTGGTCGAAGTATTCCGTCATGATCTAAACCCCTGGAACCTTGAACTTGCCGGTGACGGCCTCGGATATCAGCGACTTGCGATACTCCCTCAGCTTGTCTGCCATGGATTGCTTGGCATCGATAAGGGAGTCAATTTCGGCGGTCTTGGAGTCGAGATAGGCACCGATTGCAAACTGCTCTTTCCTAGGTGGCAGCGGCAATGGTACTTGTACGAAATTTGAATACCGCAGGTCTTGACCATCTCGTATATACGTACACGTTCTTTGCAATGACTCAATGTATTTCTGAGTCTTAAACAGGTATTTGTAATAAGTCGATTCAACCAAGCAACTCCCCTTAAGCACAATGTAGTGCCAAGTCACGCAGCCTGAAATCGAACTCAACTCCAAACCGCCTTGGAAACTGCGAAGGCTTATTACGAAATCACCTGGTTCAACATGTTTCCAAGCATCAAGGTTCTTGTCAGCAGCTACCATTCGTTGATTTTCAAGTGCTATATATTGCGCCTGTGGGATGATTCCATACTTCTGTGAGGCTGCGCATTGCTCGTCATTAGGGTGTCGCAGTTCTTTACCTTCCGCAAATAGAGTTTTAGACGGATGCACAAGCCACCCCTCGGGTATCTCGCCAATCCACTCGACGCCGGAGTCCTTCAAGGGTGCATCGGGGTCGAGGCCCTTGGTCACGGCCTCGGAGATGACCGCCTTGCGGTACTCCCGCAGCAGCCCGACCTCCCGCTCGCAGTCCGCGACGAGCGCGTCAATCTCGGTGGTTCTAGCATCGAGATAGTTAGCAATGATTCCCTGTTCATGAATTGGCGGAATCTGGACTGCGAGATGTTCAAAATCGTGTCTCGATAAATATGTCTGAATCGTGCCCGATGATAGATAGTTCAATCTCCTGTCCATCGAGATCATGAGATAGAAGAGAAAGTCTGAATCCAATTCATGTTCAGCTGGTACGCACCCGATAAATGTCTGGTTTGAGCAAAGAGGCCTTTTCACAATGGCGCAAACACCAAGGTTGCAAGAGCATGAACAAAGCACGGTGCCAATCGGATAGACTTTGAGATTCATCTCAGTAATGAGACCATCACTTACGTTCTGTTCCGATTTCGAAGTTGCAATGTACTTGCCATCGAAGTCTTCGATTCTTATCCATGGAATATCCCCATCAAATCTTGTAGGCTTATCTCTCATGGGAACTATCATGGTGGAATGAGCACCCAGAGGGTGTACATCCCAATGCGAAGGTATCTCGCCAATCCACTCGACGCCAGAGTCCTTGTAAGCCTCGTACCGCTCCATGGCTAGAGCCCCGCCTTCTGCAGCCTCTCGGCGATGCTCGCTTCGAGCTCTCGTATCTCGGCTAGGATCTCGGAGCTTTGCCGCAGCGGCGTGTACTCGTAGAAGTAGCGCGTGAAGGGGATCTCGTAGCCGACTGTGCCGCCGTCGCGCAGCTCCAGCAGCTGGCCCTTCTTCTGCTTGCGTGGCTCGATCCAGGCGTCGGGCGCGTAGGGCAGCACCTCACGGGCCATGTACTCCGCCACGTCCTCCTTCAGCGGGATGTTCTCGGTGTCGTTTTTGTCCTTGTCGGGTACGAGCTTGCCGCGCGCGGTGCGCACGGGCTGGCCGTTCTCGTCGAGTTGCGGCTGTCGTACGTCCACGGTGACGTAGCCGAAGTCGTCGTTGTCGAAGACCTTGGAGAGCTTGGGGTCGGCCCGGTCGAAGTCCTGGTACAGCTCGACGATGTGGTCGATCTGGTCGTCGGAGAGCTCGTTGCGCTTGCTGCCCAGGCTCTTGCGCATCTTGGAGTAGATGCCGTTCGCGTTGATGAGCTGCACCTTGCCCTTGCGACGCTCCTCCTTCGTGTTGTCGAGCACCCAGATGTAGGTAGCGATGCCGGTGTTGAAGAAGAAGTCGTTGGGCATGGCGACGATGGCGTCCACCAGGTCGTGCTGCAGCAGGTAGCGGCGCACCTCGCTCTCGCCTGAGCCCGCCGCGCCCGTGAAGAGGGGGCTCCCGTTCAGGAACACGGCGACCCTGCCGCCGCCGTCCTCGGGCGGGCGCATCTTGGCCACCATGTGCTGCACGAACAGCAGCTGCCCGTCGGATATGCGCGGCAGGCCCGCGCCGAAGCGTCCGGCAAAGCCGAGCTTGTCGTGCTCGTCCTTGACCGCCTTCTGCGACTTCTTCCAGTCCACGCCGTAGGGAGGGTTGGAGACCTGGAAGGCGAAGGTCTCGTTTGGCATCTGGTCGTCGGCAAGCGTGTCACCCAAGTGCACGTTGGCGACGTTGCCGCCCTTGAGGATGGTGTCGCTCTTGCAGATGGCATAGGACTGGCCGTTGATCTCCTGCGCGTAGGTGACCACCGTCGCTTGCGGGTTGAGTTCCGCCACGCGGTCGGCGAAGGTCGTGAGGGCGCCGCCCGTGCCGGCGCACGGGTCGCACACCTTGACGATGCGGTTGGGCTGTGCGAGCTCCTCGGCCCTCCCCACGACGAGCAGCTCGGCCGCCAGGCGCAGACCGTCACGCGGGCTGAAGTGCTCACCGGCCGTCTCGTTGGAGACCTCGGAGAAGCGGCGGATGAGCTCCTCGTAGATGTCGCCCATGTCCGCGTTGCTGACCGATGCGGGGCTCAGGTCCACCTGCGGGTTGCAGAAGCGCTCCACCACCAGGAAGAGCAGGTCGGTGTCGTCGAGGTCCTTGATGACATCGAAAATCTTGAACTTGTCGAAGATATCAGCGATCTCCGGAGAGAAGCTTGTGACGTAATTGGTGAGGTTCTCGCGGATGCCGTCGGCGTCGGCGAGGAGCCCGCTCATGGTGAACCTGCTGGTGTTGTAGAAGTCCACGCCCGCTGCCTGTTTGAGCATGGTGTCGCGCAGGGCACCCGGAAGCGGCTTAGCTGCGGCGTCGAGCACCTTCTGCTTGGTGGGCTCGAGCACCACGTCGAGGCGCCTCATGACCGTGAAGGGCAGGATGATGTCGCCGTACTGGTGCTGCTTGAAGCTGGAGCGTAGCAGGTCAGCCGTTCCCCAGAGGAAGCTCGAAATCTCGGAATGGTTCATGGTTTTCGCTTCTCACCCATAGATAAATGAACAGTTTAAAACGGTTTGATTCTATCAAACTGCCCAGACAGAAATACATGCTGCGGATAGGCGCGCTACGTGTGTTTGGGGATGCGAGCGGCCGTACGACCTTTTTCAGAGAAGAGGGGCGTACGTTGGCTTCGATGCGCCAATGCAAGGCATTCCGTTCAATCTCTATCAGCTGATATAGAGAACAAGGGCATCCCGCCGTGTGGTGGGATGCCCTCAATTGACTTAGCCTCCGTATGCTTCTGTCTACTGCTATTCGCACTAGCGCCAGCTGAACTCAATCTCATACGCGTCGCCCATGGCAGCATTGAACATGCCACTGATGTTCTTTTCTGCATTAGCCATAGCCTCATCATAGATACCGCCTTCGACAGCTTCGGACTGGCTTTGCTCCTGACACTTCCTCCTGAAATTATCGAAATCCTCAATGTGAATGGGATTGAGGACGTTGTTATGCTCCTCGAGGACGCATGACTTCTCCATGTCGGGAGTATTCGAGCTGATGACTGGCTGATCCAAAGTGACTGTTATTTTTCTTCCCTTGGTCTCAAATGAGGCGGTTGAAAGATTTACACTCGCCTTAATCGTGCCAACATATCGATACCAGTAACTGTTCTCCGTGAGAGGAATATTGATACTCGTAAACGGAATCTGATTTGACTTGCTCGCCTTCTCCGTAATGTTGTAATTCTGAGATGCACAGACAAGTTCGTTCTGCGACTGAATCCTTTCGAATACGACAGAGGCCGCCACGATGGTCGCCTCATCAGGAACATCGACGGGGTTATAGTTTTGCCAGAACAAAAGACCCGCAACCCCAAACGCAGCACCAGCCAAAAGGCCAATCAACAAGTATTTGAACCTCAGCTTGAAACCCTTGAGGCGTCCACCCTTCTGGCTCGCTTGTTCAGACATCGAATCCTCCATTAATCTGAGCTACTAAATCTGAAAACTAATAGGCCTTACCATAGCACTCGATGCATATCAGATGAACCTCATGCTCATGCTCGAAACGTACGAGTCATTGGCTGTGCGCACAAGCAGCCAACACCAGCAAAAGGCGCAGCTTCCCCCATCCTTCGCCCCATCCACCCGTCATACTGGTGAGTAGCACCACCATCCCCGAGAAGAACCTACACGGCACTCCCCAGCCCCACACTCGCGTATCCCCGGTCCACCCCTCTCCACCTGAAGGCAAACCCACCGATGACAACCTTCTACTGGAACCACAACTCCGCCTACTACCCGTGGGTCATAAGGGCAATCCGCGGCTGTCGCCGCGTGCTCGACGTCGGCTGCGGGACCGGCGAGCTCGCGCTCATGCTCGCACGCGGCGGCCGGTACGTCACGGGCATCGACCCCTCCGCGGAATGCATCGCAAGGGCAAGCTCCAACGCAACCGGCGCTAACATGCGCTTCGCCGTCGCATCGTTCGACGACTTCCAGACCGACGACGCCTTTGACGCCATCACCTTCGTCGCGTCCGTCCACCACACGGACATGGACGCGGCCATCGCAAAGGCAAAGGCCCTCCTTGCGCCCGGAGGCGCGATCGCCATCGTGGGCCTCGCGTCCCCCTCGTCGCCACTCGACCGCGCGATCGACGCCCTCCGCGTCATCCCCAGCTGGGCAAGCTCCCGCCTCCACCGCATGAGGACCTCGGAGGAGCTGGGCATCCCCACCTCATACGCCATGCCCACGATGGCGCAGGTAAGAGACATCGCGTCAAGGCAGCTGCCCGGCGCCACCATTCGCCCCGCCCTGCACTGGCGCTATCTCCTCTCCTGGCAGAAGGCCTAGCCGCTGCCCAGCGAGCGTCATCCAAAGCGAGCAGGACCACCGGGCAGCTCGGCGTCCAAGCCCACAAGCTTGTCGAAGCACGTCCCTGCGCCTCCAGCCCTGCGCCCCACCCCATCCCGCGCTTCTCCCCCGCGGAGATTTGTCTCCCCCACATCCGCCCGCGCGGACTTCTGGCAGAATGACACAGGACGACAACAGGGCAGTCGCCAACCACAGAAAGGGCTACCAACATGAGTGCAGACCTCGACATCAACATCAGCAGGCGCCAGATGCTCAAGCTGGGCGGCGCCGCGGCCGCCGTCGCCGGCCTCGCGGGATGCGCCCGTGCGGCAGAGGCAAACGCCGACGTAACCGGCATCATCGGCGCCATGGAGAGCGAGGTCTCCGCCATCAAGGCCAGCATGGACGACCCGCAGGTCACCACCATCGCGGGCATGGACTTTACCACCGGCACCATCGGCGGCAACGCGGTCACCGTCGTGCAGTCCGGCATGGGCAAGGTCAACGCCGGCATCTGTGCGCAGACCCTCATCAACGACTTCGGCGCCGCGCGCGTGATCAACACCGGCGTGGCCGGCAACCTCACGAGCGAGCTCTCCATCAACGACTTTGTGGTCTCCGTCGATGCCGTGCAGCACGACTACGACGTCAGCCCCATCGGCTTCAAGAAGGGCGAGATCCCCTACACCGGGCTGGTGGCGTTCCCCGCCGACGAGACCCTGCGCCAGCAGGCCGTGGCGGCGGTGCGCGAGGCCGCGCCCAGCTCCAAGGTGCTCGAGGGGCGCGTATGCAGCGGCGACCAGTTTATCTCCACGCCCGAGCAGATCGAGGCGATCACCTCCGAGTTCGGCGGCCTCTGCGCCGAGATGGAGGGCGCCGCGATCGCGCAGGTCTGCCACCTCAACGAGACGCCGTACGTCATCATCCGCGCCATCTCCGACGACTCCGACGGCATGTCCTTTGAGGAGTTCCAGGCCGCAGCCGCCGCGGAGTGCGCCAGCGCCGTGCTGACGATGATCAAGAGCCTGTAGGACTGCGGGTGCGGAGGCACCAGTCTCACACTCGCAGGACGCCCCGCCAGCCGCGGACGCCGTAATAGGAGTCGGCACCGTTGTGGAAGGTGAACGTCCTGCCGTAGCGATGCTCGCAGAAGAGCGCCCCGCCGCGCTGGCGCACGTCATCTGGCGTGAGGACCCAGCTCGAGGTCTTGGTATCAAACTCCATGCGCTGCTGCAGCATGCGGTAGAGCTCCTCGCCCATCAGCTCGACGCCCAGCTCCTGTGCCTGGGCAATCGCACTTCCGGCGGGAGGGTTCCTCTTGCGCTTGCGGAGAGCCTCGTCATCATAGCAGAGGCTTCTGCGTCCCGCGGGCGACTCCTTCGAGCAATCGCAAAAGACGAGCTCGCCGCTCTTCTCGTCGACGAGCACCGCTGCCGGCTCGCCGCCCGTCTCCTCCATGCGCGCAAGCACCTCGAGCGCATCGGGATGGTCCGCCAGGCGCTGCTCGACATACTCCCAGGACAACCCTGGATGGAGCTCTGGACGCTCGTCGAACCGCCTTTTCAGAAGATCACGTGTCATTGGCACTCCTTGCGCTCGTCTGGCCAAACGTCTCGCGAAAGACCCCGTGCATGAGCTCGCCCGCGCGCCCGTGGCTCTCGGATTCGCGGTAGAAGTCATCCATCATGGGGCAGGGGAAGTCCTCGCACATCCCACAGACTGTGATGCCCCTCTGCTGGCAGCACGCGACGGGTGGGCAGGGATCGTCGTCAGGCCAGACGCTCTCGCGACATCCCGGACACGTCCCAGACGCGAGGTCTTTGCAGGCAGAGCAGTCCACCCCGCAATAGCCTATGTGCCGCATGTTGAGCATGCTCCGTCTCCCACTCCCTGATCGAGGCTTTCAGTCCATGCTCCCCCGCCCCGCCGAAATCGTCAAGTGCGTGCGGGCTTTGGCAGCACGCCGGAGCGGGCCTGGGCTGGGCGGAGCTCTGCGGAAAAAGCCCCTCGCCACAAGGCAAGGGGCTCGGCGTACAACGCAGAACAGGGTCTGCCGCCACGTGCGTAAGGCTCGTTAGCCGCGGCGCACGTCCATGGCATCGATCTCAAAGCCGTGCCTGCGAGCGAACTCCACGGTGACGTCCACCTTCTGGGTGGGATCGGCCTCGGCCACGCGCTCGCGCAGCTTCTGAGCCAGCTGCGGATCGTCGCTCAGTGCGCGCTGGAACTTGTCGTATGCCCTCTTTGACATGTCTCCACCTCTCGTTTCGGGGTCACGAGGCAAGGCAGCACGCCTCGCCGGAAACTGCATTTCCCCAACACTTTACTACTGAAGGAAGTGCTCTGCCCAAACTCCTAGTGGACACCAAGCGTGGGAATGTTGGACCAAATGACCTTGGGGTCAAAGCCCTCGGGGAAGAGGCCCGCGAGCGTGTCGCCGAACGAAGCGAGCAGCTTCTCAAGCGACCACTCGCCCGCAGCGCCGCCCGTAATCGCCTCGAGCTGCTCGTCGGTCAGCTCAAAGCCCTCCTCCGAGAGAAGCGACAGCACCTCCTGCGCGCTGGTGCACTCCTTCATGCGCTCGAGCTTGGCCTCGTCAAACATTGCGTTGCTCATGGTTCCTCCTCTGTCGATCGTCCAATTGGTATCACTACGATTATTACGCCGATCCATCAGATTCCGTCTCACATGTTTGCGCAATCAAGGCAGGCGGACGCCGGGACCGCCGCCCTCACACGAGCAGGTCGTCGACGGATACGCCCTCGGCCAGCACGTCGAGGTCCACGTGGCCGGCCTCGTTTGCCGCGCCAGCCACCTCGCCCACGTCGCTGTACTGCCACACGGTCCAGCCGCCCTGCGGCCACTCCACCCACGCCGGCCACTTGCGACACGCGACCCACAGGCCGCAATCGTCAAAGTATCCCCGCAGGTAGCGGTCGTAGATGTCGTTACCCGCGTAGATGAGCGGCTTTTGCCCGCACGCAGCCTCGACGCCATCGACAAACGCCCTGAGCTCGCGGCGCACGTCCTCGGCCGTTGGCGGGTTCTGCTCCTTGTCGCCGTACCACTCCACGTCCACGGCCGGCCTGAGCGTGCGGATGGCCGGGTCTGCCCAGCTCGCCTTTGCGGCTGCGACAAAGCTCGCGGCTTGGCCGGCGCCCGATGAGTCGAACGAGAAGAAGTGGTACGCGCCCAGTGCGACATCGCTGCCCTTGGCCCGCGCACACGTTGCCGCAAACTGGCCGTCCACGTACGACGCGCCTTCCGTCGCCTTGGCGTAAACGAACTCGATGCCCTCGCCCGAGAGCGCGTCAAAGTCGATCGCGCCCTGGTACTCGCTCACGTCCACGCCCCTCACGCCCGCGGGCGGAAAAATCTCGTTGGGACGGATGATCTTTGCCTTGACCCCCACGACCAGCGCCACAAACAGGGCCGTGACCACGGCCACGGCAGCCAACATGCGCCTCAGCATCTGAAACCCCCAAGCCCGAACGAACCGCGTGCGCACAGGCCCGTTGGACCCGCGCACGTCATGTCGCATCAATTGTAGCTGGTAGAGGCAGCAGTCTCCGCCCCAGCGGCCAACACCAGTTGCTGGTGCAGAGCTGCAGTGCACACTTCAGCTAGTTCGAGCCAAGACTTGAAGCTAGGCTGGCCCTAACCTGAATTGCCGCAAAAGCCGAGGAAAAGAAGGCGATATGACCGTCGAGGAGCTGTACGGCAAGGTGCTCGATGGTCATGCGAGTTCTCCTCTCTCGGCATTGGCGCCTTCACGCCATTTACGTGCATTGATACTCATTCCATCACGGGTTCGTCTCACGAGGCAGCCTGTGAGAGACAAGATGCGCACGTTTATTCTTCCACACCGAAGGTCATATAAAATGGGTGGCGCAGGCGGTGCTCCTGCCCATCAGCCCGAGGAGATACACACACGACTATGAATACGGGAACGCGGATCCTCTGCGGTATTGTCGGCGGCTTGCTTGTCGCGATGGCGGCCATGCTGGTGTTCTTTGCAGCCAGCGTTGCCTTTGGCAGCTACTACGAAAACCCGGCAACGATACTCGGAGTCATACCCGGCCCGCTCTTCACGATGGGAAGGCATCTTGTTGCCCGCTGCTCTCGGGACTACGAGAGGCGGCCTTTGGTAGTCACCATCGGCGACTACCTTGGAGACACCCTGGTCGCCATGGCCCTGATTTCTGCCCTGGATGGGGTTTGGGCGAGCGACGCTACGGCGTCAGACGGCGCAACAATGCTGCTGTTGGCCGGGGTTGCCGTCTACGTCTTCTCGCGTTACCTATCACGGTCCCGTCGCACATCCGGTGAGTAAGCGCCAAACCCAGCCACCGTCGCAAGGTACGGTGAACAAAAGAGCCGATTGCGTCCCCGAGAGCTGACGCCTCGGGGCAACGCACGCTCGTGACCCGCTGACCCGTCAGCCGCACGGACGGGTCAGCCACCATCTTCGATGTCCCCCGGCAGTTGACCTAGCGCGCATCTCCCCCTGCAAGGATAAGCATGTGCCTCAAAGGGAACGTCTCCAGCAAAAGCGGAGCCTTCTCCCTTTGAGAGGCGACAAACTATGCGCCTCGCTCGTATTAGGGGCGTATGCAGATGCTGGCAAGGAGAAGGCGGGCCAGCCTTCTCCCCGCAGGGGGGAGCCGAACCATGGCGATAATCGAGGTCATCAAGTACGAGGGCGACAACACCGCGTTCATCTGGAAGCACCCGGCCGAGGACTTCAACACCTCCAGCCAGCTCATCGTCAACGAGTCTCAAGAGGCCATCTTCTTCCGTGACGGTCAGGCTCTCGACACCTTCGGCCCGGGACGCCACACCCTAAAGACCGAGAACATCCCCTTCCTGAGAAAGATCATCAACCTGCCCACGGGCGGCGTGAGCGCCTTCCACTGCCAGGTCTACTTCATCAACAAAACGGTGCAGATGTCGCTGCCCTGGGGAACTGACACCAGGGTGCGCTTCATCGACCCGCTCACCGGAGTCCCCCTCGAGATAGGTGCGTCGGGCGAGATGAACCTCGCTGTCAGCAACTCGCGAAAGCTGCTGACCAAGCTGGTGGGAACCACGAGCGGAATCGCCTGGGGTGACAGGGCAAGCTTCACCAAGTCGCTGCAGGACTCGTTCTGGCCTCTCGTCTCCTCCTCCATCAAGGCGCAGCTCTCCGTCTCCATCAAGGCGCGCAGCATAGACCTGCTTGAGGTAGACAGCCACCTCATGGAGCTCTCCGAGGAGCTCTGCGCGCGGATCCTCCCGGGCTTTGAGGAGTACGGCCTGACCATCCCACAGTTTTACGTGACGAACGTCTCCCTTCCCGAGGACGATCCCAACTTCAAGCGCATCCGCGACGTCCATACCGCCGAGTTCCAGAAGCACGTGGCGAAGGTCGAGGCTGAGGTCCGCCAGGCGCAGGCGTACGCCCAGAGGGACCTTGAGGTCACCGAAGCCCAGGTCGCAGCCGAGGTCACTGCGGCGCAGCGCGAGGTCGTGCTCGAGCAGCAGACCACCGAGACCGAGGTCCGCAAGCGTGAGGCCGAGCGACAGGTGATCGACGCGCGGGCGGATGCCGATGCGCTCAGGACGGTAGGCGCGGCGGAGGCCGAGGTCATGCGCGCCCAGGGCTACACCAAGCAGGACCTGCTGAATGCCGAGGTGCAGAAGGCATATGCGCAGGGCCTGGGCAACATGGGCTCGAACGGCGGCGGTGGCGACAGCCTGTTTGGAGACATCCTTGGCCTGGGCGTCGGCCTCTCTGCGGCGAGTGCGCTCATGCCCCAGATGGGCGGCATGTTCCAAGGGCAAGGTCAGTCCCAGGGCCAGCCTACCGAGCCTCAGAGCACCGACCCCAACGCCAAGGCGGACAACACCGTGAGCAATCACGGCGCCGCGACCAACACGACGATACAGGCTCGCTGCCCCAGCTGTGGAGCATCGCTCCCAAAGGGCGCCAAGTTCTGCTTCGAGTGCGGCCAGAGGGTGGAGATGGCCGCGAGAGACAAGATCATATGCCCGAGCTGCGGAAATCCCACCCCTGCGGGCAAGTTCTGCATAGAGTGCGGCTCGCCGCTCGAGCGTCGCTGCCCGTCATGCGGAACGGCACTCCCGCTGCGGGGCAGCTTCTGCCCGGAGTGCGGAAAGCGGCTGTAGGACAGAGGGATCGAAAAGGAGGCACAGACCATGAACAAGCAGCAGAAGACCTTCCTCGGCATCTGGTTTGTCATGTTCGCCCTTTACATCGTGGTCGCCCTCGCCCTCAAAGGGCGCTGGCTCGGCCTGTTTGAGTCGACGGACCTGACCGTCACGTTCGCCCTTGGAGCCACGGCGCTCGTCGTGCTGCTCGTCTGCGACATGCTTGCGTTGGGACGCACGGGCGAGAAGGGACTGTTTCTCGGCATGCCCCTTCTCGTGTACAGCTACGGCTTCACGACAGCCGTCGCAGGCATGGCGCTGCGCTTTATCAGTCTCCCCCACGTCCCGTTGTGGGCCGTGGTCATCTCGTACTGCACCATGATGGCGGGCGGCATCGCGGCATCCGTTGGCGCGCATGCGTCAGCCAGCTACATAGACGAGACGGACACAGAGCTGGCGGAAGCGACGCAGGCCATGCGAGCGCTGATCGCACGGGCGAGCACGCTGGAGGCACAGACGGGAAAGGGGCCAGCACGGAAGTCGGTCCATGCCGTTGCCGAGGCGATCCGATTCTCCGACCCCGTGAGCAGTGCAGCCACCGCGGGGATGGAGGCCAACGTCCAGCAGGGCTTCGAGCGCTTCCGGCAGGCGGTGCTCGACGGCGCCGATTCGCAAGTGCTCGATGAAGCAGCGGCGGAACTCTTGGCTCTGATTGCCGAGCGCAACGAGCTCTGCAGGCTGAGCAAGTAGGACACCAGGGCCCTGCCTGCGAGTATGCGCAGGCAGGGCATCACGATGCGGTGGTTGCGCCGCAGAGAGGAGGGCCGCATGGCCGTCTACAAGTGCAAGATGTGCGGGGCATCGCTTGAAGCCCCGGAAGGTGCGACGACCGCTACGTGTGGCTACTGCCGGACCGAACAGACGCTCCCGAAGGCGAACGACGACAGGCGCGCGAACCTCTACGACAGGGCGGGCCATTTCCGCCGCGCCAACGAGTACGACAAGGCGATGCGGCTCTACGAGCAGGTGCTTGCTGACGATCCCACGGATGCGGAGGCGTACTGGTCGGTCGTGCTGTGCCGCTACGGCATCGAGTACGTAGAGGACCCCGCGACAAGAAGGCGTGTTCCCACCGTGAACCGCATGCAGACGTCGAGTATTCTCGCCGATCCGGACTACCGGCAGGCCCTCGAGTACGCGGACCTCGCCCAGAAGGGAATCTACGAGCGCGAGGCGCGCGCCATCTCCTCCATCCAGGAAGGCATTTCCGAGGTCGCCGCCAAGGAGGAGCCTTACGACGTCTTCATCTGCTACAAGGAGACCGACGATCAGGGTCGCCGAACGCGCGACAGCGTGCTTGCCACCGAGCTCTACAACGAGCTCACCCGGGAGGGATTCCGCGTGTTCTTCAGCCGCGTCACGCTGGAGGACAAGCTGGGAACCGCCTACGAGCCCTATATTTTCGCGGCGCTCAACAGCGCCAAGGCCATGGTCGTCCTCGGCACCCAGCCCGGGCACTTCAACGCGGCCTGGGTGCGCAACGAGTGGGCCCGCTACCTCGCGCTCATCCGCGGCGGGGCACGCAAGACGCTCATCCCCGCCTATCGCGACATGGATCCCTATGACCTGCCCGAGGAGTTCGCGCATCTGCAGGCCCAGGACATGTCCAAGCTGGGCTTTATGCAAGATCTTGTCCGCGGCATCAGGAAGATCGTACAGGCCGGGTCGGGTGACGCCTCCAGCTCGACGCCGAAGAAGGGAGACGGTGAGAATACCGACAGGCGGAGCGGTGCCAATGCCGAGGCTCTTCTCGAGCGCACGAAGATGGCGCTCGAGGACGGCGAGTGGGAGCACGCGGAGGCCTTCTGCGAGCGGATCCTCGATTCCGATGCCCGCAACGCAACAGCCTACCTCTACAAGCTGATGTCCGCGCTAAAGGTCCGTCAGCCCGAGGATTTGGGTGGGCTGACAAGCCCCTTTGGAGACAGGCCCGACTACCAGAAGGCCATCCGCTTCGGTGACGACGAAATGCGCTCCATGCTCGAGCAGGCGCTCGAAGAGGCTGGCCAGACGGCGCAGAAGAGCGAGCTCTACGACGAGGCGACGACCGCCGCGAAGGCAGCCTCCTCGGCGGAGGAGTTCGAGGCCGCGGCCCAGATGTTCGACCGTCTGGGAGGCTACCGTGATTCGGCCTCGAAGGCGAAGGACGTCCGCAACGAGTGGCAACGTATCGAGGCGGTGGCCGAAGACATCGTGTCGAGATATGGCGCGAATGGCGACCGGACGTACAAGACCGAGTTGGAAAGGCTGCACGAACGCAAGAAGCAGCTGCTGGAAGAGAAGGCTTCTGCGCCAATTCTTCTCAAGCAGGCTTCGGAAGCCCGGCATGCGCTGGACATCCTCGAGCAGCAGCTCGATCAGCTCCGTGCCGAGCGCAACAAGCTCGGCATCTTCGCCTTCGACAAGAGGCGTGCGGCTGACAGGAGGATATCCCTGGATGAGCGGCGTCTGAGCGAGTTCCGTTCCTCCTCGCAACAGACTCTGGACCTAGCGCGAAGAGTGCGCGACAGCTCGGTCATCGATGCGGACCTCACGGAGTGCGAGCGCATGATCGAGGTTGAGAAGGAAGCGGAGCAAAGCCGCATCGCTGCCGACGTCAGGGCAGCACGACACACCAAGGCCGACCTCGACGACCCACGGGTGCTGGCGCAGCTCAGGAGGGCACACCCGGAGGAAACGGCACTGTTGGGCATCTTGGGCATCGGGGATGCGTGGCAGTTCGGGCACTGGGGCGGCGAGCCCATCTCTTGGCGCACGATCGCGCGAGAGGGAAAGAGGATTCTTGCCATCACGGACAGGGTTATCGATTTCAGGCAATTCAATACAGCCAATACACCCACCCACGGCAACGATTGGTATAGCTGCGATCTGAAGCACTGGCTCGAGGGAGAGTTCGAGCGTGGCGCCTTCGACGGGGACGAGAAGGCCAGGCTCGAATCCCACCCCTTCTGCCTGAGCATCGAGGAGGCAGAAAAGTACTTCGAGGACGATGAGGACCGAGCATGCGGACCGTCCACGCTCGTGGTGAAGAGGAACGTGTGGATAAGCGATGCCGGCACGATCAGCTGGTGGCTCCGCTCGCCCACGGGGTACTCAGGCAATTGCGTGGCTTGCGTGAGTGACGGCGGCGGCATCGTATCCGTCGGCAACAACCGATATGAGTTTTGCAACGGCGTACGTCCCGCCCTGTGGCTGACACTGTAGCTTGGGGGCTGAGAAGCACTGAGACGACGTCCATCATCCTTGGCGAGAGGTTCGCGTTCCGCAGTTCAAGGGACGACTCGCTGACACTTACACGCGTAAACCGTGCGTCCAAGAGGCAGCGAGGGAGGATGGCGAGGATGAGCACGAGCGCGCTTTGCCGACGGGCAATTAATGTCTTGTGCCGGTGGCAAAATACTCATGATAGGTTCGTCCGTTCACCGGCAACGATATTTGGAGTGTCTGATGATGTACTTGTGGGTCATTTACGTGGTTACTGCCAGCCTTGTGTACGCAAGCTGCAACGATGTCCTGTTCTCGATTGTCGCTGCCATGTTTCTTCTCCTTTTGCTCTGGCCTTTGGCCTTACCGTTGATGTTCATCGGTGAAGTATTCAAGGCGGTAACCAAGAAGTAAGTGAGTGTCGCGACGCCTTCGAGGCAGTGGCGTCGCTCAGGAACAAGTATGGCCTATAAGGTTGTCGTCTCAGACCCCGCAAACAACGACCTCGACGGACTAGGAACCGCACAAGCAAGGCTAATAGAAACGCTCCATAGGTAAAAAATGGTTTGATTGATTAGAGTTCACGGCTGCATCTGAACTGACACAGCCGTGAACAATCATTAAGGCATGCTAGACATAAAAAAACCGTTCTGAAAGCGAAGCTAGAGAACGTACCCGGAGATAAGCGCGCTGATCTTACGGATGTCTACGTTGGAGCGGAAGTCGAACTGAAGGCGAGCTCCGTTGCTGAATGCGAGCATGAGCTCGCTGTCGATGTCGAGAACTCCGGCCGTCTCGATGCCGAAGAACTGCACCTTCGAATAGGGGTAGCTGAAGTATGACGTCTTCTTGCCCGTGATGCCTTGGACGTTCACCACAAAGACGCGCTTGTTGGTGAAGATGACCTGGTCGCGCACCGTCTGAAAGGCAGCGACCACCGCCTCGCCATCCACAAGCAAAGACGGAATCTCGCCACGCACCTCGCTAGTCTTTATCGCCTTGAGATTCGCGAAGTTGGCATCCATGACGATGCCGCTCGATACTGCTGCCATTTTGCAACCTTTCTATGCCTCTGATTAGTACCCTACTTCTGCACAATCAGTTGGATGTGACCGTCCTCGAACTCGTTCGGACGCGAGGGTGAATCCTAGCACAGCGCAAGACTCGTTTGTTCAGCTTGCAGCTGAGCTCTATTCAAGAGAACGGAGACATTGGACGGGCAATCACGTAGCGCTATCCCACAAGGCACTAGAAATCGGAACCCATGCCGCAACTCTACTGATGCGCCGTGTACCTTCAGTACGTGCAGAGCTCACACGGTGCGTATCCACCGTCTATTGCCTTTCCTATGGTCATCTCTTCAAGATTGCGGTCGCCTTCAAGCCCGGGACAGGTCGGATTCTCGTGATAGAGCTCCCCTCCCCAGCTGACAAAGCAGGTGGTCGCGCGATGCTTCTCCTCTGCGTCCCGCCGATTCTGCTTGGCCTCGTCGCTCTCCGTCGCCCTCTTGGCTTCAACCATCTCGGAGGCGTATGCTCTCGTCTGCTCGTCAATGCGCTGCGGTACATCCTCAAGCCCTTGGCACGGGATCCCTTCGCCCTCCGAGAAGGACCACTCATAACTCTGGTGCTCCTCGTCCACGCGGCACTCTACGCCATAGGTAAACTCGCAGCTCTCGCCGGGAGCAAGCTGCTGAGTCCCGATTTCCGCCACGTAGCCAATTCCATCGCACTCAAGCTTGGGGAAGCTCGAGCTGGCCACACCCTTTGCCGAGGCGTTCTGCACAGTCCCCCTCACCGTGACCCTCAGGGAGGTAAGACCGATCGACTTGCTTGTATAGACGCCAACGTCAGAGAACGCGAGCCCCTCAAAACCTGCGTCCGCGAGATCCTCGGAGTCGGTCGTTGTAGTGGACCCCAGCTCGTCCGCACTGGCATCCGGATCGTCACCATGCATCTGCATTCCACATGCGCCAAGCGAAAGAACCAGAGCAGCTGCGATAAGAACGGATACAAGTCTGGCAACCCTCATGACGCCCCTCGTCTCATGCCTCGACAAACAAAAACAGGTCAGACACCATGTCTGACCTGCGAAGATTTGGTGGGCGTTACAAGATTTGAACTTGTGACCTCTTCCGTGTCAGGGAAGCGCTCTCCCCCTGAGCTAAACGCCCTTAGCTTTGGGTGCCGCTCGCGCAGCAAAGAACACTATAGCGGAAGAAGGTCACTTTTTCTTGCCGTCCTTGCCGCGCCGCGCGATCCGCACGCCCAGGTGCCGCCCGCCCTCGGCCATCCGCTCCTCAAGCTCCGTGCGGTACCCCCGCTCCCCCAGCTGGCGCTGCGCCTCGTCGGCAATGCGCCTGGCAACCCAGCGCTCGTCGCACTCGCGCGGCATCACCACGTCCTCCATGCTCCAAAAGACCTGCAGGTCAAAGCCGCTGCCTGGGTCGTCTCTCAGCTCGCGGGCAAGGCTCCCCGACCTCTCGAACGCCCCGTCGTCGAACAGGCACCACACGCATCCCGACGCATCGAGCCATCCCTCGCCCCGCCCGAGCGTCTGCTCGATCTTGGCGGTCACATAGGGGCCGAGCGCCTTCTCGAAGGTCAGTCGGTTGCGCAGCGAGCACACACGAAGCCCCGCCCTGTCCATCGCAACCTCCCCACATGTGACCGGCGCATGCAGCACTCACAAATCGCCGTGCTACCTGCGCCTTATGCCGCCACATCCTATGATAGCCGCCACCGGCGCCGTACACTGGACGTGACACGGAATCTGGTATCAGGGAAAGGGGGCCATCGTGTACGCCTGCAATTTGCCTGACGAGGTTATGATTCCAGACCCACTGGTGCCCTTCCTAGAGAAGGGGCAGCTCGATGAGGGTGCCCGCAGCGTAGCCGTCACGTGGGTCAAGAAGCAAGCCGCTGCCAAGAGCGCCACCTGCGGCTTCTGGCGCAAGCGGATCGTGCGCAACGTGGATGTGTGCGAGCACTACAACCAGCCGGAGTGCGCGGAGTTCTTCGCCTTCGTGCGCGACCTCATCGACAAGGCGTGGGAGTAAGCCCTCGAGCAGCATGTGACACATTCTCTCCGTGGGAGTTTCTGTGTCATCAGCAACCAACTGCCAGTGACACACAAACTCCCACGGAGAGAATGTGTCACGCGAGGTTCTATGCCCAGGCGCCGTGGAGGACCTGCGAGAGGTACGAGTACGCCTCGCCCCAACGCGCGCACGGCGCATGCCCAAAGAGGTCCTGCGGGAGCACCACAGCCCTTCCGCGACTGACCACCTCGAGCTCCTGCCAGGCGCTGTTGGCGGACACCGCCGCAAACGCCTCCTGAGCCGCCTTGCCCTCCTGCACGTAGACCACAAACAGCCAGTCCGGCGCAATCTCGGAGACCTTCTCGGCCGCATCGTCCGCGTTCACGGGCACTGCCTGCTCAACTGAGCACGTGAGACCCAGATCGCTCACCGTGGCCGACGCGCTGTCCTCGGGCCCCACGAGCTCCATGACCTCGCTCGACACGCGCAGCACGGCAAAGCTGCCCTCGCGCCCCTCGGGCGCATGCGCGATCACGTCGTTGGCACGCTCCACCACGCTCGTCACGTTGCGCTCAAAGAGCTCGTCCTCGCCGGTGATCTCCGTGAGCGAAGTCATGTTCTTCTCGTAGTCCGCCATGTTGTGCACGGTCAGGTCCATCACCGGCACGCCCTTGCTCTCCAGCGCGGAGAGCGCCGCGGCATTGACGGCAACGCCCTCGGACGTCAGCACCAACTCGGGGTCAAGCGCGAGAAGGTCATCGGTGTTGAGCGACTCGCACGGCCCGAGCGCCTTCGCGTCCTCAGGGATCCCGGCAAGCGTCGCGGCCTCGTCGCTCACGCCCACGAGGCTTCCGCCCGCGAGAAGCCACTGGTTGGCCGCGTCGTTGGTGAGCGCCACCGTCCGCGAGCTCGCACTCAGGGCCTCGGCTGCCACCTCCTCGGGCGCGGCGCCGGCCTCTCCCCCATCCACGGCAATTGAGCTGTCAGCGGAGCAGCCCCACGCACACGGCGCCAGCGCAAGGCACAGCAGGGCAGCAAGCAGGCGATTCGAGCGGGCCATCACAGTCTCCTTGATCGGCGGGACCATCATCTACACAGTATCACCGAGGCGCTCTCCTCGAGCATCTCGGCGTTTATCTCGCGCCACCAGCCAAAGACCTGCAGGCCAGTGAGCGCCGTCATCACCACAAACGCAAGCGCGCCGACGGCAAACAGCACGAGCGGCCACGCAAACACCTCCCTCGTGAGGGCAAACGCGTCGCGCTCCCTGTACTTGCGCCACGCGATGCACGCGAGAAGAGCAAGGCACGCGATGTCGCAGATGACGCCGACCACGCAGAAGGGAAACGCCGGGCCCGTGAGCCACGCCCCCAGCGCGTAGATCGTCATCGCGACAAGGCCGTAAACGCAGAAGAACGGCATCATCACCATCATCAGCACGACGACCGAGCAACCGCCCACGGCTTACGCCTCCTTTGACACGATGCCGCCGCCCAGGCAGGTGACGCCGTCGTAGATTACCGCGCTCTGCCCTGGTGCCACCGTCCGCTCGGGCTGCGGGTAGCGCAGGCGCACGCGGCCGCCGTCGATGGTGAGCCGAGCCTCGCGCAGCGGCCCCGTGTGGCGCGTCCGCACGAGGTAGCTGCCCTCTGCCGGCGCCTCGCCGCTCACCCAGCGCACGTCCTCCAGCGCGAGCGTGTCGGACCAGAGGCCCGGGCACATCTTGTCGGCGGTCACGTAGACCACGTTCGCCTCCGTGTCGGTGGAGACCACGTAGCGCGCCGGGCCGCCGCCCAGGTCGAGCCCGCGCCGCTGCCCCACGGTAAAGAGGAAGGCCCCCTCATGGCGCCCGAGCACCGCGCCCGTCTCCCACTCCACCACGTCGCCGGGCTTACGCTCCAGCGTGTCGAGCAGAAACGTGCGCAGCCCCACCGGCCCGATGAAGCAGATGCCGTCGGAGTCGGGCTTGTTCTCAATCCCCAGGCCGCGCTCCGCGCACGCCGCGCGCACGGCCGCCTTGTCCCTATAGCCGCCGATCGGGAAGACCGCGCGGTTGTACACCTCGCCGGGCACGCGCCACATGAAGTAGGTCTGGTCCTTGTGCTCGTCGCAGGAGCGCAGAAGCCGTGCCGGCTCGCCGCCCGTGCCATGCTCCACCCGCGCATAGTGGCCCGTCGCCACCAGGTCCGCCCCGCGCGCGAAGGCCTGCTCGGCAAAGGTGCCGAACTTGACCGTCTGGTTGCACATCACGTCAGGGTTGGGCGTGAGGCCGCGCGCGTAGGCATCGACCAGATAGTCCACCACCGTCGCGCGATACTCCGCCTCGCAGTCCCAGACCTCGAGGTCGATCCCCAGGCTCACGGCCACGCGCTCGGCGTCGGCCAGATCCTCCGCCCACGGGCACTTGAAGCCGGGCAGGTCCTGCGACCAGTTGCGCATGTAGACGCCCAGCACGTCGTGGCCCTGCTCGACGAGCAGCGCCGCTGCCAGAGCCGAGTCCACGCCTCCGCTCATACCGACAAAGACCCTGCTCACAGGCTCACCCCCACACGCTCGGCCTCTTGGGTCACCACGCTCTTGATCTGCTCGGCGGCGTAGTCGATCTCCTGCTCCGTCGTGGGGCGCCCCAGCGTGATGCGCAGGCTGCCGCGCGCCACCTCGTCGGGCACGCCCATGGCGCGCAGCACGTGGCTCACCTGCATGCGGCTGGCCGCGCAGGCGCTGCCTGTGCCCACGTAGACGCCCCGGCGCTCGAGCGCGATCACCAGGCGCGCCGCCTCCAGCCCCGCAAAGCACACGTGGAGAAGCCCGGGGAGGCGCAGCTTGTCTCGCTTTGGCCCAGAGACGACCATCTGCGGAAACGCGGCCTCAAGCTGGCCCTGGAGCCGCCTGCGGAGGCCTGCGAGCCGGCGGGCCTCGTCCTTGCGGCGCTGCGTGGCCAGCTCGAGCGCGCGGGCGAAGCCCACCACGCCGGACACGTTCTCCGTGCCGGAGCGCACTCCACCCTCCTGGCCGCCGCCGCGCACCAGCGGGCGCAGCCGCACGTCGTCGGAGGACCACAGGAGGCCCACCTGCTTGGGGCCGTAGACCTTGGCCGCGGAGAGGGTCACCAGGTCCGCGCCGAGCGAGCTTACGTTGATGGCGTGGGTAAGGGCCGCCTGCGATGCGTCCACGTGCAGGTAGAGCGGGGTGCGCTCGCCCTCCTCCAGGCGCCGCACGCGCTCGGCTGCCACGGCGGCGCCAATCTCGCGCACGGGCTGCAGGGCCCCCACCTCGCCGTTTGCGTACTCCACCGAGACGAGCTCGGTCGCCGGCGTGAGGGCGGCCACCACGTCGGATGCGCTCACGCGTCCGTCCGGGCCCACGCCCACGATGGCGTGCTCGCGCGCCTGCGCACAGGCAAGCACGCTCTCGTGCTCCGCCGCATCGGTGAGCACGGGGCCGTCGACCGCGGCAAAGGCCAGGTTGTTGGCCTCCGTCGCACCAGCGGTGAGCGTGATCTGGCCGGGGCGGGCGCCTATCAGGTGCGCAAGCGTGGCACGCGCGTCCTCGAGCGCCTGCCGGGCCGCGCGGGCCGGCGCGTAGGGCGCCGAGGGGTTGTAGAAGGTCTCCGTGAGGTAGGGCACCATGGCCTCGAGCACCTCCGGCGCGAGCGGCGTCGCCGCGCCGTAGTCCAGATATGCCTGATCTGCCGCCATGAGCCTCCCCTTGGTGTTGTTGACTCCCCCATACTAGCCGTTGTGCGGCGGCGTGGCCAACCAGAGGGGCGGTGGCGCGGAGGCAAAACGGCCCCTGTCAGGCGCAATTTGTGCACGCACGCCCATAACTGCCGGATTGCCGCGAAATCTTCAGCTCATTTTGGGAACAAGAACCTTATGAAGCCGCATGCGAACATAGCCCTTGTCCCCGTCGAGCACGACCTGGACGTCACCACCGTCGGTGCCGTCCGCGCGTCGCTTGACCGCCTGATTGACAGCGGCTGTCGACGCATCATCCTCAACATGTCTGGCGCGAGCTACGTCGACTCCGCAGGCATGGCAATGCTTTTGGCGGAGATCCGCCGCATGAGGAGCCTGCATGGGCTCCTCTCTCTTACCAATGTGTCGGACCAGGTGCTTTCGATCTTCCGGCGCGCGCGGCTCGTCGACTTTGTGCCCGTCTCCGCGGCGGGCGCCAGGGGGAAGGTCCAGGAGCTGGACCCGTCGGTGATGCCGCTGTGGCGCACGGCCATGCCGATCGACTGCGGGGACCTCTCGCTCACGCGCGCCAGCATCGAGCGGCTGCTCGAGCAGTCTCCCCTCTCCAGCGACGAGCTGTTTGACGCCATGCTGGCCGCGGGCGAGGCCATGGGCAACGCCGTGGACCACACCGACGGCACGGACACGCTGGTGACCGTCACGGGCTATCCCGATCGCGTGATCATCGAGGTGAGCGACCGCGGGCCTGGGTTTGACCCGGCTGCGGCGCCCTGCGCAGGCGCGGGGTCGCATGCCGAGCGTGGGCGCGGGATCAAGCTGATGCAGCTTCTGGCCGACTCGGTAACAATCGCGCCGCGTCAGAGCGGCGAGGGCACGAAGGTGCGCATCGTCAAGCTGGCCCACGCGGCTACCGATTAGCGGATGCGCAGGCGGCAGCTGGCGATGGCGCGGATGGCGGTAGTGAGAGCAGCGGCAACGAGAAATGATTCCGCGTCACAACTTCTTTGAGCCATCTACCTGCGCAAACGAAAGTATTTCCAAAAAAGTCAAAAAAGTTCTTGCATTGGGTGGGAGGTTCTCGTATATTAATTCCTGCACGCGGGCTTAGCGCAGTTGGTAGCGCGCAACCTTGCCAAGGTTGAGGTCGCGGGTTCGAACCCCGTAGCCCGCTCCATGCATTCTTCAGGCCGGATTCGTTCGGCCTTTTTCATAGCTGGCGACGTGGCCAAGTGGTAAGGCAGAGGCCTGCAAAGCCTTTATCTCCGGTTCGAATCCGGACGTCGCCTCCAAGCAAGCTAAGGGCCGATGCAGATGCATCGGCCCTTCTTTTGTGTTGCGACTGGTCCGCCGCCGCGGACGGAACGGGGGTCGGTTGCGTCTCTCGGAGCGGACCAGTGGCGACAGGTCCGTCGCCGCGGACGGAACGGGGGCTCGTTGCGGCTCTGGTGGGACACCAGGCACGTCCCCCGTCCCACGTTGCGGCTCTGGTGGGACACCAGGCACGTCCCCTGTCCCATGTCCCATCCCCTGTCCCAGGCTCTCGGAGCGGACCAGTGGCGTCTCCTCGCCGCCCCACCGCCACCAGCCTAGCGCTACCCCACCTGATCGATTCGCAGCGCAACCATCGCCACGTCGTCATCCAGGCTGTTGCCGGTAAACTCGTCCACCGCGCCAAGCAGGCGCTCGCAGAGCCCGTCGAAGCCCTGCGCACCCTCGCGCATCACCGCGTCGCGCAGTCCGTCCTCGCCAAAGAATCGCCCGTCGGCCGCGCGGGCCTCCGTGGTCCCGTCGGTGTACAGCACCAGCAGGTCGCCCTCCCCCAGCACCACGTGACCGTCGTGGTACGCCATATCGTGGAAGGCCCCCACCACGCCCGACTGCTCGCCCAACCACTCGAGCTCGCCTGTCGCCGCGCGCAGGCAGACCGCAGGCGGATGGCCCGCCGAGCAGTAGGTGAGCTCCCCCGCCACAAGGTCGATGATGCCCACGAACAGCGTCGCAAAGGTCTCCACGCGCGAGAAGCCCAGGAGAAAGTCGTTGAGCAGCTCCACCATGCGTGCGGGCGAGAGCCCCTCCCAAGAGTAGGCGCCCAGCGCCGTGCGCACGGCCGCCGAGACCGACGCGGCCTCCACGCCCTTGCCCGACACGTCGCCCATGATCACGCACGCGCGCCGGTTTGGCAGACGGATCAGGTCGTAGAAGTCGCCACCGACAAAGGCGGCCTCGGTCGCGGACGAGTAGATGCCCTGCGCCGAGATGCCCTCCACCTTCTGCAGCTCGCTGCGCATGCCACGCTGCAGCGCTTGCGAGATGCGGTGGTCGCGCTGGCGCCCCTGCTCCCCCGTGGAGAGCGCGCTCACCGTGTCGGCCACCTGCCGCAGGTACTCCAGCTCAAGCTCGTCGAAGGGCTCGGCGTCGGAGTGCCGCAGCGCCAGAAAGCGCAGGTGCTCGTCGCCGAGCATGCCGCCGTCCACCAGCGCGCCGATGCTCGGCTCGCCCTGCTCGCGCAGCCACACGCTCAGGCGCGACTCCGCCATGAGCGAGGTGACCCCGTCGCCCTCGCCAAAGAGCTCGGCCGGCACCGCCACCTCCTGGTGCGAGACGGGCAGGTGCAGCACCTCGTGGCCGTCGATGGCCGAGGGCCCCTCCACCGGCGCGCACACGCAGTCTAGGTCGCGCTCCACGCGGTCCAGAAGCGTGAGCCGCGTCTTGGGCCCAAAGGGCTCGGCCACCAGCGCGTCGCGCAGGTCGTTGGCGCGCGACGCCAGCTGCTCGCGCCTCTGCGCATGCAGCGCCGTAAAGGCGCCCACCAGCTGCACGGCGAGGTAGCGCGTCACGGCATCGAGAAGGTCCGCGTCGTCGCGCGGAATCGTGCGGGCGCTGCGCCAGCCGACCTCGATAAGTGCGATCACGCGACCGCCAAAGCGCACGGGAACGGCCAGAAAGCTCGTAAACGGCGGCAGCTGGGTGGAGCGCATCTTATATACCTTGTGCGTCTCCTCGTCCATCACCTGGCGGTGCACGAGCCTGCCCTTGCGCAGGCTCTGCGCCTCGGGCGGCAGCACGCGCAGTCGCAGGGAGCGCTCGCTGCTCAGGATGTCGGCGACGAGGGAGCGCTTGTGCGAAAGAAAGCGCGGCACGGCCATGCCATCGAGCGACTCACTCGTGCCACGCAGGTGAAAGCCGTCGCGCTCGCCCAGGTAGACCGCGGATCCCATGGCGTCCATGGTCTGGCAGAGCTGCTCGAGCACGCGCTCGAAGAGCACGCTCACGCTCGGCGAGTCGAGCGTGCCCAAGACGATGTCGAGGGTGCCGGCAAGGCGCCTGTTGGCGCGGGAGAGCTCCTCCACCAGGCGCTCGTGCTCGCGGCTGTCAGCATGCGCGCCGGCCTCGGGATGCGCCACCAGAAGGTAGGTCTCCCCCGGCGCACTCACGCGCTGGCAGCGCACCACGAGCGTCACCGCATGGCCGCGCGCGTCGGTACGCAGGATGCGGGTGGTGCTGCCGTCGGTGGCCACGGGCAGGTCTGAGGGCGCAAACGGGGCGTCCGCAAAGCTCGCTGTGGGAGCGAAGAGCGCGCGGACATCGGTGCCCACGAGCCCCGTGGGCGACATGGCGAGGTCTGCCGGCACCAAAAGGAGCAGCGCCTCCTCGTTGGCGAGAAGGATGGTGCCCGCGCCGTCAAAGCAGACTACCGCGTCGCTCGTGACGGCAAGCAGGGCCGAGAGCGTGCCTCCCAGGCTGCGCTCCCCGATGCCAGAGACCCGCGTCAACTCGTTACCGCGCGCCATCGCAACCCCCTTGGGCCGTGCCAACACTGCGTATATAGCAGAAGGCGGGCTCCCGGAGGAGCCCGCCTGATCTTGCGTGGTGTCGGAGGCGGGACTTGAACCCGCACGCCCTTTTAGTTAGGCACTAGCACCTCAAGCTAGCGCGTCTGCCAATTCCGCCACTCCGACGTGCGTCTTAGCGCGAGGAATACAATACCACGCCCCGCGCGTTTGCGCAACGACTTTTTTGGCAGAAATGAAGACTCTTTCACTTCTGCCGGGTGACACACAAACTCCCACGGAGAGAGTGTGTCACCGGTTGGGATCCTAAGCCGTCCAGCGCGCCAGCTCCTCGTCGGTGGCAAGCACCTTGTGCGTGCCCTCGAGCTGGTGCTCGACGCCCGCGGCGTAGTCCACTCCCTCCTGGTTCTTGTCGTAGGCAATGGACTTGCGGCGCTTCTCCACCTCGGGGTTGGGCAGCGGCACGGCCGAGAGCAGGCTCTTGGTGTAGGGATGCACTGGGTTGGCAAAGATCTCCTCCGTGGTGCCCGTCTCCACCATGTAGCCCAGGTGCAGCACGCCGATGCGGTCGGAGATGTACTTGACCATCGACAGGTCGTGCGCAATGAAGAGGTACGCGCAGCCCGTGCTGTCCTGGATGTCCTTCATCAGGTTGACGACCTGCGCCTGAATGGACACGTCAAGTGCGGAGATGCACTCATCGGCAATGATGAGCTTGGGGTTCATGATGAGCGCACGCGCGATGCCCACGCGCTGGCGCTGGCCGCCCGAGAACTGGTGCGGGTAGCGCTCGGCGTGGCTCTGCGAGAGGCCCACCTTGTCGAGCATCTCGGCGATCGCGTCATCGCGCTCCTTGGTGGAGGCAAAGCGATGATGGATGTCGAGGCCCTCGCCGATGATGTCGCCGACCTTCTTGCGGGGGTTCAGGCTGCTCATCGGGTCCTGGAAGATCATCTGCATGTCCTCGCGCAGCATCTTCTCGGTGGGACGGTCCAGCTTGCCGGCAATCTCCCTGCCCTGGAAGACGATGCTTCCGGAGGTGGGGTTGTACAGGCGGATGATGGAGCGGCCGATGGTCGTCTTGCCCGAGCCGGACTCGCCGACCAGACCATAGGTCTCCCCCGGGTAGATGTCAAAGGAGACGCCGTTGACGGCCTTTACCGTGAAGTTGCGAGAGACGTGAAAGTGCTGGTTGAGGTCTCTGACCTTAAGCAGTGGCTCACTCATTGGTACCTCTCAGCCTCCTTTCGTGCACGCTCGATACGCGCTTGCAGCTCCTTGGGCATCTCGACCTTGGGCGCGTCGGGATGCAGCAGCCACGTGGCGGCATAGTGGGTGTCGCTCACCTTGAACAGCGGCGGCTCGACCTTCTCGTCGATCTTGAGCGCGAAGGCGTTGCGCGCCGCGAAGGCGTCGCCCTGGGGCTCGTGCAGCAGGTTGGGAGGGCTGCCGGGAATGGAGGCAAGGCGGTCGTCGTCGGTCTCGAGGTCGGGCATGGCGGCCAGAAGACCCCAGGTGTAGGGGTGCTTGGGCTCGTAGAAGACCTCGTTGACCTTGCCGACCTCGATGATCTTGCCGGCGTACATGACGTTGACGTAGTCGGCCACCTTGGCCACCACGCCCAGGTCGTGGGTGATGTAGATGACCGAGAGGCCCAGGCGGTCCTGCACGTCCTTGATCAGCTCGAGGATGCGCGCCTGGATGGTCACGTCGAGGGCCGTGGTGGGCTCGTCGCAGATCAGGATGTCGGGGTCGCAGGCAAGCGCGATGGCGATGACCACGCGCTGGCGCATGCCGCCGGACAGCTGGTGCGGGTAGTTCTTCATGCGCTTCTCGGCGTCGGTGATGCCCACCAGCTCGAGCAGCTCGAGGGCACGCCTGTAGGCGAAGTCCTTGTCGCCGCGCTTGTGCAGCAGGATGCCCTCCATGATCTGCTTGCCGATGGTCATCGTCGGGTCGAGCGAGGTCATCGGGTCCTGAAAGACCATGGCGATGCGGCTGCCGTTGATGGTGGTGCGCAGCTCGCGCTTGCTCATGGCGAGAAGGTCGACGATCTTCTCGGAGCCGTCGTCGTTCTTGTAGCGGTAGAGGATCTTGCCGCTGTTGACGGTGGCGTTGCCGTCGAGCAGGCCCACGGCGGCCTTGACGGTCACCGACTTGCCCGATCCGGACTCGCCGACGATGGCCACGGTCTCGCCGCGCCTGAGCTCGATGTTCACGCCACGGATGGCGTGGACCACACCGGCGTTGGTGCGGAAGGAGATGTCGAGGTTGTCGAACTTGAGGATCGTGTTCTCATTCATTTCCATCGTCGCACCTCCTTACATGTCTTCCAGCTTGGGGGCGAGCGCCTCGCGGAAGCCGTCGCCGATGAAGTTGAAGCCCAGCATCTGCAGCGCCAGCACGATGATGGGCGGCAGGATCTGGTACGGCAGGGTCGTGATGTTGTTGAAGCCGTTCTCGATCAGCGAGCCGATGGAGCACTGCGGCAGCATGATGCCGACGCCGACGAAGCTCAGGAAGGCCTCGGTGAAGATGGCCGTCGGGATGGAGAACATGACCTGCGTGATGATCGGGCCGATGGTGTTGGGCAGGATCTGCTTGAAGATGATGTGCATGCTGTGCGCGCCGAGGGTGCGGCTGGCCAGCACGTACTCCTGCTCCTTGATGCGCAGCATCTCGGCGCGGGCGATCTTGGACATGCCAATCCACTCGGTGAGCAGCAGCGCCACGATGACCAGGCCCATGCCCTTGGGCATGAAGATGGCCAGCACCGACACGATGACCAGGCGCGGCACGGAGTTTGCGACCTCCACGATGCGCTGCATGACCGCGTCGACCGCGCCGCCAAAGTAGCCGGAGATCAGGCCGTAGCTCATGCCGATGATCATGTCGATGATGATGGTGACGAAGGCGATGACGAGCGAGACGCGCGCGCCGTGCCAGGTGCGGGTCCACTGGTCGCGACCCAGGTCGTCGGTGCCAAAGAGGAAGGTGTACTGGTCGAAGGCACCCTCGCCGGCGTGTCCGATCTGCGGCGAGATGCCCTTGGCAACCACCTGCTTGCCGGCCTCGTCGGTGTAGGAGACGATGTCGCGGTAGCCGTAGGGGCTGAGGATCGGGCCAAAGATGGCCAGAAGGATGATGGCCGTGACGATGAAGACGCCCACCATGGCGCGACGGTTGCGCAGGAAGTGGATTGCGACGCCCTTCCAGTAGCTCTGGGAGGCGAAGTTCTTGTCGGTAGTGATGTCCCTGCCGGTAAGGAGCTCGAAGTCCTCCTTGGTGGGAACGTAGGCGGTCTCTGCCATCAGGCATCACCCTCCCCCGAAGAAGCAACGCGGATGCGCGGGTCAAGCACGCCGTAGAGCACGTCGACGACGAGCATGATGCCGATGTAGAGGGCAGAGTAGAGGATGCCCAGCGCAAGCACATAGTTGTAGTCGACGCCCTCGCCAGCGATGGAGTCGACCATCAGCTTGCCGATGCCGTTGATGCCGTAGATCTTCTCCACGACGAGCGCGCCGGTGAGCAGGTCGACGATGAGCGGCGCGAGCACCGTGACGATGGGGATGAGGGCGTTGCGCAGGATGTGGCGCGTGACCAGCATGTTGCCGTACATGCCCTTGCTCTCCGCCAGGTGCACGTAGTCGCTGTCCATGACCTCGACCATCTCGTTGCGCGTGAAGCGTGCCACCGTCGACATGGTGAACAGCGACAGCGACAGCGCGGGCAGGATCGAGGAGAACAGGAACCGCGACGTGTCAAAGAAGTACGGGAAGAAGGGGATCTTGTACGAGAAGAAGTACTGCAAGAAGATCAGGAACACGTAGCCGGGCACGCAGACGCCCAGGATGGAGAAGACCGTGCAGAAGGCGTCCACGAAGGTGCCCTTGTTGAGGGCCGCCGTGATGCCCAGCGCAAGGCCCACGGCCGTGCCGATGAGGATGGCAAGGCCGCCGATGCGGAACGAGTTATTGATGCAGGTGCCCAGCACCGTGGTGATGGGCGCGCCGTAGTACAGCGACGTGCCCTTGCCAAAGTCGCCGTGCGCGAGGCCGGCCATATAGCGGCCAAACTGCACGAGAACCGGGTCATCGAGGCCCAGCTCGGCGCGCTTGTTGGCAATCTGCTCGGCGTTCATGCGCTCGGACGGGAAGGGGTTGCCCGGCATGATGCGCACCAGCACGAACAGGACGAACATGATTAGCAGCAACGTTGCCAACGACATGGCAACACGCTTGAGGATGTACTTTTTCATAGAGACTCTTCCTCACGAGACGGGCGCTGGGGCATCCCAAGAGGGTCGCCCCAGCGCCCGGCACGCCTTGTGAAGGATTATCGAGGCTACTCGAGGTTACTCGACGGTGGTGTTCTTGTAGACGCGGTTCAGCGCGACCGGGTGGAACTCGATGCCCTGGACGCTGGGGTTGATGAGGTTGGCGTTGGCCTTGGTGTACAGCGGGGCGATGACGGCCTCCTGCATGACCAGGGTCTCGGCGTCGTACAGGGCGGCCCAGCGGGCGTCATAGTCGGAGACGTACTGGCCGGTGGTGCAGTCGGCGATGATCTTGTCGTACTCCTCGTTGCTCCAGAAGCCGTAGTTGTTGGAGTTGTTGGTGATCCACATGCCGAGATAGGTCATGGGGTCGGCGTAGTCGGGCCCCCAGCGGGTGAGCGCCACGTCGTAGTTGTCCTCCTGCATCTTGTCGAGACGCTCGGCCTTGGTCATGGCCTGGAGGTTCAGGGTAACGCCGGACAGGTTGGCCTCGATCTGCTCCTTGATGGCCTGGGCGACCTTGGTGACCTCGTCGCCCTCGTTGTTGCCGAAGATCAGCGTGAACTCGAAGCTGTCAACGCCGAGCTCCTTCTTGGCATCCTCGAAGTACTTCTGGGCCTTCTCGACGTCGTAGCCGATGTAGTCCTTGAACTTCTCCTGGTCGGCGGAGAAGTCCTCGCCGGTGGTGGCGGAGGCGGCGAACTGAGGCGGAACGGCAGTGTAGGTGGCCAGCGAGCCATCCATCACGTAGTTGTCGACGAGAGCCTCGCGGTCGATGGCATTGGTGAAGGCAAGGCGCAGGTTCTGGTTGGCCAGCATGCCGCCCTGGGCGTTCTTCTCGGTCTGGGAGAAGGTGAGGTACCACATGTAGCCGGCGCCGGTGACGACGAGCTTCTCGGAGAGGTCGGCGTCCTCCTCGGCTGCTGCGACCTGGTTGCCACCGATCATGACGACGTCGAGGGAGCCGCTCTTGAAGGCGGTCAGGGCGTTGTCAGAGGAGCCGACGACCTGGTAGTTGATGCTCGGCAGCGTGATGTTGGCGGCATCCCAGTAGTCCTCGTTCTTGACGACGGTGAGGCTGGCGGTGCCGGGGGTGTACTCGGAGAGCTTGAAGGCGCCGCAGGACAGGAAGGCGTCCGGGCTGGTGCCGTAGGTGCCATCCTCGAGGCCGGTGTAGAACTCCTCGTTGATGGGATAGAAGGTCGGGAAGTACATGAGGGAGTCGAAGTACGGCACGGGGACCTCAAGCTGGACCTCGAGGGTCTTGTCGTCCACGGCGGTGACGCCGAGGGTGGTGAGGTCTGCCTCGCCGCCGGCCAGGATGGCCTCGGCGAGCGCGGGGGCGTTCTTGATCTGGCCGATGTCGCTCATCATGTATGCGTACTCGCCCTGGTTCTGGACGATGCGGCGCCATGCGAAGACGAAGTCGTTGGCGGTGACGGGGGTGCCGTTGGACCACTTTGCGTCACGCAGGTGGAAGGTCCAGGTGCAGCCGTCCTCGGAGATGTCGGTGGTCTCGGCGAGGGCGGGGATGGCGGCGCCGTCAGCGTCCATCTGCATGAGGCCGTCGATGCAGTCGGCGATGACCTCGAAGGAGTCGCCGTCGGTGGCCAGGTCGGTGTCGAGGGACATGACGTTGGTGCCCAGCATGACGCCGATGCCCTTGCCGGCAGCCTCGCCGCCGCCGTTGTCGGAGCCGCCACCACAGGCGGCCAGCATGCTGGCAGAACCGGTGGCTGCCGCGAGCTTGAGGAAGTTCCTACGCGAGAACATGTACTTGCCCATTGCTCTCTCCCTTGTTAGAGGACAGCTAAGTGCTGCCCAGATTACGGATAAGGCAGATGGTACGCAAAACGATTCGCCGCTAGGTTACGTAAGGGTAAACGACTGGTCTCAAACGTGTGCCATTTTGGGTAAGACCCCGACTCTTATGCAGTATTTACGCCTCTCGGCACAGGCAAAGGGCCCGCCGCACCAGGTGCGACGGGCCCTTGTCAGCCAAAGTTTGCTACTGGCCTAGAACTTACGCGGGAAGGATGTTCTCGTTGACGTTCCAGCAGACGTAGTAGGTGCCGGCGTACGGATCAACGTGGAACTCGTCCTTGTACTCCTCCTTGACGCGGGCCATCTCGTTGGTCGGGATGCCCTCGATGAACTGCCAGGCACCCGTCTCGAAGTTGGAGAGGATGTTGTTCTGGTCGTCGGAGAGGTAGAAGTTGATCTCGTCCATGGTGATGTTGTCGGCATCCCAGTAGTCAGCGCGCTTCTTGAGCGTGATGAGGGAGTTGTGCTTCCAGCCGTCGAGGGTGTAGGCGCCGGAGCAGACGTAGGTCGCGGGGTCGGTTGCCCAGGACTCGTTGGAGACGACGTCCTCGCGCACGGGGAAGTAGGTCGGGAAGGCCATGAGCTCGTTCCAGTAAGCGATGAAGTTGCTGGAAGTGACCTCGAGGGTGCTGTCGTCAACGGCGGTGACGGCGAGCTCGTTGGGATAGCCCTTGATGACGTCGAACATGTAGCCGTAGTCGGCGCCAAGCTCCTCGGAGGCGGCGCGCTTCCAGGCGAACTCGAAGTCCTTGGCGGTCAGCGGCTGGCCGTCGGACCAGGTGAGGCCGTCACGGAGCTTGTAGGTGTAGGTGTAGGAGCCGTCCTCGTTCTCGACGCCCTCGACCATCTCCTGCGCGAGGTCGGCCTCGATGGCGAAGGAGCCGTCCTCCTGCTTCTCCCACTTGGCAAGGCCGGAGAAGAGGTGGGTGAGCATCGTGGCGCCGTCAACGGCGGAGTTGAGGGCGGGGTCGATGGTGTCGGGCTCGGAGGCAATGCAGACGTTGATGCTGCCGTCCTTGTAGGTGGCATGCTTGAAGATGTTGAAGCCCAGCGGGGTGCTGAAGTGGCCCTCGACCTCGGCGTCGCGCAGGTAGACCATGGTGTAGTAGTACAGCGGGCACAGGCAGCCGGTCTCCATGAGCATGTCCTCGGCGAGGTGCATCATCTCGAAGCGCTTCTCCTGGTCGGCCTCGGTCTTGATGGCGGCGATCAGCACGTCATAGGTGTCAGCCCAGGTGCCGTTCTCGACCTTGGTCTCGTAGCCGAACGGGGTGAGGTCGAGGTTGTAGATGGCGATGGACTCGTGGTCGCCCTTGCCATACTGCACGTCGTTGTTGCCGGAGTCGGTGGTCCACATGTCGAGCATGCAGATGGGGTCGGTGTAGTCCATGATCCAGCCGTTGCGGGCGATGGAGTAGTCGCCGGCCTTACGGGTGTTCAGGAAGGTGGCCCACTCCTGGTTCTCCATGTTCATGGTGATGCCGATGGCGGCGAGGGTGCTCTGCAGGTACTCGCCGATGGCCTTGTGGCCCTCGTCGGTGTTGTAGAGGTAGGTCATGGTCGGGAAGTCGGTGAAGGTCTCAGAAGCCTCATCGTAGGTGTAGTACTTCTTGAGGATCTCCATGGCCTCGTCGAAGTTGGCCTGGAGGGCATCCTGGGCCACGTCATAGTAGCCCTGGCCGTCGCCGCGACCAGCGTTGGCCATGAAGTCGGAGCCGTCGGGCTCGCCGACGCCCTGGCACACGAAGGTGCTGGCGGGAATCTGGTTGGCCTGGGCGATCTCGTCGCAGATGTACTGACGGTCGAAGAGCAGACGGATGGCCTTGCGGACCTCGGCCTTGGCGGCCTCGGCCTCTTCGGGGCTCAGGGCTGCGCTAGCTGCGCCACCCTCGGAGCTGCCACCGCCACCACAAGCGCTCAGACCGCAGATGGCGACCATGCCACCGAGGCCCTGCAGGAAGTTCCTACGCGTTACGTTGGACATAAGATCTCTCCCCTTTCGAAAAACACTCGCATCAAAAACACGAACCATTGCATGCTAGCACTCTTATGCAAAGTGGCCCGATTTGGGGTCGCTAATTAATCTGTTTTTAAGTTAGTCGACCCAGTTTTACGGGCAACGGCGGCATTTGCGCCATCACTGGCAGAAATGCATGATCGGAACTGATGAGAATGGCAACAAAAAGGCGGGTGCCGTATGAGACACCCGCCTAGTAGCGCGCATGCTATGACTCTGGATCGCCTAGCTGTTGATCTCCGCCGTGCGGTGGCAGGCCACGAAGTGCCCGCTCGACACCTCGTCAAAGTTGGGCATGCTCTCGGCGCACTTGGCCTCTGCGTAGGGGCAGCGCGTGCGGAACGGGCAGCCCGACGGCGCATTGAGGGGGCTCGGGATGTCGCCCTGCAGCGGGATGCGCTTGTTGGCGCGCGCGATCTTGGGATCGGGGATGGGCACGGCCGAGATGAGAGACTTGGTGTAGGGGTGCAGCGGGTGATCGTAGATCTCCGCGGCGTCGGCGAGCTCGACCATCTTGCCCAGGTACATGACGGCGATGCGGTCGGAGATGTGACGCACCACCAGCAGGTCGTGGGCGATGAAGAGGTAGGTCAGGCCCATCTGGTCCTGCAGCTCGTCAAACATGTTGATGACCTGCGCCTGAATGGACACGTCGAGTGCCGAGACGGGCTCGTCGCAGACGATGAACTCGGGGTCGACGGCAAGCGAGCGGGCGATGCCGATGCGCTGGCGCTGGCCACCGGAGAACTCGTGGGCATAGCGGCTGGCGTGCTCGGAGTTCAGGCCCACGCGGTCCATGAGCTCGAGGATCTTCTTCTCGCGCTCCTCGCGGCTGGAGTACATCTTGTGCACGTCAAGAGGCTCGCCGATGATGTCGGAGACCGTCATGCGGGGGTTGAGCGAGGAGTACGGGTCCTGGAAGACCATGGTGGACTTGGTGCGGAACCACTTGATGTCCTCTTTGGTCTTGATGGGACGGCCGTCGTAGACGACCTCGCCGTCGGTGGGCTTGTAGAGGTGCAGGATGGTGCGGCCGACCGTGGTCTTGCCGCAGCCGGACTCGCCTACCAGGCCGAGCGTCTCGCCGCGCCTGATCTGGAAGCTCACGTCGTCGACAGCCTTGAGCGGGGTGGACTTGAAGAAGCCGGTGCTAACCGGGAAGTACTCCTTGAGGTGACGGACGTCGACCAGAGGGGTCTCGTTGGTGGCCGCCATTACGCCTCACCGCCTTCCGCTGCGCCTGCATCCTCGACGGCTGCCTGCGCGTCCATCAGTGCCTTAACGTTCATCCAGCACGAGGCCTTGTGGTCCTCGTTGATCACCATCTGCTCGGGCGCCTGGCGGATGCAGATCTTCATGGCCGCGTCGCAGCGCGGGGCGAAGGGGCAACCCTTGGGCAGATTGAGCAGGTCGATGGGGGTGCCGGTGATGGGCTGGAGCTTCTGGCCCATGGTGTCCATCGTGGGGATGGAGCGCAGCAGGCCCTTGGTGTACTCGTGCTTGGGGTTGTAGAAGATCTCCTCGGCAGTGCCGCGCTCGCAGTAGGAGCCGGCGTACATGACCACGATCTCGTCGCACATCTGGGCCACGACGCCCAGGTCGTGCGTGATCATGATGATGGCCATGCCGAGCTCCTTCTGCAGACGCTGCATGAGCTCGAGGATCTGGGCCTGGATGGTCACGTCGAGGGCCGTGGTGGGCTCGTCGGCGATGAGGATGTCGGGCTCGCAGGCCAGCGCCATGGCGATCATGACGCGCTGACGCATGCCGCCGGAGTGCTCGTGCGGGTACTGCTTCATGCGCTTCTCGGGGTCGTTGACACCCACGAGCTCGAGCATCTCGATGGCGCGCGCATACGCCTGCTCCCTCGTGCGATCGGTATGGAGCAGGATGGCCTCCATGATCTGGTCGCCGATGGTGTAGGTGGGGTTGAGCGAGGTCATCGGGTCCTGGAAGATGATCGAGATCTTGTTGCCGCGGACGTCACGCATGACCTTCTCGCCCGCGTTGACCAGCTCCTGGCCGTCGAGCTTGACCGAGCCGGACACGATCTTGCCGGCGGGGGCAAGGATCTGCAGGATCGAGTAGACCGTGACCGACTTGCCGGAGCCGGACTCGCCCACGATGCCGAGGGTCTGGCCGCGGTCGAGGTTGAAGGAGACGCCGTTGACGGCCTTTACCTCGCCTGCATCGGTGAAGAACGACGTGTGCAGGTCACGTACTTCCAAAAGTGCCATTGGTGCCTCCTTTCTAGGCGTTGAGCTTGGGGTCGAACGCGTCGCGCAGGCCGTCGCCAAAGAGGTTGAGGCCAAGCACGATGAGCGAGATGACGATGGCGGGGATCACGAGGCGGTAGCCGTAGCTCGTGACGCCGTTGAGGGCCTCGGAGGCAAGCGAGCCCAGCGACGGCATGGGCGCGTTGACGCCCAGGCCAAGGAACGACAGGAAGCTCTCGGTGAAGATGGCGTTGGGGATCTGCAGGGCGGTGGAGATGATGATGACCGAGATGCAGTTGGGGATCAGGTGGGTCTTGATGATCCAGCCGGAGCCGGCGCCTGCGGTCTCGGCGGCGAGCACGTACTCCTGCTCGCGCAGCGAGAGGATCTGGCCGCGGATGAGGCGCGCCATCGAGCACCAGTACAGCAGCGCGAAGATGACGAAGAGGGCGATGATGTTGGAGCCGATGGTCTGCAGGACCGTGCCCTCCAGGATGGGTCCGAGCGTCTCGCGCAGCACGCTGGCTAGAAGAATGACCATCAGCATGTCAGGCAGCGAGTAGATGATGTCGACGATGCGCATGATCACCATGTCGACGCGCCCGCCGGCAAAGCCTGCGATGGAGCCGAGCGTCATGCCGATGACCAGCACGATGATGGAGGCAAAGAAGCCGACGGCCAGCGAGATGCGGGTGCCGTAGACCACGCGGATGAAGTAGTCGCGGCCGGAGGAGTCGGTGCCAAAGATGTGCGGGAAGACGCTCTCCCCCGCCTCCATGCGCTCCTGCTCGGAGACCGAGTACTCCATGGGGGCCAGGTTGTTGAACGAGGGGTCGACGGGGCGGCCGGGCTGGTTGCCCAGCTGCTTGGCGTACGAGTAGGGCCACATCATCGGCAGCACGATGGAGGCGACGGTGATGAGGATGATCACGATCATCGAGATGAAAGCGACCTTGTTCTTGTACAGGCGCTTGCAGCCATCGCGGAAGAAGGTGCTCGACGGGCGCATCTGCACCATGTACTCCTTCTCCTCCTCGGAGGCAGGAAGGAAGTCGTTGGGATCGAGGTCCACTTGCATGCTCAGGGGATTGTTTGCCATGGTCACACCTCCTATTCCAGGTTGATGCGCGGGTCGACAACCTTGTAGAGGATGTCGGACACGAGGTTCATGATGACGATGAGGGTTGCCAGCACGATCGTGGTGCCCATGATGAGGGTGTAGTCACGACCGGTGATGGAGTTGACGAAGTAGCGGCCGATGCCGGGCACGGCAAAGATCTGCTCGACGACGAGCGAGCCGGTGACGATGTAGGCCAGCTCGGGGCCAAAGTAGGTGATGACCGGGATGAGCGAGTTCTTGAGCGCGTGCTTGAGGATGACGTTGCGCTCGGAGACGCCCTTGGCCTTGGCGGTGCGGATGTAGTCCTGGCCGAGCACGTCAAGCATGGAGGAGCGCGTGAGACGCGTGATGTAGCTCATCGGGTAGAGCGCCAGCGTGATGACCGGCAGGATGAGGCCGCCCTTGGAGGCGCCGTTTGCCGGCAGCCACCCGAGCGTGATGCAGAATAGTATCAGTAACAACGACCCCATGATGAACGATGGCATACTGACGAACGCCGTCGTCATCACCATGATTATCTTGT
Organism: uncultured Coriobacteriaceae bacterium; assembly: GCA_902777325.1. Classification (GTDB taxonomy): domain Bacteria; phylum Actinomycetota; class Coriobacteriia; order Coriobacteriales; family Atopobiaceae; genus UBA1367. Next base: position 91,334 of record CACYTH010000007.1, read on the forward strand.
CCGGGATCGAGTTTCGCTTGAGCGCGGCCAGCGCGCCGAGCAACACTCCCGCCACCGTGGCAATGACCAGCGCGATGATGCCGATGCGCGCGGAGGTCTTCATGCCGTCGACGATGACGTCGGTGACCATGCGGCCGCGCTGCTTGATCGACGGGCCGAAGTTACCGTGCAGGGCGTCCACCAGATAGGTGGTGTACTGCTCGAAGAGCGGCTTGTCGAGGCCGTACTTGGCGTTGAGCGCAGCCTGCGCCTCGGCGGAGATCGCCTTTTCGCGAGTGAACGGGCCACCAGGGACGGCGTGCATCACGAAGAAGGTGATCGTGATGACCGCCCAGATGGTGACGAAAGAGAAAAAGATTCTCTTTACGATGTATCGCAACGTCTTAGAGTCCATACTCTGTCCACCTTTACCGATACCAATAGAAAAAGCCGCCAGTCATACCTGCCTGGCGGCTCAAGTGCCGAAAGCGAAGACGCCTTTAGATGGTGCCCATCGGGAAGGTCAGCGCCATCACGATGATGCTCAGGCCAAAGATGACCGAGGTGATGACGGTGAGGCGATCGAGGTTCTTCTCCATGACAGCCGAGCCGGCGGCAGAGTTGTACATGGTGGAGGCGATCATGTCGGAGACGCCCGTGCCCTTACCGGAGTGCATGAGCACCAGAAGGATGGTGGCGATGCCAGACAGGAACATGATCACAAGCAGAATGATGTTGAGAGCACCCAAGATGACTCCTTGCATAAAGGTAGATATACATACGGCTGTACACCATAGCACAAATCCGAAACGCTAGTTATATTGCTCACATACGCGAAACAAGAGCAGGTACCGTGCACCAAATATGCACGATACCTGCCCTTACATGCGTACGGCTCTGCGCTGATTGCCGTCTTTGCCCTTAGAACTTGACGGTCCTGGGTGCTGCGGTGAAGCTGGAGAAGGTGGCCTCGCCGTCCTCGATGTAGTACACGACCGTGTTGCCGTCGCCAACCGCGTACATCTTCTGCAGGCTGGGATAGGCGTCGAGCATCGACTGCTGGGCCTCCTCGCGCGGGTCCTCCACGAGCCTGCCAGTGATGCGCACCCACTCGCCCTTGAAGCCGCAGATCTCGAACTTGGGGTTGGCCTCGATCTGCTTGGAGACGTCCTTGGACTTGCCGGTCTGGATGTAGAGCTTACCCTCAAAGATGTGGGCGGTGCCAAAGGGGCGCACGCGCGGCTGGTCTCCGTCGGTGGTGGCCAGGTAATAGGTGCCGACTTCCTTCAGGAACGCGCAGACCTCATCGATTGCTGCCATGATGTCCCACCTTTCTACTGTGGATTGCCTAACAGGGCAATTATGAACCATTTTGTGCACAAAGAAAATCTCCTTTGCACGCAAAGGAGATTTCCGGTCGTACGATCTGTTTGGTGGGCCTACCAGCCGCGTGGCTCCTGCACTGCCTCCCACTGCTCGTCCTCGTTCATGAAGGAGGGCATGCGGCCGGCGCGCGTCGCGGCTGCGATGTCATAGAAGGCATCAGCCACGGCGTCGTCCGCACTTGCGCCGATGTGCCAGCGAGCGTCGCGCTTGACGGCGGGCACGGCGTTTGCCACGGCCACCGAGTTGGGCACCGAGTAGAGCATGTTGAGGTCGTTCTCCTCGTCACCAAAGGCCGCGACCTCCTCAAACTCGAGCCCGAGCCTGCCCGCCAGCATGCAGACGGCGGAGTCCTTGCCCCATCCGGAGGGCAGCAGGTCGATGTAGTTGGGACCGGGATAGAAGAGGCTGAACTCGGGGCACACGCGGGCGATGGCCGTGCGCACCTCGGCGCGCGACGCGACGCCAGGGCCGTGGCCCACACGCACGTTGGCCTTGTAGTACGGGTGGTCGGAGACGCCATCCACCAGGTGCGCCTTGTTCCAGAAGGCAAGCCCGTAGTGCTCGACCTCCTCGGCGCTCGTCGCCACAAGCTCCACCTCGTGACCCTTGTAGAGGCCGATGGCGTAGCCCTCAAAGTTCTTGATGACCTCGGCAGCCCGCACGAGCGCGTCATGGGAGAGGTACTGCGTGTGGATGCACTCGCCATCAAGGTAGATGCGCTGGCCGTTGGAGGTAATCGCCGTCTGGTAGCAGCGCTCGTCCCCGTCAAAGAGGTGCTGGATGGCCGTCATGCGCCTGCCCGTGACCACCGAGAACTCCACGCCCGCGTCCTGCAGCTCGTGGATGGCGGCGCGGGCATGGTCGGTCGCATGGGGACGTCCCACGGCAATCAGGGTGTCGTCGATGTCGGTGACCACGAGCTTGATCATGGGAGGCCTCCTCTTGGCTCTTCATGTCGTGCGAATCCTGCCGAAAGGGCGCCCGCCCTCTCGAAGGCAACTGCGGAGCGGCGCCTGCGAGAGGGCGGGCGCCCTTTCGGCATGGTTTCGGTCCGTTAGTCCAGCAGCAGCTCGGCGATCTGCACCGCGTTGGTGGCGGCACCCTTGCGGATCTGGTCGCCGCAGCAGAAGAGCGTGATCGCGTTGACGCCGTCGGGAGCGGAGGTGTCGCGACGGATGCGGCCCACAAAGATCAGGTCCTGGTCGCTCGTGTCAAGCGGCATGGGGTACTGGGCTGCAGAAAGGTCGTCGACCACCTTGACGCCCGGGGCGGCGGAGAGGATCTCGCGCGCCTCGTCAGGCGAGAGGGGCCTCTCGAACTCGGCGGTGATGGACTCGGAGTGGGAGCGCATGACGGGCACGCGCACGCAGGTGCAGTTGACGCGCAGGTCGGGCAGGTGCATGATCTTGCGCCCCTCGTTGCCCATCTTGACCTCCTCGGAGGTGTATGCGTCCTCCTTCTCGCCACCGATCTGCGGGATGAGGTTGGCGGCCAGCTGGTAGGCGAACGGCGCGCTCTCCCCCACCGGCTCGCCGGCGGACACGCAGTTCATCTCGCGGATGAGCTCGTCGAGGCCCGGCTTGCCAGCGCCAGAGGCGGCCTGGTAGGTGCTCGCGATGATGCGCTTGAGGCCGGCGGCCTGGTGCAGCGGCCACAGCGGCACGAGGCCGATGATGGTGGCGCAGTTGGGGTTGGAGATGATGCCGTTATGCCACTTGACGTCGTCGGCGTTGATCTCGGGGATGACTAGGGGCACGTCCTTCTCCAGACGGAAGGCATGGCTGTTGTCCACGCACACCGCCCCGCGCTTGACGGCCTCGGGCAGAAGCTCCTTGGCCGTGCCGTCGCCCGCGGCGCCCAGCACGATGTCCACGCCCTCGAAGGCGTCGGGCTCGGCGAGCTGCACCGGCACCTGCTCGCCGGCAAAGGCGATCGTCTTGCCCACCGAGCGCGGGCTGGCCAGAGGCACCAGGCGCTCCACCGGATAGTTACGCTCCTCCAGACACTGGAGCATCTGCTGGCCCACGACGCCCGTGGCGCCGAGAATTGCTACTACCTTGCTCATTGTGTAATCCCCTCGCTCGGCATGTCGACCATCTCGCCCTCGACAAAGGTCTGATAGATCACGTTGATGGCGTGGTCGAAGTCTGAATTGTTGACACCCATGATGATGCTGATCTCCTGCGAGCTCTGCGTGATCATGCGGATGTTGACGCCCGCCTCGCCAAGTGCCCCGAAGATGCGGCCCGAGGTGCCGGCGCGGCGGTTCATGTTGCGGCCGACGACGCTGATGAGCGCCAGCTGGTCCACCACGTTGATGACGTCGGGCTTGAGCTCCTGCTGCAGGTCGTTGACGATGGAGTAGATGGTGTCCTTGACGTCGGCGCCGTTGACCACCACGCCAAACGAGTCGACGCCGGTGGGCACGTGCTCGATGGAGATGCCGTAGCGCTCGAAGATGGTGAGCGCGCGGCGCAGGAAGCCCACCTTGTTGGACATGTGCGCCTTCTGGATGTGCACGGCCATGAAGTTCTTGCGGCCCGCGATGCCGGTGATGAGGTGCTCGCGCTCGTTGTCCTCGGCGGTCTCGCGGATGATGGTGCCACGCTTCTCGGGCTGGTTGGTGTTCTTGATCTGGATGGGGATGCCCACCTCGCGCACGGGGAAGATTGCCTCCTCCTGCAGCACCGAGGCGCCCATGTAGGAGAGCTCGCGCATCTCGTCGAAGGTGATGCGGTGGATGGTGCGCGGGTTGTCCACGATGCGCGGGTCTGCCGAGAGGAAGCCCGAGACGTCGGTCCAGTTCTCGTAGACGGTGGCGTCGAGGCAGCGGGCCACGATGGCGCCGGTGATGTCGCCGCCGCCGCGCTTGAAGAGCTTGATGGTGCCGTCGACGGTGGCGCCGTAGAAGCCCGGCAGCACGAAGCGGCCGAGGCGCACCGCCGCGTCGCGCAGGCGGATCTGCGTGCGCTCCATGTCGACGCTGCCGTCGTGGTGGAAGACGATCACGTCAGCGGCGTCAAGGAAGGGCAAGCCCAGGTACTCGGCCATGAGGCGCGCGGTAAACCACTCACCGCGGCTCACGATGTACTCGGGCGAGAGGCTCTTGATGACGGAGGCGAACTCCTCGAACTTCTCGCTCACCGGGTACTTGACACCCAGCTCCTCGGCAATCGCCACAAAGCGGTCCTCGATGTCCTTGAGCAGGCTGCTGCAATCCACGTGGTAGGCGATGTGGGCGTTGACGAGCAGCAGCAGGTCGGTGATCTTGTTGTCGTCGGCAAAGCGCTTGCCGGACGCGGAGACCACCACGTACAGGCGGTCGGGGTCCGCGCGAACGATGTCGCGCACCTTCTTGAACTGGCCCGCGTCAGCGACGCTGGACCCGCCAAACTTAGAGACTTTGATCATATGGGGTCGTTCCTTCTAGACGAGACGGGCCATGAACGCGTTCTGGTCCGTGGTGACTATGCTGTCGAGCAGGGCACGGGCGGCCTCGGCAGTGATGCCGCTGACGAGCCACGCGCCCTCGCCAAAGGGCTCGCTTCCCTCCGGCGGTGTGGTAGTTCGAAAGACGTAGTCGCCGGTGAGGAGCGCGGGGTCGTACGTGAGCCCGCGCGAGAAGTCGTAGTGCGGACGCCGTCCGGCGGCAAAGTCGAGCACGTCCTGCACCATTGCGTTGCCGGTGGGCAGGCTTCCCGCCCCCTGGCCGTAGAACTTGAGCTCGCCGATGGTGGCTCCCTCGAGCGTGGCGAGGTTGAAGTTGGAGGGCACGTTGGCCTCCAGCGACGCGGCCGGGAGCGCCATGGGCTCCACCGCCACCGCGTAGCGGCCGTCGCGCGCGACGCCGTGACCGATCAGCTTGACCACGCGGCCCGTGGCGCCCAGCAGGTCGAGGTCCGCCTTGGTGAGGCTGCGGATGCCCGTCACGGGGAACTCCGCCGTGCAGGCCACGTCAAAGGCCACGCTCGCGGAGATGATGGTCTTGTTCTTGACGTCGATGCCGTCGATGTCGGCCGACGGGTCGGCCTCGGCATAGCCCAGCTCCTGCGCGCGGCCGAGGGTCTCGGCAAAGTCCGCGCCGTTCTTGAGCATGCTGTCGACGATGAAGTTGGTGGTGCCGTTGAGGATGCCCGAGAAGCTGGTGACCTCGTCGATGCGACGGGCCTTCTCGATGCTGGCGATCCAGGGGATGCCACCGCCGCAGGTGGCCTCGATGAGCAGGCAGGCCCCGTTTGCCTCGGCCGTGCGGGCAAACTCGTCGAAGAAGGCCGCGACCACCGCCTTGTTGGAGGTGACCACGCTCTTGCCGGCGCAAAGGGCCTGCATGATAAAGGTGTGGGCAGGCTCGAGGCCGCCCATGCACTCGACGACCACCTCGATGGCGGGATCGTCCACGATCTGCGCGTAGTCCGGCGTCATGCGAGGGCCAACGCAATGGTCAGGCAGGTCGAGAATGCGCCTGACCTCGATGCCGTCGAGCTCGGCGACGATCTGGTCGACGCCGCGGCCCACGGTGCCATAGCCCAGGATGGCGATATCCATCAGAATCCAATCCTTCTAGCCTTCTCGACGGGGCGGAAGCATCCGCACGATGTCACGAAGTCGAGAGGGCTTCTTTCATTTGTGTGACACGAGTATGGTACGTGCCTTCGCGAGGTTATGATACTTGACATGCAATACATCCATCAAAACACGCGAGGAGTGACCAGTGGAAACGTTGTATCACAGCACGCGCGGCGCAAACGAGGTCGTAACAAGCAAGCAAGCAATCCTTACCGGCATCGCCCCCGACGGCGGCCTGTACGTGTCTGACCAGCTCGGCGAGACCAAGGTCGACCTGGCCCGCATCGCCTCCCAGGACTACCACGCCACCGCGCGCGACGTGCTGGGCACGCTGCTTTCCGACTACACCGCCGACGAGGTCGCCTCGTGCGTGGAGGGCGCCTACGGCACCAACTTCGACTCCCCCGCCGTGACGCCGCTCACCCCGCTGGGCACCGACTGGCTGCTCGAGCTCTACCATGGCCCCACCTGCGCCTTCAAGGACGTGGCGCTGCAAATGCTCCCGCGCCTGATGAGCGTGGCGCGCGAGGACCGCGGCCAGAACATCATGATCGTCACCGCAACCTCCGGTGACACCGGCAAGGCGGCCCTCGAGGGCTTTGCCGACGTGCCGGGCACCGGCGTGACCGTCTTCTACCCCGACGGCAAGGTGAGCGACATCCAGCACCTGCAGATGGTCTGCCAGCGTGGCGCCAACGTGGCCGTCGCCGGCATCCGTGGCAACTTTGACGACGCCCAGACGCAGGTCAAGCGCATCTTTGCCGACACCGAGCTGGGCAGCCGACTCGCCGCGTCCGGCACCGTGCTCTCCAGCGCCAACTCCATCAACGTCGGGCGCCTCGTGCCACAGGTCACCTACTACATGGACGCGTACGCGCAGCTCGTCAAGCGCGGCGCCATCAGGCTCGGCGAGCCCGTGGACTTCTGCGTGCCCACTGGCAACTTCGGCGACGTGCTGGCCGGCTACTACGCCAAGCAGCTGGGCCTTCCCGTGGGCAAGCTCATCGTGGCCTCCAACACCAACAAGGTGCTCACCGACTTCATCGAGACGGGCACCTACGACCGCCGTCGCGACTTCGTCAAGACCATCTCGCCCTCGATGGACATCCTCATCTCGTCCAACCTCGAGCGCCTGCTGTACTACCTGACCGACGGCGACTGCGAGCGCGTGGCCGCCTGGATGGCCGAGCTGTCCGAGACGGGCGTCTACACGCTGCCCGCAGACGTGATGTTCCGCATGCGCGAGACCTTTGCCTGCGGGTTTGCCACCGACGACGACACCCGCGACACCATCGCCTCCGTCTGGAAGGACCTCGGCATCCTGATCGACCCGCACACCGCCGTGGGCGCCTGTGTCGCCAACCGCCGCGAGAGCGAGGGGCGCCAGCGCGTGTGCCTGTCCACCGCCAACCCCTACAAGTTCTCCGCCGACGTGCTTGCGGCCCTTGGCACCGACACCACCGGCATGGACGGCTTCGCCTGCATGGACGCCCTGCAGAAGCTGACCGGCGTCGAGGCCCCCGCGCAGCTTGCGGGCCTGCGCACGGCTCCCGTGCTGCATCCCGACGTCTGCGACCAGGACGAGATGTCCGGCTTTGTCGAGGCTGCCTGCCAGAGGGTCTTCGCATGACGCAGGCAGCGCAGCCCCACGGCATAACCGTGCGCGTCCCGGCGACCACCGCCAACCTGGGCGTGGGCTTTGACGTGCTGGGGCTTGCGCTCGACCTTGCGGCAACCTATACCTTCACGCCCGCCGACGAGCTGCTCGTCACGGGCTGCGACGAGCGCCTCTGCGGCCCGGACAACCTGGTGTGGACCTCCTACCTCGCCGCCTGCGACGACCTGGGCATAGCTCCCCAGACGCTGCACATCCACGAGGAGAGCCCCATCCCCGCCTCGGGCGGGCTCGGCTCGAGCTCCACGTGCGTGGTTGCCGGCATCGCCGCAGCCCAGGCGCTTGCGGGCCGCGACATCGACCGCACCTACACCGCCAGCCTCGCCACGCGCATCGAGGGCCACCCCGACAACGTGGCCCCCGCCGTCATGGGCGGGCTGGTGAGTAGCTACGTGGAGGACGACAAGACCGTCACCACCCGCTGGGTCGCGGCCCCCAACCTGCGCTTCGTGTGCATGGCTCCCCCCTACCGAGTGCTCACCGCGGACGCGCGCAAGGCGCTTCCCGCCATGGTGCCCATGAGCTCGGTGTCGTGGCAGGTCGGGCGCTGCCTGGCCATGGTGAGCGCGCTGGCCTCGGGCCGCGCGGCCGACATCACGGCCTGCTGCCACGACCGCATCCACGAGCCCTACCGCAAGCCGCTCATCGCCGACTTCGAGCGCCTGCGCGCCTGCGCGCTCGAGGCGGGCGCCTGCACCTTCCTCATCTCGGGATCTGGTGCCACGATGCTCGCCATCTGCGACGGGGACCGCGCCGCCGCCAGCGTCGAGCAGGCCGTATCGGACCTCATGCCCAAGCTCTGGGTGCGCACCATGCGCGCCAGCGAGCAGGGCGTGTCCGTCATCTGACAACCACCCAAACGTCGTCTTCACCCTCGACCGAAAGGAAGCCCCATGAACATCTGCTGCCTGGACATGGAAGGTGTGCTCGTCCCCGAGATCTGGATCGCGTTCTCCGAGGCGTCCGGCATCCCCGAGCTGCGTCGCACCACCCGCGACGAGCCCGACTACGGCAAGCTCATGCGCTTCCGCATGGACATCCTGCGCGAGCATGGCCTCGGCCTCAAGGAGATCCAGGACGTCATCGCCACCATTGACCCGCTGCCCGGCGCCAAGGAGTTCTTGGACGAGCTGCGCAGCCTCACGCAGGTGATCATCCTCTCCGACACCTTCGAGCAGTTTGCCAAGCCCCTGATGGAGAAGCTCGACTGGCCGACCATCTTCTGCAACACCCTCGTGATCGACGAGGACGGCATGGTGGCCGACTTCAAGATGCGCTGCCCCGAGTCCAAGCTGACCACGGTGCGCGGTCTGCAGTCCATCGGCTTTGACACCATCGCCACCGGCGACTCCTTCAACGACCTCGCCATGATCCGCGCCAGCAAGGCCGGATTCCTCTTCCGCTCCACCGAGGCGATCATCGCCGATAACCCCGACCTTCCGGCCTACGAGGACTTCGACGACCTTCTCGCCGCCTTCAAGGCAGCCCTGTAGGAGACGTCATGGCAAAGAGAGAATCACGCGCTGCCCAGCGGGAGCGCCTGTTGCGTGCCGCCGCGGCGGTCGAGACGCCCAGCGACTGCGACGTCATGGTCATTGGCGGCGGAGCCTCCGGGCTCACGGCCGCCATCTGCGCCGCGGAGGAGGGCGCCTCGGTGGTGGTCTTGGAGCGCGACCTGGAGTGCGGCCGCTCGATTCTGGCCACGGGCAACGGACGCTGCAACTTTGCCAACGTGCATCTTGACCCGCGCCGCTACAACGACCCGGCCTTTGTCGGGGCAGCCTGCGGCACGCGCTGGCTCGACGACGTGCTGGGGTTCTTCCGCGACTGCAACATGCGGTGGATCCTGGAGGACGACCGCCTCTACCCGATGAGCCGCCAGGCCACGAGCGTGCGCAACGTGCTTCTGGCGCGGGCGCGCAGGGCAGGCGTCATCATGGCCCCCGCGCGCGAGTTCCAGGGCGCCATCTGGATCAAGCCCGAGTGGCTGGGCAAGATAGACGACGCCGTGCACTACCGTCCAGAGAACAGCACCACCCAACCCGCCGGCATGGCCGAGGTTGCCCACACCCTGCCCCTCGACGAGTCGGGCCTGCCGTACCTCCCCGGTGCCCGGGCGGTGGTGCTCGCAAGCGGCGGCGAGACCCTGCCCTTCGTTGCCAGCGAGCTGGGGCTCTCGCTCGTCGAGCGCAGGCCCGTGCTCTGCCCCCTCGCCTGCGAGGACTCCCCGCTTTCCGCCCTCGATGGGCGCCGTGCGCACGTCTTGGCGCGCCTCACCAAGGCGGAGAGCCTCTTCCCCAGCTACCAGGAGCGCGGCGAGGTGCTCTTCCGCAGCTACGGGATATCGGGCATCGTGTCGTTTGACCTCTCGCGCCGTGCCGAGGCAGGCGACCTCATCGAGCTCGACCTCGTGCCCGACCTCAACGAGTCGCAGCTGCGCCAGCTGGTTGACCCCTTCGCCTCGGGGAGCTTTGAGCCGGGCTGCCTGGATGGCGTGATCGACCCCTCCATCGCGGAGCAGCTCGAGCTTTTGGCCAAGCAGCGCTGGTGTGTGGCATGGGACGAGCGCAAGGAGCCGCAGAGCGCCTCCGAGGCCCTGCTGGCGCTGGCAAAGCGCCTGCCCCTCGTGGTCAAGGGACCGGCCGAGCCCGAGAAGGCGCAGGTCACGCGAGGTGGCCTGGCCACAGGGCAGTTTGACCCAGAAACGCTTGCGCACCGCGAGCTGCCGTGGCTCTACGCCTGCGGCGAGGCGCTCGACGTGGACGCTGACTGCGGCGGCTTCAACCTCGCCTGGGCCTGGAAGAGCGGAATGGTGGCCGGCACGGCGGCAGCGAGGTGGGCCCTCTCATGATCGAGGTCACGGGCATACGTGTGGCGCCCGAGCGCCTGGACGGCACCGACGACACCGACCTGCGCGCCGTGCGCCAGGCGGTGCAGAGGATGCTGAGGCTCGCCCCCGACGACCTCGCCTCCCTCGAGCTGCGCAAGCGCTCGATCGACGCACGCAAGAAGAACGAGGTCCAACTGCTCTTTACCGCCCGGATCGCGCTGCGCGGCGGTCAGAACGCCGAGCGTGCCCTGCTCAAGAAGGCCGCCAAGTGGCGCGTGGGCAAGCAGCTCAAGGCCGTGGAGGCCAAGCCCGTGGCATGGACGCGTGCGACGGTGCTGCCCACCGACGACCGTCCCGTCGTCGTGGGTGCCGGGTGCGCGGGTCTCTTCTGCGCGCTTGCCCTGGCCGAGGCCGGACGCGCGCCCATCCTGGTGGAGCGCGGCGACGGCTCCCGCGAGCGCACGCGCGCCATCAACGCCTTCAACGAGACGGGCGTCCTCGACCCCGAGAGCAACATCCAGTTTGGCCTCGGCGGGGCGGGCACCTTCTCGGACGGCAAGCTCTCCACCGGCACCAAGAGCCCCTTCCACCGCCTCGTGCTCGAGACGCTCGTGGAAGCCGGCGCCCCGCGGCGCATCCTGTGGGACGCGAAGCCCCACGTGGGCAGCGACATCCTCCCCCGCGTGGTGGAGAACGTGCTCGCACGCATCACCGAGCTGGGCGGGGAGGTGCGCCTGCGCACGCGCATGTGCGACCTCGACGTCACGGGAGGACGCGTGCGGTCGGTCACGCTCATGTCGCACGACGGCGCCACGGGGATCCTGCGCGAGGAGCAGCTGGGCGTCTCGCAGCTGGTCATCGCCTGCGGACACTCCGCGCGTGACGTCTTTGAGCTGCTCAAACGTCGCGGGGTCACCCTCGAGCGCAAGACCTTTGCCATGGGCGTGCGCATCGAGCACCTGCAGGCGGACATCGACCGCAGTCAGTACGGACACTTCGCGGGACAGCCCAGCCTGGGCGCCGCCCCCTACAAGCTGGCCGTGCACCTGCCGTCCGGACGCGGCGCCTTCAGCTTCTGCATGTGCCCGGGCGGCTACGTGGTGGCCGCGGCGAGCGAGCCCGAGGGCGTGGTCACCAACGGCATGAGCCTCTCCGACCGTGCGGGGGCCAATGCCAACGCAGGGCTTCTCGCCAACGTCTTTCCGGAGGACCTGCCAGGCGACGACGTGCTCGCCGGCCTCGCACTGCAGCGCAGCTGCGAGCGTGCGGCCTTTGACGCCGGTGGCGGCGGTTACGTGGCGCCTGCGCAGCTCGTGGGCGACTTTCTGCAGAACGCGGCCTCAAGCGCAGGCGGGTCGGTGGTGCCCACCTATCCGCGCGGCGTCTCGTGGGGAAAGGTGGACGTCTGCCTGCCGGACTACGTGAGCGATACCCTGCGCGCGACCATCCCCCTCATGGGGCGGCGACTGCGCGGCTTTGACGTGGCAGACGCCGTGCTCACGGGCGTGGAGTCGCGTTCCAGCTCGCCCGTGCGCGTCACCCGCGGAAGCGACGGCCAGGCCCTCGGGACGCAGGGGCTCTTCCCCTGCGGCGAAGGCGCAGGCTATGCGGGTGGCATCATGTCGGCAGCCGCCGACGGCATCCGCTGCGCCGAGTGGGTTCTCGGCAGCTAGGACCTCGCGCACCCCTCCCCGCAACATGACGCGCTCCATCCTCGCAAAAGGATGGCGAGGACCCCGCCTGCACGCAGGGTCCTCGCCGGAGGAGGAGCGCTCTTCGTTTGGCCTAGGCGACGTGAATCACGATGGTGCCGATGATTGCCAAGGTCGTGATTACGGCAAAGAGGGTCTCATCGAGGTGGTCGCGAATCGAGCTCACGAGCTTCATGGCTGGTCTCCTTTCCTGGCCTCCCTCACCTTTCGCCCACTACTACTGCGCCAATGGCGCATCCGTCCCAAGCGATTTGGCAAAAGCCCAGCTTATGTAGGGAGCGTGAGGGGGCCTGGGCTCACTCGCCGCCAGGAGCAAGCTCCTTGACGAGCTCCAGTACCTCGCGCACGAGCACGTCGCGCACCTCTGGGTCGAGGTCGAGCGCGGCACGGGCCATGCGCGGCGCGGTGACCCGCCAGTTGATGCGCAGGTCATGGGTGTAGCGCTCCTCGCCCGCGGTCATGATGGCAAAGATGGCGTCCACGAAGCTCCGCCGCTCCTTGAGCGACGCCCGGCGTATCCAGGCGTTGAGCGAGGTGTCCACGTAGCTCGCGGTGCGGCCCATACGCTCCTCGATCACAAAGTCGCAGCCATCGACCTCCCAGCTCAGGGGGTCATGCTGCGCAAAGCCGCTGCTGACGCTGCGCACCACGCGGACGTCCTGGTTGTCCTGCTCGAAGAGCATGCCAAAGACCGACGACTTGGGCACCGTCTTGTCGATGGGGACCGTGATGCCAATGTCCTCGAGGTCGTCGAGGGTGGTGGAGGTGAAGCCCGGGCCATCGTGGGAGTAGCAGCGCTCGAGACGCCGGCGCAGCTCGTGGGCGCAGGTCATGCCCACGTAGATGGCTATGTTTCCGCCCTTGGAGTGCCCGCCCGTGTAGAGCCGTCCCGGCACCTGCGAGGCGATGCGCTCGAAGTAGCGCAGGCCCTGCGCCTGCGAGGGCACCTGCACCTGGAAGGCCATGTTGAGGTTCTCCTTCCAGCCGACCACCGTGTTGTCGGTGCCGCGGAAGGCGATGTAGGTGTCGCGCGGGGTGAGCGCAAACGACATCGCGGAGAACTGCATCTCGGTGATGTGGTCGATCTGCATGACGTAGCAGAAGATGCGCACGTCGCGATAGCGCGGGCTTGCCGCGAGCGCCGCCGCGAGCCGCCGTGCGCCTGGAGGGTCATACATGTGGTCGCACATCTCGTCGAGCCAGTCCGAGCGCCAGAGGTCGTGGACGGGCAGCCCCTCCCAGCCCCAGGCGCCCTCGGCCGCCGTCGGCAGCTGGAAGTAGCACAGCTGCGAGAGCACCAGGCTGTCAACCCGGTTGAGCGGAAGCTCCTCGAAGGTCTCTTGGCGCTCCCACACGTAGTCGATGATGTTCTTGAATGACCCTGGCACGCCGCCCGTTCCCTCCGCCGCAGGTAGTTGCCGCAAGTCTTGCCCCTCTAGATGATTCTACTTCTTATGCTTGCGATAGCGCCTGCGGGTTGCGTGTGCAGAACCCTTGCGGTCGGTCCGCTTGAGGCGAGCGATGACATCGTCCTCGCTCTCGCCCTCGAGCGCCCCGCGCAGGGCCACCACCTGGTCGCGCAGTTGGGCCGCCCGCTCGAAGTCCATGCTGGCGGCCGCCTGCGCCATCTCCTCCTCCAGAGCGGAGAGCACCTGCGAGACCTCCTCCGGCGGCAGCTGCGAGAGCTCGTCCGCAACGCTCTGCACGGCGTCGTGGCGCTCGTCCGGCGCGCCGTCGCCTCCGCTGTAGAAGGCGCCGTGGCCAAGGGAGTCTCCCCGGCTGCGGTCCTTGCCCTCGAGCGTCGAGTTTGCCTCGTCGATGAAGCTTGCGACGTCGGTGATGGACTTCTTGATGGTCTGGGGCACGATCCCGTGCTCCTTGTTGAAGGCCTCCTGGATCGAGCGGCGCCGCGCGGTCTCGTCGATGGCCTCGCGCATGCTGTCGGTGACGGTGTCGGCGTACATGATGACCTCGCCGCCGGCGTTGCGTGCCGCGCGACCCATCGTCTGGATGAGCGAGCGCCGGTTGCGCAGGAACCCCTCCTTGTCGGCGTCGAGGATGGCGACGAGGCTCACCTCGGGGATGTCCAGGCCCTCGCGCAGCAGGTTGATGCCCACCAGCACGCTGATCTTGCCCACGCGCAGGTCGCGGATGATCTCCACGCGGTCGAGCGTGGCGGTGTCCGAGTGCATGTAGTTGACCTTGACGCCCTCGTCGAGCAGGTGGTCGGTGAGGTCCTCGGCCATGCGCTTGGTGAGCGTAGTCACCAGCACACGCTCCCCCTTGCTGGTGCGCGCCTTGATCTCGTCGATGAGGTCGTCGATCTGCCCGCGTACCGGGCGCACGTCCACCTTTGGGTCGAGCAGACCCGTGGGGCGGATGACCTGCTCAACGGCCTGCTGGCTCACGCGCTCCTCGTAGTCGCCCGGGGTGGCCGACACGTATATGTACTGAGGCACCCGCTGCTCGAACTCGTCAAAGCGCAGCGGGCGGTTGTCCAGCGCCGAGGGCAGGCGGAAGCCGTGCTCCACGAGCGTCACCTTGCGCGAGCGGTCGCCCTCGTACATGCCGCGGATCTGCGGCACCGTCACGTGGCTCTCGTCGATGAAGCAGAGCATGTCAGAGGGGAAGTAGTCGATGAGCGTGTAGGGCGGCTCGCCGGCCTTGCGGCCGTCGAGGTGGCGCGAGTAGTTCTCGATGCCGGAGCAGAAGCCCATGGTCTCAAGCATCTCGAGGTCGTAGGCGGTGCGCTGCGAGAGGCGCTGGGCCTCCAGCAGGCGGTCTGCGGCCTTGAGCTCGGCCACGCGCGCCTCTAGCTCCTCGCTGATGGTCTTGAGGGCGTGGCTCACCTTGGGGCGCTCGGTCACGTAGTGCGACGCCGGCCAGATGGGGATGGCGTCAAACTCGCGCACGAGCTCGCCGGTGACGATGTCCACCTCGGCGATGAGCTCGACCTCGTCGCCAAAGAAGGAGATGCGCAGGGGATTCTCCGCATAGGGCGGAAAGACGTCCACGGTGTCGCCGCGCACGCGGAAGTGCCCGCGCTGCAGGTCGTAGTCGTTGCGGTCGTACTGGATGTCGATGAGCGCGCGGATGAGGTCGTCGCGCTCGAGGGGCTCGTCCTTGCTCACCGTGGGCGCCAGACCCGCGTAGTCCTGCGGGCTGCCGATGCCGTAGATGCAGCTGACCGAGGCGACCACTATCACATCGCGGCGTGAGAGGAGGCTCGAGGTGGCCTGGTGGCGCAGCTTCTCCACCTCCTCGTTGATGGAGGCGTCCTTCTCGATGTAGGTGTCCGTCTGCGGGACGTAGGCCTCGGGCTGGTAGTAGTCGTAGTAGCTGACGAAGTAGACCACCGCGTTGTTGGGAAAGAGCTCCTTCATCTCGCTGGCCACCTGTGCCGCGAGCGTCTTGTTGGGCTCCATGATGAGCGTGGGACGCTGCGTGGCCTCGATCACCTTGGCCATGGAGAAGGTCTTGCCCGAGCCCGTGACGCCCAGAAGCGTCTGGTAGCGCAGGCCCTCCTCGACGCCGCGCGCGAGCTTCTCGATGGCCTGGGGTTGGTCACCCGCCGGCTTGAACGGGCTCACCACCTCCAGGCGGACGTCCCCGCTCGTACGGCCAAAGCGGCGCAGCTCGCCGCCAAAGTGCTCGGTCTGTTGCAAGGTCTCTGACATGGCTCCCCCTCGTCTGGTAGGAACTAGTGTACTATCTCCCACCGACAGCGCAAGCAGCCGATGCCCTGACTTGCCCTTTTGTGAGTCACCGCAAGCAATTGTGTCCGCCATGCGCGGTAGAATGGTTCCCTGACCAATTTGGGACCGTATGGCTTGGAGAGCACCAATGACACAGCAGCGAGACGGACAGGTACAAGGCAGGGCCACGCGCGGATCGGTCGCGCTGCGCATACTGCTCATCATCGTGGGCCTGACCCTCATACTCTTTGGCGCAGTCATAGCGATGGCCACGATAGGTATCACGCTCGAGGGCGACCCAAGCATCCTGTTCCTGCTGCCGGGCAGCATCGCCTCCCTCATTGGCGGCATCTACATCATGGTCAAGCAGGCGCAGATGGGCAAGGCCGACAAGGAGGCCAAGCAGGCCGAGGCAGCCAGCGAGCGCATCGTGTCCGCAGTCCCCATCACCGGCCCCGGTGCCGGCACCACGCAGCCCGTCCCCACGCCGGCAGAGGTGCCCACGCCCGTCAGCTCCGAGGCGGAGGAGGTCGCCCGTCTGGTGCTCAGGTCCAACGACCTCTTTGCCACGCTGCGTGACCTCGTGCGCCATGGCTCCGCGCAGAAGTCCGACAAGCGCCATCTGGTAAGCATGCTCGAGGCCGCTGGTGTCATGGACTGGCAGGATGCCCCGGCCTGCGAGGGTGGCAGGCTTTCGCGCAACACGCACTTCTGGATCCGCATGCCGGTCGACGAGCTCTCCAACGCCAATTACGACACCCTCATCTCCGCGGAGGCGGCCCTCAACGTCAACCAGGATCTTCCGAGCATGGCCAAGCGCTCGCTCACCGAGCCCGCCGTCGAGGAGGCCTGCCTCAAGCTCATGCGCGACATGGTCTCGCAGCGCATCGATCGCGGCCCCCTCACCAGCGAGGGCCTGCGCACGTGCTATCGCGACGAGGCCGCCCTGGGCTCGGGCGACTGGCTCGTGCGCTCGATCGTCTGCAATGCGGCGGAGTGCATACGCACCCCCTTCCGCGTGGTCTACGACCTGCGCCTTAACATCAAGGAGGGTCTCGTGGTGCTGAGCCTGGAGGCCCCGCGCCCCGGCTGCTTTGCCATCTTCACGGCCGACAAGGGCGAGCAGGCCACCTACGCGCGCGCCTACGCCCTGCGCCTCTCGGCCCTCATGGCCGCCCACGCCTTCGACGCGTCCGACCTCGTGACGCGCGTGGTGGTCAACTGCCACGAGTTTGGCTCCGAGGATACGATCCTCTCCCTCGACATCACGCCCAAGGTGCTTGCCTCCCTGCTCAAGGTGGCGCAGAAGCCCATCCTCGACGAAGGCTTCCCCACCGACGAGCACATCAGGGCAACGGTCGACGGCGAGGCGTGGCTCGCGCCGGTCGAGCCCTTTGTGGCCATCGACTCCCCCGAGGCGGTTCCCGAGGAGTCATCCGTCTTCCCCGAGCTCATCACGCGCGAGACCTCCGAGGCCGTGGTGCGCACCTGTGGAGCCAAGCGCGTGTGCGACCTGGGCATCAACGAGAACGCCGCCCGCATCGCCTGCTGGAACAAGATCCGCAACGAGCTCGGCGACAAGGTTGAGACGGCGGCCTCAGTCCTGGTGGCTGCGCGCGACGCAGCCTCCGACATCACCGTCGCAGAGGCCTGCAACCGCACCATGCAGGCCCTCATCAACGGCGAGGCAGACCTCGACAACCGTCACGAGCTGAGCCAGCTCTTTGTGGAAGGCTCCGCGCTCGACCGCGCCGTGTCCCGCGCCAACAAGCTGCTCAACGACGAGAACGGCAACGAGGATCCCGAGGCGGCCCTCTCCCTGTTGGAGGCGGCCCTCTCCCCCATTGACGACATGGGCGCCTACCTCGACGACGACTCCTGCGTGTATCGCTACTTCGGCTCGATCCCGGAGCGCATCCACCACAACCTCGTCGTGGACGAGGGAGGCCGCGAGATCCGCCTGGTACCCGACTCCTACTTCAACGCCCACGCCAACGCCTCCATCGCGCTCGGCATGCTGGGTCGCAACGACGAGGCGCTTGCCCACGCGGACACCTGCATTCGGCTTGCCCCCACGTCCACCTATGCCGCGCTGCGCAGGGTGCGCGTGCTCGAGGCCGAGTCGCGCATCTTTGAGGCCGCCGACCTCATCATCAACACGCTGCGTCATGCCATCACCGCGCACGACGCCTCCATCTGCCACTATCGCCTTGCCTACATGGAGTGGAAGCTCGGCCGGGAGGACCTCGCCGCGGCCTGCTACGTGCGCTCCTTGGGCTGGCATGCCTCACCGGTGGCAACCCAGGCGCGCGAGGAGCTCGACGACCTCATCAAGTCCATCCCCACGCTCGAGCGTCCGACGGAGGAGCAGGCAGACGCGCTGCTCGCCCGCGAGGGCATCCCCCTGGGCTGCGTCCGCAGCGACGGCGAGCGCATGCTCGGTGCAGCGGTGGCCTGCATGGATGACGGTCTGCTCTTTACCGCACGGCCGCTCATGGAGTCAATCTTCGAGATGAATGGTGACGACGTGGTCGTGGGCGTCTATCGCTCGCTCAGGCTTGAGGTGTAGAGCTGCTGGTAGCGCTCGTAGGTCATGTTCACGCGCTTGAGGTAGAGCGCCGTCTCGGGGAACTTGATCGCGTCGGAGATGCTGCCGCCCTCCGCGAGCCATCCCTCAACCGATCCCGGTCCCGCGTTGTAGGCCGCAATGACCTCGTCCGTGGACCCAAGCCGCGACTGCAACTGGGAGAGGTACGCGCAGCCATACTCGATGTTTGTCGCCGGGTCGGTGAGATTCTCGGGGTCGTAGCCCCAGACGTCAACCACGCCATAATTGGCAAGCTCGGCCGAGGTGGCGGGCATGAGCTGCATGAGGCCGACGGCACCAGCGTCGGACACCGCCGTACTGTCCCAGTTCGACTCGCACTTGATGACCGCACACACCAGGAGCGGATCGACCCCATGGCGCTCGGATGACTCGAGGATGGCCTGCTCATGGCTCACGGGATAGAGGAAGCGCCGTCCAAGGGCGCCGGGCAGACGCACGAAGCCAAAGCTGAGTCCCGCGACGAGCAGCATGGCCATGATGGGAATCGTGCGGTACCACCGCCAGAAGCGGGTCCTTGCCATGTCACTCACCTCCCTTGTGAGACTCGTACCAGTCGTGCACCTGTGCAATAAGCTCGTCGTATGTGCCCGTGTTGCAGATGATGGTGTCCGCATGGGTCCGCAGCCACTCGTCCGTGGGTTGGTTTGCCACACGGGCGTCAAAGTCCTCCCCTGTCATGCCGCGGCCAATCGCACGCACGCGCCTGAGCTCGACGGGACAGTCCACAACCACGGTCTCAGACGCCATATGGCGCATGGCATCCGCGCGGTCGAGCAGGGGAATCTCCACCAGACAGATCTCCGGCGGATCTGCTGCGGCAGAAAGCGCACTCAGGCGCTCCTCGAGCAGACGTGCGATGGCCGGCAGCTCGATCTGCTCCAGACGCGCCGCATCCTCGCTCGTGGCAAATGCCCGCTCCGCCAGCAGGCGCCGGTCAAGCGCGCCGGTCTCCTCGTCGAGAAGGTCCATGCCAAAGGCACGAGCGACCTCGAGCGTGGTCTGCGTGCCCGGCAGCAGGACCTCTCGCGAGAGCTGGTCGAGGTCGATGCGGCAGCACCCGAGCCGCTCAAGCTCACGGGCTACCGTCGATTTGCCCGAGCCTATGCCACCCGCAAGAAAAACCGTGCGCATGAAGCCTCCGCTAGGAGCGGGCGTCAAACTTCTCGTGGCAGGAGGGACAGGTCACGCGGATCTTGCCCTTGCCGCGCGGCACGCGCACCTTCTGCCCGCAGTTGGGGCAGGTGAGGTGACGGTAGTTGCGCGTCTCGTCGATGCTGGCCTTGGGGTTTCTCACCCAGCTCGCAGCGGGGCCGATGAGCTTTAGGAATGCGCGGTTCTCGGCGCGACGCTTGGCGACGTTCTTAGACGAGGTGCGCCAGCACGCGTAGAGCGCGGCCACCAGGGCAAGCGCGCTCACGATCTGGTTGCGGGCAAAGATGTTGATGACGAGCAGCACTACCGAGACGCCCAAGACGCAATTGCCCAGCGCATCGGAGCCATTGCGACCCCGCATCCAGTTGGTGATGCGATCGATGAGAGCCTGCTTGTCCATATGCAACCACCCAATACTTTCTGCTCTGACGCACCGGCTTGGTGCGATTCTCTCCATGTGAGCTATGTTGCCCAAAATGGGCCGTCCTTAACCCCATGACCTTCATGGCATCATGCGATTATCGCAGAGATGTGCAGTGCTGGCCACAAGAAGGACAATAAGAGCATCGATAAGAAGGAGGCACTCCCTGCGGAGTGCCTCCCGTGGCAATTCTTTGCGGTGGCAAGCAGCTGGCTACTTATTGGACTTGCGCTTCTTTGCCCAGATGCCAGCCGCAACCAGGCCGACTCCAGCGCCGCCGACGAGCGCCCAGAGACGCGGGTTGGCGAGGTCGCTGGTCTTGGGCAGGCGCTTTGTTGACGCCTTCTTGGCGGGCTTGGGTGTGGGTGACGGCTTGCCGTATACCTCGAATTCCACGCCGGGTATGGGGTTGTTGTCCTGATCCACCTTGTGGATGGTGAACGAGGTTGTCGCAGCCCATGCTGCCGTCGCCACGAACAGCGCACACGTCAGTGCGAGGGCTGCCGCAACTCCCCTCGGAACCTTGCCTCTCATTATTTCTCCTTGCTCTCACGCCGCACTGAATCTATGGCGTAAGAGTTTTGCTACCAGCATTACACATTAATGCATTTATGTTGCTGCCTTGATAACAATTTAGAAGAAGAGCGGTTGAGACCAACTAACTGGTCCGTCAATCTGGACGGAACGGGGGCTCGTTGCGTCTCTGGGAGCGGACCGGTGGTGACTGGTCCGTCAATCTGGACGGAACGGAGACTCGTTGCGTCTCTCGGAGCGGACCGGTGGCATCATCGCGACATACGAAAGGGGGCCGCCCGAAGGCGACCCCCTACTCAAGCGATATGTGACGCTGAGTTACTCCTCGACGGGAGCCTCCTCGTCCTCGGGCTTGTCGATCGGCTTGACCTCAACCTCGACGCCCAGCGTCTCGGCGGCAGCCTTCATCGACAGGGAGATGCGACGACGGTCGAGGTCGATCTCCATGACCTTGACCTGCACGGTGTCGCCCACGGCGCAGACCTGCGCGGGAGCGTCGACGTGCTGCTTGGCCATCTCGGAGATGTGCACCAGGCCCTCAACACCATCGCCGAGGTCGACGAAGGCGCCAAAGGTGACAAGCTTGGTGACGGTACCCTCGACGATAGCGCCGACCGGGTACTTCTTGACGAGCGTGCGCCAAGGATCCTCGGTGGTCTGCTTGAGACCGAGGGAGATGCGCTCGCGGTTGAGGTCGACGTCGAGAACCTGAACCTCGACCTCCTGGCCAACCTTGACGACCTCGGAGGGATGGTTGACGTGGTTCCAGGAGAGCTCGGAAATGTGGATCAGGCCGTCGATGCCACCGAGGTCGACGAATGCGCCGAAGTCGACGATGGAGGAGACGACGCCCTTGAGCCTCATGCCGCTCTGCAGCTTGGAGAGAATCTCGGAGCGCTCGGCCTTGCGGGCCTCCTCGAGCACGACGCGACGGGAGAGGACGACGTTGTTGCGGTTGCGGTCCATCTCGATGACGCGGGCCTCGATGCGGGTGCCCATGTAGGCGGTGAGGTCCTTGACGCGACGAAGGTCGACCAGGGAGGCGGGCAGGAAGCCGCGCAGGCCGATGTCGAGAATCAGGCCGCCCTTGACAACCTCGATGACCTCGCCCTCGACGTTCTCGCCAGCGTTGAACTTCTCCTCGACGCGGTTCCAGGCACGCTCGTACTCGGCGCGCTTCTTGGAGAGGATCAGGCGACCCTCCTTGTCCTCCTTCTGCAGGACGAGCGCCTCGATCTCGTCGCCCAGGGCAACGATCTCGGACGGGTCGACGTCCTTGCGGATGGAGAGCTCGCGCGAAGGAATGACGCCCTCGGACTTGAAGCCGATGTCAAGCAGGACTTCATCGTGCTCGATCTTGACGACGGTACCAGTAACCAAGTCTCCCTCGTCAAATGCGGTGATGGTGCCGTCGATGAGCTGGTTCATCTCCTCATCGGACACGTCGTCCAGAGAGAAGATGGACGAGTTCTGAATCTCACTCAAAGGTGGACCCCTTTCGGAAACGGGGCCCCGATCACCATGATGGCTACCGTGGGCGTTGGGCTCGTGCCCGGTCGCGGTTGGAAACTTACATGCTTCTCGGGGGCCGACAGATACAGTTGCATGAGCATCCTACTCATGCGCTCTTAAGAGTACTCGTTTCGACCTCCACATTTCAAGCATCAACCAAGGATTTCTTGAGATATGACGGCGATTGTCACACTGCTTGGACACGTCATTCGCACCTCGCGCACGCATGCCGCCATGATGCGCCGCCTTGCAACGCTTATGCTCCCCGCTTTTGAACTCGAGCCAGGGCTTGCCGTATCATGTGCTAAAGCCGCCACGCATAAGGAGCCACCATGGACGCAGCCGCCTACGCCAAGCACATCGCCATTTTGCAGGAGGAGCTCGTCTGCGCGCTCGGCTGCACCGAGCCCATCGCCGTGGCCTATGCCTCGGCCCTCGCACGTGCCGTGCTGGGCGAGCTGCCCGAGCATATCAACGTGGCCTGCAGCGGCAACATCATCAAGAACGTCAAGAGCGTGACCGTCCCCAACTCCGGGGGCATGCGCGGCATCGAGGCCGCAGCCCTGCTGGGCGTCGTGGGTGGCGAGGAGACCCGTGCGCTCGAGGTGCTCGAGGCCGTGACCGAGGCCGACCGCATCCGCACCAAGGCCCTGCTCGAGGAGGACATCTGCTCGGTGAGCCTGGTGGAGGACGTTCCCAACCTCTACGTGCGCACCGTCGCCATCGCAAACGGCCACACAGCCGTCGCCTGCATCGAGGAGCGCCACACCAACGTGACCGAGCTCACCCTCGACGGCAAGCCCGTCTCGCTTGGCGACGTCTACCAGCCGGCAAGCTACCACGCCGAGGTCACCGACGACCCGCGCGCCACCATCTCGCTCGCCTCCATCTGGGAGTTTGCGCGCACCGTCAAGCTGGAGGACGTTGACGAGCTCATCACCGGCCAGATCGAGACCAACAAGGCCATCTCCGACGAGGGCCTGCGCAACAGGTGGGGCGCCAACATTGGCAGCACCCTGCTGCGCACCCGCTCCAACGACATCACCTGCAAGGCGCGCGCGAGCGCGGCGGCGGGCTCCGACGCGCGCATGAGCGGCTGCGCCATGCCCGTCGTCATCTGCTGCGGCAGCGGCAACCAGGGCATCACCTGCTCGATGCCGGTGCTCGAGTACGCCCACGAGCTCTGGGCCAGCCACGAGAACCTCGTGCGCGCGGTGGTGCTCTCCGACCTCACGGCGGTGCACGTCAAGTACTACGTGGGCGAGCTCTCCGCCTTCTGCGGCGCGGTCAGCGCCAGCTGCGGCGCCGGTGCCGGCATCTGCATGCTGCGGGGCGGCACCTTCGAGCAGTACGAGTCCACCGTGGTCAACACGCTGGTAAACGTGGGTGGCATCGTGTGCGACGGCGCCAAGCCGAGCTGCGCCGCCAAGATTAGCGCCGCCGTCGACGCCGCCATCCTCGGCTGCGACCAGGCGCTGACCGGCGAGAACTTCAAGGCTGGCGACGGCCTGGTGGGAGACACCCCGGAGGAGTCGATCCGCGCTATGGGCTATGTGGGCCGCGTGGGCATGCACCCCACCGACGTGGAGATCCTCAACATCATGATCGGCAAGACCGACGTGTAGGCGCCTTTTGCAAGGACTGCGATTCCCCGCCCCCGCGCGGCAGGCGCTAGGGCTTAGCCCAGGCAGAACCCAAAGACCACGTGCAGCGGCGTCTCGACGCCCACGTCGGCGTTGAGCATCGACCCATCGGCGTACACGTAGTGGGGGTAGCCAGATGGGTCGACGGTGCGCGTCCACCAGCTGTAGGCCTCCCCCTCCTCTGCCTCGTCGCCGCTCAGAATGAGCGCCTCGTTGCCCATGTCGTCGCTGCTCACGTCGTGGCGGAAGTAGTAGAGGTACTTCTTGGCAGTGCTGGTGTCGTGGGACTTCGACTCCTCCTGCGCCAGGGCCTCGTTGCTGGCCGCGATCCCGTCCTCGTCCAGCCATGCGCTGGCGTAGCCCCACGCAGGTGCGCCGCCCAGCTCGACCACCGACGGCACCCACAGCTTGTGGGAACTGACCTCGACCGTGGGGACCGCCGGCGCGTTCTCGACCACGGTACAGGCCTTGTCGACGGGCGTCACCAGCCCCTGCAGGTCCTCGGGCAGCTGGGCAAACACGTCGTTCTCGAGCCAAACGGAAAGCCGCGAGCCCGCCCACGAGACGCGCGTGGCGTCGTCCTCAGGCTCGTCGAAGACGGACTCGAGAGGAGCATCCTCGCAGACGAAGCTCATGCCCACATAGCGCTGCTCGCCCGCATCGTCGGTCGTGACGTCAGCCATCACGTCCACCAGGCGCACCGTGCACGACTGGTCGCCCACGCTGATCGTCTTGACATCGTCGTTGCCGATGAGAAGGCCGTAGGCGTTGGCGATGCGGAACCCGTAGTCGCGATTGCGCGTCGCGGCGATCGTTTGGGCCAGCTGGGAGAGCTGCTCCCAGGTGTAGCCCTCCTTCTCGTAGTCCTCCGCGCCTTCCATGCCCAGGGGGTTGGGCACGACGCCCACCTGCCTGGCCAGGCATCCAGGGTCCGCTGCCAGCGGATACTCCAGGCCCACCGCCTCGTCGTAGCCCACCCAGAGCTCGCCGCGCACCGAGAGGTGCCTGCCCACGAGGCTCCCCCACAGCTGGTCGTCGATCTCGACGCCCTGCTTGGCGGGGTCGTTGTTGTGGCTGCCCGCGTAGAGCAGCACGGCGTCGGTGGTTGCCTTGTCCTCATGGAGGCCCGCCGACGAGTAGAGCATGCTGAAGGCGGTCGGCTGGTCGAGCCTGAGCACGTAGAACGAGACTTCTTGCTTCTCGGCGCTCTCTGCCGGTGCGTCCGTCTCGGCGGCAGCGTCGTCCTCCGCCGGCGCTGCCTCGGCATCGCCCGCCTCAGCCCGCGCACCCGTCTCGGCAGCCTCGGCCGCCTCTTCGCCCGTCGCCCCGACCTCCATCTCAACGGTCACCAGCTCCACCGTGCCGTCGAGCACGATGGCGTTGGACACGCCGGGAAAGCCGTAGCGTGCCTGGACAAAGGGCGCATCCTCGGACGCCTCCGTCTGCTGGCCCGCAGAGCCGCCAACCTGCTGCGTGCCCGCACAGCCGCCAAGCGACAGCAGGGCCGCAAGGCTCGCCGCGGCACACGCCGCAACCATGCGCCTCAACGCTGGAGAGTTGGCAGAATGAGAGAATGCGCTGTCGGTAGACATGGCAGTCCAATCATGCGTGGCAGTATATCGATGGCCCGGGATATCGGTACCATCCTACCCCCGCGACGTGACGCCTGAGACACTCTGCCATGTCACTGTTACATTTTTGGCGGATTGGCGGGCGGTCGAGCCGCCTAGCCCGCAAAGCCCTCGTCCTCGAGCAGGTTGCCACCGTCCGCAGCGGTGGTTGCCAGCTCGTCGCAGCGCTCGTTGAGCTCGTGACCGGCGTGGCCCTTGACCCACACCCAGCTCACCTGGTGCGGCTCCTTGGCACTGAGCAGGCGCTTCCAGAGGTCGACGTTCTTGACCGGCTGCTTGCTGGCCGTCTTCCAGCCACGCTTGATCCAGCCCTCGACCCAATGCTGGTTGAAGGCGTTGACCACGTACTGGGAGTCGGAGTGCACCTCCACCGTGCAAGGGCGCAGCAACGCCTCGAGCGCGACGATCACCGCCAAGAGCTCCATGCGGTTGTTGGTAGTCAGCCGGTAGCCCGCCGAGAGCTCCTTGCGGTGCTCCACGCCTGCCGGGTCGGTGTAGAGCAGCACGGCCCCGTAGCCTCCGTTGCCGGGGTTGCCACGCGCGGCGCCGTCCGTGTAGACCGTCACCCGTTGCATGCCCTCTCCTGCCCCGGCCACGCTACTTGGCCTCCGCCCAGTTGGCGCCCACGGAGACGTCGGCCAGAAGCGGCACGCGCAGCTCGGCCACGCCCTCCATCGTCTCGCGCACCAGCTGCGACAAGGTCTCGACCTCGGTCTTTGGCACCTCGAAGTCCAGTTCGTCGTGGATCTGCAGCACCAGCTTGGCCGCCAGCCCCTCCTCGCGCAGGCGCTCGGCGACCCGCACCATCGCGATCTTGATGATGTCGGCCGCGGTACCCTGCATGGGGTGGTTCATGGCCGTGCGCTCGGCAAACGAGCGCAGCTGGAAGTTGCGGCTGTCGATGTCCTTGGTGTAGCGCTTGCGACCGTACATGGTGGACACGTACTTGTTCTTCTTGGCAAAGGCCACCTGCGCGTCCAGGAACGCGCGCACGCCAGGATAGGCCTCGAAGTAGCGATCGATCATCTGCTGAGCCTCGTTGCGGCTGATCTTGAGGGAGCTTGCCAGGCCAAAGGCCTGCTGGCCGTATACGATGCCAAAGTTGACCGCCTTGGCGCGGCTGCGCAGCTGCGGGCTCACCTGGTCCACCGGCACCCCAAACACGCGGGCCGCCGTTGCGGCGTGGAAGTCCTCGCCCTCGTTGAAGGCGGCCACCAGGTGCTCGTCCGCGGAGAGGTGCGCCAGCAGGCGCAGCTCGATCTGCGAGTAGTCGCAGGCGAGAAACACGCTGCCCTCGGGCACGGTGAAGGCCGTGCGCACGCGATGGCCCAGCGCCGAGCGCGTGGGGATGTTCTGCAGGTTGGGCTCGGAGCTGGAGAGGCGTCCGGTGGCCGCGACCGTCTGGTTGAGCGAGGTGTGGATGCGCCCGTCGGCCTTGATGAGGGCGGGCAGGGCGTCGAGGTAGGTGCTCCTGATCTTGGCGCGCTCGCGGTAGTCGAGCACGTCGGCCACCACAGGGTTGTAGCTCAGGTCGGTGAGCACCTTGGCGTTGGTGGAGTAGAAGCCCGTGCGGGTCTTCTTGAGGCCATAGGTCGGGAGCCCCAGCACGTCAAACAGCACGTGCGAGAGTTGCATCGGGGAGTCGATGTTGAACTTCTCCCCCGCCGCCTCGTGTATGCGGGCGACCATCTGGTCTATCTCGGTGCCGAGCTCGACGGACTGCTCCTTGAGCACGCTCGCGTCGGCGTGCAGGCCCGTGCGCTCCATCTCGAGAAGCACCGGCAGCAGCGGCATCTCGATGTCGGCCATGAGGGAGGCCGAGCCGTCCTTCTCGAGCGTGTCGGCAAGCACCTGGCGCAGGGCGTAGGCACCTGCCGCCTCGAGCGCCGCCTGCGGGAGAACGTCGGTGGGCTCGGGCAGCGTGGTCTGCAGGTAGTGACTCACGAGGTCGGCCACGCCAAACGAGGAGACCTGGACCTGGTCGGAGTCGAGCAGGTACGCCGCAACGCCCGTGTCAAAGATGCGCTCGGGCGAGACCTCGCGCGGCTCGAAGAGCGCCGGCTGGGAGGAGTCGGAGGGGCAGGCCACATGCAGCACGGCCTTGACGTCGCCTGCGACCAGGCGGCCCTCGCGAACGATGCGCGCGAGCAGCGCCAACGCGTCCTCGCCCTCGGCACGGGCCAGGGAGGCACGCGTGGCAAACCATAGCGCAACGGGCTTCTGCTCCTCCTCGCCCAGAAGCAGGCTCATCTGGCCGCGCTTCTTGGGTGCGTCCTGCGCCTCGACGGCGACGGCCACCCAGCTGCCCGTGACCAGGGCCGCACGCACCTCGTTGGTGTCCTCCACCACGGCGGGAACGCTGAACGAGGGCACGGCCGCAGCGGCCACCTGCCCACCGAGGCGCACGAGGCGCGACGTCATGCCGGTGAAGCCAAGCGCGCTGAAAGCAGAGACCACGTCCTCGGGATCGAACGTGGGGAACTTCGCGTCGGCGAGGTCGAGCTCGATGGGCGCGTCGGTGCGGATGGTCGCCACCTTGCGCGAGAGCAGGGCGTCGTCGATGTGGGCGCGCAGGCTCTCGCCCATCTTGCCCTTGACCTCGTCGGCATGCGCGATGACCTCGTCCAGGTTGCCGTACTGCACGATGAGCTGCGACGCCTTCTTGGGACCGATGCCCGGGACACCGGGGATGTTGTCGGAGGTGTCGCCCTTGAGGCCATAGAAGTCGGGCACCAGCTCGGGCGTGATGCCGTGGTAGAGGTCGTCGACGCTCTCCGGCGTCATGATCACCACGTCGGACACGCCCTTCTTGGTGGAGACGATCTTGACGTTGTCGGTGGCCAGCTGGTACATGTCGCGGTCGCCCGTGAAGAGGTACATCTCGTAGCCGGCCGCCTCGCCGCGACGGGCTAGCGTGCCCAGGATGTCGTCGCCCTCCCAGCCCTCGAGCTCGGCCACGGGGACGTCGAGCGCGCCGAGGAGCTCCTTGACCATGGGGAACTGCTCGCGCAGCGCCGGGTCCATGGGCGGGCGCTGGGCCTTGTACTGCGGCAGCATGTCCATGCGCACCTGCGGCTTGCCCTTGTCGAAGGCGCAGATGACCCCGTCTGGCTGGAAGGTCTCCACCAGCTTGATGAACATGTTGAAGAAGCCGAAGAGCGCGTTGGTGGCACGGCCGTCCGGCGCGCTCATGGGCTGGCGGATGGCATGGAACGCGCGGTGCATGAGCGAGTTTCCGTCGATGACGGCGATGGTGCGGCGCTCGGGCGTGGCGGAGTCAGGCATGAGGATCCTCTCGTGTCGGGTGCGCTCCATTGTACCGCGCGGCGCGGACACACATCACGCGTACAAATCGGGCGTGCGCCCCCGGCACGGAACCATGGGATGCAACGGCCGCCTGCCACGGCTCGCGGCTCGGTTATGTGGCGCTCGGTTTGGGCTATGCCCCAAGCTCTTGCTTGAGACGGGCGAGCGCGTCGTCGATGCTGCCGTCCACGACCGTCGAGCCCTGCGCGGCGGCCAGCTCCTCGAAGGGGTCGGTCTCAGCCACCTTCTGGGCCTCCACCTTGCCCTCGGTCGTGGCGAGGTCCCAGTCCAGGCGCTCCTCACGCTTGCGCAGCGACTCCGCCGCGCTGTCGCTGGTCGAGCTCGACACCTCGCCGGCTGCCTCGGTCGCTCGGACAGTCACCTCCTTGGCCTTGATGAGCGCGACCTTTGCCTGTAGGCGGTTGATGCCGTCCTCCAGCTCGGCGAGGCGCCTGCGGAAGGTGTCCGCCACCTCGTGCGCCTGGTCGTAGAGCCCCTGCTGCCCCTCGAGACGGTCGAGCAGGTCCTGGCGGCGCGAGAGCGCCAGGCGCGCGTCGCCCTCGTTGCCGGCGGCCAGCGCCTTGCGCGCGACCTTGCGCCAGCGCTCGGCATCGGTGGTGAGCTGCTCGACGCGCGCGCGAGCCTGCGTCTCGCCCTCGAAGACCTCAGCGGCGTCGCGCTTGAGGTTGCCGTAGGTCACCATGGCCTCGGCAATGGCCTGGTTGACGGCCTTCTCGGGGTCCTCGTACTTCTCGCGCAGCTCGCTCACCTCGGTGCGGGCGAGCAGCTTGATCCGCTCCATGATGGATGCCATCGCGTGTCCCTTCCGTCCGCAGGGGCGGCATTAGCCCTAGTCAGTGCCGTACTTCTGCTCGAACTCCTCGAGCTCGGAGGCCACAGACGGCACCTCGTAGGAGCTGGTCGAGTCCGTCGCGCTCGTGGAGGACGTGGTGCCGGAGGTCGACGCGGCGGCGGTGCTCGATGCCACGGGCGTCTCCGCGAGCTTGCGCGCGGCCTCGTACTCCTCCTTCTTGCGCTTGCTGGTGCGCGAGATGACGATGCCGATGACCACGGCCGCGCCCGCCGCGGTGAGGCCCACCACCAGCCAGCGCCTCCTGCTGTTGGTGGTCTTGGTCGTCTCCTCGTAGTCGAACATGATCGTGTCTGCCGACTCGGTGAAGACCTTGGCAAAGTACTCGCTGTCGTCGAGGCTCGTGTCCGTGTACCAGTAGTTGATCTCGTCGGCAATGATCTCGCGCGCCTCCTCGTCGATGACCGACTGCGCGGAGCGTCCTGCCACGATGTAGTAGGCGTACTCGCTCTCGGAGTACTCGACGAAGGCCACCACGGTGTGCCCGTCGTCGGAGAACTGCTCGTCGTAGATGTCGTTTACCCAGTCCTCCGCCTCGGCGTCGGTAAAGTCGGTCTCGCCGTTCACGTCGTTTGCCACCACGAGATAGGGCTGCGAGCCGGTCTTGTTGTAGAAGTAGCGCATGGCCGAGATGACCTCGGACTCGTCGTCGAGCCAGTCGGCGCGGTCGTCGATCCACGTGCTCGACTCGTCGCACTCGGACTCGGCGAGCTTCTGGTGGGTGTGGGTCACCTGCGAGATCTGCGAGGGCGAGCCGCTGCCGCCAGAGCCCGACGATGCGCTGAACGACCGCACGAAGGACATCACGACGGCCAGGACGAGCAGGACGAGCAGGGCCCTCAACAAGAAGCCGCCGCACCCAAGGCCAGTGCTATAGCTGGCGCCGCCACCGGTGTAGACGGGCCCGGTGTAGATGGGCCCTCCGTAGACGGTCCGACGCCTATATCCGCCGTACCAGGGGCGAGGCCTCGGAGGTGGCGGAGGCGTCGGGCGTCCGTAGTCGCCCCGGTGGGAGCTCGGACCACCAAACGCGCTGCCAGACCCGCCAAACGAGCCGGCGCCGCGATGCGTCGACGATCCCGAGGAGCCCCTGCTGGCGCTGCGATAGGTGCTCTTGCCTGCCGAGCGGCTCGCTCCGCCGACGCGACCAGAAGTCATCCCGCGCGAGCTGCTGTGCGAGCTGCCTCCGCTGCTGCGACCTCCGCCTCTTCCCATGCGAACCTCCTTGGGACTGCCCCCGTGCGGGCAATGACAAATGAGTGGTGTCACCATCATACTTGAGTGCGGTCACCTACATAGATATATACCCCTTTCGCCTCGGCCTGCGTCATGTCCGGCATGGGGACTGCTGGCGGGCGGGAAGCGGTGGCGGGCGCTGGTCGTAACGAGTGCGTTTCTCTTTTTGTGGCGGTACCGACCCTTCACCCTCGTGAAACATTGTGCGGATAAGGTTGGTGCATGCCTACAGGGGCCTTGCGTCTGATAAGGTACGTGCCAAACAGCAAAAAATGCCCACTGCGTCAAACCAAAGGAGATGCACATGGCAAAAGATAAGGTCAGCACCGAGTGGGGCGAGCTGCTCTTTGACGACCAGGACATGCAGGAGCGCCTGCCCAAGCCCACCTACAAGGAGCTCATGCGCGTCATCAAGGACGGCAAGCCACTCGACCTGGACATCGCCAACGAGGTCGCCCACGCCATGAAGGAGTGGGCTCTGGAGAAGGGCGCCACGCACTTCACGCACTGGTTCCAGCCGCTCACGGGCATCACGAGCGAGAAGCACGACAGCTTCCTCACGCCCAACGGCGACGGCACCATCCTCATGGCCTTCTCCGGCAAGGAGCTGGTGCAGGGTGAGCCCGATGCCTCGAGCTTCCCCTCCGGAGGCCTGCGCGCGACCTTCGAGGCGCGCGGCTACACCGTGTGGGACCCGATGAGCCCCGTCTTCATCAAGGACGAGGTGCTCTGCATCCCCACGGCCTTCGTCAGCTACACCGGCGAAGCCCTCGACAAGAAGACCCCGCTGCTGCGCAGCCAGAACGCGCTCGAGGTGCAGGCCAAGCGCGTGCTCGCCCTGTTTGGCCGCGAGCCGCACCGCGTGACCACCACCGTCGGCCCCGAGCAGGAGTACTTCCTCATCAAGGAGGAGGACTACCAGGCCCGTCCCGACCTGATCCTCACCGGCCGCACCCTCTTTGGCGCCGAGCCCTCCAAGGGCCAGGAGCTCGACGAGCACTACTTTGGCGCCATCCGTCCCACGGTCAACGAGTTCATGAAGGAGCTCGACGACGAGCTGTGGAAGCTGGGCATCCCGGCCAAGACCAAGCACAACGAGGTGGCCCCGTGCCAGCACGAGCTCGCCCCCGTCTTTGAGGACGGCTCCACCGCCATCGACGACAACCTGCTCACGATGGAGAAGATGAAGCTGCTGGCCAGCCATCACGGCCTGGTGTGTCTGCAGCACGAGAAGCCCTTCGAGTACGTCAACGGCTCGGGCAAGCACAACAACTGGTCGATCGCCGCCGACGGCAAGAACCTGCTCGAGCCCGGGCTTCACCCCGAGGACAACCTGCAGTTCCTGCTCTTCCTCTCGTTCCTGCTCGCGGCCGTCGACGATCACGCCGACCTGCTGCGCATGAGCGTGGCCTCCGCCGGCAACGACCATCGCCTGGGCGCCAACGAGGCGCCCCCGGCCATCGTCTCGGTCTTCCTGGGCGACGCGCTGACGCCCGTCGTGGAGGCGCTCATCCACAAGGAGCACGCCACCGCGTCCGAGGCCGAGCTCATGGACCTGGGCGTCCCGCAGCTGCCGGCCGTCCTGCGCGACAACACCGACCGCAACCGCACCTCCCCCTTCGCCTTCACGGGCAACAAGTTCGAGTTCCGCATGCCGGGCTCGCGCCAGAACCTCTCCGACTGCAACGTGGTCATCAACACCGCCGTCGCCGAGCAGTGCGATCGCTTCTGCGACTACGTGGCCGCCCGCAGCGACGAGGACTTCACGCAGGTGGCCATGCGCTTCGTGCGCCACACCTTCCGCGACCACCAGCGCATCATCTTCGACGGCAACGGCTACTCCGACGAGTGGGAGGCCGAGGCCGAGCGCCGCGGGCTGCCCAACCTCAAGACCACGCCCGATGCCATCGGCGCCATCATGGACCCGGACAACATCGCCCTCTTCGAGCGCTACGGCGTGCTCAACGAGCCCGAGTGCCACGCCCGCTACGTGGCCAAGGCCGAGCAGTACGGCAAGCTCATCAACATCGAGGCAAACACCATGGTCCACATGGCGCGTCACCTCTACATCCCCGCCATCTCCGAGTATTCGGGCAACCTGGCCACGAGCGTTGCCACCAAGGCCGAGCTGGGCATCGTGTCCGCCGCCGAGAAGGACATCATCCAGCGCCTCACCTCGGGCCTCGACGACATCTATCGCCTGGCAGACGAGCTTGAGAAGGTGGCCAAGACCGCAAACGCGAAGGCCAACCCCACCGAGCAGGACGCGCTCTGCCGCGACGAGGTCATCCCCGCCATGACGGCCCTGCGCGGCGTCGTGGACGAGATGGAGACGATCTGCGCCAGCGAGTACTGGCCCGTGCCCAGCTACAACGACATGCTCTTCTACATCTAGGGCCGCAGACGCACAGACAGACGGAAGCGGGACCTGGCCTTTCCGACCAGGTCCCGCTTTTTGTGTTCGAACCCCCTGCTAGCGGCCCTGTGGCCTGGGATGCGAGGTCAGGTGCCACCCATGGCAGTACTCGCAGCGGTAGCACGAGAGCCCGCGCGTGCCATGCTCGGCGCAGAGCGCAATGGCCTCAAGCGCATCGGCGCGGGTGGCGTAGCGCTGCTTGCGCTCGCAGCCGCGCTCCCGGCGGGCCGCCTCGCGCCTCTCGGAAAGCTCGTCCTGGTTGCGCCGCTCGCGGCCATAGAGGTCGTCCAAGCCGCCGAGCTGGGCCCTGAACTCGGCAATCTTCCTCTGCTGGACGGAGCGCTTCCTGCTTCCCACGACAGCCCCTAGCTCAGAAACGCGCGCAGGCCGATGAGCACCAGCACGATGCCGCCCACCACCTCGGCGCGGTCACCCAGAAGGCGGCCCAGCCTCTTGCCGATGAAGAGCGCGGCGACGCAGCACAGCGCGGTCGTGCAGCAGATGACAGCCGACGAGAGCAGGATGTCGACCGCCTGCGCCCTCAGGCTCACGCCGACGGCAAAGGCGTCGATGGCCGTGGCCACCGCCTGAAAGAGCAGCGTGGGAACGGTGAGGCGGGCGCCCTCGCGCTCAAGGGGCTCGTCCTCGGGAGAAAGGAGCGCCTCCGCACCCTCGCGGATCATGTTGCCGCCGATGATGCCCAGGATGACAAGGGTGACGATGCCCGCGTAACGCTCGATGAGCGCGGCCGCAACACCGCCCAAGAAGTAGCCCAGAAGCGGCATGAGCCCCTGAAAGAGCCCAAAGAAGACGGGCATCAGCGCCAGGCGGCTGCGCCGCTCGTGGTTGTAGACGAAGGTGTTGGATATCGTGACGGAGAACGCGTCCGCAGACAGGGCAAGCCCCAGTAAGAGTATCTCTGCCAGACCCATGTGCGCTCCCCTCCGCATGACACGAGCTTTAGAGTGTAGCGTATCTCGCTTTGAGCTGACCAAAGACGCCTGGCATGCGCTACCCTAAAGGCAAACCTACATGGATTCCACGCGCCGTTTCAAGCGAAAGGGCATGACATGCCTGCGATAATCACCCATCACCTCTTTGGCGAGGACGCCTCGCGGCGTCTGCCTGACGGCCTCGTATTTGGCGAGGAGGAGCTTCTCGCCTTTCTTCTGGCAAACCAGGGCCCCGATCCCTACTACTTCTGCTTCAGCGCCACGCCGATGTCCATCCAGGCATGCCACGCCTTTGCGGCGCGCATGCACGAGGACAAGGTGGTGGACGCCCTCGTGGTCGCCCGCGAGAACGTCTCGCACCTGCCCCAGGAGGACCAAGGCCTGGGCAGGGCCTTTGTGCTGGGCCTTCTCGCCCATTATCTGCTGGACAGCGAGGCCCACGCCTTCATCCAGGTGCAGGAGGACGCCATCTGCAACGCGGACGCAGACCTCGCCGACGCGCACGACCAGGTGCACGCCCTCATCGAGAGCGAGCTTGACACCTGGATGCTCTGGAGCGCGCGCCAGCAGACCATAGCCGATGTGCCGGCGCACGCCGACCTCAAGCGCACCAAGCGCGTCTCGCGCGTGGGCGGCACGATCTTCTCGCAGGTGGCGTGGCAGGTCTTTGGCATGACGCTCAACCCCGAGCGCTACGAGGGCTGCCTGCGCGATTACGAGATGGTCTATCGCGCCATCGATCCGACCGGAAACCCGCGCGGACGCATGATCGCCGGTGCCGAGCGGCTGGGCTCTCGCTACTCCCTGCTCAACGCGCTCTCGCACGCGGCCGAGGCGGGAGACGACTGCCCCGCCGCAAACCTGGACTGCCGCACGTGGATCGACCCCGCCACCGGCGAGCAGCGCATGGACAGCTTCCCTGACGTCTTCTACAACTCGCTCGACAAGTGGCGCGATCTTGCGGAGGTCTTCATGGGCGGTAACCGCGCGGCGTTTGCCACGGCACTCGAGCGCGGCTACGGCGGCGCGGCCCTCGCGTAAAGCGCCATCCGAGCGAATCGCCTCCTGCGGTGGGTGGGACGGGGTGGGACAGGGGACGTGCCTGGTGTCCCACCTCGCCCTGCGGGCGGGTGGGACACCAGGCA
>CACYTH010000008.1 GCA_902777325.1 uncultured Coriobacteriaceae bacterium
ACGGGGTAGGACAGGGGACGTGCCTGGTGTCCCACCTCGCCCTGCGGGCGGGTGGGACACCAGGCACGTCCCCTGTCCCACCCCGTCCCACCCACCGCAGGAGCCGGCTCTAGAGCTCGTCGGTAGTGGCCTCCTGGTAGCAGACCGCCACCTCGAGGTTGCCATTGCGGCAGCGCAGGTCGTCGATCAGGCTGCGGACGCTGCCCGCGTCGCGCAGCTGCACGTTGTACACCAGCTTGTAGAGGCTGCCCATGTTGGTCGTCTTGACCTGCGCGAGGTCGTAGCTCGTGGTGTAGGCACCCAGCACCTCG
The DNA here is from genome assembly GCA_902777325.1 of uncultured Coriobacteriaceae bacterium. Taxonomy (GTDB): domain Bacteria; phylum Actinomycetota; class Coriobacteriia; order Coriobacteriales; family Atopobiaceae; genus UBA1367. Next base: position 312 of record CACYTH010000008.1, read on the forward strand.
TCGAAGAGACCCACAAAGTCGAGATCCTCGGGCACGGTGATGCGGATGGTGCGGTCCAGGCGCGAGCCCTGCCCGCCAAAGCCGACAAGCTGCAGCACAAGGTTGGCGCCACCGAGAATGGCGCAGATCAGCACCGCATACCCCACGTAGCCCATGCCGCACACAAGGCCGATGGCCATGGCAAGGAAGATGAAGGAGATGTCGCGGGCCTGGCCAGGCACGCTGCGGAAGCGCACGAGGCTGAAGGCGCCGGCGACGGCCACGCCCGCACCGAGGTTGCCGTTGACCATCATGATGACGACGGCCACGATGGCCGGCAGGGTTGCCAGCGTGATGAGAAAGCTCCTGGTATAGCGGCTGCGATAGCAGTAGATGAGCGCGAGCGCCAGGCCCAGGGCCAATGCCACCGCCACGCCCGTCACAAGCGGGACGAGCGCGATGGCCGATGCGGTCGTGGTGGTTGCGGACGTTGAGAAGATCGAATCGAACATTGCTTGGATACCTCCTAGACGCAAGCCGCAAGGTTTGCGGCCAGACCACGTTGTGCCCTGCTTGTCTCGATGCCCAGGCGAGGCCTGCGGGCGTGCCTCATCCTCGGCCTTGCCACCTGTCGCTGCGCGGCACCCATCTGGTAGGCCACCGCGGCGCCGTACTTTGAGAAGCTCGCCTTGAAGATGCCCTCCTCTGAGAGGAAGTCGGCCAGCCAGAGAGGCATGCCAAAGGCGCACTTGACCTCGAGCAGGCTGGTGCCCTGGGGCGTGAGCACGTGGCCGGCGGTGGAGCCCGCAAGGCTCACCTCGTCCCAACGGCAGCGCACGGCACGATCGAAGGTCATGCGAAACTCGTGGTCGTCGGCTGCGTAGAAGGCCTCGCGGTCGTAGGCGACCATCATGGCCGGCGCCAGTCCCTCATAGCGCCCCGCAGAGAAGGCGATCTCGCGCTCTATCTGCGTCTTGGGCGCACGACGGCCGGTAAGCAGGTCGAGGGCGTCGCGCTGTGCGAGCGTGCAGCGGCGCTTGTAGACGATGCCGTCGCACTTCTTCTTGAGCTCCAGGAAGACGGGCGTGTCATCCGACGCGGGGCAGTAGCTGCGCAGACGGATCTTCTCCTTGTAGTCGGGATGCTCGGCCGAGCGGCGCGCGAGCAGGTATGTGGGCGTGTCGAAGTAGATGTTGCGGACCGTCGACGGGCCGTACTCGTCGGGCACCATGTGGCCCGCCATCACGCGCTCCAGGCGCTCGCGCTGGGCGTCGGTCAGCCGGTACTTGATCTCGTAACGCTTGAACACCATCTGTGCCATGTGCCACCTCCTTGATGACAATGACAAGATACGGTTCGAACCTTAAAAAGGCCTGAGGATACGGACGCCCCGCCACATATGTGACGGGGCGAACACAGCCTTAAAAGGAAGCTGAAAACGATGGCACGCGAGCGGCAGGCTACTCCCCTGCCGGCGGCTGGCCCGTCGAGAGGATCTGCGCGAGAGCCGCCTCGTCGAGCACCGGCACGCCGAGCTGCTCGGCCTTGGCGAGCTTGGAGCCAGCGGCCGCGCCGGCCACCACGTAGCTCGTGCGCTTGGAGACCGAGCCGCTGACCTTGGCACCCAGCGCCTTGAGCGCGTCGCCCGCCTCCTTGCGCTTGAAGTTCTCGAGCGTGCCCGTGAGCACGAAGGTGAGGCCCGCAAGCGTCTGCGGGGCGACCTCGGCAGGGGCCTCCTGCTCGAGCACCACGCCAGCAGCGCGCAGGCGCTCGATGACGGCCATGTTGTCGCGCACGGAGAAGAACTCGCACACGCTCTGCGCGATCTTGGGGCCGATGCCCTCCACCTGCGAGATCTCCTCTGCGGACGCCGCGGCAAGCGCCTGGATGGAGCCGAACCTGCGGGCGAGCACCTCGCCCACGTTGGCCCCCACGTGACGGATGCCCAGACCAAAGAGCACGCGCGCGAGGCCGCGGGTCTTCGACTCCTCGACCTGCGCCATGAGCTTCTCGGCAATCTTCGAGCCCACGAGGATGGGGTCGCCCATCTCGTGGTCGCGGGACTTGGTCTCGTAGACGCGCCCCGTGTCGAGCGAGGCCAGCGCCTCCGTGCTCAGGCGGTCGTAGAAGTCGGCGACGTCGCTCAGAAGCCCCTGCTCGACCATGCGGCCCACGAGCTCGTCGCCCAGGCCGTCAATGTCCATGGCGTTGCGGCTGCCCCAGTGGATGAGGCGCTCCACGGCCTGCGCCGGGCAGTCGATGGAGACGCAGCGATAGGCAACCTCGCCCTCCTCGCGCACCACGGGCGCGCCGCAGCTCGGGCATTGCGTGGGCATCTGCCACTCGGGACGCGCCGCGTGCTCGGCGGCCATCTCCCCCTCGAGCACCGGCCCCACGACCTCGGGAATCACGTCGCCGGCCTTGTGGACCACGATGGTGTCGCCCTCGCGCACGTCCTTGCGGCGGATCTCGTCGATGTTGTGCAGCGTGGCGCGTGCGATGGTGGAGCCCGCAACCACCACCGGGTCGAACTCGGCGACCGGCGTCAGCACGCCCGTGCGGCCGACCTGGATGCGGATCTCGCGCAGGACCGTGCGCTTCTCCTCCGGCGGGAACTTGTAGGCGATGGCCCAGCGCGGCGCGCGGGCGGTAAAGCCCAGGGCGTCCTGGCTGGCAAAGGAGTCGACCTTGACCACCACGCCGTCGATGTCGTAGTCGAGCTCGTCGCGATGCGCCAGCGCCTGCTCGCAGAACTCGTGCACCTCATGGGCGCTCGTGCAGCGACGCGCGTTGGGGTTGACCGCGAAGCCGCAGACACGAAGCCACTGGAGGAACTCCCACTGGCTCGTCACGCTGATGGGGCCCTCGTCCGCCACCGCATAGATGAAGGTGGCGAGGTCGCGATGGGCGGTGATGCGCGGGTCCTTCTGGCGGAGCGACCCTGCCGCGGCGTTGCGCGGGTTGGCGAAGACGGGCTGGCCGGAGTTGTCGCGCTCCTCGTTGAGACGGACGAACGAGCGCTTGGGCATGTACACCTCGCCGCGCACCTCGACCGACTGGCCAAGCCCCTGCCCCACCACGCTGGCAAGGCCCGCAGGCGCCAGCGAGCGCGGGATGTCGGAGACGGTCCGCACGTTGGCGGTCACGTTCTCGCCCGTGGTGCCGTCGCCGCGCGTGGCCGCACGGACAAACTGCCCGTCGCGATAGGTCAGCGCAACCCCCAGACCGTCGATCTTGAGCTCGCAGGTGTAGGCGACGGGGTTGGCCTCGCTGGCGCCCAGGGCCTCGTCCGTGCGCGCAAGCCACTCGTCAAGCTCGTCCAGGTCCATCGCGTCGTCCATGGAGTACATACGCTGCGCGTGCGTGACCGGCTCGAACTGCTCGGACACGTAGCCGCCAACGCGCTGGGTGTATGAGTCGGGCGTCACCAGCTCGGGATGGAGCGCCTCGATGGCGAGAAGCTCCTGGAGCAGGCGGTCGAACTCGGCATCGGTCATCTCGGGGGCGTCAAGCGCATAGTACTGGTAGGCAGCGTGGTCTAGCAGGCCCCTCAGCTCGAGCGCACGGAGCGCGGGACTCTGCTGCTCGGGGACGGCAGCTGGCTTCTGCTTCTCCGGGAAGTCTCCAAAGAGTGACATTTGTGCGATGTCGGGCATGGCATCCTCCGTGCGGACGACGTTGTTTTGCTCCAAGAACTGTACCGCATTGGGCCGACACGATGCGCGGGCGTCAGCCATGCTTTTGCAGGCATCCGCCGGCACGCTGCGCATACGATGGACTACCTGCGCCGCTTGCCGCCCTTGCTCGCCTCCAGGAGCGCCGCGGTGGACTCGGCCCACGAGTATTGGCACATGTACTCGCCGTTATAGCTGTTGACGGCACTGGGCATGTTATGGATGAACCCATAGTAGTCGCATTCCGCCGCCGTCAGCCTGACCGCGATGCACCCCCGCCGCTTGATGATGACGTCGGCCAGCCCAAGGCGCTCGAAGGTGCGGCGCAGGTCGGAGATGAGGGTGCGCAGCTGCGACCTCCTGGACGGGGTGTCGGGCAGCCCCTCCCAGAGCACCGCCGCCAGCTCCCCCATCGAGACGAGCGCGCCGCGCCTGTCCAGCAGGTACGCCAGAAGCTCCTTGGTCTTGCTCCGCTCGAAGCATACGGGCTCGCTGTCGTAGAACACCTCGAAGTTGCCAAAGCAGCGCACGAAGAGGCCCTGTCCGTAGTGCGGGTCGATGGGGCTTCTCAGGCTGCCCAGGGCGCGGCGCACGTCCTCTACGTCCACGGGCTTGAGCAGAAAGGCGCTTGCCTGCGTGCCCCAGGCATCGAGCGCGTAGCGAGAGTGACCCGTGACAAAGACCACGTTGGTGGACGGCGAGTTCCCCTTGAGTTCGCGCGCCACGTCAAACCCGCTGGCATCAGGCATCTCAACGTCGAGAAACACCACGTCGTAATGGGTGTCCTTGCATTTGGCAAGGGCCTCCTGTGCATCCAAGGCGACCTCGCAGGCATCCTGGCTAAAGAGCCCGTCGATGATACGGGCGAGCGATGCCGCCTCGCGTCTGCTGTCATCAACCACAAGCGTCTTCATCTGCTCTCCTTTGGCAGGGTGATGGTCGCCTTTGTCCCCGTGGGGCCGGACTCTATGGATAGCGTCCCGCGGCACTGGCGCTCGAGGCGCTCGCGCACGTTTGCGATGCCCACGTGACAGTCCGTCCCCTTCCCGGGCGCCGCGGGGTCAAAGCCGCAGCCATTGTCGGTGACGCTAATCTGGATGGCGCCGTCGGTCTCGCGCGTGCACACCATAATGACACCGCCCTCCTTGCAGGAACGCAGCCCATGGCGTATGGCGTTCTCCACAAGTGGCTGAATGGTGAGCGGTGGCAGGGAGAAGTCCCCTGCCGCACAGTCGCAACGCAGCTCTATGTCACGCTCGGAACTCGTCGCCTCAAGCGAGACGTAGCGACGCACGTGATCCATCTCCTCGTCGAAGGGGACGAGATAAGCCGCAGACATCACGTCGAGGTGGCTGCGGAGGTAGTCTGAGAAGTCCTGCAGCGTGCTCTCGGCAAGTGCGGGATCCTCTGCAATCAGCGCCTTGACCGCGCTCAGCGCGTTGAAGATGAAGTGGGGCCTGATCTGCCCGGAGAGCAGGCGGACATGGGTCTCGGCAGCCTCGGCGCGCGCATGGGCGAGCTCGTCCTCCAGCCGTAGCTGCACGCCCACGGTCAGGAGCAGCAGCTCGAGCGTTATGGAGGGCGTGACAAACATGCCACGCGTCATCACTCCGGTCAGCAGGGCGCACAGCATGAGCGAGCCACCGACCACAAGGCGCAGCGCGGTACCGCGTCCGTGCATCCTGCGCAGGCGAGGCACCGCCGCAAACAGGGCAAGGGGCTGTGCCACCATCATCACCTTGTAGAAGGCGATCAGGGGGCCGGCTTGGAAGGTGTTCGTCTCGCCTATCGAGAAGAAGGGGCCGCAGATGGGATTGACCAGGCACAGCAGCAGGTCGAGCAGATAAAGACCCAAGAGTGCGAGCAGCCCCGGCCTCGTGCGGAGGCCATGCAGGGGCTCGGCCGAGGCATCGGTGTACACATAGGTCACGATGGCCATGCCCACGACCACCTTGGAGGCAAACCCGACATAGGAGCCGGCGACGAGGCCCAGGTGAGCCGCCATGCCGGGATGCCCGTGACAGGTCCAGCAGGCAAGCTCGCCCGCATTGGACACCAGCTGCGCCAGCAGGCCAATCGTCAGCACCTTGCGCCGTCGCAGGGCAACCTCGTGACCGAGCGAGAGCAGCAGGACGAGGATGACTGCGATGGAAAACAGTTCTATCGAGATGGCGGCGATGGTGGCCTGATCAGGAGTCAAAAGAGCCCTCCCCCCGCGCAATCTGGGACTGGCTTGCCGCTTGCCCTGACGTGCTGCCGAGCAAGCCATCCAGCAAAAGGGCCATGTGCGCCTCCCAAAACGGGGGTCCCTGCAAGGGAGCCAACCATTCCAACATAAGAATGCGGGGCCATGCGTCTGCGCACGGCCCCGCAACCGAGGAGAGACCCGGGTCGGGCTACCCGGGCACTCGCAGTCTCATCCGGTGAGGGGCCGAATGGGACACAACGCCTGTGCCATGTCAGGCGTCGGGGGTCACAATATCAAGCATACTGCATCAATAGTGCAACTCTCTTGCATCAAGTGAACATATTGTGAATTACCACTAGCATTTACGACAGCTATGGCAATACTCGGCATTAGGCCATCGTGGCCTTGTAACCCGCATCCTCCACCGCGGCGACAAGGGCCTTGTCGCTGACGAGGAGGCCGGCATCGAGCACAGCGGTTCCCTCGTCGAGGCTCACGCGCACGTTCTTGACGCCCTTGACGCCCTCGAGCGCCTTGGTCACGTGCGCCACGCAGTGCTCGCACATCATGCCTTCCACGTTGAGCTTCTTCTCCTTCATATCCTGATCTCCTTCCGCCTCGGTCGAGGCATCGTCCTGCGTCATGACCGTCGTCGTCGCCGCCCTTGCCGCCGCGTGCTCGGCGGGCTTCCACGTGCGCAGCCTGAGCGCGTTGCTCACCACAAACACCGACGAGAATCCCATGGCAGCCGCGCCGATCATCGGGTTGAGCGTGATGCCCAGCGGTGTGAGGACGCCCATGGCCACGGGAATGCAGATTGCGTTATAGAAGAGCGCCCAGAAGAGGTTCTGCCTGATGGTGCGCATGGTTGCCCGGCTGAGCTCGACGGCCGTCGCCACGTCGCGCGGGTCGGAGTGCATCAGCACGATGTCGGCCGACGAGATAGCCACGTCCGTGCCCGCGCCGATGGCGACGCCGATGTCCGCACGCGCCAGGGCGGGCGCATCGTTGATGCCATCGCCCACCATGGCCACGCGCTCCCCCGCACGCTGCAGGTCGTGCACGCGCTGCTCCTTCTGGCTGGGGAGCACTCCCGCCACCACCTCGTCCACGCCGCAGGCGCGGGCCACGACGGCAGCCGTGCGCTGTTGGTCGCCCGTGAGCATGACGGTCCGGATGCCCATGGAGCGCAGGCGGTCTATGGCCTCGCGGCTCGTGGGCTTGACGGCGTCCGCCACGGCAAGCATGCCGAGCAGCCTGCCCTCGGCGGCAAAGTAGAGCGGGGTCTTGGCTGCGTCGGCAAGCTCCTCCGCGCGGGCCGACAGCGCGGAGACGTCCACGCCGCGACGCGCCATGAGCCTCGTGTTGCCGGCGAGCACCTCGCGCCCGTCCACGAGTGCGGCAAGTCCACCGCCCTCCACCTGCTCGAAGTCTGCAACCCTGGCTGCACCGTCGATGCCCGCCGCACACTCGTCGGCGTATGCCACCACAGCCAGCGCCAGCGGGTGCTCGCTCTTGCGCTCGATGGCTGCAGCATCGTAGAGCAGCTCCACGTCGGTTACGTCGTCCGCAAGCACCACGTCGGTCACGCGCGGCGAGCCCTCCGTCAGCGTGCCGGTCTTGTCGAGCACGACGGTCGTCAGCCCGCAGGCCGTCTCGAGGGCCTCGGCATCCTTGATGAGAATCCCGTTGGCCGCTCCCCTGCCCGTCCCGACCATGATGGCCGTCGGCGTGGCGAGGCCCAGGGCGCAGGGACACGAGATGACGAGCACGGAGATGGCATGGGTGAACGCCGTCGCCAGGTCGTGCGATAGCGCGACCCACGCCACGAAGGTGACGGCGGCGATGCCCAGCACGACGGGCACGAAGACGCCCGCGATGGCATCGGCCTGCCGCTGTATGGGAGCCTTGGAGCTGGTCGCCTCGTCCACCAGACGGATGATGCCGGCGAGCGTGGTGTCGTCGCCCACGGCGCGGGCCTCCATGGCAAACCAGCCGTGGTTGCTAACCGTGGCACCCGTGACCTGGCTGCCCACGACCTTCTCCACCGGCACCGACTCGCCCGTGATGGCGCTCTCGTCGACCAGCGCCGATCCCTCGACCACCACGCCGTCAACCGGCACCGACTCGCCCGCACGCACGATAACTCGGTCGCCGACCTGCACCTCCTCACTGGGAACGACTTGCTCCTGGCCGTCGCGGACCACCGTGGCGGTCTTGGGCGCCAGGTCCATCAGCGCGGATATGGCGCTCGTGGTGCGCCCCTTTGCCCGCGCCTCAAAGAACTTGCCCAGCGTGATGAGGGTGAGAATCATGCCGGCGGAGTCGAAGTAGAGGCTATGGAGCGCCTGGTGGGCGCCCTCCATGTCCATGGCACCAAGGGCGAGGGCCATCCGATAGGTGGCCACGATGCTCCAGAGGGCGCTCGCCGCCGAGCCGATGGCGATGAGCGAGTCCATGTTGGGTGCCCGGTGCCAGAGGGACTTGAACCCACCGATAAAGTAGTGGCGGTTGATGAAGAGGATGGGCAGGCAGAGCAGAAGCTGGGTGAGGGCATTGGCCATCATGCCCTGCATGCCGGCGAGCGCCGGGATCTGCGGCCAACCGAACATTGGGCCCATGGCGATGTAGAAGAGGGGCACCGAGAGGATCGCCGAGGCGATTAGCTGCCGGCGCCGCTCGTCGATGAGCTGCTGCGCGGTGTCCTGCGCGGGCGCCGCAGCAGCTCCCTTGCCCCTGGACGTGCGCGGATGGGCGCCGTAGCCCGCACGGTCGATGGCCGCGCACACGGCATCGATCGTCTCCGGATTGCCGTCGTAGTCCAGCTCCATGCTGTTCTTGAGCAGGTTGACGTTGGCCTCGGTGACGCCGGCCACCTCGCCCGCGGCCTTCTGCACGCGCGCAGAGCACGCCGCGCAGCTCATGCCCGTGATGTCAAAGGTCTCTCTCATGCTCGACCTCTCCTGTGCTATGAGAACTGCTTGAGCAGTTGCATCAGCTCGTCGATTACCTCGGTGTCGCCGTCCTGCACGCGTTCCACGACGCAGGTCTCCAGATGGTCCTGCAGGACGAGCCGCCGCACCGACTTTATGGCGCTCTCGGCAGCGGCGAGCTGCGTGAGCACGTCACCGCAGTAGCGATCCTCCTCGACCATCGCCTTGACGCCACCCAGCTGGCCGATGGCACGGTTGAGGCGGCGCGTGACGTTTTTCTTCAGCTCCTCGGAGCGAGGGGTGTGCTTGGTATGGCAGTGCTCGGACACGGCAGGCTCCCTTCGGATGACACGAGGAATATATACCCATAGGGGGTATCTGTCAATCACAGCAGGGCCGTACGCGAGCGCCTGCGCCTAGAGTCCGATAAGGTCCTTGACCACCTCGCCTGCCATGGTGAAGCCCGCCACCGGTGGCACCCACGACACCGAGCCGGGAAGGTCGCGCCTCGCAGCATGCTGCGGACGCTCCCCCTGCGGCACGGCCTCTGGCCCCTCCGCTGCCGGCGGGGCCTCCACGGGACGCATCGCCGGCTCCGTGGAGAAGACCACCTTGAGGTGCTCGATGCCACGCTTGCGGCACTCCTTGCGCATGATGCGGGCCAGCGGGCAGATGCTCGTCTCGTAGATGTCGCCCACGGCAATGGCCGTGGGGTCAAGCTTGTTGGCCGTTCCCATCGCGCTGATGATGGGCGCGCCCGCCTGCTGGGCAGCCTTGACGAGCTGGAGCTTGGCGGTCACCGTGTCCACGGCGTCCACCACGTAGTCGTAGCTTGAGAAGTCAAAGCGATCCGCCGTGGCCGGCAGGTAGAAGCAGGTATGGCAGCGCACCTTGCAACTGGGGTTGATGTCCCTCACGCGCTCGGCCATGACCTCCACCTTGCCCCTGCCCACACTGCTTGTGGTGGCGATGATCTGGCGGTTTATGTTGCTTGGGCTCACCACGTCGTCGTCCACGATGTCGATGTGCCCCACGCCGGCACGCGCGAGCGCCTCGACGGCCGCACCACCCACCCCGCCGATGCCGAACACGATCACATGCGCCTGCTCGAGCTTGGCCATGGCGTCGGCGCCAAGCAGCATCTGTGTGCGGACAAACTGGTTATGCATGCGATCACCTGCGCATTCTCGGCGAGACGACAGACAGCCATTGTAGCGCAGGCACGCGGCCCCAGAGGCAGGGAGGGGCCGCAGCCAACTGCTGCGACCCCTCCCCCGTCATGCGTCGGACGCGTGGCCTTGTGCCTTGGCGGCTTCTACTCGCTTATGTCGTAGCTGCCACCGCGGTTGTTGTTGAAGAGGTAGTCGATGATGTCCTCGTAGGTGACCTCGTCACCGGTGCCGTCGCCGTAGTCCTGGTAGCCGTCGTTGCGCCTACCCATGGGACCATAGCTCTCGTCCTGCTGGAGCTGCTGCTTTTGCTGCTCGAGCTCCTGCTGCTGCAGCTTCTGCAGCTCGGCGTCGTCGCTAAAGGTGACCTCTGCCGTCATCTGCTCGCTGCCGCGCATGTATACGATCTCGACCGTCTCGCCGATCTTGTGGCCACGCACTGCCAGGATCATGCCGTCGGCGGAGGTGATGTCCTCGCCGTCCAGCGCGATGACGATGTCGCCCTCCTGCAGGCCGGCCGCCTCCGCGGGGCTCCCCTCGGCGACTTCGGCCACGTAGGCGCCCTGGTTGACCGACAGGTGGTACTGCTGGGCGTTCTGCGCGTTGACCGTCTGCATCGAGAGGCCGATGTAGGCGTGCGTCACCTGCTCGCCCGCGATGATCTTGTTGGCGACCTCGATGGCATAGTTGCCCGGGATGGCAAAGCCGATGCCGGCAAACGACTCGGTGCTGCTGGAGTAGAGCGTGCTGATGCCCACGAGCTGGCCCTGCGCGTTGACCAGCGCGCCGCCGGAGTTGCCCGGGTTGATGGCCGCGTCGGTCTGGATGAGGTTGGCGTAGAGGGTGTTGCCCGCAGCAGAGGTCATCAGCTGGTTGCGGCTGAGCGAGCTCACGATGCCTGCGGAGACGGACTGGTCGAGGCCAAAGGGGCTGCCGATGGTCATGACCCAGTCGCCCACCACCAGGGCGTCGGAGTCACCGATCTCGATGGGGGTCACGGTGTCGCCGTTGAGCTCTGCGTGCACCACGGCCAGGTCGGACGAGGCGTCGGTGCCCACCAGAGTCGCGTCGTAGCTCTTGCCGTTGATGGTCACCGAGATCGACTCGGCGCCCTCGACCACGTGGTAGTTGGTGATGATGTTGCCGTCGAGGTCCAGCACCGAGCCCGAGCCCAGCCCCTCGCCCTCGGCCGAGGTCACGTAGACCGAGACGACCGACGGCAGCGCCTTGGCCGCAACGGCCTTTGCCACCGTGGCGTCCTCGGTGCTCGCGTTGATCGAGATGGTCTGGCCGGCAGAGCTCTGCGTGGTCTGGATCACCTTGGTGGTGCCCGTGATGCCCGCGGCGTTGAGCGCAAGCGAGACCGCCAGGGCACCCACCGCACCGCCGACAAGCCCGCCGACGAGCGACTTTACGGTTCCCGCAGCCTTGCCGCCCTTGCCGGTCGGGGCTTGCTTGGTGGAAGCGCCATAGCTCACCTGGCTGGTTGGCACAAAGGTCTCCGGGCGTGTGCTTGCGTGGCCGCTCGTCCCATCAGCGCCGCTGGTGCTGCCGGTGGCATCTACGAGGGGACGCTGGGCCGTCTGCTGTGCGTCGTAGGCATCCTCGGGAAGCGGATACGGAGGACGTCCGTTGGTGTTCTCATCCATATCTTGCCTTCTTTCTGCGCGGACACGCCCGCGCGTAGACACGATGAGACTCTACCCGTTTTTTAGGTGCCTCTGTCAGTCATGCCCAACGTCACGTAAGTAAAACAAGCTTTATCGTTACCTGAAAACCAGGCTCCGCCAGACCATGGGGCGACCATTGGGGCAAAAAGACAGGCCCCGAAGGGCCTGCGTCGCTAGAGCTTGAAGAGGTATCCCACGCCACGCACCGTGACGATATGGGCGGCAACCTGCGGTCCCACCTTGGAGCGGACGCGTCGGATGTGCACGTCTACCGTCCTGGTGCCGCCGCAGTACTCGAAGCCCCAGACGCGGTGCAGCAGGGTCTCGCGCGAGTAGGCGCGCGAGGGATGCGTCGCCAGGAAGGAGAGCAGCGAGTACTCCATGAGGGTCAGGTCGACGGGGCTGCCGTCGATATAGACCTGGTAGGTGGCCAGGTTGATGGTCATGTTGTCGACGGTCACGATGTCAGCCGAGGCACTCTCCTCGCCCGGCCACAGCAGCAGTGCGCAGCGCACGGCAAACTCGGCCTTGCCGGCCGATGCCAGGACAAAGTCGTTGCGTCCCTGAGCGGGCATATGCAGATTGGATAGCTTGTCCTCGTCCTGGATGAACAGCGTGGGGATAAAACCGTTGTCGGCGACGTAGGAGTCGACCGCGTTCAAGGTCTCCTGCTCCAGGCCATCAAGATCGAGAATTACGAGGTCAAAATCCTGACCGGTAGAAATAGCCTGCTGAAAGGTCTGCGGTGTAGCGGGAAGAATGGAGGCATCGAGCGCGTGCTTTAGCTCGCCCATACGCTCGTAGAAGCGTGATGTACGGGCGATAAGCAGGATGTTCTTATGATGCATCCTCTGCTCCTTGCCTACCGGCCCCCTAAGGGGCAGTTCTACTACAACTGTAGAAGACTATCACAAAACAGCTTTTTGCATGCAAACAATGCATGTGCGCGGCAGCTCCTACACAGATGTAACGAAATGTACAAGCGCAAGGGGCACCCAGACGTCGTCCGAGTGCCCCTTGGCATCGCGTTTTTGAAAAAAGGTCAGGTAGCGGTACTAGTTGATGGAACCGAGGAACTGCTTGGTGCGGTCGTGCTTCGGATGGTCGAAGACTTCCTCGGGCAGGCCCTGCTCCACCACGACGCCGCCCTCCATGAACACCACGCGGTCGCCCACGTCGCGCGCGAAGCCCATCTCGTGGGTGACCACGATCATGGTCATGTCGCCGTAGAGGGCAAGCTCGCGCATGACGCCCAGAACGTCGCGGACGAGCTCGGGGTCGAGCGCCGAGGTCGGCTCGTCAAAGAGCAGCACCTTGGGATGCATGGCCACGGCGCGGGCGATGGCCACGCGCTGCTGCTGACCGCCGGAGAGCTGGGGCGGCTTGTAGTCGGCGCGGTCGCCCAGGCCCACGGCCTCGAGCTGCTTGATGGCCTCCGCCTCGGCCTCCTCCTTGCTCTTCTTGAGCACCTTGGTCTGGCCGATCATGACGTTCTCCTTGGCCGTGAGGTGCGGGAAGAGGTTGAACTGCTGGAACACCATGCCGAGGTCGCGACGGATGATGCCGACCTCCTTGCTACTCTTGCCGGTGATCTCTTCGTCATCGATGAGGATGTGGCCGGCCGTCGGCGTCTCGAGCAGGTTGATGCAGCGCAGCATGGTGGACTTGCCGGAGCCGGACGGGCCCAGCACCACCACGATCTCGCCGTTCCACACGTTGAGGTTGACGTCACGCAGCACCTGCGTCTCGCCGTCGAAGGTCTTCATCAGGTGCTCGATGCGGACCACCGGGTGCTCGCCCTCCACAAAGTGGTGCCTGGAGAGGGGCAGGTCGTGCTCGAAGGCGATGCGGGCCGCCTCGTTGGCCTCCATGGCGGGCGGAACGTCCACGTTGATCGTATGAGTGAGCTTCTTGCCAAGCATCTGCTACACCTCCGATGCGAAGCTGGGGGTCAGGGTCGGGGCATAGGCGTGCTCGTCGTCGAGCGCCTCGGCATGCACGGCGAGCTCGGAGAGCTTGACCCCGGCCTCGGCAGCAGAGGTCTTTGCCGTCTTGCCCTTGGGACGCGGGCCACCGCCGCGCTCGGAGTGGGCGATGCGCTCCTCCACGTACCCGACTGCCTTGATCAGCGGCAGGGTGACGATGAGGTAGAAGATGGCCGCCGCCACGTACGGGGTCATGTTGCCCGAGACCGACGTGAGGTTCTTGGCAAACATCATCAGCTCCATGACGCCCACCGACGACAGCAGCGAGGTGTCCTTGTAGGAGGTGATGAAGTCGCTGGTGACGGTGGGGATCACGCGACGGATGGTCTGCGGCAGGATGATGTCGAACATGGTCTGGAAGTAGTTCATGCCCAGGCTGGACGCCGCCTCGTACTGGCCCTGCGGGATGGACTGGATGCCCGCACGGAAGATCTCGGCCAGGTAGGCGGACGCGTTGATGGCAATGACGATGACGCCCAGGACGTTGTTGTCGATGTTGATGTTCATCATCGGCAGGCCGAAGAACATGATGTAGATCTGCAGGAACAGCGGCGTGCCGCGCAGCACGTTGACGTACACGATGGCGATCAGGCGCAGCAGGCGGTTCTTGGAGATCTTCATGAGGGCGAAGATGAGGCCCAGCACGATGGCAAACGGATAGGCAATCACCACGATGAGCAGGCAGAGGAGCCAGCCTGGCACGAGCGTGGCGAAGGCGGTCACCAGAAGCTGGGGCTTGAAGAACATGCCGAGGAAGGGGTTGGAGTTCCACACCTGCACCCAGGCCGCCTCGTCGAGCGATGCCACCAGCGCCTGCAGCGGCGTGTTGGCAATGGTCGCGATGGGCTTGGAGTCGGCAAGCTGCTGCTCGCCGTCCTGGTTGACGTAGGTGCCGCCAACCACCACGTCGCCGCCCTCGGAGGGGAACCTCATCCCCTCGACCTCGAGGCGCAGGAGGTAGCCCTCGGTGATGGGCTCGGAGAAGGTGACCTCAAGCTTGGAGCCGGAGGCGACGGCCTCGCCCTCCACCGACGCGCGCGAGAGGCCCTCGAGCACCGTGATCTTGGTGCTGGAGTCGTCGAAGGTGCCGTCGTCGGGCAGCGTCAGGGTGACGGCGCTGACCTCCTCGCCCGCCTCGACCGTACCCTCCCACGTGAGGCGCGTGTCAAGGCCTCCGATGACGCCGGATCCGCCATCCTCGTTGGGGCGCGCCGTGGCCTTGTTGGTCGTGAGCGCCAGGGCGGTCGTGGGCACGAGCAGAGCACATGCGAGCATCAGCATGGCAAGCGCTGATAGCAGACCCTTGCTCTTGTCCCTCCTGTTGTTCCTCATCTCTTTCTTCCCTTCGAACACAAGGCTGCGAAGCCCAAACGCATGCAGGAGCTCCGCAGCCTCAGATGGCATCTGTCGAGCCGCGTGCGCCTATAGCTCTGCGCCAAACCACTCGGCTTCGATGGCGGCCATGGAGCCGTCCTCCACCATCTCGGCAAGCGCCGCGTTGACGGCGGCGGTGAGGCCGGGGTTGTCCTTGGAGATGGCGATGCCGTACTGCTCGCCGGTCGGGATCTCCTCGATGATCTCCAGGTCGGAGTAGGACATCTTGATCTGGTAGCGGGAGACGGGCAGGTCGCAGACGACGGCGTCGTACAGGCCCGACTGGACGCCGCTCATGGCGTCGATGATGGTGGAGAGGCGCTTCTTCTCGGCAGCCGGGATGTTCTCGTCGGCCCAGTCGGCGCCGGTGGTGCCGCCCTGGACGGCGATCTTCTTGCTGGCGTCGTTGAGGGTGTCGGCGGTCTCGGTGGAGCCGGCCTTCACGACGATGGACTGGTTGGAGTCGACGTAGGGGTCGGACATGTCGACCTCGGCCTGGCGGGCGTCGGTGATGGTCATACCGGCGATGGCGATGTCGGCCTTGCCACCGTTCTTGATGGTGGGGACGAGGGTGTCGAAGTCCTGGCTGGGTAGCCAGTTGACCTCGAGGCCCATGTGCTCGGCGAGCGACTTGGAGACGTCGATGTCAAAGCCCTCGGGCTCGCCCGTGCTCTCGTTCATCGACTCGAACGGCGGGAAGAAGAGGTTGGAGATGCAGGTGAGCTTGCCCTCCTCGACCAGCGTGTACTCGCCCGCATCGGCGGCATCGCCGGAGCCAGAGCCTGCGGACGACCCGCAGCCGGCGAGAAGCCCCGCGGCGGCAAGCGATCCAAACTGTACGAACTGACGACGAGAAAGCGTGCTCATGATTGATACCTTTCCTTGAGGCCCGCCCCATCCGGGCGGGTGCCGGGACCTTGGGCCCCGACTCTCTTCCGTTACGTGCTAGTCGGTCGTGCCAAACCACTTCTCTTTGAGCTCTGCCATGGTGCCGTCGGCCTCCATGTCAGCAAGCGCCTCGTTGATGGCAGCGGTGAGGCCGGGGTTGTCCTTGGAGACGACGATGCCGTACTGCTCGCCGGTCGGAATCTCCACGGCCACCTCGCAGTCGGTGAAGGACACCGTGCACATGTTGCCCACCACCGGAAGGTCGGCGCAGACGGCGTCGTAATGGCCGGTGGAGAGGCCCGCCATGCACTCGGTAACGGTGGTCAGCGGCACGATGGTGGCAGCGGACATGTTCTCCTTGGCATAGGCCTCGCCGGTGGTGCCGGACTGGACCGCGATCTTCTTGGCGGCGTCGTTTAAGGCCTCCTCGTCCTTGGCGTCGCTATCGCTCTTGACGGCGATGCCGAGGTTGGAGTCGAGGTAGGCCTCGGTGAAGTCGATCTCCGCTTTACGCTCCTCGGTGATGGAGAAGGCGGAGTTGCCGATGTCGGCCTTGCCGCCCTGCTTGATCATCGGGATGATGGCGTCGAAGTTGGTGGGCGGAAGGTACTCGACCTCAAGGCCCAGGCGCTCGCCGATCTCCTTGGAAAGGTCGACGTCGAAGCCCTTGGCCTCGCCGTCCTCGAAGGAGTCCAGCGGCGGGAAGTCGAGGTCGGAGGCAACGATCAGCTTGCCCTCCTCGACCAGCGTGTACTCGGCTGCGGCGTCGCCCCCGGGTGCGGCAGAACCGCATGCGGCCAGGGCAATGGTTGTGGCGGAAGCTGCGGCCGCACTGATGAAGCCTCGACGGGTGATCTGGTTGCTCATGGAATATCCCCTTCCTTGAGATGTCTGTGGCCCTTAACGTGCGGGTTGGCGGGTGTACCAATCCCTGCATTCGAGCCGTGCTTTACCCAATACCCTTATTGGGAACTTATATCATGACGGTTTGGCGGACCGGCCACGCGCAATTGCGGATGTGTTTATCAATCGGATACAAAGCACGCATAACAATGCAGCATTTTCAATTGATTGTGCATATTATTGCCAACCTTGGCTATGCATTGCGCATAGGTATGCCTTTCTGCGTCAATGCCTTTGGCTGGGCGCGAGTCGTGGGACGGGTGGGACAGGGGACGTGCCTGGTGTCCCACCTTGGCTTGACCAAGGTGGGACACCAGGCACGTCCCCTGTCCCACCCGTCCCACGCCCAGCCAGCGCCGCAAAACAACGGGGGCACCGCCCGTGGCGATGCCCCCGCATGCAATGATTCGCGTATAAGTCGACCTAGAGGCCACTGTAGTAGCGCTTGCGCTCCCAGTCGGTGACCGTCGTGCAGTACTCGTCCCACTCGCGACGCTTTGCCGCGATGAGGTACTCGAAGATGTGCTCGCCCAGAGCCTCGCGCATGAGGTCGCTCTGCTCGAAGCGGTCGATGGCCTCGCCCAGCGTGTGCGGCAAGCGCGCGATGCCACGCGCCGCGGCCTCCTCCTCGCTGAGGTCGAGGTAGTTGCCGCTCATCTCCTTGGGCAGCGGCAGCCCCTCCTCGATGCCGCGGACGCCCGCCGCCAGCGTTGCCGCCAGCGCGAGATAGGGGTTGGCCGTCGGATCGGGGTTGCGCAGCTCGACGCGGGTCGAGTTGTGCTTGCCCGGCTTGTGCGTGGGGATGCGCACCAGGGCGGAGCGGTTCTTGATGCCCCAGGTGGCGTACACAGGAACCTCGCCGTTGTTGACCAGGCGCTTGTAGGAGTTGACGGTCGGGTTGGTGACCATCGCAAACTCGGGCGCGTACTTGAGCAGGCCGGCCACGTAGTGCTGTCCGATGTCGGACAGGTGAGCGGGATGGTACTCCTTGGGCGCCCAGAAGAGGTTGTTGCCCTCATGGTCGAAGAGCGACTGGTACAGGAACATGCCCGAGCCCGAGTACTCGGTGAGCGGCTTGGGCATGAACGAGGCGAACATGTCGTTGGCAAAGGCCTCCTGGCGGATGACCAGGCGCGCGGTCATGATGTTGTCCGCGCAGCTCACGGCCTCGGCGTAGCGCAACTCGACGGAGTTCTGCGAGGGGGCGTTGGAGTGGAAGGAGTACTCCACGGGGATGGACATGCGCTCGAGCATGAGCGTGGTCTCGCGCCTGAGGTCGGTGGAGACGTCCGAGGACGTGAGGTCGAAGTAGCCGGCAAAGTCCAGCGGCACCGGATCAATGTTGTTGTCGAAGTAAAAGTACTCGATCTTGGGACCGACGTTGAGCACGTAGCCCTTCTCGTCCACCTTGCGGAAGAGGCTGCGCAGGCAGGAGCGCGGGTCGCCGTCAAAGGGCTCGCGCGAGGGGGTGCGCACGTCGCAGAACATGCGCGCGACGCCCTTCTCCTTTGGGCGCCAGGGCAGGATCGCGAAGGTGCTGGGGTCGGGATAGGCCAGCATGTCGGACTCCTCCATCGGGGTGAATCCCTCGATGGACGACCCGTCAAAGCCGATGCCCTCCTCGAATGCCTCCTCCAGCTCCTCAGATGAGATGGAGAACGACTTGAGGTTTCCGAGAACGTCGGTGAACCATAACCTGATGAAGCGGATGTCCCGCTTCTCGACCGTCCTCAGGACGAAATCAATCTCGTGGTCGCCGCTCATGTGACAACCTCCCTTACTCTGACGCATGCGCGTCCCACTATGCATACGTGCTAAGGGTAACAATTATTTCAGCGTTTGCGGTTTCACCTCTGTTACCCCTTTGCGGGTGGAAGATAAAGCCCCACAAAGCAGACGCTCGCGACGCGGAACGAACACAGTATGCCGCGGGCTAGAGCGCCCCCAACGACGCGAGAGCTACCGTTGCCAGCCTTTGTCACAGCGGAGTCATTGTGGTGCGTTAGAATCATTGCATGTACGTGTACACGTTACGGCAACGAGAAAGGACCTACCCATGGCCGAAGACAACCTGATGCACCTCGTTATCATCCGTCACGGCGAGAGCGAGTGGAACAAGGCAAACCTCTTTACTGGCTGGACCGACGTGGACCTCTCTGAGGCTGGCGTGCAGGAAGCCCTCGACGGCGGCAAGGCCCTCAAGGAGGCCGGCTACGACTTCGACATCTGCTACACCTCTTACCTCAAGCGCGCCATCCACACGCTGAACAACGTTCTGTTCGCGATGGACCGCGAGTGGCTGCCCGTCATCAAGAGCTGGAAGCTCAATGAGCGTCACTATGGCGCCCTGCAGGGCATGAACAAGGCCGAGACCGCTGCCAAGTACGGTGACGAGCAGGTCAAGATCTGGCGTCGCTCCTTCGACGTGCCGGCCAAGCCGCTTGAGGACGGCGACGAGCGTCTTCCGGAACTGGCCGAGGAGTATCGCGACGTCGCGATGAAGGACCAGCTGCCGCGCACCGAGTGCCTGAAGGACTGCATCGCCCGCGCGTGGCCGTACTTCCAGGACGAGATCGCCCCGCAGCTCAAGGCCGGCAAGCGTGTCCTGATCGCCGCCCACGGCAACAGCCTGCGCTCCCTCGTCATGATGTTCGACAAGCTCACCCCCGAGGAGATCCTCGAGGTCAACATCCCGACCGCCATCCCGCTGTCCTACACCTTCGACCAGGACTGGAACGTCGTGGACAAGCACTACATCGGCGACCCCGACGTCATCGCCGCCAAGATCGACGCCGTCGCCAACCAGGGCAAGGCCAAGAAGTAGTTTTCAGTCGCAGAGACCCGCCGCCGGGAGCGATCTTGGCGGCGCACGCCCGTCCCGCGAGGGGCGGGCGTTTCCTTTTCCAAGATCGACGCCGTCGCCAACCAGGGCAAGGCCAAGAAGTAGTTTTCAGTCGCAGAGACTTGCTGCTATGAGCCCGTCCCGCAAGGGGCGGGCTTTTTCATGGGGCGAGGGGGCGGCGGACCAGTGACTCCACCTCGGCACCCCGCCGCTTCGCATCGGGCGGCAAGCAGGGCACCCGCCCATAAGGGCGCGCCGCAGCGGATGCAGTCCGCTGGGGCGCGCATTGCTCCCTATAAGCTATAGGCGAGACTAGGCCAGCTTGGCGGCAGCAGCCTTCAGGGCCTCCTCGGCCTCGTCGTCGGGCTCGAGGTTGGCGATGACGGTCTCCACGACGTTGACGCCGTCACCCTCGGCGGCATCCTTCCAGCTGTCCATCCACTCGCCCGTGCCCCAGTCATAGGAGCCGAACAGCACGACGGGCTTGTCGCCCAGCTCGCCCTTGCAGGCGTCCCAAAGCTCCTCGAAGTCCGGGTCGAGCTCCTCGGCACCCATGGCAGGGCAGCCGAACGCGAAGGCGTCGTAATCGGCGCACTTGTCGGCAGAGAAGTCCTCCCAGCTGATGGCCTCGCCAGAGGCGGCCTCGGCCAGAATGTTGGCCATGGCCTCGGTGTTGCCGGTCTGGGACCAATACACAACTGCAACGCTCAAGTCATATCCTCCTTGGATAGGTTCTTTGGCCCACGTTCCCTAACGCGGGCTCTGTTGCCAAACTCATGCGACGCAGTCCATGGAGAAGAGCGCGCCGAGCGTCTCCCCGCGGGCGAAGCGCCTGCGGCAGCGGCGCTCCTGCCTCTCCAGTGCGTCAAAGCGACGCTGCGCGGCATCGGCATCGCCATAGGCACGCCACGGACCGACGCAGGTCGCCTCCTCCCCCGCCATGAATCCGCGCACGTCCTCGGGCGGGTAGCCCAGAAAGAGCCCGATCTCGTACGGGAACTCCGCACCCTCGTCGCGGCGGTAGTACGCGGCCAGGCGACGCCGCAGCTCCATGACCTGCTCGTCCGCAGACGCCGGCGCGTAACCCTCCTGCTGCAGGATGGCAGCGGCATCCGCGTCCGCAAGCGCCGCCTCGATCATGTCGGGACGCCAGATCATCAGGTAGACACGCCGGTCGTTGCGGTAGAGCACCGCAAGCGCCGCGCCGTAGCTCGGAAGTACCTGCGCATAGGCCCGGAGCGCCTCGTCGAGCGCCTGGCGCTCAAGCTGGCGCCAGCGCCCCACGCAGTAGGCGCACATGGGGATGCTGAAGATGGCGGAGGGCTTGATGCCCGCGATCACTCCCCCGGCCATGCGCACGAGCGTCTCGGCAAAGGCGAGGCACACGTCGCTCAGGCGCTCGTCGCAATGCTCCACGAGGCCGTCGGTCAGGCGGACCGCCATGGCGTGACGGCCGCTCATGCCCTGCACCCGCCCATGGGCAGAAGGGACTTCTCGAGACGGTTGCGCACCGCGACGGCAGCTCCCGCCACGAGCGCCGCAAGTCCAGCCGCAGCCAAGACGTCCATGCTCAGACTCCCTTCGTTCAGACAAGAAGGGTGCCGCCGGCATTGGGGGAAGATGCCGGCGGCACCATGGGGCCGCACAAGGCTCGGGGAGAGGGCCGAGCTGACGGCAGGGTTAATCGTTCGCGTGTTAGCGCAGGTTGTAGAAGGCCTCGATGCCACCGTAGACAGCGTCTGCACCCAGACGGTCCTCGATGCGAAGGAGCTGGTTGTACTTGGCGACGCGGTCGGTGCGGCACGGCGCGCCGGTCTTGATCTGGCCGGTGTTGAGGCCGACGGCGATGTCGGCGATGGTGGAGTCCTCGGTCTCGCCAGAGCGATGCGAGACGACGGCAGTGTAGCCGGCGCGCTTGGCCATCTCGATGGCGTCCAGGGTCTCGGTGAGCGAGCCGATCTGGTTGACCTTGATGAGGATGGCGTTGGCGGAGTGCTCCTCGATGCCGCGGGAGAGGCGCTTGGTGTTGGTGACGAAGAAGTCATCGCCCACGAGCTGGATCTTCTTGCCCAGGCGGTCGGTGAGCTCCTTCCAGCCGGCCCAGTCGTCCTGATCGAGTGCGTCCTCGATCGAGATGATGGGGAACTCGTCGGTCAGGGCGTCCCAGTAGTCGATGAGCTCGGAGGCGGACAGGGTCAGGCCCTCGCCCTTGAGCTCATAGAGCCTAGTCTCCTTGTTGTAGAGCTCGGAGACGGCCGGGTCCATGGCAAAGCGGAAGTCGCGGCCGAGCTCGAAGCCGGCGTCGACGACGGCCTGGCTCATGTACTTGAGGGGGTCCTTGTTGGTCTTGAGGTCGGGGGCAAAGCCGCCCTCGTCGCCGACGCCCGTGGAGAGGCCGGCCTTGGCGAGCTCGCTCTTGAGGGTCGCGTAGACCTCACAGCACCAGCGCAGGGCCTCGGAGAAGGTGGGGGCGCCAACCGGCATGATCATGAACTCCTGGAAGTCCACGGTGTTGGTGGCGTGCACGCCGCCGTTCATGATGTTCATCATGGGGACAGGCAGGGTGTGGCCACCGGCGCCGCCGATGTAGGCGTAGAGGGGCAGGCCTGCGGAGGCGGCAGCCGCGCGGGCGGTGGCGAGCGATGCGCCGAGAATTGCGTTGGCGCCGAAGTTGCCCTTGTTCTCGGTGCCGTCGGCCTCGATCATGGTCTGGTCGACAAGGCGCTGGTCACGGGCGTCGAGGCCAACGATGGCCTCCTTGATCTCGTTGTTGACATGGCCGACGGCCGTCAGCGTGCCCTTGCCGCCATAGCGGGCCTTGTCGCCATCGCGCAGCTCGACAGCCTCGAAGTCGCCGGTGGACGCACCGGAGGGAACGAGTGCGGAGGCAAAGGTGCCATCCTCGAGGGTGATCTCGACCTCGACGGTGGGATTGCCGCGAGAGTCCAGGACCTCACGACCGTACACGTTGGAAATCTTGCTCATGATGCCACCCTTCTATCGTTTGTTAACTCAGGCTAACTAACAATCTGGGGTTAGAGTACACCATGGTTAACTTTTTGAGAAGCACCAATTGCTGTTTTCTGTAAGTGGTTTTGCTGGCGGTAAGGGGCGATCGCCCCTTTAGCGGAGGCGCTTACGACCCGTAGGCTCCTCATGGTCGGCGACCAGCTCGCAGGCGATGGCACACAGGCACAGGACAACGCCCATCACGCGCGAGAACGGCAGCATGATAGCCCGGCAGGCCATGGCGGGATCATCACAAAGCGCCAGCGCGGTTCCTGGCAGGGCCGCCATCAGAACGCCGACTATCACGAGAAACAGATCGAAGCTCCGCTTGGTCGCCTTGTCGGCTCCCGTCAGGCGCATGAAGGCGAGCAAAAGCGCGGCAATGCCAAGCCCGAGCAGCACGCGACCGGTGAAGGCACACGCAGCAGCAGAGCCGTCGGCATGCACGCAGGGGCGGGCAAACAGACGTATCCCACAGAGGTAAGCCGCGGGAACAACCGATACCGCCACATCGTACGCAGTGGCCGCCGGACGCGCTTGCACCTTCTGCTTGGACTTCTTTCCCACAGGTCAACCCTCCCCGTCGCCTTGCACCTCGGCATCGCCTGCCGACCATCCATTATATGGGCTTCATGCCCACATGACGGCGAAGAGCCTGCCCACGCTCCCCCACCCCATGAGATCAGTGCGCCCTGACCAAAAAATAAGACGTGGTTGACTTTTATGTACACCTAAGTTAACTTCTATCTGTTAGATAAAGCGAACTTTTGAGAAGGTGAGCTCCATGCCACTCACGCTCTTACAGGCAGGCGAAAGCAGCATCATCACGCGCATCGGAGGCAAGCCGGAGACGAGGCAGTTCCTAGAGGGTCTGGGCTTTGTGGTTGGCACCCCCGTCACTGTCATCAACCAGATTGACGGCAACGTCATCTGCGCCATCAAGGACACCCGCGTGGCCATCAGCAAGGAGATGGCCAGCAAGATCTACGTCTAGCTGGGTATTGGTTCGGCGCGCATGCGTCGATAGGAAGGAGTCAGAGATATGACACTCAGAGAGGTAAAGGTCGGCCAGAGCGCCAAGGTCGTCAAGCTCCACGGCACCGGCCCGGTCAAGCGCCGCATCATGGACATGGGCATCACCAAGGGCCAGGTCATCCACGTAATCCGCGTGGCTCCGCTCGGCGACCCCATGGAAATCACCGTACGCAACTACGAGCTCTCGGTCCGCAAAGCTGA
This sequence comes from uncultured Coriobacteriaceae bacterium, assembly GCA_902777325.1. Lineage (GTDB taxonomy): Bacteria > Actinomycetota > Coriobacteriia > Coriobacteriales > Atopobiaceae > UBA1367. Next base: position 24,162 of record CACYTH010000008.1, read on the forward strand.
CGCCGAGATGATCGAAGTCGAACTCGTCGAGGAGGCCTAAAGGACATGGCAAACATCACCATTGCCCTTGCGGGCAACCCCAACTGTGGCAAGACCACGCTTTTCAACGCCCTCACGGGCTCCAACCAGTACGTCGGCAACTGGCCTGGCGTCACCGTCGAGGAGAAGCACGGCAAGCTCAAGAGCCACGCGGACGTGACCATCGCCGACCTTCCGGGCATCTATTCGCTCTCCCCCTACACGCTGGAAGAGGTCGTCGCGCGTGACTACCTCACCGACCAGCGCCCCGATGCCATCCTGAACATCGTCGACGGCACCAACCTCGAGCGTAACCTCTACCTCACCACGCAGCTCGTGGAGCTGGGCATTCCCGTGCTTGTCGCCATCAACATGATGGACGTCATCGAGAAGAACGGCGACGTCGTCGACATCGCCGCCCTCGCCAAGGCCCTCGACTGCAAGGTCGTCGCCATCTCCGCCCTCAAAGGCACTGGCATCAAGGAGGCCGCCGAGGAGGCCGTCGCCCTCGCCAACGCTGGCACCAAGCCCATCCCCCAGCACCGCTTTGCGGGCAGCGTCGAGCACGCCCTCGCCCACATCGAGGAGGTCACCGTCCACGACCTGCCCGAGGAGCAGCAGCGCTGGTACGCCATCAAGCTCTTCGAGCGCGACGAGAAGGTCCAAGCCAAGCTCGGCCTTTCCGCTGACACCATCGCCCATATCGAGAAGGACATCGAGGCCTGCGAGACCGAGCTCGACGACGATGCCGAGTCCATCATCACCTCGCAGCGCTACGACTACATCACCTCGATCATCGACGGCTGCCTGCGTCGCGCCTCGCGCGGCGAGCTGACCACCTCCGACAAGATCGACAAGGTGGTCACCAACCGCATCCTCGCCCTGCCCATCTTTGCCGCCATCATGTACGGCGTGTACTGGATTGCCATGGGCCCGTTCGGCACCTTCCTCACCGACTGGACCAACGACGTCCTGGGCGGCGAGTGGCTGACCGACGGCTCGCGCGCCCTGTTCGAGGGCATGGGCGTCTCCGACTGGCTCGTCGGCCTCGTCTCCGACGGCATCTTTGCCGGCGTGGGCGCCGTGCTCGGCTTCGTGCCGCAGATGCTCGTGCTGTTCCTGCTGCTGGCCATCCTCGAGGACTGTGGCTACATGGCCCGCATCGCCTTCATCATGGACCGCATCTTCCGTCGCTTCGGCCTCTCCGGCAAGTCGTTCATCCCGATGCTCATCGGCACCGGCTGCGGCGTTCCGGGCGTCATGGCATCGCGCACCATCGAGAACGAACGCGACCGCCACATGACCATCATGACCACCTGCTTCATTCCCTGCGGCGCCAAGATGCCCATCATCGGCCTTATCGCAGGCGCCCTCTTTGGCGGAGCGGCATGGGTCTCCACCAGCGCCTACTTCATCGGCGTCGCGGCCATCATCATCTCGGGCATCATGCTCAAGAAGACCAAGATGTTCGCCGGCGACCCCGCGCCCTTCGTCATGGAGCTCCCCGCGTACCACATGCCCACCGCGGGCAACGTGCTGCGCAGCATGTGGGAGCGTGGCTGGTCGTTCATCAAGAAGGCCGGCACCATCATCCTGCTGTCCTCCATCATCATCTGGGGCCTCTCCAGCTTCGGTAATGTCAATGGCCACTTTGGCATGGTCGACGCCCTCTACGAGGACGAGGAGATCGTGACCGACGAGTACGTTGAGGCCGTCGCCGCCCGCATGGGCATCTCCGCCGACGAGGTCAACCCCATGGACGATTCGCTGCTGGCAGGCGTGGGTAACTTTGCCGCACCGATCTTCAAGCCGCTGGGCTTTGGCTCCTGGAAGCCGACAGTCGCGACCGTGACCGGCCTCGTGGCCAAGGAGGAGGTCGTCTCCACCTTTGGCGTGCTCTACAACTACGACGACCAGGGCGGCGAGGCCGAGCTCTCGGAGGAGGGCGACGAGATCTGGGGCAACGTCAGCGCCGACTTCAACGCCTTCTCCGGTGGTCACGGCCAGCTCGCAGCCTTTGCCTTCATGATCTTCAACCTGCTCTGCGCGCCGTGCTTCGCCGCCATGGGCGCCATCAAGCGCGAGATGAACAACGGCAAGTGGACCGCCATCGCCATCGGCTACATGTGCGTCTTTGCCTACGGCGCAGCGCTCGTGGTGTACCAGCTTGGCCTGGCCGTCTCTGGAGCTCCCAACATGATTGGCCTGATTTGCGCCGCCGCCATCCTCTGCTTCGTTGGCTACATGCTCTTTGTCAAGAAGTACCAGGAGGCCGATCGCCTGCTCGTCAAGTAGGCCCTTCCCTCACCGGGGCCACCGACACTGCCGGTGGCCCCTCATCTTTGAAAAGAGGTTCTCGTGAACCTTGTGGACATTCCCATACTTGCCATCTTGGCTGCCGTGATCGCGCTCATCATTCGCGGCATGCTACGGGGCACCATCCGTACCTGCGACACCACCAGCTGCAGCGGAAACTGCGGAAGTTGCGGGAGCAAATGCTCGACGCCGCACCTCAAACTGAGCCGCGAGCAGATCGCACAGCTTGACGCCCTCACCGAGCAGGCAAAGGAGGTCAGGTCATGATCCAGACCACCATCGGCATCGACGGCATGATGTGCGAGATGTGCGAGGCGCACATCAATGACGCCATCCGCAGGAATTTTACCGTCAAGAGCGCCAAGAGCAACCGTAAGAAGAAGCAGTGCATCGTGGTCTCCGAGGTGCCTCTCGATGAGGCCAAGGTGCGCGAGGTCATCGGTCAGACCGGCTACGAGCTGCTCTCCATCAGCTCGGGGCCCTACCAGAAGAAACGGCTGTTCGGACTCTTCTGAGGTAAGGATGAGAGCTTTGCACGGGGCCTTCGGGCCCCGTTTTCGTGTGGGTCAGAGTAGCTCGAAGCTGTCCTCGGGCCACATGGTCATGTCCCCCTGCGCATCCACCAGAAGGACCTGCAGCTCGCTGTGGGAGGCCAACCAAGCCCGAGCCTCATCCGCATCCATCATGAAGAGCGGTTTGGTATAGCCGTCACCATCAATGGAACGGTCGCTCACGATGGTGGCGCTTATGATGTCCGTCTCCACGGGGTAGCCGGTCCGCGGGTCGAGGATGTGCCAATAGCGCCTGCCATCCTGCTCGAACTGCCGCTCGTAGAGGCCGCTGGTGACCACCGACCCGCCCTCCAGCGACACGCGCGCGATGGGGCTGCCCTCGTCAGGGTCGTTTGGGTCACGCACGCCGATGCGCCAGGCACTTCCGTCGGGCTTTGTCCCGAGCACCTTCACGTTGCCACCCAGGTTGACATAGGCGCTCTGCACCCCCTTGGCGGCAAGCTCGTCGAGCAGCACGTCGGAGACGTAGCCCTTGGCGATGCCGCCCAGGTCGAGCCGCGCCTCGGGGTCTGCAAGCGTCACCGTCGTGCCGGACACCTGCACGTTCTGGTAGCCCACATGCGGCAGCGCCGCCTCGATCTCCTCCGGCGCGGGCACCACGCCCTCATGGAAGTCCCAGAGCTTGCTCACCGCGCCGATCGTGATGTCAAAGAGCCCGTCCGAGGCCCGGCAATAGTCCAGAGCCTTCGAGATGAGCTCCGCGGTCTCGGGCTTCACCTCCACGGGAGCACCGCCAGCCGCATTGATGCGTCCGATGTCACTCGTCTCGATGGTGCGCGAGAGCGTCTGCTCAAAGCCCTCGCAGCGTGCCACGCAGGCGTCGAGAAGCTCCTGCTCCATGACGCCGCCCACGGCGCAGGCGGTGTCAAAGCAGAAGAACGACTGCTGGAGCTGCTCGTCGGTGGCCGATGCGCCGCCCGAGCGCCCCGCGCACCCGGCCAGCGCCAGTGGCGCGGCCGCAAGGGCCTGCACAAAACCACGACGGCTCAGTTGCACGACTACAGCCTCCCTTGGTGCGCGAATCGGACTCAACAGCTACCATAACAGGCTGATACTACAAAAGCAGGTACCTCAAACTCGATCGAGCGGAGACGTCTTCCCACGATTCGCAAAACTATTTGCGAGTTTGAGGTACCCGGCAAAGTACACCGCCCATCCGCAGCGCCAGAAGGGGGCACCTTGGGCTCGTTCGTGCAGAGAAACCGCGCGACCATCGTCTGTGCGGCCGTCATCGCCCTGCTGCTGGCGGGCCTTGCCCTGTGGGCCAGTGGCGCGAGAGGCGCAGGTGGGCGCCTTGTGGCCCTTGTGCATGACGGCGTCGGCCAGGTCCACGAGCTGCCCCTTGACACCGACGCGACGCTCGAGGTCACCACCAGCCTGGGTTCCAACACCATCGTGGTCGAGGACGGGACCGTGCGCGTAGACTCGGCCGACTGCCCCAATGGCACCTGCCTGCACGAGCAGCCCATTGGCGAGCCAGGCAAGCAGATCATCTGCCTGCCCCATAAGCTCTGGATAGAGGTCGTGCCCGAAGGCGAGAACGGCGGCGAGATGGACGTGTCGCTCGTCGAGGGCAGCGAAGACGTCGACCTGGTGGCGCGCTAGCCATGGACACCGCCCTCTCCCCCGCCCAAGCCGCACGTTGGACGCGCATCGGCGCCCTCTCCGCCCTCGCGATGCTTTTGGGCTACCTGGAATGCTTCATCCCCATCCCCATACCAGGCGTCAAGCTGGGCCTCGCCAACATTGCCGTGCTGGTGGCCCTCGCGGCGCATGACCTCTCGGGAGCCTTCTTTGTGGGGCTGGTCAAGGTGATGGCCACGGGACTCCTGTTTGGCAACCCCGTCACCCTCGCCTACTCGCTCACGGGTACCCTGCTCGCGTTTTCCTGCATGGCTCCGCTCTCGCTTCTGCCCACCATGCGGCTCTGGATGGTCTCGGTGGTGGGAGCCCTCGCGCACGAGGCGGGGCAGCTCATGGTGGCGCACGCGCTGCTGGGAACGCCACTCGTGTGGTACGGCGCGCCCGTGCTGGCGGTGGCGGGCTGCGCGACCGGCCTGCTCTGCGGCCTGGCTGCCGAGCGCACGGCAGAGCTGCTTCTGGACGCCACGCCCACAGACGCGACCCAAATGACCGCGGCCCCGAAGGCCGATCTGCACGGCAAGCCGGATGCCGGCGCAAAGCCCCAAGAGCCCCACGTTGTGCGAGCACTGCTCCTCATGGGCCTCTACCTGCTGTTTGTCGCATGTGCCATGCATGCGCGCAGCAACGTTGCCCTCGCAGCCTGCGTGGCCGTGACGCTCGCTGCCTGCGCGGCGGCCCGGTTGCGTCCACGCGCACTCTCGACAGCGCTGGCGCCTGCGCTGCCCATCGTCCTCATCACCTTTGTCGCCCAGGTGGCAAGCGCACGGCAGGGCACTCCCATCGTCACGGTGGGCGCACTCACGCTGACCGTCGAGGCGCTGAGGGAGACCCTCATCATGCTGGTGCGCCTCTGCAGCATCACCTGCACGAGCGTCGCGGTGGTGGGCCTCGCCGGACGCGATGGCCTCGCCGCCGGCGCAAGGGCCCTCCTTGGTCCCCTACGCGCCTGTGGGGTGCCCACGCAGGGGCCGGAGCTTGCCCTCGCCACGGCAATGAGCCTTGCGACGACGATCGCCGAGGGCCTCCCCACAACCGAGCGCCGCGCGCTTCTCACCAGGGAGTTCTGGACCGAGGAGCTGCCCGCCACCACGCGCGACCTCTACGAGCGGGCCTCGCGCGGAAACTGACGCAATGCCGGGTGGCCATCTTCGGCCCGCACCCATCAGCCTGTGTTCTGCAGTCCCGCCGCAACGCCACTCACGCTGCACAGTATGAGGTAGGTCAGCCTGTCGCGCGCCTGCGGAGTCTCCGTCTGCTCGTCCCTGCGAAGCTCGGCCAGGGCGCGGACCTGCGTCAGCGACAGCACGTTGACAAAGGGCAGGCGCATGCGCACCACCGGCCCGAGCACGTGGCGGTTCTGCAGCGGCCACTCGTTGCCCACGATGGCAAGCACCCACCTGCGCGTGCGGGCCATCTCGTCGAGCACCATGTGCGTGAGGTCCTCGCGCCCGCCAAGGTCGAGGTAGAGCCGCGCGATGCGCGCGTCCGTCTTGGCGAGCGACATCTCGATGTTGTCCACGAAGGTGGTGAAGAGCGGCCACTCGCGGTATGCGCGCCGCAGGAGGTCGAGGTCGCCGCAGGTCTCGCAGGCCGTGCCCAGCCCGTACCACGCCGCAAGGTTGATGCGCGCCTGGGACCAGGAGAAGATCCACGGGATGGCGCGCAGGTCGGCAAGGGAGGTGGCCCCAAGGCCGCGCTTTGCGGGGCGCGAGCCGATGGGCATAAGGCCGATCTCGGTGAGCGGGGTCACCGTGGAGAACCACTCGGGGAAGCCCTCGGTATTGAGAAGGCGCAGATAGCAGGCACGCGACGAGCTGTCGAGCAGCTCCGCGAGGTCGGCGAACTCGGTGCCCGTCTCGGTGTTGGTCCACTCGACCGAGGGCGCGCTCTGCAGGAGCGTGGCCGCCGCGACCGACTCCACGTGTCGGCGCGCCAGCTGCCTGTTGCCATAGCGGGCAAAGATGACCTCGCCCTGCTCGGTCAGCTTGAAGCGGCAGTTGACCGAGCCCTTGGGCTGCGCGAGCACGGCGCGGTTTGCCGGCCCGCCGCCGCGGCCCACGGCACCACCGCGGCCGTGCATGAGGGTGAGGTCGATGTAGTTCTCGCGCGCCCACGCGGCAATGCGCTCCTGGGCAAGGTGCAGCATGATGGTGGCGGAGGTTGGCCCGGCGTCCTTTGACGAGTCGGAGTAGCCCAGCATGACCTCGAGACGCCGGCCGTTGTCGTTGAGGCGGTCCTGCACCTCGGGCAGGCGAATGATCTGCTGGAGGGTGTCGACGGCAGCCTCGAGGTCCTCCACCTGCTCGAAGAGCGGGATGACGTCGAGGGTCGGCACGTCGGACTCGTGGGCGAAGGCGGCACGCGCCAGCTCGTACACGTTGGCGACGTCCTGCGCCGACTTGGTGAAGGAGATGATGTAGCGGCTGGCCGCGCGCACGCCGCAACGCCGCTGGATGGTGCCTATGGCACGGAAGGTGTCGAGGACCTCGCGCGTCATGGGGGTGAGCTCGCCGGTGCGCCCGTGCTCGCGGATGTCGGCCAACGCGCGGGCGTGCACCACCGAGTGCTGGCGGAACTCCATCTCCACCATGTGGAAGCCGAAGGTCTCCACCTGCCAGACGAGTCGCTGCACGGGGCCATACGCCTCGCGCACCGCGCCCGCCTGCACCAGCGAGTCCTGCACCACCCTGAGGTCGGCCAGCAGCTCGTCGGCGGACGCGTACATGATGTCTGCCGTGCGCGCGATCGTAGCCTCAAGACGGTTGGCCATCACCAGCATGACGGCGCGGTGCAGCTCGCTCGCGCTCATCTGCTCGGCGCGGGCGGAGAGCGCCTCGCTCATCTCCACCTGATGGTCCCAGAGGGTCTGGAGCGCCTGCGAGGGGCGCGTGAACTCGGCGTCGAGGGTCAGGTTGGTGCCGATGCGCGCGGTCTCGGCCGCAAGCGTCTCCAGCATGTGCGAGCGGAAGCGCTCGGACACCTGGCGGCTCACCTTGGCCGTCACGTTGGGGTTGCCGTCGCGGTCCGAGCCGATCCAGCTGCCCGGATGGAAGAACGCGGGGCACACGGGCGCGACCGTGCCGGCCTTCTCGCCAAGCACCGCGTCATCAAAGCGCCGGTAGGCGTCCGGAACCATCTCGAAGAGCGTGTTGTCAAAGATGTCGATGATGGTTCCCGCCTCTTCGACGGGCGTCGGCTTCTTGATAGCGATGGGCGAGGTGCGCAGGAGCGCGTCGATCTCCTGCAGCATGCGTCGCTCGTTTTCCACCAGGTCGGGGCCACCGAGCAGGGGCCGCTCGTCCAGCAGGCGCGCGATGCGGCGGATCTTGCCCTCCACCGCCTTGCGGCGCGCCTCGGTGGGATGCGCGGTGAAGACGGGATGGAACTCCAGGCGCGAGAGCAGGGCACGCGCCTTGGCGGGACCGCACTCGTCCGCCAGCCGCTGGTAGGCGGCCGCAATCTCGTTGACCGGGACGTCGCCTACAGGCTCCACGCACTCGCGGTCGCGCAGCTTTGCCACGCGGTAGTTCTCCTCGCAGATGTTCGCCAGGTGGAAGTACGAGGCAAAGGCCCTGGTCACGAGGGTCATGTCCTCTATGGGCAGGTCGCCCACGAGCGCGGAGGCCGCGAGGAAGGCATCGCTTGCCGCATCGGCCCCGAGGCCCTCGTAGTTCGCCGCGATCGCATGCTCGAGCAGGCGGTCGAAGGTGAGGCGCAGGTTGCCGCCGTACTCGCCGAGCACGCGGCGCACCAGTCGCAGAAAGAGGGCCATGTTCTCGCGCAACGCATCTGGCACGTCCACGCCCTGCAACGCCTCGAGGGCCAAGGCTCTCTCGTCGACGCCCGCCGTCATGATCGCACTCACCCCTACCTCCTAAGCCATGTCCCTGAAGTCAAACCATAGCGCGAGAGGTGCCCAAGGCCAAGGTGGCCCCACGTGCCCCGCAAAAAACACCGCATCAGCTGAGTGTGTGCAGCGCGAGAGGGCGCCCGCGTCTTTGGGTAGAATTGAGACTTCAGACTACGGGAGGGCATGGGTGCACATGGCGCTATTTGGCAACAAGGACAGGGCTGGAGCAGCGGTAGAGACGGACGAGGCCGTCCCGCGCGAGCCGTTTCTGCGCGGCATCGTCAACCAATGGTGGGAGCGCCTCTACGCGATGGCGTTCGGCCGCGTCCCGCTCGGCGACCAGGCACGGCTCTACTCGGCCAACCGCGCCACGCACGACTACGTGTGGAACACCATCGGGCAGACCCTGTGGGGGTCACTGCTGCCCATCCTCACCATCGTGGCCACCCAGCTGTCGGGCGCCGAGGAGGCGGGACGCTTCAACCTGGCCTTCACCATCGCCACGCTGCTGCTCTTTCTGGGCAACTACGGCGTGCGCACCTTTCAGGTGTCCGACCTGGACGAGATGGACTCCTTTGGCGCCTACCAGGTGCAGCGCGTCATCACCTGCCTGGTGATGCTTGCCCTTGGCTGGGCGTACTGCTCGCTGCGCAACTACGACGCGACCATGGCCACCATCGCCGCCGGAGCCTTTGGCTACCGCGCCATCGATGCCTTTGCCGACGTGTACGAGGGGCGTCTGCAGCAGATGAACAAGCTCTACCTCTCGGGCATCTCCCTGTCGCTTCGCACCATCATCCCCCTTGTCGTGTTCAGCATCCTGCTGCTCGCCACCGACAGCCTGCCCGTGGCGAGCATCGCCCTCGCCGTCGCCGAGATCGCGGTCCTCGTGGTGGTGACCATGCCCCTGGCGCTGCTCGAGACCCCGGTCTCGCGCTCGTGGGAGTGGCTCGAGGTGCGCGAGATCTTCCGCGAGTGCTTTCCCGCCTTTGCCGCGATGTTCCTGTTCAACCTGATCGAGACCGTGCCCAAGTTTGCCATGGAGGGCGTGCTGCCCTACGACGACCAGGTGTATTTCAGCGCCATCTACTTCCCCGCGCAGAAGGCCCTTCTAGCCGTGGGCTTCATCTACAAGCCGCAGCTGGTGCGCCTGACCAACATCTGGCAGGACTCCACCAAGCGCAGGCGCTTCGACCTCATCGTCATCGCCATGATGGGTGCGTGCGTGGTCGTGTCGCTGGGCATGATCGTGTTTGCGGCCATCGTGGGAATCCCCCTGGCAAGCTTCCTGTACGCAGCCGACTTCGAGCCCCTGCGCGGCGCCCAATACCTCATGCTGGTGGCCGGGGGCTTTGCCGCCGCGAGCGACTTCCTCTTCCAGATACTGACGGTGCTGCGCGAGCAGGCAAGCGCGACGGCCATCTACCTCGCGGCGTTTGCCTTCATCGCCATCGCCTCCAACGTGCTGGTGCGCACGAGCGGCTTCATGGGAGCCGTCTACGCGTACCTGGGCGTGATGGTGCTGCTGTTCTCGCTGCTGGTGCTGCAGTACGTCCGCGCGCGCATCAAGGCGGAGTAGCCTCCCGCGCGGACGTTAGTCGTCAAATCCCGGCTTGCGCCTGTTGCTCTTGACGTCCGACCTGCGATGCTTGGCGTCGAGCCTGCGCTGTCGGGCCGCCTTGCTCGGCTTGGTCGCCTTGCGCACCTTGGGGCGGCGCGAGCGCAGCTCGAGCTGCTGTCTGATCTTGCGCAGGCAGCTCTGGCGGTTCTGCAGCTGGCTGCGCTGCTCGCGACTGGTCACCGTGATGCCCGTGGGCAGGTGGCGCATGCGCACGGCCGAGTCGGTGGTGTTCACGCCCTGGCCGCCAGGACCCGAGGCATGAAAGGCCTCGGCCTCGCACTGGCGTGCCAGGTCCTCGTCTGACAGGCGCGCAAAGCGCGCATAGTCGCGGTATGTCAGGTTCTCGTTAGGCATGGGAGCGCATTGTAGCACGTACCGGGGCCAATGTGTCCGCGGGCGCCGCAGGCCCCGGGCGGACCTGCGGCGCCCGCGCACGCTCAGCGTACTTGCGGCCTTACGCGGCCTCGTCCAGCTGCTCGGCGTCCTCCTGCGAGCTGTCCCCCGCCTGCCCCTCAGAGGCGTCAGCGTCGTCCGTGGCGGCCGGCTTGGAGGCCACGAGGCTCGCAGGGTCGATCACCAGCTGCTGCGTAGTGGCGTCGAACTGGGAGCCCAGCACCTCGGAGCAGAACTGGTCTGCCCAGGCCACCGTCAGGTTGGTGTTGTCGGTTCCGTTGGCCTCGAGGTAGTTGGAGGCGGCGAGGTCGTCGGTGTAGTCGCGCAGCAGGTAGGTGGTCATGTTGGACCCAATCCCCTTGTGCGTCACCGTCGGCACGAACGAGCAGGCCGTCACCGAGCACGCGCCGTTGCCGTCCTTCACCATCGTCACCTTGGCCACGCCACCGATCAGGTTCTGGTTGTCCACCTGCGTGCTCACGAAGTTGCCGACCGACCAGAAGCAGGGCACCTTGTGGCCATCAGGGGCCGTCAGTACCTCCACCGGCTCGATCACGTGCGGATGGCCGCCAATGATGACGTCGGCGCCCGCCTCCATCATGACCTCTGCCATGTCGTACTGGTCCTGGACGGGCACGAGGTTGTACTCCTCGCCCCAGTGCGGGAAGACGACCACCATGTCGGCCTGCGCCTCAGCCGCCTCGATGGACGAGCGCACATGGCTCTCCTCGAGCAGCGAGACCCGGTTGTCGGGGTCGGGGATGTCATTGGTGCCGTAGGTGAAGTTGAGCAGGGCGACCTTGAAGCCGTCCTTCTCGAAGATGTAGGTGTCGCCCAGTGACGAGGCGGGGTCGTCGGGATCCCAGGCGCCGATGACCGCCATCTCCGGGTGCTTCTCGCGCCAGTATGCGAGCTCGCTGTGCAGGCCCTCGTAGCCATAGTCGAGCGCATGGTTGGTCGCGCGCAGGGCCACGTTGAAGCCGGCCTTGACCTCGGCGTCGCCCATCTCCTGCGGGCCGTTGAACGCAGGATAGCCAGAGAAGCTGAAGCCCTCGCCACCGAGGATGGTCTCCTGGTTGACGACCTTGATGTCCGCACCCTCGATCTCGCTGCCGATGTGGGCAAAGATGTGGTCGTAGTTGCGCGTGCCGTCGTCCAGGTAGCCGCTCTGGAAGACTCCGCTGTGCTGCAGGATGTCGCCGATCATGACGAGGTCGATCTGCACGGGCTTGGTCTCGGCAACCTCCACGACCTCCTGCTCGGCAGGGACGCTGGTCTTCTTCTCGCCGCGGTCGAAGGCGCGCGAGACGCAGCCGATCATGGACTTGATCAGGAAGAAGACCAGAAGCAGGCTGCAGACGATCACACCGATGCCAATGGCCCTCTGCACGTTGTCGTTGCGCCGGGAGGCAGGACGCCTGCCCGCCGGGGCGCGGCTGATGCTGGCACCAGAGCGCGTGCGAGCCGCTGTGGCGCGGCGAGACGAGCCAGCCCGTGCCGAGCCGCGTACCGCGCCAGACTGATGCCTGCCAGACGTGACGGGACGAGAGGACCCACCCGTGCGCGTGCGAGAGCCACTCGCATGCGCAGCGCCACTGCGCGTCGCGTTTCTGCTGGTGCCCGTCCGAGCGGACGCGGACGCGGGCCTTCGCCTGCGGCCTCCGTCACCAGTGTTCTGTGACCGCTCACGTGCCCGATTATCCATGAGCCCTCCCCAGATATATCCATTACCCTGCGCATTCAAGCATACGCATCGGAGACACGAGCGTACACCTCAGAGCGTTTTTCCGCAAAACAAGAGGTGGGGCCACCTACGGACAGGTGACCCCACCAAGACGTACGATTGACGGCCGCGGCCTACAGCAGGCGCAGCGAGACCTCCTCGAGCTGTGCGTCGCTGACCTCGCTCGGCGCAGAGCTCATCATGTCAGAGCCGCTCGAGGTCTTGGGGAAGGCCATGACCTCGCGGATGGAGTCGGCGCCAGCCAGCAGCATGCACACGCGGTCGAGGCCAAGCGCGAAACCGCCCATGGGAGGCGCGCCGTACTCGAGGGCCTCCATCAGGAAGCCGAACTGCTCGGCGGCGCGCTCCTCGGTGAAGCCCAGCAGCTTGAGGATGCGCATCTGCAGCTCGGCATTGTGGATGCGCATGCCGCCACCGCCGGCCTCGTAGCCGTCCATGACGAAGTCATAGGTGTGCGAGCCGACGGACAGCGGATCGATCTCGATCCTGTCGATGTCGCTCTCCTCGGGCTGGGTGAAGGGCTGGTGCTCGGCCGCGTAGGCCTCGCGCTCCTCGTCCCAGTGGACCAGCGGGAAGTTGACGACCCACAGGAAGTCATGCCCCTCGCGTGCGACCTCGAGGACGTTGGCCATGTGCACGCGCATACCACCGAGGATCTCGTCGGTGGCGAGACGCTCGCCGACGGCAAACAGCACGAGGTCGCCGGGGTTGGCCCCCATCTCGTCCTTGAGGGCGGCAATCTCGTCCTCGGAGAGGAACTTGGCGATCGGGCTCTGCACGGAGCCGTCGGCCTTGAAGGCAACCCAGGCAAGGCCCTTGGCGCCGAAGGTCGCAGCTACGTTGGCGAGCTTGTCGATCTTGGAGCGTCCCCACACGCCGGCGCCCGGGCAGCAGATGGCCTTGACGTACTGGCCGTCAGTGGCAGCCGCCGAGGCAAAGAGCTTGAAGCCGGAGGCGGCAAAGACGCCGGTCACGTCATGCAGCTCCATGCCGATGCGCGTATCGGGCTTGTCGGTGCCGTAGGTGTCCATCGCATCCCAGTAGGACAGGCGGCGCAGCGGCAGGGTCATCTCGACGCCCACCTTGGCAAACGCGTCCGAGAGCACCTCCTCGAGCGCACCCATGACGTCGTCCTGGTCGACGAAGCTCATCTCGATGTCCACCTGCGTGAACTCGGGCTGGCGGTCGGCGCGCAGGTCCTCGTCGCGGAAGCACTTGGCCACCTGGTAGTAGCGCTCGACGCCACCCACCATGAGCAGCTGCTTGAGCAGCTGCGGACTCTGGGGCAGGGCGTAGAAGTGACCAGGCTGCGTGCGGCTGGGCACCAGGAAGTCGCGTGCGCCCTCGGGGGTCGACTTGAACAGCGCCGGCGTCTCCACCTCCATGAAGGCGCGGTCGTGCAGCGCCTGGCGGATGGCAAAGGTGAAGTCAGAGCGCAGCTTGAGGTTGGCCATCATGGACGGACGGCGAATGTCGAGGTAGCGGTAGCGCAGACGGATGTCCTCGGAGGTGTCCACGTGGTCCTCGATCTGGAACGGAGGCGTCTTGGAGGTATTCAGGACCTCGATCCTGGAGACGAGCACCTCCACCTCGCCGGTGGCGAGGTTGTGGTTGGTCTGGCCCTCGATGCGGTGGCGAACCTGGCCCTCGACCAGCACGGGCCACTCGGGGCGGACCGTCTCGGCCGTGGCAAAGGTCTCGGAGTCGCAGAGGTCAGGATCAAAGAAGACCTGGGTCAGGCCCTCGCGGTCGCGAAGGTCGATGAAGATGAGGCCGCCGAAGTCGCGACGTCGCCACACCCAACCAGTGAGCGTGACCTCCTCGCCGATGTTCTCCGCGCGCAGCTCTCCGCAGGAGTGGGTATGCAGGGAGAAATTGCTCATGTGGATGTCCTCTCGTCGTGTCGCCGCCCCGTGCTCGTACGGGCGGCCCTTGGCAGACGGCGCCCGAGCGTAGACAGCGCGCAGGCACGCAAGGAGGCATTGTACTACGCACGTCTGGATAGGATGACCCGCAAGGGACATATCTCCGATTCAACAGGAACGCGAGGAGGCACCTAGAGCTCGCCATGCACCGAGAGGGTCTCGGTGTCGAACCCCTCCCCCAGCACGCTCGCGCAGTAGTCCACGTACCACTGGCGCGTGGCGCCCCTGCCGCCATCGACCTCGGAGACGGAGCTCTCGGCCGCCAGCTGGTCGGTGTAGTCGGAGAGCTTGTAGGCGCAGATCCCATGCCAAGTGACCACGCGCTGGTTGATCACGGGGATGAACTCGTAGGTCGAGACCCGCGCGCCGTCGCCATCCTTGACGAGGGACAGCTTGACCATGCCTCCCACCATGTTTGCCGCGCCGGCCTGCGTGGACACGAAGTTGCCCACGGACCAGAAGACCAGCATCTTGCGCTTGTCGTCGCCCATGACCTCGACCGGCTGGATCACGTGCGGATGCCCGCCTATCACCACGTCGACCCCGCAGTCGTAGAGGACCTCCGCCCACCGCCGCTCGTCGGCGGCGGGCTCGTTCTCGTACTCCTCGCCCCAGTGCATGAAGACCACCACGAGGTCCGCCTTCTCGCGAGCCGCCGCGACGTCGGTGCGGATGGTCTCCTCGTCGGCAATCGACACCACGCGCGCGTCGTTTGACGGGTCCACGCTGCCGTTGAGGACGTCGGTGTAGTTGAGCATGGCTATGGTGAAGCCGTCCTTCTCAAAGAGCCAGGGGCCTGCCGGCGAGGTTCCGCCCGCCGGCGCTATGCCGTCCCCATTGGGATCGGCAGCACCGATGACGGCGATCTCCGGATGCTTTGACGCCCAGTAGGCAAGCTCGGCGTGGACGCCGTCGTAGCCGTAGTCGAAGGTGTGGTTGGTGGCCTTGAGCACGATGTCGAAGCCCGCAGCCACCTCGGCGTCGCCCACCTCCTGCGGGCTGTTGAAGGAGGGGTAGCCCGTGTAGGGCCAGGCCGACCCACCCAAAACGGTCTCCTGGTTGAGCACGGCCACGTCCGCCTGGGAGATGTCATCGCCGATCTGGGAGAACAGGTGGTCATAGGAGTAGGTGCCATCCCCGTTGTCGCCCGTGCCTATCACGCGCTCGTGCATGAGGATGTCGCCAATCATCATGAGGTCGACGCGCACCGGCTCGACGTTGGCCTTGTCCTTCTGCTCGTCCTCCTCCGGCTTGGCCTGCTCCTGTGACTGATCGGCAGGCGCCTCGGCATCCCTGACGACAAACTCCTGCGTTTGCCGAGACGTCCCCTCGCGCTCTCCGGCGTGCTGTGACGCATACCGCACCAACGCGCCCGCGAGCACCACCACCACGACCAGGACGGCAAGCGCCAGCACGACAAACGCCCGCCTGGCCCTGCGCGCCCGCCGGTTGGAGGAACCTGTGCCCACTGTGTCAAGATTCGGTTGCTTGGTATCCACGCCACGACCTCCTTCTGGCTCATGATACGCTCAGTCGGCGGCCCGACATGCACCGACGAGGCGTGCGGCCGTCAAGCGGAAGGATGCCCATGCGTTACAAGGCGGTCGTGTTCGACCTGGACGGCACGTTGCTCTACACTCTGGAGGACCTCTATCTGGCCACCAACCACGGCCTGGCCTCGCAGGGCCTTCCGCCACGCACGCGCGAGGAGGTGCGCCGCTTCGTGGGCAACGGCTACCGTCAGCTCTTCAGGCTCGCCGTGCCCGAGGGCACGCCCGACGCCGTGCAGGAGGCCGCACTCGCCAGCTTCAACGAGTACTACCTCGCTCACAGCCAGGACAACACCGCCCCCTACCCCGGCATCCCCGAGCTTCTGGCACGCCTTGGCGAGCAGGGCATCGCGCTGGCCGTCGTCTCGAACAAGGGCGACGAGGCAGTGCAGGACCTCATGAGCAGCTGCTTTCCCGGGGTCTTTGGCGCCGTGGCCGGCGAACGCGCAGGGGTGCGCCGCAAGCCCGCGCCCGACACCGTGCTCGCGGTCATGCGCAAGCTCGACCTGGCCGCAGACGAGATCGTCTACGTGGGAGACTCGGAGGTCGACGTGGCGACCGCAGCCAACGTGGGCTGCGACTGCATTGCCGTCACCTGGGGATACCGAAGCGTCGAGCAGCTGTGCGAGGCGGGGGCAACGGTGCTTGCGGACACGACCGACGAGCTCGAGCGGCTGCTTCTGGCATAGCGACAGCAGGCGCACGGGCGCATTCTGCGGATATAGGCCAAAGCCGACAACCCCTTGCGGCTTCTCTGCATCTTGTCTATCGTGAGAAGACCCGCCGCGGCCAGCGGTGGCACAAACCAAAGCACATCGCCCCCGCGCGCCGCTTGCCTAATTGCATCAAGACGACAAACGACAGCGCCGGAGGGCGGGTATCATCTAAGCATGAGGTTTCAAACCTTCGGAGAAAGGACTCGACATGGGTAAGAAGGCAGCGGAGGCTCTCGACATCTCGTACGACCAGCTGGCGGAGTACTTGCACGTAAATCACTCCGTCTACATGAAGGTCGACAACAACGTCTATTACTTGACTGACTGCAATTTCGAGGCTTGGCGTGCTCAGGACACCAGCGTTCGCAACCACAAGAACCACTTTGTGGACTGCAGCCCCCTGGTCCCGACCGTTGACGAGTTCCTGTCGCTGCCGTTCATCCATGGCAACACCATCGAGCAGGAGTTCGAGCACGCGACCTTCTACGCCTCCCTGGCCGAGTAGGCACGCGGTAGATACGCAAGCGCAGAGGCGCTCCTCCCAAGTGGAGGAGCGCCTCTTTCATGATTGGGTTCCCAAGTCAAGGCGGTGGCCCCAGCGTCTGCAGGCGCTGGGGCCACCGTTCTTGTCTCTATGCGAGCGTCGTGCCTACTCGGCGGGCTTGACGCCGTCCTCCTCGCGCTCCAGCGAGTGGATGAGCGAGCGGAACTCGTTGTCCACGGCGTTGGCGTGGGGCGAGCGCTTGGCATAGCGCTGCACCGCGGCACGCGACTTGTTGATGGCCTGCAGCGTACCGGCGCCAGCCACGCAGCCGCCCGGGCAGGCCATGCCCTCGAGCAGGTAGCCAGGGTACTTGCCCTTGACGGCGTCCTTGATCATCTGGCGGCACTCGTTGAGGCCCTCTGCATTGTGCACCTTGACCTCAAGGTCGGGATGGGTGACCTTGAGCGTGTTGACCACGGCGTTGGCGACGCCGCCCGCGACGGCAAAGTTGCGCGCGTCGGCAGAGGCGACGGCGAAGTCGCTCTTGTTGTCGTCCTCGAGCTTGAGGTAGTCGATCTCCTTGGCGTCCATCATGCCCGCCATCTCCTCGAAGGTGAGCACGTAGTCGACCTCGGAGCGCACGCTCTTGCGCATGGCCTCGAGCTTCTTTGCCGAGCAGGGCCCCACAAAGACGATCTTGGCGTTGGGATGCTGCGAGCGGATCATGCGGGCGGTCAGCACCATGGGCGTGAGGGCCATGGAGATGCACTCCGCATTGTCGGGGAACTCCATCTTTGCCATCGACGACCACGCCGGGCAGCAGGAGGTGCCCATGAAGGGCAGGTCGCCCTCGACGACCTCCTCGTAGAAGTCCTCGGCCTCCTGGATGGCGCAGAGGTCCGCACCGATGGCGACCTCCTCGACGCCGGCGAATCCCAGCAGCTTGAAGGCCTCGCGCAGCTTGCCCACGTTGCCCTTGCCGCCAAACTGGCCGACGAAGGCGGGGGCGACGGCCGCAATGACCTCCTCACCGCCGAGGATCGACCAGATGACCTGCGAGATCTGGCTCTTGTCGGCAATGGCGCCAAACGGGCAGTTGATGAGGCACTGGCCGCAGCTGACGCACTTCTCGTAGTTGATGTCGGCGCGGCCGTGTTCGTCGGACCCGATGGCCTTCATGCCGCAGGCCTCGGCGCACGGGCGCACGTGGTGGTGGACGGCGTGGTAGGGACAGACCTGCGCGCAGCGGCCGCAGCCGATGCACTTCTCGTGGTCGATGAAGGCGCGCTTGTGGCGGAAGCTGATGGCGCCCTTGGGGCAGATCTCACGGCACGGGTGCGCCAGGCAGCCCTGGCACGCGCTCGACACGCGATAGACGTTGTCCTCGCAGGCGTTGCAGGCAAACTTGATGACGTTGATCAGGGGCGGCTCGTAGTAGGCCAGGCCACCGCTCTCGGCGCGGCTGAAGCCCTCGCTGATGCGCGAGCGGCTGTCGGCGCCGTGCTGCGAGAGGCCCATGGTCAGACGGATGCGCTCGCCGATGATGGCACGCTCGAGAAAGACGCTCTCGCGGTAGGTGGCCACGTCGCCCGGGAGAATCTTGTACGGCAGCTCGTCAAAGGCGTCGTCGATGTCGGCGTCCGTCCACTCGGGATGGTCGCCGATGGAGTACATGATCTTGGCAACCTCGCGAAAGACGTCGCGGCGGATGCTCGTCAGATTGGTGTAGACGCCACGCATGGTATCGGCCATAGTGCACCTCTCTCTGGTTGTCCCCTTCGATTCAGTATGCCTGATTGACGCCCTCGTTGAAGGCGTCAACCGTGCCGCTTTGCGCAAGCGGCATCTATACCCCGTGCAGGCCCGCCGCGTTCTCGTCAAAGCCCATGCGCGAGAAGCGCGCGGGCCAGCCGGTGCGCAGCGTGAGCGGCGTGCGCCACACGGGATGCACCAGCCGCTCCTCATAGGCGTGCAGCATGAGCCCCTCCCCCGTCTGCCTGCCCCCGTAGAGCGCGTCGCCCTCGATGGGGTGCTCGGCATGGGCCAGGTGCACGCGAATCTGGTGGCGACGGCCGCTCATGAGCTCCACGAGCACGAGCGAGCGGGCGCCTGACCGTGCCAGCGTGCGCACGCGCGTGAGCGACGGCTTGCCCGTGCGCCCCACGCGCATCTTGCGGGCGTCGTGGCGGTCTCGCGCGATGGGGCCGTCGAGCTCGAGCCAGTCGTCCCCCGGGAGGCTTCCGCACACCACGGCGAGGTAGCGCTTTGACATCCCATGCCCGGCAACCTGCGCGTCAAGCACTGGTTGCAGTTCCTCTGCCAGCGAGAACAGCACGAGTCCCGTGGTCTCCACGTCCAGCCGCTGGACCGCCTGCGGAAGCCCGGGCAGCCCCTCCGCCGCGAGCGTGGCGGCAAGGCGCGCCGTCAGGGTGTCCGCATCAGACCCGTCACCGTGCACGAGCAGGCCTTGGGGCTTGTCCACCGCACAGAGCACGCGGTCGCGGTAGACGATTGCCGGGGGCTGGCCTGCCTTTGCGGCGCGCGTTGCTGGTGCTGGCTGCGTGCGCAGGAGGAGGTCTATCTCCTCGCCTGGCGCGAGCGTCTCGCGCGCCTCGAGCGGGCGGCCCCCGCGTACCAGCTGGCCTCCCGCCAGCACGCGCTTGGCCGCCGCCTTGGAGCCCATCAGCTCCTGCACGAGCTCCGCGGCCGTCGTCTCCCTCAGAACGCGCACGCAGGCGGCATTGTCATGCAGGTCAAGCGCCTGCCAGCTGGCTGGCGCGCTCATCCCTCGTCTCCGCCTGCGCCAACCTGCTCGGCGAGAAGGTCGGCAAAGTCCTCGATGACGCTCCACACGTGCGTGGACGAGCGCCAGGCAACGTGGATGTCGATCCGCGCCGACGGGCCGAGGTCCATCACGCACATGCTCGACGTGCTATCCCCCAGCATCGTCTGCGCGAGGTCCTCCGGCACGAAGGTCGCGCCCATGTCGCGCAGGGCCAGCTCCATGAGCGTCTCCGAGTTGGTCGACACGATGGCGGGCTCGACGTCGAGGCCCGCGCGCTCGATCAGCAGTCGCGAGAGGTCGCCAGGCTCGTCGTGACGTCCGAGCAGCAGGAAGGGGCAGCCCTCGAGCCCCGCCAGGCTCCCCGTGCGCACGACCTCGCTGACCACGTTCTGGGCGTTCTCCCCATAGAGCCGCCTGAGCAGGCTCCACGAGGCAACCAGCACGATCTGCTCGGTGCGCAGGAGCCGCACCTCCAGGCCAGAGACGTTGGCGGGGATGGTCGCGACGGTCATGTCCACCCGGCCCTCGCGCAGGGCCTCGACGAGGTTCTCGTTCTCCTCCTCCTCGATGGTGACGCGCACGCCGGGCTTGAGCTCGTGAAACGCGGCGATGGCACGCGGCAGCAGGAGGCGTCCGCGCGTCGAGGCGATGCCCACGGCCAAAAGGCCCTGCTCGTCGCCGGAGATGTCGGCAAACTCCTGCTCCATGGCACGCCGGTCTGTCTCGAAGCGGCGGGCATAGCCAAGCAGCACCTCTCCGGCATAGGTGAGGGTGAGGGGCACCTTGCGGTTGACCAGGCGCACCCCCAGTTCGCGCTCCACGCCGGCGATGTGAGCCGAGAGGGTCTGCTGGGTCACCATAAGGCGCTGGGCGGCGCGCGTGAAGCTGCGCTCCTCCGCGAGCGCGATGAAGTACTCCATGCTCGAGAAGTTCATGCATCCCCCTCGGAAGCCTTCTCTAGTCCACAAAAAAGACTTGTGAGAAGTATCGATACAAACAGTTTGAATACGTTGTAACAGATCCGTAATATACGTGTCAAGATGCTTAGTTTTTCTCGCGGAGGGAGCGCGCCATGACGCTGTCGCAGATTATGTCCAAGGTCACCGAGGGACTGCGCATGCTCTTTGCGCCTGAGCCGGCAAGACCTCGTCAGGTCGACCCCGCGCGCGTCACCTTCGCTCGTCTCGGCCTTCTGGCGTATTACGGCTAGACGCACACACAGCAAGACACCGGTGCCCCCGCACGCAAGTGCGGGGGCACTTTTTTGTGACTGCAACTGGTTCGCTGCTGTGGATGGAATGGCAGCCCGCTCCGGCCGTGGCGACGGACCGGTGGCGGCGAGCTAGCGGGGAGCGCCACTGGTACGCTGCTGCGGACGCAACGGGGGCTCGTTCCGGTCGAATCGACGGACCAGTGGTGGCGAGCTAGCGGGACGCGCCACTGGTCCGCTCCGAGAGACGCAACGGAGGCTCGTTCCGTCTCGATCAACGTACCAGTAGCGCACAAACATGCGGTAATCCTCGCCGCGGGGCAGCGGCCTGCTACCGAGCTCCTATGCCGCCAGCCGACGCCTGTCGTCCTCGTCGGTCAGGCCCATGACACGCGCCGTGGGGCTGTCCACAAACGTCGGATGCCCGTACTGCCACAGCGAGATGGCAAGGCTCCATGCCGGAACAAGCATGGGCAGAAAGGCGCAGCTCACCGACACCATCGGCATGCCCGTGAACGCCATGATGCCCACGCATGAGGTGGACCAGGGGATGAGTGCCGGGATCAGGGTCACGCTGCTCTCCATGTCGAGCGCAAGCGCGGAGGACGCGCCCTCGCAGCCGTCGCAGAGCTGTCGGACCAGCATGATGGCGAGCACCTGGTCGCAGGCGATGGCGGCCGTGAAGACGCTCGTGGCGAGAACTCCCACAAAGGGCGTGGTGCGCCGGGCTAGCGACGTGACCGCCTGCTCGACGCCGGCGAGAAGCCCCGTCCCCTCGAAAAGGCCTGCATAGGTGGAGGCAACGGCGACGATGGCCGAGAGCTCTGCCATCGAGAGCACCCCTCCCCCATTGGCAAGTCGTGCGACCTCAGGGTCTGCCGCGTGATAGCCATAGACCAGGGTGCGCGCCACCTCAGGCAGGGCCATCCCCTGCACAAGGACCTCGATGACGATCGCAGCGGCGAGGCTCGCGACCATCGTCCAACGGACGTCGACCTTGAGGAGGCAGAGCAGGAACACGAGCACCACAGGCACGAACACGACTGGCTCGAGCACGAAGGAGCGCAGGGCCTCGGTACCGCTCAGGGCGATGCTTGCAGAAGCGTCCGCACCAGGTGCGGCAAGCGTCCCAAACAAGGCATACAGGCCAAGGCAGCAGACGAAGGGAACGGCCCCGGTGCGCATCATGCGCGAGACGTTTGACAGCAGGTTGGTATTGGTGATGCCCGCAACCAGCGACGCGCTGCTCGACATGGGCGAGCACTGGTCGCCAAAGAAGCAGCCGCTCACGATGGCACCGCCCGTGAGCACCGGGTTTGCCCCCATGGACGAGGCGATGGCCATGCAGATGACGCCCGTCGTGGCGGCAGAGGCAAAGGAGCTTCCCGTAAGCAGGGACATCACGCAGCACAGCAGGAAGGAGGCGGGGACCAGCGTGGTCGGGCTGACGACCCGCACGGACCAGCAGATGATGGCGGGAATGGTGCCCGCGGCGCGCCAGGAGGCGGTCAGGGCGCCAATCAGCACGAAGAGGCAGAGGACCGGCATGACGTCGGAGAGCCCGCGGGTGGACATGCGGCAGAGCTCGTGGACGTCGAAGCCGCGCATAAGGCCATAGTCGAAGAAGAGGAGCCACCCGGCTATCAAGGCCACAAGCAGGGGAAAGCCATAGACGATGCCCGTCACCAGCATCGCCGCAAACGTGACCAGCGTAGCCGCCTCCAACATAGATCCTCCCCCATGCAATCTTCTCTCATGAGGGAGGATAGAGGTCGTTGGTCACTACGTCCAACTGTTATTACTGATACCTACCACAATTGAAAGCTGTGGTATGTAACCCTACAGGCGCTCGGCCACACGCTCGGCAAGCTCTGCCAGAGGCACCTGCTCCTGGTCGTGGGTCTGCATATCGCGTACCGTGGCGACTCCCGCCGCCACCTCGTCGGAGCCCAGCACCACGCAGATGCGCGCTCCAAGGCGGTTTGCCTGCTTGAACTGCGCCTTAAGCGAGCGGCCCTGGTAGTCGGCCTCGGTGCGGATGTTTGCCCTGCGCAAGGCCAGCGTCGCAGAGAAGGCTGCGTCGCGCTGGTCGGGCGTGCTCGCCACGTATACGCATCCGGACTCCTCACCGGCGAGGTCCACGCCCAGGCTCTGCAGCGCGAGGTAAATGCGCTCGAAGCCGACGGCAAAGCCGATGCCCGGGGTGGGCTTGCCGCCCTCGAGCTCCACCAGGCCGTCGTAGCGGCCGCCACCACCGATGGCGCCCACGCCGGCTCCCTCGACCTCGACCTCAAAGACCGTGCGGGTGTAGTAGTCAAGGCCGCGCACCAGGGTCGGGTCCTCGGTGTAGGAGATGCCTGCCTCGTCAAGATAGCGCTTGACCTGCTGATAGTGCGCGCGGCAGTCGTCACAGAGGGCGTCATTCACCTTCGGCGCGGCCTCCATCACCTCGCGACAGTGGTCGTTCTTGCAGTCGAAGGCACGCAGCGGGTTGAGCTCGGCACGCTCGCGGCAGTCCTCGCACATCTCGTCGGCATGGTCGAGAATGAACTGGCGGACGGACTCGCGATAGGCCGGACGACAGTTGGCGTCACCCATGGAGTTGATGGTCAGGTGCAGCTTGTCGGGGTCGAAGCCCAGACGCTTGAAGTACTCCATCAGCACGATGATGCACTCGGCATCTGCGGCGGGATCGGGGGCACCCAGCCACTCCAGGCCCACCTGGTGGAACTGGCGCAGGCGGCCCTTCTTGGGACGCTCGCCGCGGAACATCGCCTCGGCATACCAGAGCTTGGCCGGAGCGCCACCCTGGGGCACGAGGTTGTTCTCCACCACGGAACGGACCACGCCTGCGGTGCCCTCGGGGCGCAACGCCATGCGCTGGCGGGGCTTGAGGTGCGCCTCGCTCCCCCGCTCCATCACCTCGGGCAGCAGGGAGCCCGAGAACACGCGGAACATCTCCTTGCGCACCACATCGGTCGACTCGCCGATGCCATGGACGAAGGTGTCCACCTGCTCGAGGGCGGGTGTCTCGATGGCGTCAAAGCCGTACGTGCCAAAGAGCTCGCGCGCGACGTCGGTCATATGCTGCCAGGCGCGCATGTAGCTTCCGTAGAGGTCCTCGGTTCCCAGCACCTTCTGTGCCATGGGGCATCACTCCAGTCGATAGATAAAGACACTAAGCAGCAAGTATAACCCGAAACGCCGTCGGCTACCCTACCTTCACAAGCAAAGGCGACGCATCGACCCGCACCATCAATCACGTAGGCTCCGAGCGCCGAAGGCGCGAGGAACCAAGGCAGCGCCCCGACCCAAACCTCAACCAAGCCCACCCCGAGCGCCGAAGGCGCGAGGGAGAAAGGCACCGTCCCGACCTGCACCCGACCAAGGCTGGCCCGAGCGCCGAAGGCGCGAGGAACCGAGGCAACGCCCCGACCCAAATCCCAACCAGAACTGGCTCGAGCGCCGAAGGCGCGAGGGAGAAAGGCACCGTCCCAACCCGCACCCGACCGGCCCGACGCTCCGACCCGTCCACACCCCACAAGAAAGAAGGCGCTGCTCGAGAGTCCCCCTCCCGACCAGCACCTTCTCCTCCTCGATTTGGTGCTACGGAGCTCGCCCCCGGCTTGCCTCAGCGCGACCTCAAGCGCGCCTGTTCTTGGCGCGCTGGAGCACAGAGGCAAGCCGGGGGCGAGCGTCAGGTCCGTCGAACCTAAGCGACCTTCACGACCCACCCGAACTTGTCCTCGACCTCACCGGACTGGATGCCCGTGAGCGTCTCGCGGAGCTTGGCCAGGACGGGGCCGACATGCTCCATGCCAGCGCCGAAGACGTGCTCGTTGCCCTCGAGGTCGACGACCTTGCCCACCGGCGAGATGACGGCCGCGGTGCCGCACATGCCGCACTCGACGAACTGGTCGATCTCGTCGAAGCGCACCTGGCGCTGCTCGACCTTCATGCCGAGCATCTCCTCGGCCACCTGCACGAGCGAGCGGCGGGTGATGGAGGGCAGGATGGAGTCGGTCGCAGACTGCGGGACCACGAGGGTGCCGTCCTCCTTGACCAGCAGGAAGTTGGCGCCGCCGGACTCCTCCACGAAGGTGTGGGTCTGCGGGTCGAGGAACATGTTGTCAGCGAAGCCCTCGGCATGGGCGAGGACGCTGGGATACAGGCTCATGGCGTAGTTCAGGCCGGCCTTGATGTTGCCGGTGCCGTGCGGCGCGGCGCGGTCGTACTCGGGGACCTTCAGCGCCACGGGCTGGACGCCGCCCTTGTAGTACGGGCCCACGGGGGTGACCAGGATGCGGAACTGGTACTCGGTGGCGGGCTTGACGCCGATGACGTTGCCCGTGGCGATCATGAACGGACGGATGTAGAGGGTGGCGCCGCTGCCGAAGGGCGGGACCCACGCGAGGTTGGCCTCGACGACCTGCTTGACGGCCTCGACGAAGCGGTCCTCGGGGAACGGCGGCATGCAGATGCGCTTGGCGGAGTCAGCCATGCGGGAGGCGTTCATGTCGGGACGGAAGCAGACGATGTCGCCGTCCTTGGTGGTGTAGGCCTTGAGGCCCTCGAAGACCTCCTGGCAGTAGTGGAAGATGCCCGCGCACTCGGAGAGCTGCAGGGTGTGGTCGGGGGTCAGGATGTCCTCGCCCCAAGCACCGTCCTTGTAATTGCAGACATAGCTATAGTCGGTCGGGGTGTAAGCAAACGTCAGGCTACCCCAGTCGAGGTCCTTCTTCTCAACCATGGATCTTCCAATCTCCCCTGCATGCACGGAACGTGCATGGCACCTTCGGACTTCACACAGGGTACTACCGCATGGGCTCCATCCACAAAATCGTGCCCTGAGCGAAACAATCGTGTTGCGAGAAGACCGGTGCGCGCGGGGGAGGCCACCCGCGCCCTATGCCCCGATGCTGCCGTCCTGCTCGTAGGACAGAAGCTCAGCCGTCAGCCCCAGCCTCTGAAGCTCGGCGGCGATCTCGTCCAGGATCTCGTCCGAGTCAGCAGACACATGGTGGAAGTGGTAGCCCGAGGTGACCTTGCTGAGCAGAGTCGACTTGCTATGTGCGAGGTCGTCGATAAAGCGGCGCACCTCGCGACGACTCGAGATGTCGAGCTTGGCCTCGATCTTCCCATAGAAGCGGTGGTTGACGATCACGTCCTCCACGGTGCCACCCAGATCGATGATGGCAAACAGCTCCTCCTGCACGCGCGTCTCGTCATGGCAGACCTTGTAGAGGCGCCTGCAGGGGCCGCCGTGGCGCGCCAGCACGTAGCCATGGTGGGTCGACACAACCTCGTTGCCCTCGCGGCGCAGCAGCGCGATGTCGTTGACGATCACCTGCCGGCTCACGCCGCAACGGCGTGCGATCTCCGCGCCCGAGATGGGCTCGGTCGCCCCCTCGAGAAGGGCAAGGATCTCAAACCTGCGCTCCTGACCTCGCATGTCACACCTACCCAATCACATGCAAGTGCTTGAGGGAGAGGTCAAGTATCGGCGCAGAGTGCGTGAGCGCGCCGGACGAGACGTAGTCAACCCCCAAGTCGACCAAAGCCGCTGCGTTGTCTGCGGTGACGTTGCCCGAGACCTCGACCTCGGCACGGCCGTCGATGATGCGCATGGCCTCGGCCATGGTCTCGTGGCTCATGTTGTCAAGCATGATGATATCCGCCCCCGCTGCCACCGCCTCACACACCATGTCGAGATTCTCGACCTCGACCTCGATCTTGCGGACGAACGGCGCATGTGCGCGCGCCGCTGCGACAGCAGCCGTGATGCCACCCGCCGCATCGATGTGGTTGTCCTTGAGCATGACGCCGTCGGAGAGGTTGTAACGGTGGTTTCCCGCCCCTCCCACGCGCACGGCCTCCTTCTCGAACACGCGCATGTTGGGCGTGGTCTTGCGGGTGTCCACCAGCTGCGTCTTGGAGCCTGCGAACAGCGCCGCCATCCGGCGCGTATACGTGGCGATGCCGCTCATGCGCTGCAGGTAGTTGAGCGCCACGCGCTCTGCCGAGAGAAGCGCCCGCACGTCGGCCTCCACGGTGGCGAGCACCTGTCCACAGCTGACCTCGTCACCGTCCGCCACGTCCGCGTGCAGCTGAGCCGTGGGGTCAAGCAGCTCGAAGGCAAGCGCAAACACGTCCAGGCCGCAGATGACGCCGTCCTGCTTGGCAATGAGCTGCACATCGCCGCGGGCGGGCCCGGGCATGACCGACGCGGTCGAGACGTCCTCGCTGGTGATGTCCTCCTGAAGGGCCATGCGCACGAGCGGCTCGGCCTGGAGCTTGAGGGTGATGGGGTTCATGGGGTCTCCTCCATGGGTCAGGTGGCCTTGGGGCCACGCGGGATGTCAGCCGATGCTCTCGGCGATGTCGAGCGCTGCGCGGCGGGCGAAGACCATGCTCTCCAGAAGCGAGTTGGACGCCAGGCGATTGGCGCCGTGCACGCCATTGCAGCTGGTCTCCCCTGCCGCATAGAGCGCCGGCATGGTGGTGCGGCTCATCTCGTCCACGTGGATGCCGCCCATCAGGTAGTGCTGGGCAGGCACCACCGGGATCGGCTCGCGGCAGATGTCGTAGCCCTCCCCCAGGCAGCGCCTGTGGATGTTGGCGAAGTGGGTCAGGATCACGTCGCGGTCGACGTTCTCGAACGACAACCACACGTGACGGGTGTGGTCGATCTCCATCTGCCGGTAGATGGCCTTGGTGACCACGTCGCGCGGCTGGAGCTCGTCGGTAAAGCGGTTGCCGTGCGCATCCAACAGGATGGCGCCCTCGCCGCGGCAGCTCTCCGAGATGAGGAACGAGCGGTCGGGGTTGGGCGTGTACAGGCTCGTGGGATGGATCTGCACGTAGTCCATGTGCTCCAGCTCGACGCCGGCGTTGCGGCAGATGCGGCAGCCGTCACCGGTGAGGCTGCGGAAGTTGGTGGAGCGCGGGAAGAGCCCGCCCACACCACCGGTGGCGAGCACCGTCGCCTTGGCATAGATCATCACGGGCTCGTTTGCCCCGTCGGTTGCCAGCACGCCCACGCAGCGCCCGTCCTCCACCAGCAGGTCGCGCATGGTGGTGTACTCGTGGATGCCCACGTTGGTATGGGTCTCGACCGCCGCGAGCAGCTTTGTGGTGATCTCCGCGCCGGTAAGGTCGGCGTTGTGCAGGATGCGCGGCCGGGAGTGCGCGCCCTCGCGCGTGTAGTCCAGCTCGCCCTCGGGCGTGCGGTCGAACTCGACACCCAGTGACATGAGGTCGTCGATCAGCGGACGGCTCTCGCGGATCATGATGTCGACGCTCTCGCGTCGGTTCTCGTAATGGCCGGCGCGCAGCGTGTCCTCGAACCAGGGCTCGTAGTCCTCATCGTCGCGCTGCACGCAGATGCCGCCCTGCGCGAGCATGCTGTCGCAGCTGGCCACGTCCTCCTTGCAGAGCATCTCGACCGAGAGGTGCTCCGGCAGGTTGAGCGCCGTGTAGAGCCCCGCCACGCCGCAGCCCACGATCAGCACGTCGCAGCTCACGCGCTCGCAGTTCTCGAGGTCGATCTGGGGTGCGGGGGCTCCCGCTCCGAGGGCGATCATCGGGCTGCCAGCTCGAGCATGCGCTCGAGCGGGGTCGTCGCGGCATCGACGCAGTCGGGCATGCCCACCTCGCCCGTACCATCGCGCAGGCAGGCAAGCACCTTCTCGGGCGTGACCTTGATCATGTTGACGCAGATGGGCGTGGTCTCTGGGAAGTAGAAGCGCTTGCCCGAGCCAGCGGTCGCCAGCTGCATCTCGCGCTCCACGCCCACCACGGTCAGCACGATGAACTCCTGCGCGTCGCTCGTGGCAACGTAGTCGATCATCTGCTTGGTCGACCCGATGAAGTCGGCCTCCCGCAGCACCTCCTCGGTGCACTCGGGATGGGCGATCACCACGGCGTCGGGATGGGCCATCTCGAGAGCCTCCACCTCGGCGGGAACCATCTTGTGGTGGATGGGGCAGTAGCCACGGTTGAGGATGAAGTTCTTCTCGGGCACCTGCAGGCTCACGTAGTGGCCGAGATGCATGTCGGGGATGAAGAGGATGTTCTTCTGTGGCAGCTCGCGCACCACCTTGACGGCGTTGGACGAGGTGACGCACACATCAGACCAGCTCTTGATCTCGGCTGTCGAGTTGATGTAGCACACGACGGCAAGGTCGTCGTAGCGTGCCTTGATGGCGTCCACGTCAGCCTTGCGCACCATGTGCGCCATGGGGCAGTCAGCCGAGGGCTCGGGCAGCAGCACCGTGCGGTCTGGGTTGAGCATCTTTGCGCTCTCGGCCATAAACGACACGCCACACAGCACGATGGTCTTGCACTCCAGCGTGCGGGCGAGACGTGCCAGGGCAAACGAGTCGCCCACGTAGTCTGCCAGCGCCTGCGTCTCGGGCGGCACGTAGTAGTGCGCCAGAATGACGGCTTCCCTCTCCTGCTTGAGGCGTGCGACCTCAGCGGCAATATCCATAAGAGCCCCTCTTCTTGCGATTTGGATCGGCAGCGTCAGTATGGCAGAATTCTTTACACTTGACAAGACAACTGTAAAGACAGTTTGTCACGCACACATCCCGCCCAAAGAAAGATGCCCCGGCAGGAGACCTGTCGGGGCACCATAGAACCTTAATCGTCGGCCTGGGTTACGAGACGAGCGTACCCACCTGGATGGAGGCGCTGCTCAGAAGGCCGTTGAGGAAGTCGGTCCATTGCTGGCTGATGTTGGTCTGCTGCTCGGTGTAGACCTGATAGGCCACATAGTAGGCAGAGAGGGCTGCGTTGTAGGATGCGCCGTCCTTGCTGAAGTCGGCACCGTCAAGCGCGGTGGCGTAGGGGCTGGCCTCGTCGACCCAGGCACCCTTCTCGCTGTCCCACTCGTCGCCGGCAAGAGCGATGATGTAGTCCGCGTACTCCTTGGTGACCTCGTCCTCCTTGCCCTCCTCGGCAGTGGTCGGAGCCTCGGGGGCAGCAGGCAGCTCCGCGCCGACGATCTCCTCGCGAAGCGCGTTGATGCGGCAGTTCTCGGTAACGAGCTTCTCGACGGCGTCGGCCTCCATGCCGTAGGTGCTGGCGATGGCCTCGTAGTCGCTCGTGCCCAGGTTCTCCTCGGCGTAGGCGGCAACATCCTCCTCGCTCACCTCGATGCCGCGGGCATCAACCTCGCTGTCAAGGATGGCGTTGCGGGCTGCGTTGAGGGCGTACTCGGGCGAGGGCAGCTTGTAGGTGCCATCCTCGTTGAGGGAGGCCTCAAGCGAGCCAGAGGCTTCGATGACCTCGCGCACGGAGAGCGTGTGGCTCTCGCCGTTGTAGGTGTAGATGGCAAAGGCGTCGTCAAGCTCGGACTCTGCGACCGTGGTCTTGCCGTTGAGATCGACACCGACCGCGGAACCACCGATGACGAAGTGACCCAGCAGCAGACCCGCCACCAGACAGGCAGCGGAGATGCCCAGCCAGGCACCCGTGCCAAGGCGGCTCAGCAGGGACGCCTTTGCCGGAGCGGCGACAGGCTCCTCGAAGCCACGCTTTGCCTCCTTCTCGGCGCGCGCCTGCTTGGAGCGACGCTCGCGCGGGGTGCGCTCGGCCTCTTCCTCGGCCTCCTTGAGCTCGGCCTCGGCCTCCTCGGCGACGTGCCTCACGGCAGCCTCGACCTTCTCGTCAACCTCGTCCAAGGCCTGCGTGACGGTCTCCTGCTCCTCGGCGACCTCAGCGACGGTCTCATCGGCGACCTCGGCAGGAGCCTCGTCGGCGACCTCCTCGGCAGCCTCCTCGACGACGGCGGCGTCATCGATAACCTGCTCGGCAGCGGCATCGAGCCCCTCGATACCCTCCGTGTTCTTCTCGTCAGACATGCAAAGGACCTCCAGTGTGCAAATGAACGTAGGTGGGTCTGTACCCACAACCGTGTCATTTTACCCCACTGGAGGCTCTCGCCCTACTTATCGCAAGCTCTACAAAGAACTGTACGTAATCTGAGCCTTTAACAAAACTCTAGGTACGTTGCCCGTTAGCTCGCCTTCATCACCACGTTGCGCACCACGCCGGCTGCCTTGTCGCAGGCATCCAGGCAGTGCTCCATGCGGTCGAAGACGCGCAGCCAGGCAAGGCTCTCCTTGCCACGGGTCTCATCCTCGCGGAACAGCGTGTGCAGGGCATGCTCGTAGACGGTGTCGGCGCCGTCCTCGATGTGACCGACGGCGATGGCCTGCTTCATGACCACGTCGTCACGCTTGTAGTCGGGCAGGTGGTAGATCATCTCGTGCATCTCGCGCACCGCGGCCAGCGTGAGATCGGCGAGCTCGATGGCGCCCGGCCGCATCTCCTGGATGTTGAAGAGGTCGAACCTGAGCACGACGCCCTCCATGTAGTCCACGACGTCGTCCATGGCGAGCGCCAGGTCGCTGATGTCCTCGCGGTCGAAGGGCGTGATGAAGCTCGTGTACAGGCGCGTCATGATGTCACGCACGATGTCGTCTGCCTGCGTCTCGAACATCTTCATGCGCGGGATGCGCGTGATGCTCTCGGGGAAGGTGTTCATCACGTACACGTACTCCTCACCTGCCTGCACCAGCACCTCGGCCAGATCCTTGAGCAGGGTGTAGAAGACGTCTTCCTTCTTGATTTTAGGCATGGTAGCCACCTTTCTGTGATTTGAGCCGAGGGTACAGGTCCTTGAGGCCAGGTCTTGTCTACGGGATTAGAAGATCACGAGGAAGAGCTTGGCGAGCGCGAACCCGATGAGTCCGCAACCCGGGAAGGTGAAGACCCACGTGAGAACGATCTCCTTGGCGACCTCCCAGTCCACGGAGTGCATGTCCTTTGCGGCACCGGCGCCCATCATGGAGGAGGAGGACGTGTGGGTGGTCGAGACGGGCAGGCCCGTGAGCGTGGCGATGAGAAGCGCTCCGGTTGCGCTCAGCGCCGCAGCAAAGCCCTGGTACTGCTCGAGCTGCACCATGTCGATGCCCACCTTCTTGATGATGGGCTTGCCACCGATGCCCGTGCCGATGGCCATGACGGCGGCGCACAGTACCTCGAGCCACAGGGGGAACTCCATGTTGCTGACGCTCAGCCCCTGGGAGAGCGCGATGGCGAGCATGGCGGTGGACATGAACTTCTGGCCGTCCTGGGCGCCGTGCATGGCCGACGCGCCAGCCGCGGCCCAAACCTGCATCTTTGCAAAGAAGTCGTTGGCTTGGCGCCGGTCGGCGTTGCGGCATATGTAGGGTATTACCTTTGCGATGGCCCAGCCTGCAACAAAGCCGAGGGCCGTCGAGAGCACCAGGCCATAGACCACCTTCACCCACTCCGCACCATTGACGCCGCTGAGGCCTCCGTGCACGGCGATGGCCGCGCCCGTAAGGCCGGCGATCAGCGCATGGCTCTCGCTCGTGGGGATGCCAAAGACCCACGCAAGCGAAGACCACGTGACGATGGAGACCATTGCGGCCGCAAGCGCAATCAGCGCCGCATGGTTGTCACCACCAAAGTCGACCATGTTGCTCATGGTGTCGGCCACTGCGGTGGAGAAGAAGGTCATCACCACCAGGCCGAGGAAGTTGGTGATGACGCTCATGATGATTGCGGAGTCCACATCGATCGCACGCGTGCCGATGGGCTCGGCAATCGCGTTGGCGGCATCTGTTGCGCCGTTTACGAAGATGGTCCCCATCACCGTGAGCAAGACAAGTGCAAGAAACGGGTTCTGGGCGATCATGCCCGGCAACTGAGTCAGATCAGTCATCACAGTCACCTTTCGTCGGGTCAGGTAATCGTACCGAGCCGGTGTCATGCGCGACAACCGTTCAACGTTAAGGATACGTAATGACTGCAAATTCCGTTATAGCCGCAGGTACGCGCGGACTCGCTTGAGAAGCGAACGGCAGATTTGTGTAAGGGATGTGTTGCCTAAAGCAAATCCAACGCCACCTGGCGCGCCTCGACCTCCCCTGCCGCCGTGTGCGCGAGCACGTTCACATGCGTGAAGCCGCATGCGATGGCGCGCTCCACCGCGACGTCAAAGCTGCCGTTCAGGACCGTCGTCTGGTGGGCGTCGGAGTTGATGAAGATCTCGCCGCCCATGTCGTGCAGCGCGGCCAGGAGGCTCTGGCGCGGATAGAGCTCCGCCTTGCGGCCACGGTTGTGCGCACCGCAGTTGATCTCAAACGGCACGCCGCAGGCAACCAGATGCTCCATCGTCTCGAGGGCGGGGCCAACGTAGCGCGGGTCCTGCTCGTCGAAGGCGTGCAGCTGGTCGTTGAAGCGCGCGATCAGGTCGAAGTGACCGACAAAGGTGCAGTGCGTACGGTCCACGACCTGTGCCTCCAGCTCATAGTAGGAGCGGCACATGGCATACCAGTCGCCGCCAAAGAACTCGTCGCAGAGCCTTTGCGACACCTCCGCGCTCCAGTCGACGGCGCGCGAGTAGCCCTCCGGGTGGACGTCCAGGTAATGCGTGGACCCGATCACGTACTCAGCCCCGGGGCAGAGGGCCGGGTCGTAGAGTGTGTCCAGCTCCACGCCGCAGAGGACATCGAGCCTCCCCGCCACTGCCTCCCGCAGGCGCGAGACCTCGGCAACGTAGGCCGGCCAGTCCATGTGGATCTCCTCGTCCATATGACCCGAGAAGCCCAAATGCAGAAAACCGAGATCGAGGGCGCGTTGCACCATCTCCTCGGCTGTGTTGTCCCCGTCGCAGAAGGTGGTGTGGGTATGGTAGTTGGCCCTGAGCATGCGCGTTCCTCCGTCTCTGCCATACGCGCCGCGTTTCGCGCCCTTCATTATCGCCGAAACTCAGCGAAGCGGGAAGCCGACGTACACCCGACGTACACTGGTGATGACCGCAATCAATTGTGAGGAGGACACATGAAAGAGCAGTGGTGGCAGCGCAGCGTTGTGTATCAGATCTATCCCAAGAGCTTCCAGGATTCCACGGGCAGCGGTACTGGCGACATCCCTGGCATCACCAGTCGTCTCCCCTACCTCGCCAAGCTGGGCATCGACGTCATCTGGCTCTCGCCGGTCTACGAGAGCCCCATGGACGACAACGGCTATGACATCTCCAACTACCGCGCCATCTGGCCAGGCTTTGGGACGATGGACGACTTTGACGAGATGCTTGCCACCGCGCACTCGCTCGGCATCAAGATCGTGATGGACCTCGTGGTCAACCATTCGTCCGACGAGCACGAATGGTTCAAGCAGAGCCGCTCGAGCCGCGACAACCCCTACCGCGACTACTACTATTGGCGCGACGCGGTTGACGGGCACGAGCCCTCCAACATGGGCGGCGTCTTTGGCGGCAGCATCTGGGAGTGGGACGAGACCACCCAGCAGTACTACCTGCATTGCTTCTCCAAGAAGCAGCCCGACCTCAACTGGGAGAACCCCCGCGTGGCCGACGAGGTCTTTGACATGATGGACTGGTGGCTGGCCAAGGGCGTGGACGGCTTCCGCATGGATGTCATTGGCATGATCGCCAAGGACACGAGCTTCCCCTCGGGCGAGCCCGGGCCGACCGGCTATGCGCCGCTCTCACCGCTGATCAACGACGATGGCGTGCACCCGCACCTGCAGGACATGCGCAGGCGTGTGCTCTCCAAGTACGACACCATGACCGTGGGCGAAGTGAGCGGTGCCACCGTGGAGACCGCCAAGAAGTACGCCAACCTGGACGGCAGCGAGCTGTCGATGGTCTTCCAGTTTGAGCACGTGAGCCTGACCGGCGACCCCGACCGTGGTAAGTGGGTGACCGACAAGCCGCGCCTGGTGGACCTCAAGCAGGTCTTCAATCGTTGGGAGACAGGCCTTGACGGCGTGGCGTGGAACAGCCTCTTCTGGGACAACCACGACCAGCCGCGTGCGGTGAGCCGCTGGGCCAACGACTCGGACGAGTGGCGCGAGCTGAGCGCCAAGATGCTCGCCACCTGCCTGCACCTCATGCAGGGCACCCCCTACATCTACCAGGGCGAAGAGCTGGGCATGACCAACTATCCCTTTGAGGACATGAGCCTTGTCAACGACCTTGAGGCACACGACGCCTACCGCATGCTGACGCAGGACTGCGGATGCAGCCACGAGGAGGCCATGGCCTGCATGCGCGAGATCTGCCGTGACAACGCGCGCACCCCCATGCAGTGGGATGCGAGCCCCAAGGCGGGATTTACCACCGGCGAGCCGTGGCTGCCGATCAACCCCAACTGCGCCACCATCAACGCTGCAGCGCAGGTTGATGACCCAAGCTCGGTATTTGCGCACTACCAGGGGCTGATTGCGCTGCGCAAGCAGAGCGATCTGGTGGTGCACGGGCACTTCAGGCTGCTTGAGCCCGAGAGCGAGGAACTCTTTGTCTACGAGCGCGAGCTGGACGGGCAGAAGATGCTCGTGGTCTGTAACTTCACCGACCACGAGGTGGCGTGGCGGGTGCCAGAGGAGTACGCGGGAGCGGCGCTGGTTGAGGCTGCGTGCAACTACGAGGATGCTCCGCAGGCTGGCGTCGTGCGTCCGTACGAGGCGTTTGCGCTGATGGCGGAGTAACCCGCGCGTTTGGGCGACTTACGAGAAGGGTCCCAAGGCCAAGAGATTGGCCTTGGGACCCCTTTCAATGGCTTTCCATTGCCGTCGTTACGGGTTACCCCCGCAAAAGGCTGCCGTAATCGCGCATGGCTCGTGCCAGCAATTCATAGTGTTCCACGCAGTGCGCGTCGCTGGCGATGTAGCTCACGAGACCAGCGTTGAGCAGCGCCCGAGCGCATCTCCTGCCGCCGCCCATCAGACCGCCGGTCATGAAGTTCGCACTCAGCTGCAGCTTGCAACCCATGCTCACAAACCGCTCGGCAAGGGCAAGGTCTTTGCGCACTGAGAGGTACCGCTCAGGGTGCGCGATGACCACGTCGTAGCCCATTCCCTGCAGCTCGAACACGGTGCGGTAGTACTCGGCAAACTGCGTGGGCTGAGCGCCGGTGTCCAGCTCCAGCAGCAGCGCCGCCTGGCCGTCACCCGCAAAGCTCGGTCCTTGAATGCCCAGGTACGGGGCCCATCTCTCGACCCCGAGCCACGTGAGCTTGTTCCAGTTGACCTCGAAGCCCATGGTGAGCGGGAACCCGTCGGCGTGTGCCACGAGCTGGTCGTAGGCGTCCCACATGGCCTCGAAGTCGAAGTACGGGTCACGGCAGTGCGGCGTGCAGACGATGCTCGTCACGCCGGCCTTCTTCGCAGCCGACAGCATGGCCAGCGACTCGGAGAGGTCGCACGCGCCGTCATCGACGCCAGGCAGGATATGGCAATGGATGTCGCGCAAGGTCAGGCCCTACTCGTCCTCGTTTTGCATGTGCAGAGCCGAGGGACGCCTGCTCGTGGTTGGCGACGGAGCCTCCTCCCGTGGGGCGGGGGTGACCCCTCCCCTCGCAGGCGCGCTGCTTGCCTGCACGGTGCGGCCGGCAGCACTACGAACCCGCTCGCCTTCCATCACCTCTTTTGCGGACGGCATGCGTCGTGCCGAGGAGACGGACTTGCCTCCGCTGATGCTCGTCGCAGAATCGGAGGCGGAGGGCTTGCGACGACCGCCAAACAGTCCCTCGTGATGGTGGTGACGCTTCCGCCGCTTGCCGGAGCCGTCGTCCTCGTAGTCGTGATAGTAGCGGGAGTAGTAATAGTAGTCGGAGCCGGAGCGTTCGCAGTAGTTCATGATGACGCCGGCCACGTTGCCACCGGCCTTCACCAGCTGGTCGTAAGCTGCGGCAACCTGCTCGCGTCGGACAAAGTCCTCGCGCACCACGATGAACGTGGCGTCCACCAGACGGCTGAGCACGGCCGCGTCCACAAACGCGCCGACGGGCGGCGTGTCAAACACCACGTAGTCGTAAGCGTCACAGACGATGGGCACAAAGCGCTCGAACTGGCGGGAGTTGAGCAGGTCGCTGGGGTTGGGGATGCCGGGCTCCGCGTCGAGGAAGAACATGTTTGGCGCGTCAGTGGCCGTAACCGCCTGATCGACAGAAACGGCACCAGACAGCACGCTGTAGATCCCATGCTTGGCATGCGCCTTGAGGCGTCCGGCGAGCGTGGAGCGGCGCATGTCCGCCTCCACGAGAAGAACCGTCTTGCCCGAGGAGGCGATGGCCCGGCAGAGGTTCTCCGCGACGAAGGACTTGCCCTCGTTGGGGATGGCGCTGGTGATGACGATGCTGCGTATGGGCTTGTCGACATCCATGAAGCGGATGTTGGCGAGGATGGTCTTGCAGGCGTTGCTGAGTCCACTGGTGTTGGTGTAATAGCCGTAGCCACCGTTTTGCCGCTTGAAGATACTCATGTCCTATCTCTCCTTTGACACGGGCACGTGGCCGATGACGGAAATGCCGAGCATGTCCTCGATCTCGGACCCGCTGTGAACGCGCGTGTCCAGGATGTCGTGGAGAATCAAGGCTGCAACTATCAGGAAGAAGCCAACCGGGAGAGAAAGGATGGTGTACTTCAACCTTGACGGGCCGCTTGGCTCGGTTGGAACCCTTGCTGGATTAATGACATTTACCGCGTCAAGATCCATGACTCGTATTGCAGTTTGCCCAATCTGCGCGGTCAGCTCATTGGCAACACTGGCTGCCATTCTGGGATCTTCAGCAGAAATATCGACCTTGATCACTCGCGTAGTGCTCGACGACTTGATGCTGATTCTAAAGTCGTCGAGATCTTCGAGCCCCAGCGCGCGAGCGGTGTCTTCTTGGAGCTGATCGTTGCGGGCAAGCTCGGCAAAGTCGTTCGCAAGCAGCTGCGAGGCGCTCAGGTCGTTATAGGTGACAGAGTTGCCGTTGTTATCGCTTACCGCTGTCTTGGCGAGAGCATAGATGCTCACTTCGGCCGTATACATGTCAGGCATGACGCCCCAACAGTAGCTTGCGGTAAGCAGTGCCAACATAAGCGGTATTGCGATGACGAGCCGCAAATGCGCACGTAAAAGACTCGACAACTCAGTTAGAGACATAAACGCACCTCACACATGTTTTATTACGCGTTGGAATGAGAGACGATCTTGAATCGCCATGGCATCTTAATTGTTGTAACTCGATAACATATTAGAATACGCGAGAGTCTTTACGGCTATCTAAAATCGCCGGATGCGTACTAGGCGTTCTATTGTTCTAGGCGCCTGATCACGCGTGCGGGAACGCCGCCCACCAGCGTATTTGGAGCAATATCACCCGTAACTACCGCACCACCAGCAACGACGCATGACTCTCCAACTGTAACGTTATTGATGAAAAGACTCCTGATTCCAATCCATGAGCCGTTTCCCACCTTTTGTTCAAACGTCAGACCCGAACCCGCACGTCGGCAAGCATCACCAATCTCATGGCCGCCTGTCGAGAAGACCACCCAAGGGGCAACGTCCACGTTATCCCCAATCGAGACGCATCCATTGCCTTCAATGTAAAGGTCATGGCCAACCCAGGTGTGTTTACCAATGGCCAGGCAAGCTTTGCCGATGTGAATTGGGCCAACAATGCAAGAGCCTTCGCCAACAGAAATGCCCGCCATCCTATAAAGCCAACGCTTAGCAGCAAAAAAACGGGTGCCATTCATCATGTTTGCGCTACCCAGGAAAATGATTCTCTTAAACTTCAGGACCATCGATAGCACCGCGTCTCCTTCCGATCGGCATCATATTGCTAAACAGACGAGCAACCCGTTCCTTATTGGATGCGTCAAGCGTAAGAATCCAACAGCTCGCGCAATACACAGTTGCCTCGACGATGGCCTCGACAACGAACCTCGACCATCCCGCAAGGGGCAACACATGCGACAAGACGAGCCCTGCCACAACAGTCATGGCAGCGGGCACAAACCAATCCGCATAGGTATCCCGTGCAAAACTGCTCAATTTGAATCCGAGAAAACGATCGTAAAACACGCACATGCCCATAGTTCTCACAAAATATGCCACGCAGATAGCCAGGCAAGCCCCAACAGCACCAAAGGGACCGGAGAGCGCGTATCCCAAAACCAAATTAGTAGCCGCCATTACGATGTAGGCGAGGCCCCTCTCCTTAACTCGCCCCACCGCGACGAGAGCCGTACCTTCTATCATCGTCGGGAGCTCCACCAGCTCGGGCAGGATTAGCAGAAGCGTAGCGAGCCAGAGCGTGTCGTATTCAGGTCCCACCCAGCATGTGATGAAATCGTGTCCGATAGCTGCAAACACGACGATGATTGCACCGGTAATGAGCAGCTGTATGCGGCCAACCCTAACCGCAAGAGCTTGAATGTTCTCCTCTGGACTATCGCCGTGCAAAACTCTCGTCACCTTAGGCATGAACATTCCGTTAAGCGCATTGGCAACCGTCCAAACATAGCTCTCAAGGGATGAGGCGAGCCCGAACACGGCTATCTCTTTGGAATTCGACACCATCGCAATAATCGAAGGCATCAATGCAAAGATAAAACGCTGGGCGATCTGCACAACCATCGTCCAAGCCGAGAAGCCGAGGACTTCACGAATCCTCAACTCACCGCAACGGGTGAAAGCCGGTGATATGCCCGTGTCGCGCCTCACGATGGCAATTTTCACCGCACCAAACACAAGGCCAACGGCTGCGTTGATCACCACCAGCGCATACACGCCGGCACCCATAACCAGGGACACGACGATGAGCCCTACTGTGAGCACCCTCCGTGCAAGATTGCATCCGTTCAACTTGACGAATAGCTCGTTGGCTTCGAGCATGCCGTTCAGCGAGGCCAGGGGGAATGACACGACACTGTAGAGTGCCGCCACTATGAAGAGCCTCTTAAATACGATGAGTTGACCCGCTGAAAGTCTCGCGTATATTGCATCCGCGTTGAGGTAAACCACAAGCAGCACCACGAAGAGAAGAGCCGCAATGCCGAAATAGAGCCTCAACACCATCCCTAAGAACTCGTTTGCTGATTGCTCATCGCCCTCAGCGTAGTACTTGGAGAGAAACCGCGACACTGCATCTCCAAGGCCAAAGTCCATGACAAAGATGTTGATGACGCTGGTCGCAAGCGTGTAAAGACCGTAGTAATCGTTACCAATGACGGAGACCATCCATGGCGTATACAACAGCCCGGTAAGGGCATTAAAGGCTACCGTGGCGTACGAAAGCACAGCACCACGGCGAATCTGGCTAGCCACAGTCCCTCCCAAACGAGCTGTAGCTCGGGTTATCTGTTGACGTCATCGTTTTATATGCCAGTCTCGTCCCCAGTGGCGCTGGGAATCGAACCGATGGGCAATCTTGAGCCATGTCTTGAAACTTATTCAGCCTTGCTGCATGGCCCGTCTTCAAAGAGGTCTGGGGCAACCTCTCCATTCATTATTGCTGCAGACAGCTCCATCAAACGACGCCCGGCAACCTGGGCATTCCAAACGCCGGCAATCGTTCGATACGCCTCTATCGAAAGCCGATCTCTCAACGCCTTGTCATCTAGCAATTGGGCAGCCTGATGCGCGATAGTCAACGCACTCAAGTCATCACACACGAGGCCATTTTGACCGTGTCTCACGAGATAAGGAGTGGACCCCGCCACCCCACTCGCGACAACAGCGCACGCACCATTCATTGCCTCGTTGAGCACTGCACCCCAGCCTTCTCTCCTATCGCTTGTAAAGAGAAATACCTGGTGCTGTTGCATGAGGTTTCGAACAGTCTCGTTGGAACGTGGCGGCAGTATTTCAACCTTGCCGTGAAGTTGGAGGTCTTCAACCATTTGGCGCAGTTCGAGCTCCATTGGACCCGCGCCGACCATAGTAAGCCTCATGTCATATCCAGCATCGTTAAGCAACGCGGCAGCGCCGAGCGCCAGATCAGGATGCTTCCAGTCAAGAAAACGACCGCACCAGAACAAGGATGCGGGCAGTTTGGATGCGATTGTATCCGCCGCGCCATCGCAAACACTCAATGGAGGGAAGTACCCCCATTTGTATGATCTAGTTCTGAACAAGCCATATGAGCCATAGTCCGATGCTGCAAACGCACCAGCAGACAACAGGTACAATCGCGCTTTAGACGGATTTCGCAAGTGCCAACGCACCCAACGAGGAATACGTTTGAGAAGGCTATCCCCATCTTTGAGTGGGCGTTCTGAATACCTGAAGGCCAATCCACCGTCCGCAAGATACGTTTTGAGAAGAGCTTCTGGAGCACTTCCAAACAATAGAACGTCTGTCGCTTGCAGCCAGTCAGCGTCATCTGCAGATAGGTTGCCACCCAACGCCTCTGACACATAATCGGGCACCCCGTCCGTCCTCCAGCCCAACGTGGATCGCTCGAGGGGAATGCGCTCTGTAGCAATAAAGCGATAGTTACCCTCCGTCAACTGGAATAGCACGTCCGAAAGCGGCTGCTGATGGTGGCTGAAATAATTGCTGACGAATGTCACCCTCATAGCGCAACGCCGCCCGAGACTCCCCGGCGCGTGAAGGCCTTCCTGCCAGGCGATACGGCTAGTTTCTCGTCCACCGGCCGCTCTTGCGTGGCATAAATCAGGAAGAAGCCCATAAAAAGGTATATGGCCAATCCTCCCGAAAACAGAGCCGCTTCTCCAACACCAAGCAGCAACGTTGCCAGAAACCCTGTTAGAGCCATCGTGCGCACCTCGGGCGCCCCATGCTCCCAAGCCTCTGACATGAAGGAATAGAGAAGAACGCACGTAAGAACAAATACCAATAGTCCGTATGATGCAAGAACGTCCAGATGCGTATTATGCAGCTGAGACATGCCAGTGCCACCGCTGATCTGTGAATAAGCCCCAAAGAGCGGAGACTGCCAGAATCCTTCGAGGGCACTGCCCCATACCGCACTCCGTGAGGACAATCCTTTTCCCTCGCCCGCCATAAACGATAGAACTTCATTGAACAGTGGGCTGGAAATGAGCATGATGTATGCGGAAGCAAACAGGATGGGAAAGATGGCGCTAACCGCGAAGGCCCACTTCGGTATACGCGCGTTTTTATGATTAGTTACGACCAACACTAGAAAGACAGCAAAGAAGATTCCCGTTGCCAGCATCGCATTGCGGCACCGCGTCTCGAAAAGATACTTTACCTGCACTGCAGCAGAGACGTAATAGAGCATCTTTACAGGTAACCGATTCTTCTGGGACGCGCGTAGGCCCATTATCATAATCATACAAGACAAGAAGAGCGCAGTTAGGTTCGGGTTAGTGAACCTAAAGGTCAGATATGCCGAAACCTGTCCATCTATCAAATGCATCGCTGTATTCATACGGATATAGGCAATCGACATAACGCTATTTGCAATTACACACATAGCTGCTACATAACCTATTACCGAATCTTTGACGTGTATTTTAGTTGACGACACTAAAAACATCAACGTACAGCTAAACATAAGGAGTTTCTTAAGATAATCAAAGGAAACCACTGCTCGGGAAAGCGCGGCATTTACAAGAACGTTGGCAAAAGCAACGACAATAGCAAGCAAAACCAATAAATCAGTTGGTCGCACTTCTTCAAGTAGGGTACAGAGCCAGAGTGACGCAGTCAAAAAGAACGTCAGATTAAAGAGGGTGCTCGTAAGCCCGTTTAATCCGAGGACTTCAAAAAGAACTATTCCGATGCCAAACGCATACTCAAAAAGAATAAGGATGTTCTCAATGCGCCTCAGCGACACAACATCCTCCCATACTCTTCTTCGTACTTCTTTACCATAGTGTCGTTCGCATACATTGAGCGGGCTCGCTCTGCCACTGCAGCGCGCTGAAGCCTCTTCCCCACAACGGCATCGCGCACACAGGCCTCCAAAGCATCCATGTCCCCAAAAGGTACGAAGGAGCTTCCTTCTGGGCACGCAACTGACTCTGGTCCGCCGGCCTGAAAACCCACGACAGGAGTACCGCAACAGAGGCTTTCTGCGCAGACGAGAGAGAAGGTCTCTTGCTTGCTTGTTAGCAAGGTGCAGGAGGCAACGTTGTACCAACGAGCCAATTCATTGATGTCTGACAACTCTCCGATCATCTGAACGTTTTTGGGTATTGCGCTTGACGTGCGCGACGGGCCGATAACAACAAAAGTCACTGAGTCATCCTTCATGCGTCGAGCAAGTTCGAAGACATACGACCCACCTTTAAGGTGCCCGGGCACGTCATCAAACTGTGCCGTCACATGAAGGACGACCTTTCTATTACCGATATCGCACAACTGACTGATGTCTTCAGGCTTTATTGGATGGAAGACATCGACATCTACCCCATTTGTAATCGTCAGATGCCTGAAGCCACCAAGCATCGGAGAGCTACTGGCACGTTCCGTCAACCACGGCGAAACCGAAACGACACTCAAGTTATTGCCAAATCCGTTGAAAGCAGCCCTAAGCTTTTCATAACTCTTTGCCGTACGGTTTAGAATGAGGCTCTTTGTTGCTCTCTTGACGTCATGACAAGCCCTGCACCCATCGCGCCAGCCTTCGCAACCGAGCGCACTTCCGCAGTTGGCGGTAAACATGAAGTCAGCATGAAGCGTCAGAACCGTACGGATCTGTCTTTCTCGGAGCCACCTTACGAGTGCATACACGTTGACAAAGTGTTCATTGACACATTGCAGGTGAACGATATCCGGACGCTCTCTGCGAATCAAACGAACAGTTGCTGCAGTCGAGAGCGTGCATCCCCCATAGGGCATTCCTGTAAACCTGCTGACAAAGCTCTGTGCCCTACCATAGAGATCATCACAAACTCGGAATACCTCACGATCGTGAGCCTGAGGACCCCTCCCATATAAGACAACCGAATCAAATCCATCATCCCGCAGCGATCTATGCAGGCATTGCGTTAAGCGACCAGTGCTTCCCACGCCGTACACGCTGTTTATGTGCAGGATTTTCGTCATATCAGAGTTTTCTGAGCAGTAGGCAGTGGGGGCAGAGACTTCTGCCCCCACTGCCTAAACCTACCTACGTTTGGCGAGCTATACAGCCATCTTCCCGTCCTCGGCGAACTCGTAGGACGCCTCGGGGAGCAGGCCGTTGGTCTTGGAGATCCAGTACCTCCGACCGTGGACGACCTCGCCGTTCGTCTT
>CACYTH010000009.1 GCA_902777325.1 uncultured Coriobacteriaceae bacterium
GAGCTTGTTGCTGTACCTTGCGGCGCGGTAGTCCGTCGGCCTGAAGTAGTAGGTCTTGCCGCCGGTGATGACCCAGCCCGTGAAGGCGGCGCCGGTGGGAATGTAGTTGGAGTTCTGGGCGAAGAAGGACCTCGTGTTGTCTTTGGTCCATGTGAGCCAGCCGGTATGCATGACACCAGCGCCGCTGAAGTAGTAGAAGTACCCTCCAAGCATTTTGCTGTACTTGTCAGCACGATAGGTGGTTGTATCGAAGTGGTAGGTCTTACCGTCGATATAACACCACGACTTAACAGCCTCACGCGTCGAGGGGTCGAAGTAGTAGTACTCACCGTCGATTAGCTGCAGACCACTCAGACGCTCGCCCTTATCGTTGCGGTAATACGTCTGTCCGTCTACAGTCTCCCAGCCAGTCAGCGGGCCTTCTTCCACCTGCTCGTCGTCCAAGGACTCATCTGCTGGCGCATCCACGTCCATAAGCTGGATAGCAGCAGCGTCGTCATCTGACTCAGAGGCGTCCTCTTCGGTTCCCTGAGTCTCTTCTGTCGTGGCAGCCTCGGTAGGAGTGGCCTTCTCTTCGGGTTGAGGCGCAACCTCTCCGCTATCGACAGCCTCATCAGCGCCGCTGTTGTCCTGAGGAGCCTGCTCAATCAGAGCGTCGGTCTCGGTCTGGACCTCGGGGACATTGTCTTCCGAGATGGATGCGATGGGGTCTTCCCTGCTCTGCTCGTCTACCGAAGTCTCCTGCTCCTCGATAGGCGAGGTGCTGGAGCCTAAATCGCCCGTCTCATCGGCGAGGGCAATCGCCGGCAAGGCGAAACCCAGTGCCAGCGAAAGACCGATCGAGACCGCGGCTTCGCGTATCTTACTGGTCATATCGTCAACTCCTTTTACGTGAAGTCTTCCGTCGTATC
Source organism: uncultured Coriobacteriaceae bacterium (assembly GCA_902777325.1). GTDB lineage: Bacteria > Actinomycetota > Coriobacteriia > Coriobacteriales > Atopobiaceae > UBA1367. The sequence goes on from CACYTH010000009.1 coordinate 912, forward strand.
AGTCCGTACGTCTTACTAATAGTACTTGCCTACTTGGTCTGCAGTAACGAAGAGAGAATCTCTTTCAGACTATTACCGTAAGCAGAGCTTACTGCCCACTTGCCCGTCAATCCGCTGATGGTTGGCGCGCAGCCGCGCTCTACAAGGTCAAAACGCGGATCGACACACGCCTTGTTGAGCGGTTCGGTGGACGCATATGCCTTCAGGTGCTGCACCTGTGCACGCAAGCCCGTCGTAACGTCTTTGAACGAATTGCCTGGTACGCCACCGGTCGCTCCGATGCCCGCGAAGTTGCACTGACCAACCTTCACATCTCCGCCAAAGCGGAGGTAATTAGTCTCAAGCATCGTCTGCGCGTACACGACCTCAGCGCGTACCCCCTCCGCCACTGCCTCGTCAAAGAGAATCTTGCAGAAGTCGTTGATGGTCGCAGCCCCCTTCGACTTATACACCGAGCTGGGATAGGCCGCTGCGCCGACCGTCGCAGTATAGTGCTTCACCATCTGAGCAACCGTAGTGAGGGAAACCCCCATGATGTCCTCGCCTTGGTTGACTTCGCTCTGAAGGATACCGTCGTCATCGAACGTGCAAACGGCGCTGCCAATGAGGTGCTCCCCTGTGTACTTGGCACCATACGAAGCCAGTGTCTTATTGGGCTCGTAGTAGCTCCTTGTACCATTTGCCCACCTGATCCATCCGGTCTGCATGGCGCCGGTGCCGTTGAAGTAGTAGTTGCGCTGGGTGCCGTCCCTGCCGGGGAGCTTGTTGCTGTACCTTGCGGCGCGGTAGTCCGTCGGCCTGAAGTAGTAGGTCTTGTGACGAAGCCGGTCTGCATGACGCCGGCGCCGCTGAAGTAGTAGCGGTGCTGCTTGCCGTCCGTACCGACGAGGTCCTGGGTGTACTTGACGGCGAGAAGACTATTTGGATTGAAGTAATAGGTATTCTTGGAAACTTCCTGCCATCCTGTAAGAGCTATACCACTCTTGGAATCATAGTAGCTCCTGCCACCATTGCCCCAAACCAGCAGACCCGTGAACATCTGACCGAGTCCGTTGAAGTAGTAGTCATGTTCCTGACCGTCCCTGCCGGGGAGCTTGTTGCTGTACCTTGCGGCGCGGTAGTCCGTCGGCCTGAAGTAGTAGGTCTTGCCGCCGGTGATGACCCAGCCCGTGAAGAAGTAGTAGCGGTGCTGCTTGCCGTCCGTACCGACGAGGTCCTGGGTGTACTTGACGGCATATCCGTCGGAACCAAAGTAATACGTATCGTTGCCGACAGTCTTCCAAGCGTTCTTCAGGTAGGTGGTCGCACCGTCCTCTATATAGCGGACGCCCTTCTCGTCACGAACGAGATTCTGATGCAGGTCGTACTGCTCGGTGATGGCGTTGGCAATTGCAATGCCGAGCTTCTTCCTGTTGGCGTCACTCCTGAGCCAGCTTGCATCGGACGCATTATCGATGAAGAGGTTCTCAACAAGCACTGCGGGAATACCCTTAAGTCGCGAGTTCCTCAGAACGCTGAGGTAGTCTGCGTAACCGCCCGGAGAGGGATAGTACCGATTCTCATCAGCAGGAGATGGGTAGCTGTTGGAGGTGCTAAAGGTACCCGTCTTTACTGCGGTTCCATGCGACGACAGTCCAAGAGCTCTCTCGTTAGCCGCTATGCGGTTTGCCAGCTCAAGGCTCTCAACATGGAGATTGTTGCGATAGGCACTGTTGTTCTGAGCAAAGACCTCAAAGCCCGAAGCGGGGCCACCTGGCACGCCAGAATCGTTGATGTGGATACTCACAAACAGATTCGCGCCCCACTTATACGCCATGTTCACGCGCTCTTCTAGGCCGACGTATACGTCGCTTGTCCTCGTAAGGTAGACAACTACACCTGAAAGCTTGTCTAGCTGAGCTTTTGCGTACTTTGCAATCGAAAGTGTCAGGTCCGACTCGCGCAACCCATTACCAATCGCACCAGAATCGCTGCCGCCATGCCCCGGATCGAGTACGACGACAAACTTGCTTACCGAGGACGTTGCCTGTACGGCAAGAGCAACCGTCGAAGTAAGTTCTGCGGCAAGCTGGTTCACCCGCTCGCTCTCGGTAAGCTGCGGGGTTGCCTCTGTGTTGGCCTTCTCACTGGCAGGCTCCACCGTATTTGTGGGCGAGGCAACCGCAGGTTCGCTGACGTCAGCGCCGTTCGCCCCAGAATCGCTTGTACTCGGCTCATCGGAAGAGCTCGGCACCTCAGACTCGTCGGTATCATTCTCGAGCCCCGCCGAGGCCTGATCATCCGTAGTCTGCTCATCGAGGGCGGCGTCCTGGGCTGCAGGCTCGTCAAGGGACGGTTCAGGCACCGTTTCAGGCGTTTCTTCCGTTGCGTTGTCAGACAGGTTGTCAGAACCCTCTTGCGGAGTAGCCTGCTCCTCTGTCGGGACGGTCGCTTCGTCTGCAGGAAGAGCTTCTTGGTCTTCCGCTACCTCCTCTACGGTTTCTGCCGCAGCGGGGTTATTGAAGTTGTCGTCAAGGTCTTCCGCAAGCGCCACGGTTGGACGCACTGCAACGAGGCATGCCGCCGCAAGTACCGTCGCAAAAGTGACGAGTGCTAGTTTCGTCTTCGTGGGCGTGCAATGCTTTTCGATCATGGTGTTCATTGGCTGTCCCCTCGTCCGGCCACATGGGCGTAATTATCGCACGTAGCTTCATCTGGGGAAAAACAACATCAAGGGCACAGAAAGTTATAAAGGATCTCTTGCCAAATAGCAGGCCTTCATCCAATCGCACCCCCGACATGCAAGGCGCACTCATGTCCATTGGCTGCTAGAATCAACAGGACTTTATCTTCGTCAAGTCCCCTGAAAGGTCACTGTTTTGGTCTTTTCAAGTTCAACTTTCCTGTTCGCTTTTCTTCCACTCTTCCTTTTGGCCTACTTTGTCATGCCCACAAGGCCTGCTAGGAACATAGTCTTGCTCCTCGCGTCGCTCTTCTTTTATGCCTGGGGCGAGCCTACATACGTCGTGCTTATGCTCGTGTCCATATTTGCCAACTGGCTTTCGGCTATGTTGATAGAAGCGAGCGGAACAAAGACGCGTCGGGTTCTTCTTGTTGTGTGCGTGGCATTAAACCTGTTTGCCCTCGGCTACTTCAAGTATCAGGCTTTTCTGTTGACCAATATCAATAGCCTGCTCGGCCTTTCCATACCCGTACGCGAGCTCTCGCTGCCTATCGGTATCTCGTTCTACACCCTGCAGGCGCTCTCGTATGTCGTGGACGTCTACCGCCGCGAGGTCCCGGCGCAAAGAAACATCCTTTACCTGGGAATGTATATCTGCATGTTCCCCCAACTTGTCGCAGGGCCAATCGTTCGATACCAAACGATTCAGGAGCAGATCGTTGACAGGCAAGAGACCCTCAATGACTTCGCTTCTGGCATGCGGCTCTTTATTGTTGGTCTTGCAAAGAAGGCGCTTCTGGCCAACATTGTTGGGTCGCTCGCAACCTCTATGATCACCAAAGGCGGGAGCGCCATCGGTACGGCTGGGTCGTGGGCTGGCCTTATGGCTTACTCGTTCCAGATTCTGTTTGACTTTTCCGGGTACTCCGATATGGCCATTGGCCTGGGAAAGATGCTGGGGTTCAGCTTCCTTCGCAACTTTAACTATCCCTACATTTCAAACAGCGTAAGTGGGTTCTGGAGAAGGTGGCACATTTCGCTGTCTTCCTTCTTCCGCGATTACATCTATATTCCCTTGGGCGGCAATAGGGTTCCCATCGGTCGCTGGATCTTCAATACGGCTACAGTTTGGTTTTTGACCGGCTTCTGGCATGGCGCGGCATGGAACTACATTCTCTGGGGCCTGTACTATCTGGCACTTCTTCTTCTCGAGAGGTTCTTCCTCAACAAGGTGCTTGATCGTCTGCCCGGGTTCGTTCGTCATATATATGTCGTCATTGCCTTTATGTTCGGCTGGCTGCTGTTCTGGTGCGAGGACCTTTCCGTGATGGGCGGCTACCTTGCAGCTATGTTCGGTCGCTACGGCTTTCTTGGCTCTTCCACATTGTGGGAGCTGACGATCTGGGAGTACTGGCCGGTCTTTATCGCCTGCGCACTCGCATCAACCCCCATTGTTCCTTGGGCCAAGGATGCCCTCATCCGCTGGGCAACGGAAAACAATGAGCTCGGCAAGCCCCTGTACGACGAGAAGCGGCTCTCCACGGATGGCATGTGTGACTACGATCAGATCCTCGGGCAGATAGAGGACGCGCCGGCTTCCAAGAAGCTCATGGTCAATGTTGTGCTGACCGCGTGTGACCTGATTCTTGTTGCATTTCTTGTCATGTCGATATGCTCGGTTATCTCCGGAACGTTCAATCCGTTCATTTACTTCAGGTTCTAGGTGGGTGCTATGAACAGGCTAAGGTCGATCGTCTTCTCAACGATCTGCATTCTGGTTCTCGGTTGTATCTTGATAACCAAGGGATTGGAGCATTCACCCTTCTCCTCAGTCATAGCAAACGTCTGCAAGGAGACATCGCAGCTTGAGGGCAGAAACTATGAGCACTTTCCAAAGCCGAAGCTCTCAACCATAATCGACGCCTCGTTCCAGGCCGACTTCGAGCAGGCCGTTGCAGACTCCACTCCCCTGAGGGACCAGGCGCTCCTCTTGAACGCTGGCCTACAGCGCATGTCAATCGCTTGCGCAAATCGAGTCTTTGGCTATTCGTGCTATCCCACGTTCTACGGTTCTAACTGGGCATACGTGCCTTCGCATGACGCCGTTGTCCAGAAGCTCAACACCGCATCCTCCAACTACCTTCAGTCTATGGACCGCGCCGCGTCTTCGATCAACGCCCTCGCCGACTCGCACGAGAACGTCTCGTTCTATCTCCTTGCCCTTGATCGTCCCGATGCATCTGACGCCAACCCCACAGTAAGTTACGTCTCGAACCCGCTGACCTACACCACCGTCGACGAGAATCTGTACAGCAAGCTCGGTCCTGCGGTTACGGTCTCCAGGCATCCATATCTCAGCGAGGATGACCTGTTTAGCTCTTTGTATAGGACTGATCATCACTGGCACACCAGTACGGCATACGACCGATACGCCGAGCAGGTAGTACTCATGAATCCCAGCACTACACCTGCTGCGGTCGAGAATCGGATCAGTTACGACAGCATCGACTTCTTTGGCGCCTGCTCAAGAACAGGACTATGCAAGCCTCAGACTCCGGACCATGTCGATGACGTCGTGATCGATATGTCGAGTTTTAAAGTGACCCTTAATGGCACTGAGTACGCTGGCGACATGCTGTCCCACAGCGAGACGTACCTGAACGGGAACATCAACGACGATGTGTTTACGAACAGGTATGCCGAGTACTTCCATAGTGATTGGGGGCTGTGGCAAATTGACAACCCTGCAGCCCAATCTGACCGGAGTCTGCTCATTGTAAGAGACTCATACGGTTGCTGTACTGAGCGCTTCTATGCAGCAAACTACGCACACGTATATGTGATTGACTTCCGTCACACCGAGCTGACGGCGGCACAGATGCTTGCAGAGCACCCAGATATCAGCGATGTCCTCATACTGATGGGTTGGAACAACATTGCATCGGAGGCGGGCATTAGGGGCCTCACGCCTTAGCTTGTTTGACTGAGAAAGCTCAGGCACAGCTACTACAGCCTAGACAATAGGGGTTGCCGGGGAAAGAGCCGTCTCGGCAACGGGCGTGCTTACATGCTAGAGACAACTCTAGCAGCAATCTATCAGTCGAGCAGTCTTACGGACAAGCCATTATGTACATAGAGCAGGCGATGCCTTTGATTGCTATTTGCTTCATATCTATGGACAGGCCGGCCACATCTGACAATCTGATGCGACCGGCCTGTTCTCTAAGCAGCTATCTATGCCCTACGGTTTGCCCTATCCCCTTTACACAAATACTCGTGAGCATCCCGTTACAGCGCCTGGAGAGTACACGCTCGAGATGAGAACTCCCTGCGATGGACTCAAGGCGTGGATAATGCGGTCGTTACCCAGATAGATGGCAACGTGTCCGCTGTAGAAGATCAGGTCACCACGGTTTCTAGAAGAGAACGAGATCTTCTTGAACTTGTTGTCTGCGCGCATGTTCTCGGCATTGTGATCTTGCCAGGGATCATGGTAGTGCGCGTAGGGAGTATAGGGCGTCACAACTCCCGCTGCATACAGGCATTGGGTCACAAGGCCAGAACAATCGACGCCAACCCCCGGCGCACAAGCGTAATCCCACACGTAGGGAGTGTCGAGATAGTCATAGGCGCGCTTAATGAAAGCCTCGATACAATCGGTCCGTGATGCGTCTGCGCTAATCATAGATGGCGTCACGTACGAGAAGATGCCGGAAGCGCAGGACTTGGGTGCGGTCCAGCTACTCACCTGATAGTAGTTCGAGGGATTCTGGTACCCAACCTTGCTGCATCTACCCTTGTTGTCGAAGACTCTCTTGTAGCCGTCTATGGTAACGGTGGTGCCAGAAACCATTGCGCCACCAGAGGCGGGGTCCAGATAGTACCAGTACCCACCATTAGAAAGCCATCCGATTGCAAACGACAGATCTTTGTTAATGAAGTACTGCTTTGAGTTCAGCGTAAGCCAGCCTGCCTTGGTTCCACGCAAGATTCCCTGAGAGTCATACTTAACTGCAGTGTTAACCGTCACAACGCCATCGGAAGCAGCCCAACCGGCGGTGCCGCCGCCCATGTTCACCCAGTTGTTCACGATGAGTATGGTGTTTACGGTATTGAAGTAGTACTTCTTGCCCTGAATCGTCTGAAGGCCACGTACCGTGTGAAGCGTGGTTGGGCTGATGTAATACTTGGCATTCCCGTCAGTCTTCCAACCTGAAACAGCAGCACCATCATCCCCATAGAAGCTGCGGCTCTTGTCGCTGCCCCAGGTAAGCCAGCCCTTGACCATCCTATACTTGCTGTCAAAGTAGTAGTGCTTTCCGCCAATTACTTGTGAGTAGCGCAGTGAATGAAGCGTCGATGGGCTCATGTAGTAGACCGTCGTACCAACGTGCACGAAACCGGAACTTGCTGCGCCATTGCTGTCGTAATAGCTGTAATCGCCAGCACCCCACTTAAGCAGCCCCGTAAACATCTGGCCAAGGCCGTTGAAGTAGTAGTCATGCTTCTTTCCATCCCTTCCGATGAGACCATTCTGGATGTACCTCACGGCGCGCAGGGTGGTGGGATGGAAGTAGTAGGTCTTGCCGGAGACGTCCTGCCAGCCGGTGAGGGCCGCGCCGCGCGCGTTGCCGGCCGCGGGGTCGTAGTAGCTCCTGGTGCCGTCCGTACTCGTGCTGGGCTCCGTCCCTGCCGGTGAGACTGTTGCCGTACCTCACGGCGCGCAGGGTGGTGGGATGGAAGTAGTAGGTCTTGCCGGAGACGTCCTGCCAGCCGGTGAGGGCCGCGCCGGTCGAAGGGTCGTAGTAGCTCCTCGTGCCGTCCTTCGTCCACGTGATGAAGCCGGTCTGCATGACACCTGCACCGTTGAAGTAGTAGCTGTGCAGATTTCCGTCCGTGCCAACGAGATCTCGAGTGTATTTAACAGCGCGGTGGGTTTTTGGGTCGAAGTAGTACGTCTTCCCATCAACTCCACACCACTCCGTCAACGAAGCATACGTCGAAGGATCAAAGTAGTAGTACTCACCATCGATCGTCTGGAGTCCGCTTACTCGTTCGCCATTCTCATCTCGGTAATACATCTCGCCATCGACGGTCTCCCATCCAGTTCGAGGCTCCTCGACTTCCTCTGGCTCCTGTTCACCATCAAGCTGAGTCTCCAAAGAGGCAGTTGCGAGCTCGCTTGCTTCTAGGGCTGCTGATGTCTCGTCTTGCTCGTTCGAGACTTCGCCGTTAGCACTATCCTCAACACCTTCAGTGGCATCGCTTTCCTCAATGGGCGAGTCCTGACCATTGTTCGTGGAAGCGATCACAGTATGCTCGGTTGTCAGCCCCTCATTCCCCTCGCTTAAGAGAACCGCATCGGAAGAGTCGTCCTGCTCTCTCGAGTCGATAGTCTCCTGTTCGAGTAATGAAAGTGGATTGCAGTCAACCCCTTCACCCTCGACTGCCAAAGCACCTGTTGGCAGCGCGAATCCTAGAGCAAGGGCGAGACCGAAAGCTGCGAAAACATCGCTCGTACCTCTCGTCATATCATTCGCTCCTTCTGTGGGTAGCATGTCAAGCTCTAGAATCTTATCATGAGCCTTTATCCACACCAGGCTCAAAGCGAGAAGTCCTTGATACGACAGAATGCTAAATCAATCTTCTGAATGCTTGGCGACATAAGTAAGTGGTGAGATGCAGAAATCAGTGACTTCTGTCGTAAGGTAGCCACGCCACTTCCGGATCTCTACCGCTATCTGAGTTGGCGAGCTTCATTACCGTTCGATCTGAGCGCTCATCAATTCTGATGGTTTAGCTATGGAGTCATTTGTAGTCGTAACAAATCACTTCTAAACAATCCAGCGACGAAGCATGGGGATGCATCCGAGCAATGCCGACACAGCAAATGAGATAGCAAATATGACTACTGAAAGTGCAGGAATCACAATAGCTGAATTGTACATAAGAGAACTGAATCCAATGCTATCCAGAATGTTTAGCACAAGTAAGTGCACCAGATAAACACCAAATACGCGAGAAGATACGTAAGCTACTAGATTCTCAATCCGGCTCGTAATACTAATTGTCTCGATGACATCTTTCAGCATGCAAAATAGACCAATAGCCCCAAGAAGTATATATACGCTGAAGTTGTTGAAGAACATGACACTCGCTACGCCTGAGATGCCTGAATACCAAAACGTCAAGCCACTACCGATCGATAGGGCAATAAAGCCCATAACATACAGCCACACAGACGTCTTCTTATGATACTCATGAAAGTAGTGTCCAAGTGCATAATAAAGGCTGTATCCCATAGCAAAATGAAAAGTGACATTCTGGGACAAAGCCTTACCCGCTGAAAATAGCTCTTGAAAGCCGGAATTCGGATAGAGCACCGCAATGCCTTCAATAGTCGGAATGATTGACGCGAAGATCAGGCCTAGGCAAAGAAAGGCTTCTAACAGCTGCCTGTTTGAGGTAAACGTTCTCATAAGCGGCGTTATCAAATACAATCCAGCAATCATTGGCAAAAACCAAAGGTGTCTTGGTCCTCGCATAATCGTACATGCAAGCGCCAACAAGTATTCCGAGGCATCACCTGCGTACTTGCACTCCCATAATGCATACACGAGACCCCATACGAAGTATGAGATGACTATACGCGGTAGATACTTATGGAGAATCAGCCGATACGGAACCTCTTTGGCCGAGTCGAGGAAGAGTGCTCCACTAATCATTACAAATACCGGTACTGCCACATGTGCAAACTCGTCAAAGAGACAGAAAACGAAATACCTCGATGAGTTCAGTGGAACTTCATAGAAGTGCTTTCCTGTCACATGGATGACAATCACGAGGAAGATTGCGATGATTCGCAGCATGTCAATATAGTATAGCCTCTTGTGTTCGGTAGGACGTTTTACCGTCGTAGAGGAACCCTTCTCTGATTCGACTTCAGCGTCATTTATGAGCATCGCTCCTCCTATTGCATATGTTTACTAGCATATATATGCTATTTCTGATTATCCTGCCCTTCGATAGAAGGCTAACATAGCATCATTGCACAGGTATACCGCTTCCATATATGACAGTGAATGATGCGGACGAACATATTCTTCGGATAAAGAGGTATACGCCGACCCTTCTGATCCAGCCGGTGGTGACTACGAACACTTCCACCTGGTCAGAAACGCGACACATAAGGTCTGGCTCAGCTGTGTTGATATGTCATCGGTGAAGTAATTTATGTATTACTTAAGCTTACGTAAGACGATTATTATGATGAACTGTGATAGCATTGTGCCAAAGATAAGACCAAGGCGCCAGCGCCATAACCCACCTTGGTTTAGAAGCTGTAGAACAAACTGATCGGAGTTCCTGTGGGAGAGAAGGTTACCTGCAGTGATGATCTTCAGGCACTCAAGTACAACTCGGTTCTCGGCATACCGAAGAATTGGGGCAACCTCGTAGTTGAATTTAGCGGAGAAGGTAACATTCTCATTGTCGATGAGGGCGTCGACCTCAGAGGCGGCAAAATACGGTTCAACGGAAGCAACGGTGTTGTTATGCTGCGTAGCAGCGTACATCCGTATTATCTAGACCTGACTGTCTGGTCTGACACGATTCTCTTCATTGACAAGAACTGTTATTTCAACGGTCAACTTCATGCAATAGCCTCTGAGGGTCGGTACATCATCATTGGAAAAGAATGTCTTTTTTCTTTCGGAATTTGGATTAGAACCGCTGATGTTCACATCGTGTACGACGCGAACACACACAACAGAATCAATCTGAGCAAGGATGTTCTCATCGGTGACCATGTCTGGCTAGGACAGGATTCCATGATTCTCAAGGGTTCTCAGATAGGTTCTGGCAGTATCATTGGAGCAAAATCTCTAATTGCCGGGAAGCAAATCGAATCGAACTCTTCATGGGGAGGTAACCCTGCGAAAAGAATTAGGGGTGACGTATTTTGGGATGCCGCTTCCTCCCATAACTGGAGTTCAAGTCAAACCGAAGCTTCCCTCCACTTTCCAGGCAATCAGTACATATTTGCACAAGACGAGACTACCGTGTCCTTCGAAGCAGCTGTCGAATCGATTCGCTCTAAGACAAGTGCTAGCCTAAAGATTGATATGCTGCGTGAACAAATCGCAGAAACTGGAAGCAACCGCTTCTTTCTTCCATCCAAAAGACAGTCACATGGTGATAGCTCTGTCAGCAGCGGAGCATCGGCACACCCCTCACATCGCACTTTGAGAGATTTTTTTAGAAAGTAGTTTTGTTTATAGTAATATATAAAAGCACCTTGTCTCATTGGGACAAGGTGCTTTTATATATTACTACTTTCTACATGCACAATTTCCATATAGTTGTGTCATGTTTATTTACTTATGGTGTCTGAAGTCTCTACGCTACACTACTCCTCGTTCTGCAGAACGGTGCGGATGTAATTGGCTATCCGCTCACAACTGTGTCCGTCGCACGCACTCATGTACTTCTCTCGAAAAGCCGTCAGCTCATGAGTTGGTTCGTAGGTCTTTTCGTCTCCAAGTACTTCAAGTAGTTCATCTTGATTAGTGATGATCTTTCCCGGCAGATCATTGTCATAATCCAAATAGAAATCGCGATCATAGTTGTCATAATCATAGCAATAGAAAAGCATTGGCTTATCAAGCAATGAGTATTCAAATATTACGGATGAGTAATCTGTTATGAGTAGATCAGAAACAAACATAATATCTTGTGTGGAAACATCACGAACTTCGAAGATATTATCAAAAGGAATCTCCGGAAGTATAGAATCCGTCATTACGGGATGAGGACGGAGAACAAACACCGTATCTTCCGGCAGCCTTCTAGAGAGCTCCTCAAAGTCTATCTCTGGAACGAAATGCTTGCGAGGATATGGGGCGTCACGGAACGTTGGGGCATACAGTATGACGCGCTTGCCGGCAAGCTCTGGAAGGACATCGTAGACTGCGGATTTGGCCTTCTCCACGTATGAACTATCGAAGAATACATCAGTCCTGGGAACACCAAGAGCTTGTACGTGCTCCGTTGCTATGCCGAAAGCTTGAGCATATATGTCCCGCACATACTCGGAACTGACAGAGACCATGTCATATCTCCTGTGGTAGAGGCCATCTACCACAGGAAGCATATTGGTTCCGTCCTTCCCGAACTTCTTGAAAGCGCCGCAGGCATGCCAGAGTTGAATCACATGATGGTCCGGTGAGATGTCGAAGTCACGAAGGAAGTACGAGTAGTCATCTAATACGACAACCTTTGAGCGATAAATTGCATTAGCAAACTTACGCTTATCAGAGTTCTTATGCGGCCACATCTTTGAATAGGTAATGGTCGGGATATCACCAAGTTCCTGCTTTACAAGCGCAAGATTCTCCTCTAACACACCGTCCTTGCGGCCAGAAACGAAGGCAACACGGTGCTTAGTCTTAGCAGTCCGAGACATACGTTGAATGTGATATGTCGTCATACTATTCAACATCTGCCTACGCTTGCGTTCTTGAATGAATTTAGCTTGTTTCCGGCATTCGAGGAGTAAGTGATCACGTTTGGAGTAGGAGTGTAGTGCGAGTCCATGTTTACGACGCGTAATGAGCCAGTTTTGAAGTGCCATATACGAAGTCGTACGGGATGACAAACCTGTCCAATCCGCAAAGAGAGGTACTGCCTGGCACTCAAATCCAGCAATCTCTATAGAGAACGAAATAACAAGTCCTTCCTCAGCTGGAATGCAAACACGGAAAGCTCGACGAATACATAGCCATTCACCAAGAAGTCCATAGAACCTATTTACTGTATCAGGATAGTCTTCATATGACACATCGTATACTCGGCCTTCTGTGTCACGAACCTTCAATTCATACTCATTATTGAGTATGATATTTCGGCTGAAGCCGTCTATTACTATAGAGTTACCTTTTTCCTGAAGTGACCTGATATTGACGAGTCCTCTACAAGATGGGCTAAAGGCAAATACGTCACCTGCATATAGATAGTCCTTTGCCCCTCTTTTTGAATCGATACCTTCGAGTATGTTTCTTCCATACTTGAGTGACATAAGATATGCTTTGCGGAATTCGTTGTGTCCACGTACGTTTCTTATGTTCTTGTCACTAATATGAGTCATGACTTCATGCATGAGCTCCATGTACTGTTGCTTCTGCTCATCTGTAAACTGTTTCACACGTGGAAATGATCCGAGTCTCCATCGGATATCATAAAGGACTGTCTGTTGGACAAAGTCGATTACCTCGCCATACGCCTCCTGTGACATTTGAATGATGCGCAGATAGTAATCGCGAGGAATCTCGAGATAGAAGGATTCGCGGTCTCTAGCACCACCCGATGCCGTGTTACGTACGATGTCCATGTGATAATAGAAAGTTGCGGATGCAACGATGCCACACTTTAGCGTCTTCAAGAGAGTCTCAACGTTAAACGTAGCGTCCTCACCCATCCACAACCCTTGGACGAAACGCTGGTCTCTAATACTTGATGCTTTGAAGACTGAGTTTCCGATAGTCGTGCTAATCAGCTCAGGATTCTCCTTGAGGTCGACCACCCTATCGCCATCGTAAAACTTGAAGTTGAGGGGATGGGTTTGTCCAGCCTTTTCCCCACTGTACTCCATTTGGCAGGTACAGAAGTCAATCTCATCATAATGAGCGTCGAAGAATTCTGCTATGTTTGCAAAAGCTTCGCTATCCCAAGAGTCGTCTCCATCAAAGAATATAACGTATTTACCTTCAACATAGTCGAGACCCAAATTACGTGCACTTGACACGCCGCCATTCTCTTTACGTTTATAGACAACATTATCTGGATATCTATCAGCATATTGCTGACAGATATCATCTGTACCATCAGTACTGCCATCGCTAATCAATATCATTTGGATATTGTCAATCCCAATGGTTTGGCCGACTATACTTTCGAGAGCCTCTTCCAGCGTGTCCACGTTGTTGTAGGTAGCCGTTATGGTAGAAAAGGTGTATTTGTAGTCTGTACCTTGCATGAGCACTCCCTAAGGCCCAGCAGCCATTAGCTGCCTGAAAGCGCGAATTCGTTCCTGCTAAGTCTAAGAGCAAATTGTATCAAACCGACAGCGTGGCTAACCAAGTGTGCCACTAGTGTATATTGGTGCATATATCTCACAGCTTGTCTTAACTTGATGCATTCAGCAAGATTCATCGACAGCTTAACGAACAGGGGATCTTTATGAACTACGCAGTCATAATCGCCGGTGGCCACGGTGCTCGCATGGGACAAGACATCCCCAAGCAGTTCATCAGCGTGTATGACAAGCCTGTTTTGGTTTACACGCTTGAGAGCTTCCAGCGTCATCCACTTGTAGACGAAATCATTCTCGTCTGCATCGAAGGCTGGCAGGACATGGTTTGGGCCTACGCGAAGCAGTTTGGCATCAGCAAACTGACACAAATCGTCGCCGGCGGCGATTCTGGCCAGGAGTCCATCCGCAACGGCGTCTACGCCCTGGAGGGCACCGCACAGCCTGACGATATCGTCATCATCCATGATGGTGTACGCCCCCTCGTCGAGCCTGATGTACTCACCGACGTCATTCGCACTGCCCAGAAGCATGGCAACGCAGTAACGTCCATGCCCTACAACGAGCAGATCTTTGTCATAAGCGAGGATGATCCGAACACCACCACGCAGTACATCCCTCGTGAGACCCTGCGACGTGTGTCTACGCCCCAGGCCTATCGCTTTGACATACTCGACAATGGCTATCACCGTGCCGAGGCCGAGAACATCGGCATGGAGGGCTCGAACTACACCAACACCATGATGGTGCAGCTTGGCGTGCGGCTTCACTTTGCAGCCGGTTCTGACAAGAACATCAAGCTCACCACCAAGGACAACCTCGAGATGTTCAAGGCATACCTCAGGCAGGACGAGGACGAGTGGCTCAAGTAGGGAACACCATGGCCGATAGACTTCACATCAACGCATACCTCGAAGACGTTCGTCGCGTATCACAGCTCGCTCTCGATTGGTCTGCCCTTGACGGCAAGACCGTAGCGGTTACGGGTGCAACGGGAATGATCGGGGCCTTTCTTGTTGACGTCCTGATGCTTCGCGGTCAGTCCAACGTGGTTGCCCTCGGCAGAAGTGCAGACAAGGCACGCATGAGGCTCCCGTACTTCGAAAGCCCTCGCTTCTCCTTTGAGGCGTACGACGTCAACACTCCTGATGCAATGCCGTCTGCCAACGCAGATGTGGTGTTTCATCTCGCGAGCAATACCCATCCGCGTGCCTACGCAACGGACCCCATCGGCACGATTACGTCCAACATCCAGGGGCTTCGCAACCTCCTAGAATGGCTGTTCCCCGAAGGGGGACAAGCGTCTCGCAAGCTCGTGTTCGCCTCCTCAAACGAGATCTACGGCGAGAATCGCGGGGATGTGGACCTCTTTGACGAAAACTACTGCGGCTATATAGACTGCTGCACGCTGCGCGCGGGTTATCCCGAGGCAAAGCGCCTTGGCGAGGCGATGTGCCAAGCGTATATTGCCCAACGCAATGCAGAGGTGTTTGTGCCGCGCGTCACGCGTACATATGGACCGACGATGCTCACCAGCGACACCAAGGCCATCTCACAGTTCGTGAAGAACGGCCTTGCCGGCGAAGACATCGTGCTCAAGAGCGAAGGCAATCAGCTGTACTCCTATCAGTATGTAGCTGACACCGTTGCCGGCATGCTCTACGTGCTCTTGGCCGGCAAGGTCGGGCAGCCGTACAACATTGCAAGCCCTGACTCCGACATCACGCTACGTGACCTGGCTGGCGCCATCGCAGACGCAGCCGGTACCAAAGTCGTCTTCGAGCTGCCCGATGCCATCGAGCGTGCAGGTTACTCGACAGCTACCAAGGCGTTGCTTGACGGTTCCAAGCTCAGGGGATTGGGCTGGCAGCCTGAGTATGGCATCCAAGAGGGCATGGCTCGTACGTTGCGCATCTTGAAGGACCTCTCTTAAGAGGCAGCGCAACTAACGAGAGGTGCTTTATCCCTCCACTTGGTATCCCTGGGCAGCGCACACGCGTGCTTGTGCGAGTGTGCGCTTGCCGAAGGGCTTAATGCTCATGCATGCCACACGTTCACAATCCAGCCCCTTAACAGCCCACATAAAGTAAGAGCCATCTGGTGCTAGAGCCCTAACCTGCTTCGGCGTGACGCCACAGAGAAGCTGGCCTGCCTCGCGTGCAAAGTACTCCCGAAGCTTCGGCGAGAGAAGACGACAGAGCAGCGCGCTTCGGCGTGCAATCCCGAACAATGCTTTCTCGCCCACCGTCTGCACACGACGCCGAACGATAAAGAGGATATGGACATGGTCATGAAGCTCTTCGAGGGCTTCGATGGCGTTTTGACTGAACGTGGCCGTAGTGATAAGGACGGCTCCGGAACGCCCGCGCTCTCTTATCTCGGACGCAACAGCCTCGTATACGCGTCTCTTGCCGAGGTTGCAAACATAGAGAGCCTCGTCGATTGGAGCCGGATTGCACTTTTCGGTCTTAACGTTGCCGTCTTCACTATGCAGCACATACTCGAGCAGGTCGCAAGTTGCATGCCCGGTGTGGAATGCACAGAACGTGCTGCGGAAGTCGTCGTATCCACCTGCAGGAAGGTCGGGTTGCAGGACATCCATGAGCTCTTGGACGGTATGAACTATCGGGAAAGGCAAATCGTGATATGGCAAGAAGGTACCGTGATCGGCAAGGTACTCTTCTTCGTCGTAGGCAAAGAGGACTATGGGCCGGTTGGTGACCGCGAAGTCGAACACGACGCTTGAATAGTCGCTTATCAGCACATCGCATGCCGAAAGGACATCGTAGGTCTCATATGTCGTCGGAAAAGGACGTATGTGCTTGTAGTCTTCGTATGTCAGCTGGGATGACACGAGAAAGTGCAGATTGACGAGAAGCAGCTGATCATCGCGCAGCCGGTCATCGATCGCCTCGAACTGCTCCTTCACCGCGGATACCTGGTCTTCGTCATCTACGGTACGAGCGGTTCCCCTCCAGGTCGGCATGTAGGCAATGACCTGCGTATCCTGGGAGTAGTTCTGCTCCTCGCGGACGAGTTCGCGCACCGTCAGATCGGCAAGCACGTCGTTTCGCGGATAATCGTGAAGCAGTATCGTGCCTTCGTAGAATGGCGCTAGGTCATAGTCACGCATGAAGGCATCGCGCGTGAACTCGCTTGGATAGAGGTCATAGTCTGCAGTTAGCAGGTTCTTCTGCACGTTGGCAAAGCTTCGGAGAGAGTTCGCGATGTCGCCAAGACCCAAGCGCTTTGGGCCAGACCCGTGCCAAGTGTTCACGTATACCTGTTCTGGGCGCTTGGTGAAGTAAGCGGGAAACGTATCGTCGTTCCAGAGATACTTTGCGCGGGCAAGATACTCGTTATACTCCGACGACTCCTCAACAACCAGCTTCACGCGTTGCATCCCATAAGCGTCAAAGCGTGCCTGGGCTTTATCCAGCATGCCTTCCGTCACGGCAAAGACGATCTCGAACTTGGCATATGCCTCGTTTGCGCACATCTCGCGCATGAGCGCAAACATATTGCCGTTTATGTTCTTGCCGACCGCAGACTCGAAAAGGCAGGCTTTGTCCCACAGCGGCATCTTCCTCTGACGAACATAGGCGTCATATGGCGCAAATCGGCCACCAAGACTTTGTCTACGCATGATGCCACCTCTGTCATTCCTTGTAGGGCAAGGTGTTCCGACGGCGTCGTCGCTACCGTATGGCGCCCTATTGCGTAATCGTTTTCTCAATCTCGCATGCACACTCGTAGATGCGCTTGCAGTTGTTGGCGTCACGATGAGCAAACCAACGGCGGGAGACCTCCTCCTGACGCTCAGAGGGTACGAATCCTCCCTCGATTGTCGTCTGCAGCCCCTCGATCAATCCGTCAATGTCGAGGTAGCACTCTCCCGGCAGATCGGTCTCGAAGTCGATGTACGAACCGGTCTTCTCAAGATAGAGCGCACGGTCAAACTGGAAGAAGATGGCAGGCTTGCCTTGGTAGATCGCATCCCAAACCGCACTCGAGTAGTCCGTCACCATGGCCGAGCAACCCATGATGATCTGGTTGAGCGGCGTCTCTCCCGGCTTGATTATCTGAATGCGCGGACTGCTGGAGGACAGGAGGTTTGCGCGCTCCAAGAAGAGCGGGTGCAGGAACACCTGCAGCGTTGCGTTATGAGACTCGAGGACCTCGGCAAGCTTAGGGCTATTGAGCAGTTCGCTGTAGTTGGTGAAGAAGTCCGTGGTCACGAACTCATCGGAGTTGGCGTCCGAGAGCCACTCGCGCCATGTCGGCATAAGTAGGATTCTCGGCGCGCCTTGGTCCGAGTGGTCTTCGAGCGCATCCCAGCGCGCCTGACCAAGGATGGGCACATGGGCGTCATCATAGCCAAAGTTACCGGTAATAACGTCCTGCTCCGCCTTCGAGGAGACGAGGAAGTAGTCCACCGGATGCCATCCCGTGGCCCCCATGCGCTTCTCCGTACGCTTGAAGGCCATCACGCCGTGCTGCAAGAAGAAGGTCATCGTCTTGGCGAGCTTGTGCTTCATGTAGCTTGGCCGCGACCGATAGGGCGACAGGTGGATCTTGGTTTCCGATGCCACGAGCATCTCGGCACCCAGACAGTAGAGGAAGTGCCTGAAGCTCATGAACGATAGGACCTGGCGTCCATACGGCTTCGCGCGCTCATAGTCGGACGAGCGCTTGTCGATGACAAAGTAAATGCGCTTGCGCTCCTCTGGCGGCAGCGATTTCATGCACCACTCAAAGAAGTAGAACCCGTTGTCCTGGGCGCGCTCGCACTGCTTCTCGTACACGATCCAGATACGCCTTTTGGCAAGCGGCTTCTTAAGAGCTCGATACGTAAACCACGCAAAGACCTCTTTGGCGTGATACCAGGGAGAGTCATACCACTCCCGCGTGCGGTAGATAAGAGCAAGCGCACGACGGCTGTTTAGATAGGGAATAACAATGGCGTTGCCAGGCAGATACGCTTGAATGGCGTGACGATACATATACAGGCGCTGCTTGATGGTCGCCTTTATTATCAGGCCTTCTATCTCTCCATTTGCATCGGTGACAAGCACGATGATCGCCCATCGCGCGTCATGCCACTGAAGTGTCGCAAGGTCGATGTCCACAGAGAACTCGTTGCTCGATCCCGACTCTCGCTCGGTGTCAAAGCGATGGACAAGTCCCCCGTCCTCGGGTGACCATTCGCTTGAGCCATCCTCGCGCTGCGCTATGAGCAGTTCGACCTTGCTTGGAACTATGTCATCTGGGAGGGAAAAGGATACGCGAAGCCTTCCCTTGCGGGACAACGACCAACTCTTCAGATCGGATACTCTCAGCGGCGGCTTTGTGTCGCCCATAAAATACCTTCTTTCGGTAGCTGGCTATAGGCACTTCTCACGTATTTGCTTGACTATCTGAACTGTAGCATCTCCGTCATATCCAGCAAACTGAGAGGCCGTGAAGTCACGGTAGCTTATCGAAGCCCTGTCAAGGGCATCTGAATCAAGGATTACCTCAGCAAGGGGTCCTGCGGTATCAGAACCCACAAGCCGTTCGTCTTTCATCGGATCGATGTTAAGTCCGGGTGATTCGCGATAATCGGCAATGTCGGGACAATAGAAGAGGGCGGGAGTATCGACTAGGCCTGACTCAAGACCAACTGCAGAGTAGTCGGTAATCAATACGTCTACGGCACGGAGCAAGCTCTCAGTGCTATGCCCCTTGATGAAATGCACGTTGTCCGGCCATCGCATCGCTTCGTCCAAATGAATAAGCGGGTGCACGGATACGATAAGGTTTGCAGGAGCTCCTTCAAATGCGGCAGCAAGGTCGTGAATTGCGTTGGTTAGCCACTCGTTTGAAGTAATGCCCTGACGTAGCGTTGGCGCGTACAACACGTTGATGTTGCCATTCTTAAGCCATGAATGCTTGACGCACAGGCTTTCGAGCACCGTATTGCCGTCCGGGCCATTGACGAGCTGATCCATGCGCGGTAGTCCCAGCGGAAGTACCTTATTGCTGGGATAACCGAAGGCCTCGGAAAACGATGCAACGGATCCAGGTCCGCCCGCAATGATGGCGTCGTAGTTCTCGTGCATGTGAGCCAGGCGTGCATATTCGGTTGTACGCCCAGCGGGGGTATCAAGACACTGAAAGCCGAACTTCTTGATCGCTCCGACTGCATGCCAGAGCTGAATCACATACACGCCCTTACGTTTGGGCGGCACGCATACGACCGGGTTATAGCCGTCCAGGACAACCACTCTCGAGGTAGAGGCATACCAGAGCTGACCAACGAGATGGGTTGCCAGCTGAACAAAGCCGCTCTTCTCCGAGTTGGTCGTGCGTATGACAACAGGCAGATTGGGCTCGAGCCGCTGCAGTTCCTTTGCAAGGATTCGATAATCCTGCGAAACGGATGCCGATTGCCTCGAGAGCATGGCCACGCGCCTTCGTACGGGAAAGAGGCGAAAGAGCGAGGCAAGCAGCTTAAGACCTATGCTTAGCAGGCGTAGCATTAACAAGTCTTCTGCTCGTCGGCCACGTTGTCTGCAAAGATACGGTCGATGGCTCGCTCCGCAGCATGCCCATCGTCCTTTGGCAAGAAGTAGTCCCTAAACTTTACGTATGCTGCCCCATACCTGTTATCCCAGTCATCTATATCTTTTAGGGCAGCAATGACTTCTTCCGTATCAACGCATTTTGGACCAGGAATCTCGTGAGGATCAAAATAGAATCCACGAACATGGTCGTTGTAGTAATCAAAGTCAGGCCAGTAAAGGATGAGTGGCCTCTTTGTGATTGCATAGTCAAAGAAGACAGATGAGTAGTCTGTCATCAAAACGTCTGCAACTATATACAAATCGTTGATATCCGCAACACGGGCGGCATTGTATACAAAGTCACCGTACTTATCGAAATCGAATTCATTTGCAATGTAGTAATGCGGGCGGAACAACACGCACCACTCGTCACCGAGGGCGGCCTGCATTGCCTCGAAATCGATGAGGGTATCTTGGGTGTAACCAACACCAGGTTTGTACTCGTTGTCACGCCACGTCGGAGCATAGAGAAGAAGCTTCTTGTCTCTGGGAATACCCAGCTCCTCCATGATGGCTTCCTGGGTGGCCGCGAGAGTCTCCGGCGTCTCGCAGGCGCGCGCAATGCGGTCATTGCGCGGATACCCCACCTCAAGCACCACAGACGGTCTCCTTTCCTCAGGAAGACCAAACGCGTCAGACAGGTGCTGCGACGTGAAGGCTGAGGGAGAGATGAGATAGTCCCACTTTGCCGAGTCCATCTCAAAGCGCTTGGCGAGCTCGAGTGACGTGTTGAGGGCGTTGGTAGTCTCTATCACCACGTCGTATCCAAGGCGCTTTAGAGGTGTACCATGCCAGCACTGCACATACACTTGCTCTGGTTTTGGGTGCACGTACTCAGGACAGCGCGCGTTGAAGATCCAGTACTTTGCACGAGCAAGTATCTGCTGGTACTCCCTCGTGCTACGTTGGACTAGATGAGCGCGGGCAAGACGGGGGTCCTGCTTGAAGTCGTCGATTACGCTCTCTCTGAAGATCCACCAGAACTCGTAATCGTCAAATCGTGGGTCCGCGCACATGGCTTCGTATATTGCCCGAGGGCTGTCGGCAAAAGAGCGTCCCATGAAGCAGCTGAACAGTACGACCTTGCGATCAACAGGAACGCTTGCTGCCAACCTATCGTATCCGCGCTTCTCGTAAGCCCACCAACGCCTGCGTGCCCATTGCCGTGCACGGGGAAAGTACCGAAGGATCGCCTTCCCTGCCGTACGAATGCGCAACTTTACTTCATATCCAAACGTATGCGCCGCCACGCAGTGCTCCTTTATAAGGCTAGTTAATACCTATCGAGTATAGATGATAGGTATCCGGCAGGCATGCAGAGACATGGCTGCTGGCTAATGGTTGTCGTAGTAATCGCAGGCGCCTTCGATGTCGCCCTCAAAGACTGCCGTTCCCTTTTGCAGAACGATTCCTCGCTCGCAGAACTGCTTAGCCTGCTCGGGTGAGTGCGTCACAAAGAGAACCGTGAGGTTGTCCTCGGCCATAATTGACTTGACCCGCTCCTCGCACTTCACGCGGAATCTCTTATCGCCGACCGAGAGGGCCTCGTCGATTACCAAGATATCCGGATTGATCGACGAGGCAAATGCGAAGCCCAGACGAGCCTTCATACCGCTGGAGTAGGTTCTGATCGGCTGGTCTAGATAGTCTCCGAGCTCTGAGAATTCGTGCATCTCAGGGATAAGGGCTTGAGTCTCCTCGCGAGTGAAGCCCCAGAGCTGACAGCGCATTTCGAGGTTCTCACGACCTGAAAGATTGCCGTCAAATCCTGCCGAGAGCTCCAGAAGAGCAGAAATGCGGCCATGGACCTCTATGCGGCCGCGTGTGGGATAGCACACGCCCGTAATCATCTTGAGCGCCGTCGATTTTCCGGCACCGTTGAGTCCCAGAAGCGCAAGGGACTCACCGCGCTTCACTGTAAAGGACAGGTCGTCAACAGCATTGATGACCTTATAGTCCACACGTCGGGACACGGTTCCGAGGAGTCGCTGCTTGTCGGACTTATAGAGCTTATAGGTCTTGTATACATGGTCAAACTTGACTGCCGCCGGCTTGGTAACGTCCTGATCGCGAATAATGCGCGCCTCACCATCACCAGACCAGCTCAGGTTCTCGTTTTCACTAGAAGCCGCACGCATAGCGCGAGCAGTGAGAGACATCTTTGACTTAGAGGACATCGGGCACTTCCTTGTGAAGACGGCTGTAGCTGCGCATGGCGAGTAGGGTCACGACAGCACACAGGAACAAGTAACATCCCAACATCTTGGGCCTAGACCAAATCCATCGTTGGTCAATGAAGCAATCCCTCATGGCCACACAGGCCCATGAAACAGGATTGAAGTTCATGACGTGCAGGATGCTACGCGGCAGAGAATCTAGCTGAAAGAGGACGCCCGAAAGCCAGAAGAAGGGTGTGCTAAGCGTGGCAATTAGCTTTGAGAAGTCACGTGATACTGCAGACAACGGTGATAGCCAGATAGACCACATCGTCCAGAAATACATCATGAGCAAGAACACTAAAGGAAGTTGCAAAAGGTAAATAGTAAGTTTTACATGCAAAATTAAACACATGATGATGGTGAACGCCATGGTTCCAACCAGCACAATCATATTAGATAGCACGTAGAAGGTGGATATGACCGAAAGAGGGAAGCGAATCCTATTTACAAGGAATGGATATCGTCTATATACATTACTGCCGGTAGCAATCATATCACCCATAAAGAACCAGGGAAAAACACCGGCTGCCATCCACAGGAGGAATGGCATACCGTTAATGGGCGCTGCAGAGCGCATGCCGATTGCAAACGTAAAGTAATAGACTCCGATATAGACGGCCGGCTTGACGAAGAGCCAAATCCAGCCCAGTGCCGCACCGCGATATGTCTTTACAAGATCTATCTTGGCCAGTTCCCATGCCTGCCTGCGCCAGACCCAGTTGTCGTGCAGGACCTGTAGGAACGTCTTTGCTAAACCAAACAATGAAGCCTCCCATTTCTAGCTAGCGCTCTCAATCATACAAGTACCCAAACGGCCCGCAGGCGCGACGCGGCTGATTGCATCGTATTGCCAAACCCCTACTGGTCGTGCAACCATCGACGCACGAGGGGTTGGCGGACAAAGATGTCAACCATATCAAGCGTCACGAAGAACAAGAGGCTAAAGAGCACGCCCGCAGTGATGAAGGCGAGCTGTCCGTGCTGCTTAAGGACAACGTAGAGAAGGTCATACGAGACTTGGTGCCATCCCTTGGAGAAGAGAGCCTGCAGCACATAGAAGCCCAGCATGCCAGAGGTGATACTGGTGATGACGCGGGAGAGGCGCGGATTCTGCTCGTTCGTGCCAGTGGGGAGGGCGAGGGCCAGGGCAAGGCAGCCGACGGCCATCGCGCAAGAGAAGATTGACGTGGATTTGTAAGAGAGCGCATTCAGAAGAGTTAGATCCACCCGCCGCGCTGCATAGGTCTCCACGAGTATCGTTGCCGCGATGCTCACACAAAGTAATGAGGAAGCGTGGACACGTGAGAGACGCCTGTGCGCGAGCCACCCGCCTATGACAAATGACAGGCCGTAGGTGATCCCGCTCATGAGCTTTCGCCATTCGAAAAGCGAGCGCCACGTATCCCCCGGAGACACGAAAGCAATGTAGTAGTTGACGGCGTACACGGCCACTGTTGCCACCGCAAGTGCAGAGTCAGGGTGTTTCATGCGCACCAATGCTTTTCCCAGACAGGGAGTCAAAGCGACAAGTATGAGGTACACCCATATAAACTGAAGACCCTGAGTGAGCCACCCGAAGCTATACATCGAGGCCGATGTTATGTCAGGCGCCATAGCCCCCACCGCAAGCGCAATCGCGACATAAGGCACAATCACAAGAAAGGCCCGCCCCACTCGGTGCGCCACGCCACGCGCTCCGCTTTTTCCTGCCGTCGCATTCCTCACAGCGCTAGGCAGTAGAAAACATCCCGATATCATGATGAAGAAATGGTTGCCCCAGGCACCGAGTTGGTCGATGGTTCCCAGTATCCCCAGCATCGATGGACGCCAGAGCAGCGACTCCGGTATTGCCAACCCAGTACAGGCAAACTCGAACCACGGCTGAAACGTGTGAAAGACAGCGATACCAAGCATCGCAACGATACGCAGCACTTCTATAGAGAGAATGCGGGTCTTGGTACGTTTCTGTCCATCAAAAGCCACTACGTCACGTTCCTCATTCATTGGTGGAGCGATGGGCAAAGGCACGATTGCGTGCGCCGGACAGCGAGCGTCCCTCCGCCGCGCTCTTTCTATTTATCCCGGAGCTCGCTAAATGCCGAGTGATGCTTGTCCTTCTCGCTCAAGATGACCTGCTCGCCAGGGATAAGAGGCCACTTGATCCCGATTTCCGGGTCATCCCAGCGGATGCCGCCTTCGTCATTGGGGTGGTACACGTCGTCGCACTTGTAGGCAAAGACGGCGGTGTCGCTGAGCACATAGAAGCCGTGGGCAAACCCACGCGGAATAAAGAACTGCCGGTTGCTCTCGGCGGACAGGGTCACACCAGTCCAAGAACCATAGGTGGGACTGCCCTCCCTCAGGTCGACGGCAACGTCGAAGACCTCTCCCTGAATGACACGCACCAGCTTTGCTTGGGGGTGATTGATCTGGAAGTGCAGCCCACGCAGGACCCCTCGCACCGATGAAGACTGGTTGTCCTGGACAAACTCGACATCAATGCCACCGGCAACGAAATCCGGACACTTGTAGGTCTCCATGAAGTACCCGCGGGAATCGCCATAAGCGCGGCACTCCACGACTATGACCCCATCTATCTCGGTGGGGATAAACGTGAAATTGCCTGACGTTATGGGTTCCATTTGTCTCTCCGGGCTAATCGTGGGTGATGCGACAACATCCATAGTAGCAAGAATGCGACAGCGACACCTGCGGGCCTGTCGCGACCTCCCGGTTCGAGCCCATGGGAGCCCGCCGAAAAAAAAGCGCCCCTTGCCAGGGACGCCGGAGTTTATGGTGGAGATGAAGGGGCTCCCGCGCCGCCTACGGCGGCGCTCGTGGGGTTCGCTGCGCTCACCCCGCGACAGGCCGCGGGCCTGTCGCGACCTCCCGGTTCGAGCCCATGGGAGCCCGCCGAAAAAGAAAAGCGCCCCTTGCCAGGGACGCCGGAGTTTATGGTGGAGATGAAGGGGCTCGAACCCTCGGCCTCAGGCTTGCAAAGCCCGCGCTCTCCCAGCTGAGCTACATCCCCGTATGATGCGATCCACCTTTCGTAATAACCGCCCCAGCGGCGACTCGGCTAGCGCTGGGGCGGTTATTCACAAAGAAAAGTGGTGGGCCTGACAAGGTTCGAACTTGTGACCTCCCGGTTATCAGCCGGACGCTCTGACCAACTGAGCTACAGGCCCAACGCGAGAACTAATAATACACAGACGACCCCATTAGGTCAAGAAGAATTTTGAGAACTTCTTTCACCTCTTTTGGAGGGCTTTCTACAGACCAATGCCCTCCAAATCGGCTCCTCCCGTTGCGCTCCGATGGCGTTTTTCCTATCATGCGCTCTTGTCTTACGAGGAGGTCGCATTGGTACGCATGGACATACAGACCGTTGTCATGGGAAGCCTGCAGATGTCTTCTCTCGTGGTTCTCAAGAAGCACGACGAGAACGGCCCTCAGATTCACCTTCCCATACGGATTGGACCCATCGAGGCCGCAGCCATCACGGCGAGCATCGAGGACCGCAAGTCTCTGCGCCCACTCACTCACGACCTGCTCTCCAGCGTGATCGATTCTCTGGGCGCCCGCCTCGCCTCCATCTGCATCGTCGACGTGCGCGGAACGACCTTCTACGCCACGT
This sequence comes from uncultured Coriobacteriaceae bacterium, assembly GCA_902777325.1. GTDB lineage: Bacteria > Actinomycetota > Coriobacteriia > Coriobacteriales > Atopobiaceae > UBA1367. Next base: position 27,121 of record CACYTH010000009.1, read on the forward strand.
TGCAGCTTGTCAGAAGCGACGGATCGCGGACGGATGTGGACTGCCGCCCGTCGGATGCCATTGCGCTCGCCCTACGCTGTGGCGCGCCCATATTTGCCCGCGAGCACGTCCTCAGCACAGCCACCATGCCCGACTTCCAGACGGTCGAGCAGGATAACGAGGAGCGCGAGTTCCAGGCCTTCCATGACTTTGTGGAGAACCTGAGCCCCGAGGACTTCGCCTAAGAATCCGCCCGACAGCTGATGATGGACAGATAAAGCAACGTGCCCTCGCAGCTACCTGCGAGGGCACGTCTCATGCTCTGTGGTATGGGGCTACTCGTCGATCAGGGTCTCGTCGAGTACCTCCTCACCTCCGATGTCGATGGGGTCGTCCTCGGAGGGAACGCCCAGCTCGAGGGCACCCTGCATCGGGTTGACGCGGGCGGCCTTCTTCTTGTGGACCACCATGCGCGCAACGGCACCGACGTGATCGGTCTCGCCGAGGTTCATGACCTTGACACCCTGGGTCGAGCGTCCCAGCTTGGAGATGTCAGAGGACTTGACGCGAATGACCACGCCCTCCTCGGAAACGATCATCAGCTCGTGCTGTGGGCCAACCACGCGGCACGCGACAAGGTTGCCCTTGCGCTGCGTCATCGCGATGGTGTACACGCCCTGGCCGCCGCGCTTGTGCTCGGGGTACTCGGAGACGGGCGTACGCTTGCCGTAGCCCTTCTCGGTAATAACAAACAGGTCACCATTGCCGTTGGAGATCTCCATGCCAAGCATGGTCGCGCCATCCTTGAGGGTGATGCCGCGCACGCCGGAGGTTGCCCTGCCGGTGGGCCTGATCTCGGACTCGTCGAAGAGGATGGCCTTGCCGTGGCTGGAGCAGAGAATGACCTTCTCGTTCTTCTTGACGCGGCGCACGTTGACCAGCTCGTCACCCTTCTTGAGGTTGATGGCGATGAGGCCGTCGCGACGGGTCTTGTCGTAGTCGCTCATGGCCGTCTTCTTGACCATGCCGCTCTTGGTGGCAAACAGCAGGTACTCGTCCTCGGGGAAGCTGCGGCAGGTGATGACGGCCGTGGGATGCTCGCCCTCGTCGAACTGCAGGACGTTGACGAGCGCCGAGCCACGCGAGTAGCGCGTGCCGGTGGGCAGCTCATGCACCTTGACGCGATAGACCTTGCCCTTGTTGGTGAAGAAGAGCACGAAATCATGTGTGGAGGCAACAAAGAGGTCCTCGACGAAGTCGTTGTCCTTGAGCGAGAGGCCCTGGATACCCTTGCCGCCGCGCTTCTGGGAGCGATAGGTGACCACAGGCAGGCGCTTGACGTAGCCGGCATGCGTACAGGTGATGACCATGTCCTCCTCGGCAATGAGGTCCTCGACGTCGAGGTCCTCTGCTGCGACGCCCGTGATCTGCGTGCGACGCTTGTTGCCAAAGCGCTGGCCGATTGCACCAAGCTCGTCCTTGATGACGCCGAGGATCTTCTCGGGATGCTCGAGCAGGTCGCGATAGTAGGCAATCTGCTCGTGCAGGGCTGTGATCTGGCCCACGAGCTCGTCGCGCGCCAGGCCAGTCAGGCGCCTCAGGCGCATCTGCAGGATTGCCTCGCCCTGGATGTCGTCGATGCCAAAGCGCTCGTGCATGCGTGCCTTTGCCTCGGCGTCGTCACGACTCGAGCGGATGATGTGCACGACCTCATCGATGTTGTCGACAGCAATGAGAAGGCCTTCGAGGATGTGGACGCGCTTGAGTGCCTTGTCCAGGTCAAACTGCGTACGACGGGTGACTACGTCGACCTGGTGGTCGATGTAGTGGCGCAGCATCTCGGGCAGGCTGAGCGTGCGGGGTACGCCGTCGACAAGCGCAAGGTCGATGACGCCAAAGTTGGCCTGGAGCTGCGTGCGCTTGTACAGGTTGTTGAGCACCACCTGCGGCACGGCGCCACTCTTGAGGTCGATGACGATGCGCATGCCCTTGCGGTTGGACTCGTCGCGCATGTCGGAGATGCCCTCGATGTGCTTCTCGTTGACCTGCTGGGCGATACGCTCCTGCAGCGTGCCCTTGTTGACCTGATAGGGAATCTCGGTCACCACGAGGCGCTGGCGGCTGCCCTTGCCGATGTTCTCGACATGGACCTTTGCGCGCACGGTGATGGTGCCACGACCGGTCTCGTAAGCCTCGCGGATGCCGTCGGTGCCCATGATGATGCCACCAGTGGGGAAGTCCGGGCCAGGCAGGACCTTCATGAGGTCGTCCACCGTGGCGTCGGGGTTGTCGATCATCATGTTGACGGCCGCGATAACCTCGTTCAGGTTGTGGGGCGGGATGTTGGTGGCCATGCCAACCGCGATACCCGACGAGCCGTTGACCAGGAGGTTGGGGAAGCGTGCAGGCAGCACGGCGGGTTCGGAGAGAGACTCGTCGTAGTTGGGCTGCAGGTCGACCGTCTCCTTGTCGAGGTCACGGAGCATCTCCATGGCGGCATAGGTCAGGCGGCTCTCCGTGTAACGCATGGCCGCCGGGGGATCGCCATCGATGGAGCCGAAGTTACCGTGGCCGTCGACGAGCGGCAGGCGCATGGAGAAGTCCTGGGCCATACGGACCATGGAGTCGTAGATTGCGGCATCTCCGTGCGGATGGTACTTGCCCATGACTTCGCCGACCGTCCACGCACTCTTCTTGTGCGGGCGGCTCGGAACGATGTGGGCCTCGTTCATGGCATAGAGGATGCGCCTGTGCACGGGCTTGAGGCCGTCGCGCACGTCAGGCAGGGCTCGGGCGACGATGACCGACATCGAGTACTCGAGGAAGGAGGTCTTCATCTCCTGGCTCATCTCGATGGGCTTGAGCGCGCCGCCGTGGATGTCGGTAAGGTCGAGACGGGTGCCCGCCTCGTCCGAGATGGTGTGGGAGAGGGAGGCGCCGGCGAGGTTGCGCTCGGGGACTACCGGGTCTCCGTACTCGTCGTACTCGACCTCCTCGTCCTCGTCTGAGTCCTCGGCGTCATCGCCGTCGAAGATCTCGTCGATCTCGTCGGAGGCGTCGTCCTCTATCTCCTGGTCGAGGTCGTCGCGCTCGGCGTCGTCGTCAAACAGGTCGTTATCGTTATCAGCCATATCAATCCTTCTGATGTGGTCGGGTTACTCCATGCGAAGGGCTAGATGTCCAGGAAGCGCACGTCCTTGGCGTGCGTCTGAATGAAGCTGCGGCGCTTCTCAACCTGGTTGCCCATCAGGTTTGCGACGGCGCGGTCGGCCGCCAGGGCGTCCTCGATGGTCACGCGCAGCATGATGCGGTTCTTGGGCTCCATGGTGGTTGCCCACAGCTGCTCGGGGTCCATCTCGCCAAGGCCCTTGTAGCGCTGCACGGTGTACTTGGTGGAGTCCTCGAACTTTGCCGCCTCGAGAGCAAGCTCCTCGTCGGTGTAGAGGTACTTGCCGTTCTTCTTGCCCTTGGGCTTGAGCTGGTACAGCGGCGGCTGGGCGACGTAGATGTAGCCCGCGTCGATCATCGGCTTCATGTAGCGATAGAAGAAGGTGAGCAGCAGGATGCGGATGTGCGCACCGTCGACGTCTGCATCGGTCATGATCACGATCTTGTGATAGCGAGCCTTCGAGATGTCGAACTCGGGGCCGATGCCCGTGCCGATGGCAGTGATGAGCGAGGTGATGGTGTCCGACGAGAGGGCACGATGCTCCTGCACGCGCTCGACGTTCAGGATCTTGCCGCGCAGGGGCAGTACGGCCTGGATGGAGCGGTCACGCGCCATCTTGGCGGATCCACCTGCGGAGTCACCCTCTACGATGAAGAGCTCGGTCATCTCGGCATCGCGCACCGAGCAGTCTGCTAGCTTGCCAGGGAGGCTCGCGCTCTCGAGCAGGCCCTTGCGGCGGGTTGCCTGACGCGCCTTCTGGGCGGCCATGCGGCCCTTGGCGGCCTGGTTGGCCTTCTTGAAGATCTCCTTGGCCTGGTTGGGATGCTCCTCGAGGTACTCTGCCATGCCCTGCGCGACCACCTTGTTGGTGAGGGTGCGCATGTAGGAGTTGCCGAGCTTTGCCTTGGTCTGGCCCTCGAACTGCGGGTCGGGGAGCTTGACCGATATGACGGCCGTCATGCCCTCGCGGATGTCATCGCCCGTGAGGTTGGCCTCCTTCTCCTTGAGAAGCTTGTGCGAGCGGGCGTAGTCGTTGATGGTCTTGGTGACAGCCGCGCGGAAGCCTTCGAGGTGCATGCCGCCCTCGTCGGTGTAGATGTCATTCGCAAAGCTCATGACCGTTCCCGAGAAGGTGGTGTTCCACTGCATGGCAACCTCGACCTCGCCCTTCTGGTCGGCGGGGGCATCGGGAGCGGAGGCTCCACTGATGTAGACGGGATTGCGGTCCATGCCGGGCAGGACGGTCTTCTCCTCGTTGAGGAACTTCACGAAGTCGACGATGCCGCCGGAGTAGCAGAACTCCGCCACGCGCGGCTGGAGCTCGCGCTCGTCGGTCAGCGTGATCTTGAGGTTCTTGTTGAGGAACGCCGTCTCCTGCAGGTGATCATGCAGGGTGTCGAAGTCATAGACGGTGGTCTCGAAGATCATGTCGTCGGGCCAGAAGGTGATGGTGGTGCCGGTGGCCTTGCTCTTGCCCACCTGCTCCATCTTGCGCACCGTCTTGCCTCGCGAGAATTCCATCTCGTACACGCCGCCGTCGCGCTTGACACGGGCGATGAGCTTCTTAGAGAGGGCGTTGACGACGCTCACGCCGACGCCGTGCAGGCCGCCGGACACCTTGTAGGCGTCGTTGTCGAACTTGCCACCAGCATGCAGCACCGTGAGAACCACCTCGAGGGTGGGGATGCGCTTTTGCGGATGGCGCGCCACGGGAATGCCACGGCCGTTGTCCTCGACGGTGATCGAGTTGTCGGCGTGAACCGTGACCTTGATGCGCGTGCAGAACCCCGCCATGGCCTCGTCGACAGAGTTGTCCACGACCTCCCACACCAGATGGTGCAGACCCGAGGAGCTCGTGGAACCGATGTACATGCCCGGGCGCTTGCGCACCGGGTCAAGTCCCTCAAGAACCTTGATGCTCGAAGCCTCGTAGGAGTTGTTGCTCTTCTTTGCCACGTTTCTCCTTACGTTATGCTGCCTCAGACTAATGTAAGTGCAGCTATCATATATGTGCAGCCGTACGATTGTACTACAGCGCCTGTTTTGCTTCAGCCCAAACAAAACACGCCGTCTAAACTGTGTTCAAACTTCATATGAGACGCTCAGAGGCCTAAATTCAGCGTTATCTGTCGTTTTGCGTCTTTTCTAACTTTTCCCGCTTCTTTGACAATACAACGGCCTTATATGCTGTCGTCTTCAGTGGTTCGGGGAGGTTGGAGACTAGATTCTCGGCCTCTTCGAGCTCCTTTGCGTCAAGCTCGGGAAGCTCGAACGGAGCCTGCTCGGCCTCCTTGCGACGAGTGCGCGCCGCATGGTACCCGGCGCGCGACGGGATGAACTCTATCCCCGACACGTTGAAGCCCACGTTTGCCAGACGTGCGAGATAGATGTCCTTGTTGACGCCAAAGTCGGTGACCATCGCATGGGAGTCGACATACACGCCGAGCACCGGCGCTGCACCTGCCACACGGGCCTTCTTGAGAAAGACTCCCGTGGTGTGGTTGCGCTCGCGGTCTCCGTTTGCGCGATACCACGCCGCCGCAGCGCGCTGGTTTGCCGACATATGCGCAGACATCTGCCCGTCAACGACCTCGTGCATCAGCGACGAGAGATCCTCTGGCGGCTTGGCCTCAAACTCGAGCTCCCATTCATTCACCGATGCTCACCACCTCGGAGGCGGCCAGAAGGTCCTCGGGGAAGTAGCCGAGGTTGGTGGTGGTCACCACGGTCTGGATGCCCTTCTGCACGAAGCTCACCACCGCCGCGCGACGCTGCTCGTCGAGCTCGCTCATGACGTCGTCAAGCAGGAGTAGCGGTTGCTCGCCCAGTATCTCGGCCGAAAGCTCGACCTCCGCCATCTTCCAGGCCAAGACCACCGAACGCTGCTGCCCCTGGCTCCCGAAGGTGCGTGCAGCGCGACCGTCGATCGTGAAGGTGAAGTCGTCGCGGTGGGGGCCGACAAGCGTCTGCTGGCGGCGGAGATCGTCCGCGCGCCCCTGTGCCAGGCGTTCGAGATAGCGCGCAGTCAGCTCGTCGCGTGCCATGCCCATCACGTCGTCTCCCAAGGAGCACTCGTAGCTGCAGCGGAGCTCCTCCCCATCGCAGATCTGCGCATAGACCTCGCTGACCTTGGGCACAAGCCGCTCGAAGAGGCGCAGCCGGGCCAAAAGCAGGGTTGCCCCTCCAAGGGCCACCGAGGCATCCCACGCATCGAGCAGGGCGAGGTTTGGCACGTCCTCCTTGAGGAGACGGTTGCGCTGGTCGACCGCCCGCTGGTAGGCCGCGAGCACCTTGGCAAACCCACGGTTTGCCTGGCGCCCGAAGGCGTCGAGCTCACCCCGACGCTGAGAGGCGCCCCTTTTGACGAAGGCGAGGTCGTCCGGGTTGAAGAGCACCGACATCAGGGTCTCTGGCACGTCAGCCGACTGACAGGGCTTACCGTTGCGCCTGAACTTGCGCCGTGACCCCTCGACCAGACAGGCGACATCGATCACACGTCCATCTCCCCGCAGATGCATGGTCGCCTTGGCCGAGCTGGCACCCTCGCGCACCAGCTCCACCGGACGGGGCTTTCTGAACGACGCGCCGGCCGTCAGGAGCTGCAGTGCCTCGACCGTGTTGGTCTTGCCCACCGCATTGTGGCCGTGCAAAACCGTCATGCCCGGCGCAAAGGATATGTCGCGCTGCTCGAAGTTGCGCCAGTCGCGCAACTCGAGCGTGGATACCAGAAGCCCCACGTGCCTACATCCGCACTGGCATCAGGAGGTAGAGGTAGTTGATGGTGCCATACGCCTTGAAGATGGCAGGCTGCATCGGGCCCTGCAGCTCGAGGTCGAGCTCCTTGGTGGCACCCACCGCGTTGACGCAGTCGAAGACATAGTGGTAGTTGAGGGCGATGGACATGCTCGAGCCCTCCACCTCCGCGTCGATGAGCTCGGAGGACTCGCCCTGGTCCGGCGAGGAGGCCGAAAGGCGCATGAGGTGGCCATCGGCGTCGGCATCGAAACGGACGGACGGGTTTGCCGAGGCAATGACCGAGACGCGCTTGAGTGCGGAGCCAAACTGATCGGTGTCGAGCTTGATGGCCGACGCGCAGTTGGCAGGCAGGAGCTGACGATAGTTGGGGAAGTTGCCCTCGATCTTACGAGAGATGTAGGTGGTGTTGCCAAACACGAAGACCACCTGGCTGTCGGTGGTTCCGACCATGATCTGCTCGGTCATCGAGGGAGACGAGAGCACATCGTGGAAGGTCGCGCCCGGCACGATGGTGACAAACGCCTCGTCACTCGAGGAGGTCTCCACATGAGAGTCGCAGACGGCAAGGCGGTAGGAGTCGGTTGCCACCAGACGGATCGTGTTCTTCTCCACGGAGAGCAGCACGCCCTGGAGGATGGGGCGCGACGTGTCACGCGAGGTGACCTTGTACACCTTGTCGACCATCTCGTCGAGAAGGGCGCTCGGAAGCTCGATGGAGCGCTCGAGGGCGAAGGCCGGAAACTCCGGGAAGTCGGCGGCATCGAGCGTGTTGAGGCGGAAGTGCGACTTGCCACAGGAAATCTCGACCACGCGGGTGCCGGGAGTCATGTCAAAGCTCACTGCCGCATCCGGGAGGGTCTTGACGATGCTTGTCATCACCTTGCCGGAGACGACCGTCTCGCCGGGCTCCTCAACATTGGCGGCAATCTTATGACGAATCGAAATCGTCAGGTTGGCCGTCTGGAACTCGAGGGTGCCGTCCTCGGCCTTGATATAGATACCCGAGAGATACGGCAGCGTGGAATTGGTGGCCATGCCCTTGGCAACCACGAGGAGCGCCTTGGCAAGCGACGACTGGCTGACGGTAAACTTCATGGGCCTCTCTTTTCTCTCTTATATAGATATAAAGACTAATAACGATATAGAGCTCTGTTGATATGTTCAAAGACGCTTGATTCTGCTGGTAGATACCGTCCTCCACGCACTGCCGAACCATGCTTTGTCTCACCATGGCTCAACATCGCAAATCCTGTCGAAAACCTTCTCAACATTACCTTGCCACTTTTCGCAACGTTTCGAAGAAGCTTCGACATGGTTGTAGACATTAGGTCGCGTCCACGATCGAATCCCTCAGCGTCTCGACGCGGTCGTGGAAGTTGCGGTCCTTCTTCTTGAAGCTGTCCACCCAGGCGATGCTGTGCTTGACCGTTGCGTGCGTGCGTCCGCCAAACTTCTTGCCGATCTCGGCGAGGGTGTTGTCGGTCAGCGCACGCGTGAGCCAGATGCCCACATGCCGCGCCTCCATCAGCTCCTTGTTGCGCTTCGAGCCGATGAGGTCGGCATGCGCCACGTCGTAGTACTTCTCGACGGAACGCTGGATGTGATCGACCGTGACGATGCGCTGCCCGGTCGGCCACTTCTGATTGGCGACATCGATGATGTCGGTGCGGGTGATGCTCTGTCCCGCGCGCTCGCGCCGGTTGGCCTGCATCAGGCAGGACTGGACGAATCCCTCGATGACGCGGATGTTGGTTCCCGCGCGCTCGGCCATTAGGCGTCGCATCTCCTCGGGTATCGTCCCCACCACGCCGTCGATGTGCTCGTCGAGGGCGTCTTGGCGCATGCGCTCGTAGAAGGTGTTGATAAGGTTGAGTTTGAGCTCGTAGTCAGGCACCTGGATGGAGACCGAGAGGCCCGAGTCCATGCGCGAGGTGTCACGCTCGTCAAACTTGCTGTCACCCATGCCGAGCTGCGAAGGCGAGCGGTCTGCTGCAAGCACGATCTGCTTGTTGTGGTCGACAAGCGTGTTGAACGTCTTGAAGAAGAAGCGGATGGTGCCGCCTGCCGTCATCATGTTTTGGATGTCGTCGATGATGAGCACGTCGACGTTCTGGTAGCGGGCAGAAAGTGCGCTCGACGCGGAGGTTGACGTGCGGTCGGTGGCGGCGATCACGTACTCGTCGACAAAGTCCGCTGCGGCCTTATATATGCAGCGCCTGGAGGGATCGTTCTTGGCGATATAGTTCTGGATGGCACGCAGCAGGTGGGTCTTGCCGAGACCACTTTTGCCATAGATGAAAAGAGGGTTGTAGCTCTTGTAGTCACCGTTGGCTACCTGCTTGGCCGCCTCGAGCGCGTAGCGGTTCTCCTCGCCCGGAACGAAGCGCTCGAAGGTCAGCTTGGAGTCCGTCTGGGTAATCTCGCCGGCGAGCTGCTCGGCGTAGGCGAGGCCGTCGCTCGCAGCCGGCTCGGGGGTGGGTGCCGCCACCGGCGCCTGCACCGGGGCGGCGGGTGTGGTTGCGGCGCTCAGGGCCCGCAGTTCCTCGGGGGAGACCTCGTTGGAAACGCGGATGGTACGCGTGTCCTTGACAAGGTCTACGACAAAGGAAAGTTGCTGGAAGGACGCCTGCTCCAGGCACTCCTCGATGATTCTCGCCTGCTGACTAATCTTGCGCTGGGCGAAGCCAAGCGTTGTTGATACGTGAAAGGACTCGTCATCCATGGAGACGGGAGTACAGCTTTCGATCATGGCCAAGGTCGAGCGGTTGATGTCGTCACGCGCGGAGAGCAGCGCCATGACGTCGTCCCACAGGACCGCCGCATCTGAGTCTTGATTCTGAACCATAATGCACCCATGTCGACTCGAATGTTGAAAAATAGGGTATCCCATTATATGTTGAAAACTCGACGTGCCAAGGGAGAATGTTGGCAATCTCGTCGAATGATGTCTTGCGTGGGCGATGCGGGTACAGGTATCGCCCACGCGTGGCGATTGTTGCTAGAGCCCCAGCAAGGCCTGGCCTTGCGGCGTGAGACGACGCTTCTGCCCACCCTGCTTGCTGAGAAGTCCCCTAGCCTCAAGTTGAGATAGCACGCGTGACCAGGTGGACTCCGAAAGCTGATAAGAGACGACAAGATCTCGCGGTCCTACGGACTCATGTGTCCTCAGGTACTCGATAACGAGAAGCTCGCGGTCGTTGAGATCGAGCTTGGGCTGTATGGTGGACGCCGGCTCTTGCGTGGGCGCGCCGTTTTGCACCTGCGGCTGCTGCCACCCAACTTGAGTGGGACTCTGCATTTGCGCGCCCTGCTGCCATGGCTGCTGCGGCATCGGTTGGCCCCACGTCTGCGCAGGCATCTGTTGCCCCCAGGGGTTTGGGACGCCATACGGCTGTGGCTGCTGCCACCCCTGTTGCTGTTGCGGCTGCGGCTGCCAGTACTGCTGCTGCGGCTGGTATTGTCCCTGATACTGGGGCTGATACTGGGGTTGTTGGTATTGCTGCTGGTAGATGCCTGTATTTGGCATCTCCGGCGTGCTCTGGCCGTGCACCAGCGACACGGTGACCACCGTACCGTTGTGGATGTTGTCCTCGACGGTAAGGGAACCACCCTTGTCCTGCAACCACTGCTGGGCATAGGGAAGCCCCGATCCGACGCCCCTGATGTAGCGCTTCATCTCGGCCGTAGCCGAGGTGGTTCCATACTTGAGGGCGAGGCCTTTGTCCTGAATGCCCGGGCCCTGGTCCGAGAAGCGAATGGTGTTGCCACCATCGAGGATGGAGATGGTTGGCTCTATAAAGTACGCGTGAATGAGGTTTTCGACCACCTCGCGGATGACGGTAAAGGGGATCCTGCCACCCTGCTCAGATGCTAGTCTGGTTACGGTGGCTGTTATCTCCTCAAGATAGGTGCGAATGTCGGAAGGCTCGACCACGACGACGCGAGGCGCTGCCGCCGCGTCGTCAAACACGGCAATACGCGCAGGATAGTGGACTTCAAGAGAAGCCCCCGCATCTGAGTTGTCCCTTTGCCCGTTCTCGACAAACGGGTAGAACGAATCCGGCACTGCCAAACCTTTCAACATCATTTCACCCGGTGATGAAAACTTTCAAAACTTGCATGCAAGAAATGAAAGTTTTCAACGGTGGAAGAATACCTGTTGATAAGTGCAATCAGCAAGCATCTAGCCTTACAAACATACCACCGTTTGCAGGCATTGCACCACTACTTGCAAACAAACTTGCAGACATGGCAGCGCGTGGCGGCTAAGGAGTGACTGCCTTGGAAATCTGCGCATTTTTTGTGACTCAGGTTGGTTTCGAAAGTGAGTTTGACAGGCGCTTGTCAACAAACATACAATCGATAGGCTTGACTAGATTGACGTTACTATCTCTCAGGAGGTTGACATTATGAAGCGTACGTACCAGCCCAACAAGCGCAAGCGCGCCAAGACTCATGGCTTCCGTGCCCGCATGGCCACCAAGGGCGGCCGTGACGTCATCTCTCGTCGTCGCGCCAAGGGCCGCAAGAGGCTGACCGTCTAGGCTTCGTATGGAGACCATCAAGTCCAAACAGGATTTTGGTCGGGTCTTCTCTGGTGGCAAACGAGCCAACCATAGGCTCGTCCGCATGACAGTTTTGAGACTTAGCGAAGGCGGCCCGGGAAGAGTCGCCTTCGCTGCGCCTAAGAGGCTGGGAAATGCGGTTTTCAGAAACCGTTGCAAGCGCGTACTGAGGGAGGCCGCCCGCGTGGCGGGCTTTCCCAAACAGGGATATGACGTCATCTTCTTTGCGACAAAAGAGACCCATGACGAGCATCCCCAGCAGGTTGCACAGGCAATGAGTTCTCTGATTGGCAGGTTCGAAAAGCGGGACAGACGGTGAGGCAACCCATGAAGCGCCTGCTCACAGCTTTGATCAGGTGGTATCAGAGATACCTTTCGCCTCTCATGGGTCCCCATTGCATCTATACGCCAACTTGCTCTGCCTATGCACTCGAGGCCATCGAACGCTACGGAGCAATCAAGGGCACTTGGCTTGCGGTCCGACGCATTGCCCGGTGCCATCCCTTCCATGAGGGCGGGTACGATCCCGTTCCCTGAGCCTTGACAGGAATGTCCACGGAGGAAGCATGTGGGATTGGTTTATATCGTTTCTGACTTGGGTGCTTGCCACACTGCAGAGCTTTGTCGGTGACTGGGGCCTTGCGGTCATCATTCTTACCTTTATCATTCGACTGCTCATCATGCCCCTGATGACCAAGTCCACCGCTTCGACTGCGCGCATGCAGGTGCTGCAGCCAAAGCTGCAGGAGATCCAGGAGCGCTACGCCGACGACCCCGAGCGTCAGATGGCTGAGATGCGCAAGTTCCAGGCGGAGAACAACTTCAACCCGCTTGGCGGCTGCCTGCCCATGTTCATCCAGATGCCGGTCTTCTTCGCGCTCTTTACCGTCGCACGCAACGTGCCCGAAGGCGCGAGCTTCTTTAACATCATGCCGTCGATCTCCATGTCGGTTAGCGAGGCAGTCTCCGGGCTTGGTTTTCCCGGTGCACTGCCGTACGTCATCTTTGACGTGGGCTTTGGTGTGATGACGCTCGCCCAGATGCTTGTCAACGTCAAGAGCGTCCCCGAGGACCAGCGCCAGCAGAACATCATGATGGGTGTCATGATGGGCGTCATGATGGTCTGGTTTGGTTGGTCTGTGCCGGCCGCCGTGCTGCTCTATTACGTCACGTCCGCAATCTGGCAGGTCGTGCAGCAGCAGCTGGTCACCAAGCGCGTGACCGAGCAGGTCAAGGCCGAGACCGAGGCCAGGCTGAAGGACCAGCCCAAGGAGATCAACGTGACGCGCCGCGAGCGTAAGCCGCGTCCGAAGAAGAAGAGTTAACCTAGGCAAACACGCCTTAAGGAGGTACACCATGGAGGACGAGCTGACGCTCACTCCTGATATCGATGAGAAGGCCGCCGATACTCCCGCGGATGAGTTTGCTTCGATTCGCGAGCACTACGAGAACGGTGTCGACCTGACGGACGACGAGATTGACCTCGTCGCTGATACGGCGATCACCTATGTTCGTGAGCTCCTGGGTTTCTTCGGGGAGAAGAAGGTTTCCATCGATGAGTATGAGGGCGACGAAGGCGAGCTCCTGCTCGATGTCTCCGGTGGAGACCTTGCCGTGCTGATTGGACGTCACGGGCGCACCCTTGATTCGCTTCAGATGATAGTTTCTTCTTTTATGAGCAATCGTCTCAAGTTCCACTATCCGATTGTCATCGACATCGAGGGATACAAGAGCCGTCGCAAGGACAAGCTGATCAACCTCGCTCATAGTGCAGCTGCTCGTGCGAAGCGCCAGCATGGCCGCGTTTCTCTTGCACCCATGAACGCCTACGAGCGTCGTATCGTTCACCTCGCACTGCTTGATGATGTCGATGTGACTACGCATTCTGAGGGCGTTGATCCGGAGCGCCGTGTGGTCATCACATATGTGAGGTCATAACAGAGCCGCACTGAATACAGCGACTGACGAAGGGGAGAGCCAATGAGGTTCTCCCCTTCTTGTATGTGAATGGGTTTGCAAGCAAGTGTCGACCGCCTTGGGTATATGCTATCTGTTACCAGTTTTGACAGAACGCCTCGATGTGGAAAGGTTTGGCAGCAACTGATGATTGATACTCCAAGCAACAGAGCATATCTCGATGAATGCCTTGCAAGCTATGGAATCAGGGCCAACGAGAATCAGTTGACAAGACTCCTTACGCATCTCGACCTTGTAGTTGAGAAGAACAAGATTATCAACCTTACCCGCATCATCGATCCTGCAGAGGCGATCATCCGTCATACCGTGGACTCACTTTTATTACTGCCAACCATCGAAAGGCTTGGCATCTCGACAGAGCTCCGCTTTGTAGACATAGGTACTGGTGCGGGCTTTCCTGGGATACCTTTGACAATCATGACCGAGAGCAAAGGTCTGCTCATAGATTCGGTAGGCAAGAAGGTTGCTGCCGTTAATGAGTTTTGCAAGGCATTGGGGCTCGATCATCTCGTACAAGGCAAGGCGATTAGGGCTGAGGAGCTCGCGCGGTCTTCTGCCCGTAGCTTTGATATTGTAACTGCTCGAGCAGTTGCTGAGCTCGGTGTACTGCTCGAGTACGCTTCGCCTCTTCTTAAGAAGAATGGCCATATGGTTGTCTCTAAGGCTCGTATAACAGAGGAAGAGATAGCTCATGGTGAAAAGGTCGGAGACATCGTAGGTCTGCACCTTGTTTCACGTGAAACATTTGAGCTTCCCAACGACCAAGGACACAGAGAGATACTTGCCTACGTCCATGACACCAAGAGTAGAGTCAAGCTCCCAAGGAACACGGGAATGGCTAAGCATCACCCACTAGCGTAGGTGTTTCACGTGAAACGCCTATAAAGTTATGAGAAAACGATGCGTTAAATGCTGGGCAGCATTGACCGCATAGTCTCTATAAGATTGAGAAGTAGAAATAAGAGCGAGAAAGTTTCACGTGAAACAACTGGGATGTGACATCCGTAAAAGTCGCATGGGATTCCCAACGTTTCACGTGAAACGTTGCACTATCATCTAATACACCAAACACATGAAGCTATAACGGAGCAGTTGGAGGCAACGTGGGATACCTTGACGTAAAACGGGGAAATCCTCTCAAGAAGACGAAGATTATCGCAGTAATAAACCAAAAGGGTGGCGTTGGAAAGTCCACAACGGTTGTAAACCTGTCTGCGGCTCTTGGTGAGTCAAAAAAGAAGGTACTTGTTGTAGACCTTGATCCTCAGGGAAACACTTCGAGCGGATACGGTATCGAGAAAGAAGAGCTTGAATACGATATCTACGATGCGCTTCTCGATGATCACCCGGTAGAGGATCTGATTATCGATACATGCGAGAAGAACGTCTTTGCAATACCGGCAACAATTCAGCTTGCTGGTGCAGAGGTGGATATGGTCTCTGTCGAAGGACGTGAGCACCTTCTTAAGAACCTGCTCTCGCCTATTAGCGAGCATTTTGACTACATATTCATCGATTGCCCGCCTTCGTTAGGTCTTCTGACTGTAAATGCGCTTGTTGCTGCTGATGAACTGCTCATCCCTATCCAGTGTGAATTCTATGCATTGGAGGGAGTGACAAAGCTCCTTGAGTCGATGCGTATGGTAAAGGGTCGCCTGAATCCGAATCTCGAGATATTTGGCGTACTTCTCACCATGTATGACGCAAGAACGACGTTGTCCAAGCAGGTTGCGGAAGAAGTTAGCTCGTATTTCGGCAAAAAGGTCTTTAAGACAATCATTCCGCGTAATGTAAAGCTATCTGAGGCGCCGAGTCATGGTCTACCAGTAACAAAGTATGCACGAATGAGTAAGGGTGCGCAGGCGTATATTAAGTTGTCAAAGGAAGTGATCCGTCGTGGCTAAACGTTCTGGCTTGGGAAAAGGCCTCAACTCCCTCATGGGTGGCGCAGATGCGGAAGTTGCAGCAGCGGTCACTCCAGACTCTGTACTCCCCCTGAGCGACATACGTCCAAACAAGGGGCAACCTCGCAAGAATTTTGACGAGGATGCGCTCGAGGAGCTGACGGATTCCATCAGGCAGAATGGCGTACTTCAACCGATTCTTGTCAGGAAGAAGGGACAGAAGTACGAGATCGTTGCTGGAGAGCGCAGGTATCAGGCCTCGAAGCGCGCTGGTCTTACTGAGATTCCGGTTGTCATCCGTGATATCTCGGATGAGGACGTGTTCAAGCTGGCCCTCATCGAGAACCTCCAACGTGCTGACCTTGATCCCATTGAGGAGGCAAGGGGATTCAAAACACTCCTGACAAAGTCTGGTATGACTCAGGCGGAGCTCGGTCAGGCACTCTCCAAGTCTCGTTCTGCAATTGCAAACTCGCTGCGACTGCTCGATCTGCCGGATGCCGTCCAGGAGATGATGGCAGACCGTAAGATCACTGCAGGCCATGCTCGTGCAATTCTTGCAGTTGCTGATGACGAGGCACGAATCAAGCTTGCAGAGAAGGTTGTAGAAGATGGACTGAGCGTACGTCAGACAGAAAACCTCGCTCCATTGTTTTCTGTCACAGATAGGGAGCCTCCTGTACGAGTTGCTACTCCACAATCCTACAAACGTGCTGCTCGTCAACTTCGCCTAGTTCTTGATACCAACGTAAAGGTCAAGCGGATGCGCAACAAGAACAAGATCGAGATTGAGTTTGCTGATGAGGAGCAACTCGCAAAGCTCGTCGAACAGCTGAGCAGGGTCGCGATGGAGGGGAATGAGTAGCATGCGGATACTCAAGCGGATTCGAAACGGAGCCATAGCCATTACCGCACTGTCGGTGCTCGGGGTCATCGCTTATCAAGTGCTGCTTGATGACGTGGCAAAGCAAGGTATCTCGTCGATGAATCGCACGATCATCGACTCGTACGTGCAGCTACATACCCTCGTGAACGATCACATCGGAACGATCATGGACGAGGAGACGGTGCGTCAGAACCGAGAGCAGGTTCGCAAGGCATGGGAGAACCTCGGGTTTTAAGTAAATAAGAACATGTGTTCGTATTTTGTGATAGAAGAGAGGGGCTTGAGTGCTTGCTCAAGCCCCTCTTGATGTGCCTATTTACCCAGGCGCTGCTTGAGCTGTCCGCATGCAGCGTCGATGTCCTGGCCACGGGACTGCCGGATGGTTGCCTCGACGCCGACATTGGCCAGGCGTCTGACAAACTCGCCTGCGCGGGCATCGGAGCTGGGCTGGAAGCGTGAGCCCTTGACCTCGTTGAGCTTGATGATGTTGACGTGGGCCAGATTGTCGCGGCAGAAGTCGCACAATGCCCCGAGTTCGTCCTCGGTGTCATTGACGCCACGGATAAGTGCATACTCGTACGTCGGACGGCGTCCCGTCTTGTCAACGTACTCGCCCATCACCTCATAGAGGTGCAGGAGCGAGAACTTGCGGACGCCAGGCATGAGAGCGTTGCGCGTGCGCTGGACGGCGGAATGCAGGGACACAGCAAGTGTGAACTGCTCTGGCTCGTTGGCAAAGCGCTTGATAGCAGGGATAATTCCGCAGGTAGACACTGTAATATGACGCGCGCCGATACCCAGGCCGTCAGGAGAGTTGATCTTTCTCATGGCAGCGAGCGTGGCATCGTAGTTGACGAAGGGCTCGCCCTGCCCCATGAGGACGACGCTGGACACACGCGAGTCAAAGTCATCACGAACGTGAATGACCTGGTCGTAGATCTCGCCAGCGGTAAGGGAGCGAGTCAGGCCAGCGGCACCAGTTGCGCAGAAGGCGCAGCCCATGCCGCACCCAGCCTGCGATGAGACGCATACGGCAAGCTTGTTGCCCGAGGGCATGCCCACACACTCAACAGTGGTGTTGTCGGCATAGCGAAGCAGGTACTTTCTGCTCCCGTCCTCTGAGATTTGGCGCGCGACCTGTGAGACGCCACCGAGCGTGAACTGCTCGGAAAGCACAGCGCGCAGGGCCTTGGGGAGGTTGGTCATGTCATCAAAGGACGAAGCACCCTTCTCCCAGATCCACTCCTCGATCTGTTTCACGCGAAACGTTGGCTGCCCGAGCTCTTTGAGCGTCTCGAGCAGCTGGCCGTGCGTCAGGGTGCGCAGATCGGTGAGTCCGGAGTTCTGAGATGCTGTGTTTCTGGCTTCTTGCATGATTTCGAACCTCTTCTACGTCTGTAAAACCACGTGGGGTACCATCGATGGTTGGATGCTTGCTCAACAGGTGAGTCTAGCGCAAGGAAGGTTGTAAAGGAGTTTGCCTCATGGAGGTTAACGAGCTGACAAGTTGCAAGGTTGCGGTTCTTGCAGGAGGTTGGTCAGATGAGCGGGAGATATCGCTCAGCTCGGGCCGTGCGTGCAGAAAAGCCCTGCTAGAGGCTGGTTTTGCACAGGTAGATCTCTTTGACGTCGCATCTCCCGACTTTATCGCGGAGCTTACCAGCGGTTCCTATGACGTGGCGTTTCCCGCCATGCATGGCCACTATGGCGAGGATGGCTGCATTCAGGGCCTGCTGGAGATTCTCCATGTGCCCTACACGTTCTCTGGTGTCCTTGCCTCGGCAATGGGTACGGAGAAGGATGTTGCCAAGGTCATGTATCAGACGGTGGGCATTCCTACCGCCGAGGGCGTGACCCTCGCGCCGGGACATGTGCCCGACGAGGACGGCCTTGCCGGTATTGTTGAGCAGCTCGGCCTCCCCCTGTTTGTCAAGCCGGCGGGCAACGGGTCGAGCTACGGCATCACGCGCGTAACCGACGCTGCCCAGCTCGAGGAGGCAATTCGCACCGCTGGCGCCAAGGGAGACACGGTTCTGGTGGAGCAGTGCATTACAGGCACCGAGATTACCGTCCCCGTCCTTGGAAACGAGGATCCCGAGGCCCTGCCGATTGTCGAGATCGTGACGGGCGCCGAGTTCTATGACCTCAAGGTCAAGTACGAGCCGGGCGAGCTGCATCATGTGATTCCGGCGCGTCTCGACGCCGACGTCTACGCGCGAGCTCAGGAACTCGCCGTCAAGGCACACAAGGTGCTGGGCTGCCGCGGTGTGTCCCGAAGCGACTTCATCGTTACGGAAGAGGGCGTCCCCTACATCCTGGAGACCAACACCATTCCCGGCATGACCGAGACGAGCCTGCTGCCCGATAGCGCCCGCCACGCGGGTATAGAGTTTCCGGAGCTCTGCCGCCGCATCGTGGAGCTGGCACTTGGGTAAGCCGGTGTCCGTCGGTCTGAACAGACCGGTACAACGAAAAGGAAACTGCAGGTAGATGGCACAAAACAATGCGCAGGAGCTGCTTGGGCGGCTCCTGCTTCCCCAAACGCCAAAAGACGTGCGTGCGCAATACCTCACGCTCGCAGAACGAGCCCAAACCACCGACTTTGGTCCGCTCGAAGAGGACATGGTCGTACTCGACACCGAGACGACGGGTCTCTCGTTCAGGGAATGCGAGCTCATCGAGATTGCCGCGGCGCGCATCAGCGGAAAGCAAGTGGTTGACCGCTATCGCACTTTTGTGCAGCCGACCAAGCCAATACCTGCGGAGATACAGCAGCTGACGGGTATTCGCGCAATCGACGTAGCCGGAGCGCCCCTTGCCGAGGAGGCCGTGGCTGGTCTTGCGGACTTTGTCGGTGGTTCTCCCGTGTTGGCACATAATGCGACCTTCGATCGCACGTTTGTGGAAAAGGTGCCAGGCGGTCATGAGGTGAGTGACGTGTGGATCGACACGCTCTCACTGTCGCGCATGGCCCTGCCTTTGCTCTCGTCGCATCGCCTATCGGACATGGCAGCAGCGTTTGGCTGCGATAGCGTTACCCATCGCGCCATGGACGACGTGGATGCCCTTTGTGGCATGTGGCCCATCATGCTTCAGGGTCTCCTTGACCTCCCTGACGGCCTTCTTGGACTGCTTGCGGGTATGCACCAGGATGTCGAGTGGCCGTTTAGGGTCATTCTCTCGTATCTCTCGACGATGGATGGTGGTGGGAGCTTCTCGCTCAAGTCCGTCCGTCACGATCTGATCGCCGGTGTTGGCTGGCATACGCGCTCAGACGCCGCCGAGGTAACGCCTCTCAGTGCGCCATCAGAGGAGCAGATCAAGGCGGCCTTTGCCGACGGCGGCCTGGTATCGCAGATGTACGACGTGTACGAGCGCCGTCCCGAGCAGGAGACCATGGCGCTCGAGGTACGTGAGGCCCTTTCAAGCTCGACCCATCGTGCCATCGAGGCGGGGACGGGTGTCGGCAAGTCTATGGCCTACCTCGTGCCCGCGATCGAGTTTGCCCAGAGTAACGGTATTACGGTGGGCGTTGCCACCAAGACCAACGCCCTTACCGACCAGCTGGTGGCGCATGAGCTACCTGCCCTCAAGCAGGCGCTTCCTGGTGGACTGACCTTTACAAGCCTCAAGGGCTATGAGCACTATCCGTGTCTCAATCGTCTGCAACGCGCCGCGACGGGTGAGCTGCCCTCACCTCAGTCCAATGCCTATCGCTCTGCCGAGGCCATGGAGGCGGACATGCTCACCGCCATTGCGGTGACATATGCGTCTGTGTGCCAGGCGGCGGAGGGCGATCTCGACACGCTGGGCATACGCTGGCGTTTTGTTCCTCGTGGCATGCTTACGACCACACCCTCGGAGTGCCAGCGCACGCGCTGCCCGTTCTTCCCCAACGAGTGCATGGTGCATGGCGCGCGTAGACGCGCCAGTTGCTCCGACGTGGTGGTCACCAACCATTCGCTTCTCCTCCGCAACGTCGCAGCGGACGGCAGAATTCTGCCTCCCATCAGGCATTGGATCGTGGACGAGGCCCATGGGTTCGAGTCGGAAGCCCGTCGTCAGTGGGCTGTTGAGGTCACGGGTGACGAGGTCCGTCAGGCGTTTGAGAAGCTTGGCGGCACGAAGACCGGCACGATCCACACGCTCTTTGGGCAGATAACGCAGAAGGAAGGATCGACCCTGCCTGCTCGCCTGCTCACAAAGCTCGCCGCGTCGGCCTCTCGCGCGACGGTCTCGACCGCGGACGTCTTTGAGGCGTTGCACGAGCTCACGCACGTGTCAGGGCCGAGCGGCGGTTACGAGACCCAGACGCTCTGGATTGACGAAGGTGTGCGCCAGACGCGTGAGTGGGCTGGGCTCTCCGAGGCCATGCTGCACGCAATCGAGCGACTCGACGAGGCGGCGAAGGACTCAAACGAGACCGTCGAGGCCCTTGCAGACATATCTGCCCAGCTTGGGGGCGACCTCAAGGAGGCTACGGGCTTCTTGGCCGAGCTGCGGGACGCCCTCTCGCTGATTGACGCGGGCGAGGACCACACCTATGTGTACTCGGCGCGCCTGTCCCGACGCAGGCGCGACATGGCAACGGAGGCTTTGCTCGCCGAAAAGGTGGACGTGGGCACTGACCTCGCCAAACGCTGGCTGCCCGAGATGATGAGCGTAACCTTCACCTCGGCAACCATTGCCGTGGGTGAGTCGTTTGACCACTTTGATCATGCCGTGGGACTCGACCAGATTGAGAAAAGCAACCGAGGTAGCCTAAAACTGGCCTCGAGCTTCGACTTCGACCGCAATATGAGCGTCTTGGTGTGCCGTGACATGCCCGCGCCAGGCACCCACGGCTATCTGCCCGCACTCGTCGACCTGCTCTACGACGTGCATCGTGCCATGGGTGGCTCGGTGCTCACGCTCTTCACCAATCGCCGCGAGATGGAGCAGGTACATGGCGAGCTCGCTCCGCGACTCTCAGCGATTGGGCTTGAGGTTGACTGTCAGGAGCGGGGATTCTCTCCGCGCCGGCTGCGCGAGAAGTTCATGGCAGATGAGAGCCGCTCGCTCATGGCTCTCAAGTCCTTCTGGGAGGGGTTCGACGCGGCGGGTGACACGTTGCGCTGCGTGGTCATTCCCAAGCTGCCCTTCGCCAACCCCAATGACCCGCTGGTGCGTGAGCGCGACCTTCGCGAGGACCGCTCGTGGTGGCGCTACTCGCTGCCCGAGGCCGTGCTGTCGGTCAAACAGGCGGCCGGCCGACTCATACGCACGGGGTCGGACGCGGGCATCGTGGTGTTTGCCGACTCCCGCGTGGCAACCAAGCGCTACGGCCAGCAGTTCGTGCGGTCCATGCCGAGCAACTCGTGTACGCAGCTCGACTGCAAGAACGTGGGACGCTATATCGACATGTGGCGGTCTTCTCGCAAGCGATAGTTTGCCAGAGGGTGTGTCTCGATAGAAAAAGCCCTGATACGCACAGTAATTTGGTGCGCATCAGGGCTTCCTTTATGCGAGTTCCGTAGTCACCTCGTGCACCTGATCGGCGAGCTGCTTGTCACCGATGCGCACGGTGCCGGCACATGCGACAAGGTGTCGCGCCAGCCACGTGCCGGCAAATTGCGGCAGACGTACGGTGACGGTCGTGTCGTCGACGCCGATGACCTCAAGGCCCTCCCAATGGAAGAGGTCGAGGTAGGTGCGGTCGTCAAAGCGCACCGTGACGAGCCTGCGGCTCTCCTCCTGTGTCTTTGGAGCTTCGGGCATCGACGCATCGAAGAGCGAGACATCGTGCATGCGATCGATGCGAAAGACCCTGTTGTCAGCACGTACGAGGTCAAAGGCATCAAGGTACCAGCTGTCGTCGCTGCGGCGCACCAGCCGGGGCACCACCCTACGGTTGCTGGCTGTGCCTCCACTCACCGGGCGATAGGAGAAGGCAAGCCCCTTGCCCTCGACGATGGCCTTTGAGCAGGTAATAAGGGTCGAGTTGTCCTCTGTAGAGCTGGGCTCCTCAAGCGTGCGCGCAATGTCGCTTGCCGAAAAGGAAGGCGAGGCATAGGAGCGCGCAAGCGTCTGCGCGAGGGGGTCGCTGTCGGGAACGCCAAGCTCGCTAAGGGCTGCGGAGAGCGCGATGGTCTCCGACCTGGTAAGACGCACGCGCCGCGCGCTCACCCCGGCACCCTCCATGAGGGCGACCTCGTCGTCATCGTCGCTGAGAATAACGGGAAGGTAGTCGATGGACTCTCCGCTTCCCATGGATACCAGCATGATCAGATGCCGCGCGTAGTCGAAGTCGACCCCGAGCGTTTGTGCGATGTTCTCGGCAGTGATCACGTCACCCTCGCGCGTAAGGCTGCTTGCTAGTGCCACGAGCTGGCGAGCGACGGCTACGCTACCCGTGCGACCGGCTCTTGACCTGCGCAAACGCGGTGCCTGAGCCTCGTCGGGCGATGGAAGGGTGGCATCGTAGGCATCAACCGCCGCGCTCGCCTGCACAATCTGGCTGCAAGCTAAAGCGAGGTCGTCTTTGTGGGCCGGGCTGAGACCTGCGCCGATGGACCAGGCGGCTACGGCCTGCAGGCTGCTGTAGGGGACCTCCCAAATGGTCTGCGAGTCAACATCGAGAAGCTCGCCCTGGGTGGCCATGGCCCGCGTTGCCTCACGACCCTCGTCTCCCGTCACCCTAAAGTGCGCGAGCCCAATTGGGTCTCCCATCTGGAAGGGCAGGCGCTCGAAGTCGGTCACCGAGAAGTCCAGGGGTATCTTGTAGGAGATGGAGGCAATCTCGCGTGCCTTCGAGAAGCGGTCAAGCCGGTAGGTGCGCAGGGAGTCGGGTACGAGCGTGCCGTCCTTCTTGATGCGGCTGGCAACAAAATAGGTCCGGTCGCGCAGGCCGAACGTACCCATGACGGCCAGGGTGCGCTGGCTGTCGGTACCGTGCGCGTCGGTGTACGAGACTGCGACCGCATGGCGCGCGCTCATGCAACTCACAAGCGTGGAGAGAATCTTGTGCTCGGTTGGCGTAGTGGCATCTACGTGCGGTAGCGTTGACCCGCGATACATCTGCGCGATCTTTGCGAGGGCCATGCGCAGCTCGTCTCGGTAGGCAAATGACTGGTCAAAGGCCATGTCGTGGCAGAGAACGTACAGCATGCGGGCATCCTCTTGCTTGAGTCCATCGCCCTGGACGTAGGAGGTGAGCTCGTCTACCTGCCAAAGCGTGTCGCCATCAATCTGGCCCGCCTCGCGCACCTGAATGCCAAAGGTCGCCAAAAGCTCGCGATCGCGCAGGTACTGACGGTTGAAGGACTCGATGTCGAGCTCGGAGTAGAGGTCGGTCCTGATGGTCGACGAGGCAATAGGCCTGCTTGCGCCAAAGAACTTGACGGCAAGAGTAAGAACGCGGGTGGCTCTGAGATCGTCTGCCGTCACCTTGAGATGTTGGTCGGTCTTGGCCATGGGCCCTCCATGGTACGCATGTTCCGTTTCTGTAAAGAATAGTACGGAATGACGGGCAAGCCAAACTCGGACAGCTCGGATGCCGCTTGCCCGCATCACGAGTCGGAGGATGAAAACACACCTGAAAAGGATTGTCGTGTGGTGCTTGGTCTAATAGGGCCGTTGTCGGCGTATACTTAGAGCACTAATGTGCAATCACACGCAACCGCTAGGCGAGGGACGCAACATGGCGACTACGCGCGACTATACGGACTATCTCAACGACCAGGTAGACATTGCCCCGGTCAACAGCCAAGAGGAGCTGCAGGCTGCCGAGCTTATCGAGAGCCTGTTCGTCCAACATGGCCTCGAGACGCAGGTGCAGGAGTTCGACTCGCCGTCACTGGCGGGCCTGAGCTCGCGCATCTACTTGATTCTGCTGTTCATCGGTGTCCTGCTTGCAGGCTTTACCGGCACGCCTGTGTCCATCGTGGGCACCGTGATGGTCGTGGTTGCATTTGTGCTTCTTGCGCTTGCGCATAACGGCAACGACGTGCTGGCCGCCATCGGTCCGCAGGCGCGCAGCCAGAACGTCATTGGCGTTCACCGCGCCGAGGGCCCCAACGTGATCAAGGGCGCTCGCCCCATCGTGATCGTGGCGCACTACGACACGCCGCGTGAGAACTTCCTCAACGGGCGCGAGCTGGCCAAGTGGCAGCCGCTCATCAAGCGCCTGAGCTGGCCGTTCTCCATTGCGGTTCTCGTCCTCACGCTGCTGCAGCTGATTCCGTTCATCCCGGTGGTCGTCCGCCATGCGTTCTGGGTGCTGGGCGTACTGATTGCCCTTCCGCTCCTGCTTCTGGGAGCCTCCTCTATATACGAGCGCTTTGCGGCGTGCACGACGGGCGCTAACGACAACAAGGCGTCTGTTGCCGCCATGCTTGGCGTGCTTGACATGGTTCGCCCCGGTCCGGACGATGCGAAGGCGTGGGCCGCAAGCCATCCCAAGGGCGTGCGCCGCGAGCTCAAGGTCGACGAGGACGAACAAGATATATATGAGGAGTACGCCGACGAGGACTTCGAGGACGATGACTCTGACTACGAGGACGACTTCGTACGGTCGGCGGGTGCCGTTGTGGCGACCGAAGGCGACGACGAGGATCTTGCTCCCGAGGATGAGTTTGAGCCTGCGGATGAGGACCTCGCGCCTACGGACGGGTACGAGGACGACTCCGTTTCCGAGTATGACGACTCGGACGATGAGTACGCGTTTGCCGACGAGGCCACAGATGAGCTGACGGACGAGTATGGCCTGCGCTCCCCGTCCACCGTGCGCCGTGGCGCCGACCTTCTCGCAAGCATGCAGGTGCTGCCCGAGGACTGCGAGATCGTGTACGAGGATCTCATTCCGCGCGAGGAGGCCATCGCGCGCATCGAGGAGGCCAATGCCGCCGCGGCAGGACCCTCAGGTCTCGAGCGCCTGCGTGAGACTGCCGGTGGGATTGGCGAGAATGTAAGTGGCGGCCTGGTCGTGGCTCGCGAGTTCTTTGTAAAGGTGTTCGAGGCGATCCGCGACTTCTTTGCCTCTTTGGGCGCCCGCTTTGCGCGCGAGAGGGAGGTCCCCGAGATCGAGCGCGGCGAGTCTGAGATTCCTACCGTCAGGCGCGCGACGACGGCGGACGAGGGCGAGGATGTCGCTGAGTACGCGGATGACGAGTACTACGACGACGAAGACTATGCCGACGACGAGTACCTCGACGAGGGACAGTACGACGAAGTCGACAATCAGTCGGTGGTGTCCGACGACGCTGAGGAGACGACGGATTTTTTAGCCGATCAGCCGGTGACTCAGGTGGAAGCGTTCTCACCGGCGACGAGCTTCAAGACCGTTGATTCTTACGATGAGGTCGGAGCGGCTTACGAGAGCGCTCCGGTTGCCAGCTTTGACGTGGAAGTGGGTGACGGCTTTGTCGCTCCTGAGCTAGTCGTGCCCGCTGTTGAGACGGTTGAGGATGTGGCAGCTCCCGTCGCGGAGACTCCTGTTGCGTCTGAGGAGTCTGTTATTGATGAGGCTATCGAGCAAGAGCCTCCAGTGGTGCAGCCTCTCCAGGATGCGGTTGCTGATGACCAGGAGCCCGTCTCGCTCTGGACGCCTCCTGCAGAGGACGAGTTCAGTGACGAGGACCTCATCGAGGCGGAGCAGCCTACGAGTGAGATTCCACTCGACGCGGTGCTTGCCGGTGTGGCCGATGCGGCTGCTGAGGAAGCTGTCGAGGAAGAGGTGGAGCCTGAGGCAGTATTCGAGCCCGAACCGGAACCCGTTACAGAGATTGAGCCTGAGCTTGCCGAGGAGTTCGAGGCAATAACTGAGCCGGAGCCGGAGCCGGAGGTCGAGCCCGAACCGGAGCCGGAGCCCGAAATCGAATCCGAGCAAGAACCGATTGTGGAATCGGTAGTCGAGCCTGAGTATGAGGCTGAGCTCGTGGCCGAGTCTGAGTCGGCAGTGGAGCCCGAACCGATTGAAGCCTTCGAGGAGAACTTTGTCGATGAGCTCTCGGCAGAGTCGGTGGAAGACGAGTCACTTGATGAGTCAGTATTCGAGGCAGAGGCTGACGAGGAAGCGTTTGTCGAAGAGACTGCGGTAGACGAAGAAGAGTACGACGGGGAAGAAGGTTTCTTCAAGAGCCTGAGGAATCCCTTTGCTGACATACTTGATGCCGAGTACGAGGTCATCGAGGAGCAGACAGAGGATGCGACGTTTGCGGCCGGCGTGCCCGTTGAGGTGGTCGACGTCCCTTCCCTTGGGGTCAATGACGATGCGCTCAAGGCGTTTGCGCCCGATTCCGCGAGCGAGCCGATGTGGAACACGTTCGCAGAGCCTGACATTGCCGAGACAGTCGAAGAGCCAGAGGTTGTCGAGCTTGCAGAAGAGCCGGCTGCTGACAGCAGCATTGACGAGGTTGATGAAACCGAGACCGATTCTCTTGCAGAGCCCGTGCCAGCTTTGGTCGAGGATGAGCCAGTCATGATGGAAGAGCCTGACGACGAAGAGGATACCGTCGTGGCGGAAGAGCCTTCCTACGACGAGATCATCGAGCCGGTCGAGCAGCCCGAAGAGGACTACGACGCAGAGTTTGCAGCAGAGGAGACGGCATCCTTCAAGGCGCTGAGCGAGGAAGATGTCGAGACCGCGCGGTTGGAGGCCGAGCAGAGAGCTGCCGAAGCGGCATCGGTGCTTCATCAGATGTTTGCCACTGCTCCGGAGCAGGAGCGTGTCGTGGTGAAGCCCGCAACCGACGTGCTGCATCAGATGTTTGCCACGCTTCCCGAGATAGAGCCGCTGCCGATTCCTGAGCCCGAGCCGGAGCCGGAACCGGAGCCGGTGGTTGAGGCCGAGCCCGAGCCGGAACCCGAGGTTGTATCGGAACCCGAGCCTGAGGTCGAGCCGGAACCCGAGCAAGAGCCGGAGCCGGTTGTGGAGCCTGAACCCGAAGTGGAGCCCGAACCGGAGCAGGAACCCGAGCCTGAGTCCGAGGTTGTACCCGAGCCAGAGCTCGAACCAGTAGTGGAGCCTGAGCCGGAGCCCGAACCCGAGCCCGAGCCGGAACCCGAGCCGAAGCCGGAGCCGATTGCGGAGCCGGAGCCGGTGGCCAAGCCCGAGTCGGTGATTGCGGCCGAACCCGAGCCTGAGATCGAACCCGAATCGGAGCCCGAACCCGAGATTGAGCCCGAAGTGGAACTCGAGCCGGAACCCGAACCCGAGATTGAAACCGAACTGGAGCCGGAACCCGAGCCTGAGTCCGAGGTTGTACCCGAGCTAGAGCCCGAACCAGTAGTGGAGCCTGAGCCGGAGCCAGTGACCGAGCCGGAACCCGAGCCCGAGCCGGAGCCGGAACCCGAGCCGGAGCCGGAACCCGAGCCCGAGCCCGAGCCGGAGCCGGAGCCGGAACCCGAGCTAGAGCCGGAGCCGGAACCCGAGCCGGAGCCGGAACCCGAGCCCGAGCCGGAGCCGGAGCCGGAACCCGAGCCGGAACCCGAGCCGGAGCAGACCAAGCTCATGGAGGGAATCGTATTCTCCACCGAAACTGATGTCAGCGAAGACGAGCTTGCGGACAAGGATGTCACCGGTCTGACCGCCATCCCTGTCGAGGCCCAGGCGGACGCCGAGGATGCGCTGCCTCCTGTGCAGGAGCGCATTCCCAAGCCGCGTGCCGTCGATGACCCTGATTGGGGAAAGAGCAACTTCAAGCCGTCGGTCATGTCGGCCGGTCGCCGTGCCATGTTGCTCGACCTTCCCGACCCTGCCGTCATAGCTGTCGACCCGCTGGCGCCGACGCGCGAGGATGGGACGATGCCAGCGACGGTGGATCAGAGCACTGCAAGTCGATTTGAGATCTTGCGCAGGGTCCCCTCGCCGCTTGACGATCCGTCAGAGGAGGTAAAGGCGGCGGGTACCGGTGGATCGACTCCGCGCAGGCCTGCTCCTCAGGAGAAGGAGCCCGAGGAACAGCTCCCCAGGTACAACAAGACTAATATCGGCAGCCGCGCTCCCAAGAAGAACTCCAAGCGCAAGATGCATTTTGGTCGCAAGAAGAAGGCTGAGAGCGATCAGGTGGAGTCGATGGGCGAGTGGCTTGGCCTGAGCGATGACTACGATGCCAAGAAGGACGGACGTCAGATTGGCAGCTGGGATAACTTTGACGACAGCGACGGCAAGTGGAAGGGCGGTGCAACCTTGCGAGCTGGTCTGCGCGACTACGACGAGTACGACTCCGATCAGGTGACGACTGCTTTGCCTAACTTTGACTCCCTCGACCTTATGCCGGGTGAGGAGCAGACAATGCAAGAGCAGCAGGTCGACGAGCAGGATGTCGAGACTTACGAGAACGAGATAGGCGACGACGTGCTGCATCTCGGCGACGACGACATCATTGCGCACGACATCTGGTTTGTCGGCGTAGGCGCCTCTGCGCGCGACCATGCTGGCGTCAAGGCGTTCCTCGACGAGCATCGCAGGGACATCCGCGGTGCCTTCCTGATCAACCTTGATAGCGTTGGCGCGGGCAACCTGACCCTGCTCACCGGCGAGGGCACTGGCGCAAAGCGCCGCTCCGACCGCCGCTTGGGCCGCATGCTCACCAACATTGCCGACGCCCTGCATATCGATCTTGGTCGCGCCGACTATAGCTGGGACGAGACGGACGCAACGCCGGCGATGCAGCGCTCGGTGCGCGTAAGCACGCTCATGGGCATGTCCAACGACGGGGTTGCCGCGCATTCCCACACGGCGGACGATGAGCCGGAGTACCTCAACGACAAGCAGATCGCCAACGTTGCGGACATCATTGCGGAGCTGATCAGGCGCTCGTAGCCGGGCTGTCCACAGAACCGATCCGCATTGGCCCTGGGACTGCAAACACGGTCCCAGGGCCTTACCATGCCCAACAACGCTGCCGTTCGTGACGTGGCTGCCATCCAGCGCGTCTTCACGTGTGGGTATGGTGGCGTGACCCCGTTCACTCACCGCCTGTGCTAGAATCCAATCCTACGCGGGCATCGCCAAGTGGTAAGGCCCCAGCTTCCCAAGCTGGTATCCGCGGGTTCGAATCCCGTTGCCCGCTCCAAGAACCTTCGGGCCCTCCGGGGCCCTTTCTTTTCTACACGCACATCCTAAGAAAGGAACGATTCATGAGCCTGCGCATGAGCCCGGCTGAGGCCGATGCATCCATCAGCGCCCTCTCGCCCCAGATCGATCTGTATGCAGAGCTGCTGGTCAAAAAGGGCGTCGCGCTTCGTCCTGGTCAGGAGCTTGTGGTTCAGGCACCGGTTGAGTGTGCAGACTTCGCACGCAGGGTGGTGCGAAAGGCCTACGAGGCGCGTGCCGGGCACGTGACCGTCATCTGGAGTGACGACGTGGTGACCCGCCTCGAGTACGAGAACGTTGCTCTTCCGTACTTCGAGCACACTCCCACGTGGAAGATCGAGCAGCTCAACAGCCTTGCGGAGAAGGGCGCGAGCTTCCTGTTCTTGGACGGCTCCGATCCGGCGGCCCTGCAGGGAATCGATCCCGCAAAGCCGGCCGCTGCGTCGCGTGCGCGCAACTCTGAGTGCCGCTCGTTCCGCGACGGCATGGACTTTGGTCGCAACGTGTGGTGCATCGCGGGCGTTCCCGTGGAGTCGTGGGCCGTCAAGGTCTTCCCGGACACGCCGCGTCGCGAGGCGCTCTACCGCCTCTGGATGGCAATTCTGCAGGTGGCACGTGCCGACGGATCTGATCCGCAGCTTGCCTGGGAGACTCACAACGCCACCTTCGAGAAGAACAAGCGCATTCTCAACGAGGGCTCCTTCGACGCGCTGCACTACCGTTCGTCCAACGGAACGGATCTCACGATTGGCCTTAACCCTGATCACATCTGGGACGGAGGAGCTGCAAAGACGGTGGGCGGAACGGTATTCTTCCCCAACATCCCGACGGAGGAGGTCTTTACGACCCCCGACCGCATGCGCGCCGACGGCATCGTGTACTCCGTGCTTCCGCTTGTGCACCTGGGGCAGGTCGTGCGCGACTTCTGGATGCGCTTTGAGGACGGTTGCGTTGTGGATTACGACGCAAGGCAGGGCCGCGAGGTGTTGCGTCACATCATCGAGACTGACGACAACGCCTGTCGCTTGGGCGAGTGTGCGCTCATCTCAAAGAACACGCCGATCCGCGAGACGGGTCTGCTCTTCTACAACACGCTTTACGACGAGAACGCTAGCTGCCACCTTGCGCTGGGCATGGGCTTCCCGGAGTGCGTCAAGGGTGGCTATGACATGAGCTTTGACGAGCTCATCGAGCATGGCGTCAACCGCAGCCACACCCACGTCGATTTCATGATCGGCGCGGATGACCTCGATGTGACGGGCATTTGCGAGGATGGCACAGAGGTCCCCATCTTTGTGGATGGGCAATGGGCCTGGGAGGACGAGTACAGCGGCCACACGTGGTAGAATAGGCCCTCGAGGGCCGTTAGCTCAGCTGGCAGAGCAGGGGACTTTTAATCCCAAGGTCTAGGGTTCGAAACCCTAACGGCCCACCAAGAGAGATCGGCGCCCCGGCGACGGGGCGCTTTCCGTTGCCGTGGGACTCCCGCGGTTTCGAACCCGCGAGGGCGCGACATGCCGGTGGCATGTCGCGGGGTGAGCGCAGCGAACCCCACGAGCGCCGCCCCGGGCGGCGCGGCGAAACCCTAACGGCCCACCAAGAGAGATCGGCGCCCCGGCGACGGGGCGCTTTCCGTTGCCGTGGAATCGGAGCGCTCGGCTAGGGGATGCGCGACCCGCCTCCGTACTGCCGCCGAATTGTCAAGGTGCGCCCCCGCTGCCGATGCGCGCACAAACGGGTATCCTTCTGCTATGCGAACGATGTCCTTCCGGACTTGTATAGAAGGGATAGATCATGGCATCCAGCAATGATGGCTACTGGTCTCGGTCATATGGCCTGCTCACGCGAGACCAAGGCTGGATCAAGCCTCTTCTTGTCATGGCAGCGGCCCGCATGGTGCCTATCATTGGCCCCTTTGGCGCCGATGGCTATGCTCTCGAATGGGCGCGTCTCACCTCATGGGGCGTGGATTCCTCGCCAAAACAGAAGAACGTGGATATCGGCGCGTGCATCGGAAGCGGTGCACGTGCGTTCGTGGTCGCTTTGGGTTACGGCCTGGTCATCGCGCTCGTAAGTCTTGCCTTTCGTGCCATTTTTGGCGAGGCGCTGGGCGGCGTCTTCAATATCCTGGCAGGGGCCCTCTGTGGCGTGCTTGTCATCATCGCCAAGCTGCGTGCCACCATCTATCAGTCTATTGGCGCGGGCTATCAGCTCAATCGTCTGAGCGACATGGTCAAGCGCGACTCCAATGGCGTGCTGCACATCATCGGACTGAACATAGTACTTGGCCTGATTGTCGGCCTGGCATCCGCCATTCTTATCGGTACGGTGCTCACTGCCAACTTTGCGGGATTCGTCCGCGAGGTCGTGGAATACGAGATGTACGGCTATGTCGACGAGTACTACCTGGCCAGCCTCTTTCTGTCAGCACTTGCCGGGTCTCTTCCGGCTCTGATGGTCTTGACTTACCTGATAATGATCGCGGCCTCGTTCACGAGCCTCATTATCACGACAGCTGTGGGTCTGTGGATGCGTCAGTTTGACGTGCGCAATTGGGGACAGTCCTCCGACCCGCTGCCTGGCAGCGAGCCAGAATACCCCGCGAACGCGACGGGCTACCAGCAAGGCGGTTATGCACCTACGAGTGGGTACGATGCTCCGGCTTCCGATGTGACTTCGTATCAGAGTGTCGCACCCCAGCCGAGCGAGCCGCAGGACACCTTTGACTACCAGCCCATATCGGCACCTGTATCTATGCCGACGGCGGGTGACGTGGCACCTGATGCGGGTGATTCGCCCGTGCAGGAGTCCGGCGAGAGCGTTGTCGCCCCAGCCCGCACCTTCTCTCTCGAGGATGCCGCAGACGATGCGCCCGTCTTCTTGCAGCCGGTCGTGGAGGCCGAGCCTGATGCACACGAGGCCCCGGCTGAGTTTGATGTGCCCGATTCCGAGCCCACAATCCCAGTTCCCGAGCCGGTGCCAATGGAAGAGACGTCCGAGGCCATGACCGAGCAAGAGCCCGAGCCAGTGGCGGTGGCACCCGAGCTCACGACCGACGAGATTCTCGAGCAGGTAGAGGCAGCCATTCACGAGGCAGACATGACCCTTCCCGAGAACGACGAGCCCGATGTGTCCGTGGCGCCGGAGGAGCCTGAGGCTCCGCGTACCTTCTCGCTTGATGACTTCGTGTCGGATGAATCGGACAACGAGACTGCGGCAAAGCCCGAGAGCAGCGACGAGGACGAAGGGAAACCCGTGTCAGACGAGGTGATCACAAGGGTCATCCCGCTCGGAGGTGCCCAGACAGAGCAAGAGGAGTAAGCCCCCTCTCAAATATGACCTGAGGTGACGTGGGCGCTGCGGATGGAGCAGCGCCCACGTCGCTTTGCATGCTGGCAAAACTCACTGCAATGTGTGGATTTGTGGGGCCACGGCCGCTGTAGGGCGTGCGTTTTTGCATGTTGGAGCGCGAGACTACGGCCCAGTCCTGCGCATACCTACCTTGCGGCAAGGTGGGTCGGAGCGTAGGGCAACTAGCGACCTACCGTGCGCCAACCCCTGTGGTCTACCGTTGTGTGTGGGTACTGTATGGGAGAGCGCGGCAAACCATAAACGAAGCCACGAAACCGCAGGCAGATGTGTTACGATACTAGGCCGTTCTTTCCTGCTCCGGCACATACTCACCGACCGGAGCCGTCTAGCCCAGAGGAGGTGACTACATGAAGGCCTATGAACTGCTGTATTTTGTCGATCCCGCAGCAACCGAGGAGATGCGCGCCGGCGCTATGAAGCGCATTGAGGTCGCTATCACCACTAACGGTGGCACGATTGATTCCGTCGAGGATTGGGGCAAGCGCAAGCTTGCATTTGAGGTCGACAAGCTCAACGAGGGCGACTACACCCTCATCAACTTCCAGGCAGACCCCAACGACATCGCCGAGCTCGATCGAGTTCTGCGCATCAACGACGCCGTGAAGCGCCACATGATCGTTCGTCGTTCCGTCGAGGAGTAAGCTTGGAGCCGCAGAAAAGTACTGCGGATGAGAGGTAGTGTGCACTATGAGCATCAACAGGGTAAACATCTCCGGAAACCTTACGCGTGATCCTGAAATGCGCGCCACGCAGAGCGGGACCCAGATCCTGACCTTTGGCGTTGCCGTCAACGATCGCCGTCGTAATCCCCAGACGGGTGAGTGGGAGGACTATCCCAACTACATCGACTGTGTGGTCTTCGGAAACCGTGCCGAACCGCTCAGCCGCTTCCTCACCAAGGGCACCAAGGTCGCCGTCGAGGGCAAGCTCCGCTGGAGCCAGTGGGAGCGCGACGGCCAGAAGCGCAGCAAGATCGAGGTCATCGTGGACGAGGTCGAGTTCCTCTCGTCCAGGCAGCAGGGCGGCGGCTATCAGCCCCAGGGCGGAAGCCAGATGCAGCCCCAGCGTCAGCCGCAGATGTCCGCGCCTACCTACGCTGCACCTCAGCCCCAATATGCCCCACAGCCCTCGGTCCAGCAGACTCCGCCTCCCGCGGACGTCTACGACGAGGACATCCCGTTCTAAGACCGGCGGTCGTGAAGACCGTCAGATGAAAGGTACAAACAGACATGGCTAGACAGCAGAGGCAAGTTGAACAGCGCCAGCCGCGTCGCAAGTACTGCCAGTTCTGCAAGGAGAACGTCGAGTTCATCGACTACAAGGACACGCAGCTCCTTCGCAAGTACATGACCGACCGTGGCAAGATCAAGCCCCGCCGCGTCACTGGCGCTTGCACGCAGCATCAGCATGACATCGCGCTCGCAATCAAGCGGGCTCGTGAGATGGCACTCGTCCCCTACACCGTCACCGTGGTTTCCAGCCGCGGCGGCCGCAGCCGCGGCTAAGACGGACACGGGAAAGTGTCCTACCGTTGGGCGATGACATGAGCGACAGACGCCCAGTGGTACCCGAGGGCCTCGATCCAAACACGCGCCAGCTGGCGGTGCGCGAGGAGATGCCTCAATCGGGTGAGAACGCCACACGCGGTCTTATCTTTGGGCTCGTTTGGTGTTCGGTTGGCAGCGCCCTTGTGCCTTTGGTACCCGTGATTACCTGCGTCATTGTGGCGTTTGGTGCAGCGGTGGCCATGAGCATGGGGGATCGCCGCGGGCAGGTGCTCGCGCTCATGGCCAGTCTTGTGGCTGGCTTGGGGGGCTCGCTCCTGCTCTTTGGGGTGCACGAGGTGCCCAACACAGAGCTCTCGATCATCTGCTCGTTTGCAGTGGCGTGGGCTGTGGTGTCGGGGCGCATGCACACCGGAGGCCTCGTAGCAGGGGCTGCGGCGACCGCCCTGGTGATGATCGGCATGGACTTCGTGTCGACGTCGCTTCAGGGCACCTCCATCAACGAGGTCATCACGAGTGTGGTTGACCAGGCGGTGGAGGAGAGCATCGGCACGCTAGACCTCGATGGGGTCACAGCGGTGCTGGAGGCAAAGGAGTCGGTGGTCTCTATGTGGCCCACCATTTACTTTGTCGTGGCTGCGGCCATGGTGGTCTGCTCATACCTTGGTGCCAGAAGCGGTGCCAGGAGAGCGGGCGGGCAGGTTGAGTCGGACG
The DNA here is from genome assembly GCA_902777325.1 of uncultured Coriobacteriaceae bacterium. Classification (GTDB taxonomy): domain Bacteria; phylum Actinomycetota; class Coriobacteriia; order Coriobacteriales; family Atopobiaceae; genus UBA1367. The sequence continues at coordinate 62,023 of CACYTH010000009.1, forward strand.
TTCTCGTCCGCTTTGACGTGCCACTGTGGGTAGCCGAGCTCTTTGCTCTGGGTGTTGCCGCACAACTGCTCGGACCTTATTTGCCTTCCTGGCAGAGGGAGGTCGCCACCATAGGGGCAAACGTGGTCATGTGCTGCCGTCTTGTCCTTGTGCAACAGGGTCTTTCCGTGTTGCAGTGGTGGATGCGCGAGCGTCGAGTACCAGTGTTCACGAGGGCTTTTTTGCTGCTCGCGGCATTGTGGCTCGAGATGTCATTCGCTCTGACGAGTATCGCGGGCATCCTGGACGTGATCTTCAACTTCCGCCACATCCCAAGGCGGAGGGCGCAGATCTCGTTTGGGTCCGCAAGAGAACGTTAGCAGTCGGCTGAGGCCGACCGAAGTGAGGAGTGTCCCAATGAAAGTCATCCTTCTGGGTGAGCTCAGGGGCAAGGGCGGCGAGGGCGACATCGTTGAGGTCGCCCAGGGCTTTGCGGAGAACTTCCTGTTCCCCAATGGCATCGCCCAGCCCGCTACCCCGGGCAACATCAAGCAGCTGGAGGAGCGTCGTCATAACATCGCCAAGCGCGAGGAGAAGCGCATTGCCGATGCCGAGGCTCTGAAGGCACAGATTGACGGCAAGCAGGTTGTGGTCGACGCCAAGATCGGCGAGGAGGGCCAGCTCTTTGGTTCCGTGACCACCACCATGATCGCCGACGCCATCGAGCAGCAGCTCGGCGTCGAGGTCGACCGCAAGCGCGTCGGCAAGGGCCAGACCATCAAGACCGCTGGTCTGCATCAGGTCGAGGTCAACATCTACCGCGAGATCGGCGCCACGGTTGCCGTTCTGGTTGGCAAGCCCGTCGAGGCTGAGGTTGAGCCCGAGCCCGAGGTCGAGGAGGTTGCCGAGGTCGAGGAGACCGAGGAGGCCGCCGAGGCCGAGGAGTAACGCCCCTGCGTAAGCAGGCGTTGCGCCCCCCCCTAATTAACAGGGGTTTTAAACAAAAGGTGCAGGTCAGCGTTGGTAAAAATCCGTCGCTGCCTCTGCGACCATAAGGGGAGATCTCTTACGGACAGGCGTTCGCCTGAGTGGAGATCTCCCCTCTTTTTGTGCCAATTGGGCAATCTACCTGCAGATATTGTGTAACGTCGCAGGTCAGATGGCTGTTTGGAGCTATGCTACCGTTCCGAGATTTGTTCATAGCGTGATGTCGATAACCGTTCACAGAAAAAGTTGGCAAATTTGTTGAAAACGTCGAAAAGCTACGTTTCCCCCGCTCAGATGCAATCAGTATCAACAATTGCCTGTTGATAGGGCCTGTCGCTCACCGCAGGTACTCCCTTTTTCCTTCCCGTTGGGGTAGTATTCGCACACCGACATTCAAAGGATAGAGGACCAATGCCCCAGGACTATCAGCGTCGTGACGACCGCAGCTTCCCGCGCAACGAGGGAGGCCCCCTTGCCGCCATTCCTGGCGACGCCGTCATGCCGCATGACCTCGAGGCCGAGCGCTCGGTGCTCGCCGCCATGCTCCTCTCGCAGGACGTACTCAACGAGTGCATCTCCGCGGTCAAGGGCGACGACTTCTACCTCTACTCCCATCGCACCATCTATCAGGCGATGTGCACGATGTTCGACCGTGGCGTGCCGGTGGATCCCATCTCGCTTGCAGACCACCTCAAAAGCGACGGCACGCTGGATCGCGTCGGCGGCATGGAGTACCTGCTCGAGCTCAATGGCAACTCCTTTGCGCTGGCCAGCTGGCGGCACCATCTTGACATCATGCGCCGCCACGCCACGCTGCGCCAGATCATCGCGGCCTCCGCACGCATTACCTCCCTGGCGTTTGATGCTCCGGAGGACACCAAGGAGGTCGTGGACCGCGCCGAGTCGATGCTGCTCGAGGTCACTACGCGCGACATCGACAACAGCTTCCAGTCGCTCGAGCAGATCATGGGAGACCTGTACACCGAGCTGGGCGAGATGAGCGCAAACCCCGACGGCGTCGTGGGCGTGCGTACGGGTTACCCGGGCATCGACAACTACCTGCAAGGCCTCAGAGCTGGCCAGATGGTGGTCATCGGCGCCCGCCCCGGTGTCGGCAAGACCTCCTTTGCCCTCAACCTTGCCACCAACGCGGCGGCACACGGGGCATCGGTCGCGATGTTCTCCCTCGAGATGAGCAAGGTGGAGATCGCACAGCGTCTTCTCTCGGCTCAGGCCAAGATTCCCCTGACCTCCATCCGCAGTGCGCGCATCCAAGACAACCAGTGGCCCACCATCATGGAGGCCACGCGTGACCTGTCGCAGCTCGACATCATGGTGGACGACACGCCGGGCACCACGGTGACGGAGATTCGCGCCAAGGCACGCCGCATGCTGCGTGACAAGCCAAATGGCTTGGTTGTCATCGACTACCTGCAGCTCCTCTCGCCGCCTCCTGGGCAGCGTCGCTCGGACAGCCGTGCCACCGAGGTCTCCGAGATGAGCCGTGGTATCAAGATCATGGCCAAGGACCTCGGCGTGCCCGTCATTGCCCTGTCGCAGCTCAACCGAGGCCTGGAGACGCGTACCGGCAAGTACGGCAAGCGCCCGCAGCTGTCGGACCTGCGCGAGTCGGGCTCCATCGAGCAGGACGCCGACATCGTCATCCTGCTCGACCGCTCGATGAACGAGGAGGAGGCCGAGCGCGAGGAGCGTCCGGACCTCGGCGTGACGGAGTTCATCATCGCCAAGAACCGTTCCGGCCCGCTGGGCGTGGTCAAGCTCATGTTCCTGCCGGGCTCCACCAAGTTCGTCGAGGTGGACGTGCGCCACGAGGAGTAGCGCAGCTGCAAAACCATAATGAGTCTATGCACTTGATTTGCCGTGACACGATGCGCATGTGTCGTAGGTATACTTTTGTAGGCTACAGCGCGTGGCCCAATAGACTCACCAAGACAAGGAGACACAATGCCTGCTTCAGTGCTTGTTGGAACCCAGTGGGGTGACGAAGGTAAGGGTAAGGTCACCGACCTCATCTCTGGCGACTTCGACGTGGTCTGCCGCTACGCCGGCGGCGCAAATGCCGGCCACACGGTCATCGCGGGCGACAAGAAGCTTGCCCTGCACCAGGTTCCGTCCGGCGTCATGTACGAGGGCACCTACCCCGTCATTGGCAACGGCTGCATCGTTGACCCCGAGATTCTCCTTTCCGAGATCGACATGCTCGAGGCCCAGGGCATCAGCTGCGACCGTCTGCGCATCTCCGGCAACGCTCACATCGTCATGCCGTATCACAAGGACCTCGACGGTGCGCACGAGAAGAAGCTCGGCAAGAACCTCATCGGCACCACCAAGCGCGGCGTTGGCCCCACCTACATGGACAAGATGAACCGCACTGGCCTGCGCATCCAGGACATGCTGGAGGAGAAGATCTTCCGCACCAAGCTCGAGGCCGCGCTTGCCTACACCAACCCCATCCTGGAGAAGGTCTACGAGATGCCCACCTACACCGTGGAGCAGATCTGCGAGACCTACCTGCCGATGGCGGCGCGCATCCGTCCCTATATCGTGGAGAGCTCGCTGTTCCTCAACGAGCAGATCGAGCAGGGCAAGAACATCCTGTTCGAGGGTGCCCAGGCCACGATGCTCGACATCGACCACGGCACCTACCCGTTTGTGACCAGCTCCAACTGCACCGCCGGCGGCGCCGTCACCGGCTCTGGCGTGGGCCCCGTGCACATCAAGCGCGTCCTGGGCATCGCCAAGGCCTACCTCACGCGCGTCGGCTCCGGTCCCTTCCCCACGGAGCTCTTTGACGAGACGGGCGACCTTCTCGGCGAGGTGGGCCACGAGTATGGTGTGACCACCGGTCGCAAGCGTCGCTGCGGCTGGTACGACGCCGTGGTCGTCAACTATGCTGCCCGCGTCAACGGCCTGACCGACCTCGCGATCACCAAGCTCGACGTGCTTGGTTGCCTCGACGAGATCAAGGTCTGCGTCGCCTACGAGTGCGACGGCAAGGTGTACAAGACCGTCCCCGAGCACCAGAGCGTCTTCTACCATGCCAAGCCCGTCTACGAGACCCTGCCTGGCTGGAAGTGCGACATCTCCGGTGTGCGCAACTTCTACCAGCTGCCGCGCGAGGCCAAGGACTACATCGACTTCCTCGAGCAGCTCGCCGGCGTGCGCGTGAGCATCATCACCGTCGGTCCCGACCGCGAGCAGACCATCGATCGCTACTGGCACTAAGCGCATATCACAGCAACTTGGGCAGCCCCTCCACGAGCAAACGCGGAGGGGCTGCTTTCTTGGGTCGGTCGGGTGGGATACCGCAGTTTCCTGCGTGGGTCAGCGCAAACGGCGGCAAGGCTATATACCAACCTGATGAAACAACAGCCCCTGAGCGCGAAGGCCTCGAGCTGCAGACTTATACTTGCCCTGCTGGCACGTAATCCAACTGCATGTTGAGGAGACCCATCATGACAAATACGATTGACATCCTGCTGCTTGGCGCAGGCGGTCGCGAGCATGCCCTGCTCATGAAGCTGGCCGAGTCCGAGCGCGCGGGCAAGCTGTATGTGGCGCCGGGCAATGGCGGCATGCTGCAGATTGCCGACGCTGCACCCGTCAACCAGGACAATCCCGCCGAGGTTGCCGCATGGGCCAAGGACAACGGCATCGGCCTTGTGGTCATCGGGCCCGAGGCCCCGCTGGTGGAGGGTGTGGCGGACGCCGTGCGCGCGGCTGGCATCGCCTGCTTTGGTCCCAACGCCCAGGCAGCCCAGATGGAGGGCTCCAAGGAGTTTGCCAAGCAGGTCATGGACCGTGCGGGCGTTCCGACGGCCGCCTATCGCAGCTTTACCGAGGAGGACACCTGCGCGGACTACGTGCGTGAGCTTGGTGGCCCCATCGTCATCAAGGCTGATGGCCTGGCGGCGGGCAAGGGCGTCATCGTCGCCCAGACCACCGAGGAGGCCCTGGCAGGCGTGCACGAGTGCTTTACGGCCTTTGGCGATGCGGGCAACACCGTCATCGTCGAGGAGATGCTCGAGGGCCCCGAGTGCAGCCTGCTCGCGCTGACCGATGGCACGACCGTGGTGCCCCTGGCCACCTCGCAGGACCACAAGCGCGCCTACGATGGCGACAAGGGCCCCAACACTGGCGGCATGGGCGTCTACAGCCCCGTGCCCATCCTGCTTGACGGCGAGCTCGAGCGCATGATCGAGATCGAGCAGAAGGTCGTCGACCAGCTGCGTGCCGACGGCATCACCTACAGCGGCTGCCTCTATGGCGGTTTCATGCTCACCAAGGACGGCCCCAAGGTGCTCGAGTTCAACGCGCGCTTTGGCGACCCGGAGACCCAGGTGGTCCTACCGCGCATGAAGGGCGACCTCGTGGAGGCCTTCCTGGCCTGCGACAACGGCACCCTGAGCGCGGACATGGTCAACTGGGGCGACGACTGGGCGGTCTCGGTCGTGCTCGCCAGTGCCGGCTATCCGGGCAGCTACGAGAAGGGCAAGGTCATCCACGGTATCGACGAGGCCGAGGCACGCGAGGGCGTGACCGTCTACCATGCGGGCACGGCGCTCGACGAGTACGGCAAGATCGTGACCTCCGGCGGCCGCGTGCTCGACGTGACGGCAGTCGCTCCCACCTTTGAGCAGGCCCGCGCCAACGCGTATGCGGCCTGCGACCTGATCGACTTTGATGGCAAGCAGTTCCGCACCGACATCGGCCTGAAGGCGATTCTCGGGCGCGAGAACCTCTAGGGAGCGCGTTACATGAGCGAGATTGATGATGTGAACATCGACGCCGAGCCCATTGACGTGGGCGAGGAGCTCGATGGGGCCATCGGGGACATGAGCGAGGCCGTGCAGGCCTATACCTTTGACGGCGACCGAAGCGATGCTGCGGGGCACCATGCCTCCGGCGAGCCGGTCCGTCGCGGCTTGGTGCTGGGCGAGGAGGATCCTCGCGACATCGACCTGCACGAGAATCCCCACACCGAGGACACCATGTGGCGAGGGCAGATCTTTGACGTCAACCGTCTGAGCGTCGAGCTGCCCGATGGCCGCATGGCGCTGCGCGACGTGGTGCGCCATCCTGGTGCGGTGGCAATCGTGGCTCTTACCGACGACGGTCGCATCTGCCTTGTTCGCCAGTACCGCACGGCCCTTGGGCGCGTGACGGTTGAGATTCCCGCCGGCAAGCTCGACCCGGGCGAGGATCCGCTCGAGTGCGCAAGCCGCGAGCTTCTCGAGGAGACCGGCATGCGCGCCGAGCACATGGCGTTTCTCACCACGATCGCCACGGGCGTGGGCTTCTGCGACGAGCTCATCCACATGTACATGGCAACGGGCCTGAGCTTTGCGGCGTCCGACCCCGACGCGGACGAGTTCATCAACGTCGACCTGGTGCCGCTGGGCGAGCTGATCGATGCGGTGCTGGACGGGCGCATCGAGGACTGCAAGACCGTGACCGGTGCCCTTATCTGCGACGCCGTCTCGCACCGCCTGCAGATGGAGGAGTAGCCTCCAACCGCGAGCCTACGCAAACGCAAGCTGTGGCCTCCCAGCCCCTCTGGGGATCTGGGAGGCCGTTTTTGTGGCGGCAGGGCCTGCACGGGCGCCCAATTGCGGCCAACTCGCGCGAAACTGGTTAGGAATGCTGCTCTTACGGTGCAGCCGATGCATATGCGCCTATACTTACACCTACGCGTTATGCGACGTGCACTATCGGTTTGACGGAAAAGAGAGCGCATGGCCAGAACTACAGAGGTCACTCGCACCACACGTGGCGCGCTTTCGGGCGACGAGGCCGAGGAGCTCTTTACCGTTGTCGACGAAACCGGTCACACCAACGAGGAGCGGGCAAGAAAGCAGCATCTGCGCCGCCGCGAGGTGGGCACGAGCGTTGACGTCGACCCTCTGGCAGGCGAGGACCCGTCTGGCGCCGACACCGACCGCCTCATCACGCGATCAGCGGTCATCTTTGTCACGGTATTTCTGGCAGCGGTCGTGCTTCTGCAGGTTGGCTGGGGCTACGTGCGCCGCGTCACCACGTCCACGCTCGCCGAGGACGCCAGCATGCGCTCGGTGGTGTCCGCCCTTACCATGGGTGTCGAGTGGGGCGGCGGCTTTACGCAGTTCCCCTCTGAGTTCACGGTGCAGGAGGCCGACGAGAACACCCATCGCATCGAGGTGACGGTTACCGACACGTCGTCGACGAGCGAGCTCGAGACCTTTGCCACCGCGCAGGTGCAGGCGTCGGCACTCTCGGTAAACGCGCTGCTCAACCCCAACATCGATACCGTCATCTATCACGTGCGAGTGCGTTGCGACGAGGACGGCCATTATCAGAAGACGCGCTTCTTTGGGTTCTTGAGGCCCACGGGCACGCCGACGCCCTTCATCACGTACGTGTGGACCAAGAGCGACACCGAGGAAGGCGTGCGCTTCGACTGCGCCATCACGGGAATGGACACCAAGACGCAGACGCGCCTGCATGACGCGATTACCTCAAAGTCCACGCCTGCCACCATCATCAACTACGTTATCGGCGATAACGGCGAGCAGGTGGCAAAGAACGTGCTGTCGGCTGCGCAGGATGCCGACGCCGCTGCCGATGCCGCCCAGCAGCTGATCGACGAAGCCGAACGCAAGAAGGCCGAGCAGGAGGCTGCCGAGGCAGCGGCTGCAGCAGAGGCCGCGGAGGCCGAGAAGGCGGCAGAGGATGCCGCAGCGGAGAATGACGCCCAGGCCACGGACGCCCTGTCTGAGATCGAAGCCACAGAGTCTGGCAACTAGGGCAAAGAGCCACAGAGACAGGTCCGCCCCAGGCATCGGAAGACGCCTGGGGCGGACTTTCTTATTGGGGTATGTCTTTATGCGAGCAGCGCGGCAACCTTGCCCAGCTCGGACTCGAAGCTCACGCCACGCACCTCAAAGTCGGGCTGGAGGCGCGTGATGCGCATGGCGTCGCGCACGAAGGAGCCGGCGAACTCCACGGCGTCGTGCATCGAGCGGCCTGCCATGATGGCAGCCAGAAGCGAGCTGGCATACAGGTCGCCAGTGCCATGGAGCATGTAGGGCAGAAGCTCGCTGGTCTGCTCCTCAAATGCCAGGTCGGCCCCCACGACGTAGTTGCGGATGATCTTCTCGCCCTCATGCACCACGCCCTTGAGCACGACGGTCTTCGCGCCCTGCTCGAGCAGCGCATCGGTGACGCGGCGCACGTAGGCCTCGTCCACGTCCTGCCCCTCGTAGGCGATGCCCGTGAGGATGGAGGCCTCGGTGAGGTTGGGGGTGAGGACGTCGGCACCGTTGACCAGCTCGCCCATGGCCTCGCAGAGCTCGTCGGTGTAGGTCTGGTACTTCTGGCCGCCGTCGCCCATCACGGGATCGACGATGCGAAGCGCCTTGGGATGCTCCCGATACAGGCGCTTGATGGCACCTACCTGCTCGGCTGCGCCGAGAAAGCCGGAGTAGATGGCATCGAGCTCGATGCCCTCGGCGACCCAGGCATCTAGGTACGGTGCGAGCATGTCGGTGGTGTCGTGCATGTGAAAGACAGGGAAGCGCGTGTGTGCCGAGAACAGCGAGGTGGGAACGGGGCAGACGTCGCAGCCTGCGGCGGAGAGAACGGGGATTGCCACGCCGAGCGAGCACTTGCCGTAGCCGCAGAGGTCGTGAACGGCAGCGATGCGCGGGATGTAGGCGTCCTTGCGCTGATAGAGATACAGGTCCTTGGCATAGGTGGTCATGTCTGACTCCCTTCTTGTCGTGCAGGGATGGCGGACCCCTGCTGCGCATGATTCTAGACTGCCCGTAGTGCAATATGCGATATGAAACAAAACGGAAATACAGAATATATAGCTAGGTTCCTGCGAGTTAATCAAATGGTAATAAAGTGCGTTAGCAGCCAAGAGCATCGTTCAACAAAAAGCAGGGGCGTCGCGAAAGCGCCCCTGCCTGCAAGTGCGTGTTGTGGAGCTCTAGAACTGGACCGTGGGAGCCTGGCGGGCAGAGGCGTCCTCGACGGTGAAGCCCTGACGCTTCTGGAACTTGGAGCCGGCGACGATGTTGCCCGGGAAGGTAGTGATGGCGTTGTTGTACTCGAGCACGCAGTCGTTGTAGCTCATGCGAGCGTAGCTGATCTTGTTCTCGGTATCGGTGAGGTCAGCCTGGAGCTGGGAGAAGTTGCTGTTGGCCTTGAGGTCGGGGTATGCCTCGGCGACGGCAAAGAGATGACCGAGGGCCTGCGAGAGCTGGCCGGAGGCTGCCATGGCGGCCTCGGGGGTGCTGGCACCTGCGACGGCGGCGCGGGCGTTGGTGACGGCCTCGAGCGTCTCGCGCTCGTGGGTCATGTAGCCCTGGACCGTGGCAACCAGGTTGGGGATAAGGTCGTTGCGGCGCTGAAGCTGGGCGTCAATGGTCTCCCAGGCGTTGTCGCAGCGGTTGAACTTGATGACGATGCCGTTGTTAATGCTGATCCATGCGCCGATGACTGCGGCAAGGATGGCCAGGACGACGATGATGACAGGGACCATGATGCGCTCCTTTCCGAGCGTGAATACCAAACGGTCGGCAGATGGTGCCGACCGGTAAAGCTCTATAGGCGGAGGAGGAGGGATTCCCGCGTTGCCTTGCGGCAACGCTCTCAGGCCTCGCTGCGCTCGGCCCGTAGCGCTTTCGCGCTACGACCTTGCGGTTCGATGACCACCAGGAACTCTTCTTGGTCAGTGACCTGCACTGACCCGTTATTCAATTATGGCGGAGGAGGAGGGATTCGAACCCTCGAGACCTTTCGGCCCGGCGGTTTTCAAGACCGCTGCATTCAACCACTCTGCCACCCCTCCACAGATATGCAGCTATGATACCCCACCCGAGTGCCTTTGATTCAGCTCAGTTGCAACGGAACGCGCCAAAGGCCGTGTGCCGCGGCAGGGCGTCACTGCTACCATGTAGGGCATGAGCATCGATGAGACATACATGGAGCTGGCGATTGAGGAAGCCCGATTTGCCGCCGAGGAGGGTGAGGTGCCCATCGGGGCGGTGGTGGTGTGCGACGGCCAAGTGGTCGCCCGTGCCCACAACCGCCGCGAGCTGGACCACGACCCCTCTGCGCATGCCGAGTTTGCCGCAATGGTCGAGGCCTCGCGCGCGCTTGACCGCTGGCGTCTCACGGGCTGCACGGTGTACGTCACGCTGGAGCCGTGCCTCATGTGCGCAGGCCTGATGGTCAACGGGCGGATAGATCGCTGCGTGTACGGGGCGCCCGATCCCAAGGGAGGTGCGCTGGGCACGCTCTACGACGTGAGCCACGACCCGCGCCTCAACCACGAGTTTGAGGTCACGGCGGGCGTTTGCGCAGATGAATGTGCCAATCTTCTCAGGAGCTTCTTCCGCGAGCGTAGGCGTGCGCGCAAGGCTCAGACAAGCTAGCGAGAGTTGCTACAGCTGTCACGTTTCAAGATTGCCAACGATGTCATAACCCAACAAAATGCGGTATTGTAAGGTAACTGACAGCAGCTGAGGGGGAGATCGATGGCACGTCACTTTACTGGCGAGGATGTGCGCGCTGCCTACGAGCGGATCAGCACGCGCGTGCGGCGCACGCCCCTCGAGGACTCCATCTATCTGGGCGATGACGACCACAAGTATCGCTTTAAGTTCGAGAGCCAGCAGCTAGGCAAGAGCTTCAAGATCCGTGGTGCGCTCAACACCATGTCGCAGCTCACGCCGGCCCAGGTGTCACGCGGCGTTGGCACGGTCTCCACGGGCAACCATGCGGTGGCGGTGGCCTACGCCGCAAAGGAGCTCGACATCGAGAACTGCGTGGTCATCGTGCCCTACGGCATCGCGCGCAGCAAGCTCGACCGCATCCGCTACTACGGTGCGCGCGTCATGACCATGGGCAGCAACTACGACGAGGCGCTGACCCTCGGCCTCAACTACATTGACCGCAACGAGCTGTTCTATGTGGACCCGGGCCAGTACGACCCGCGCGTCTACGCAGGTCAGGGCACCATTGGCTACGAGATTGCCCTGCAGCATCCCAGGGTTGACACCATTGTGGTACCGGTGGGCAGCGGTGGCCTCATCACGGGCATTGCGGTTGGCGCGCGTGCGATCAAGCCGGAGATGCGCATCGTCGGCGTGCAGACTGCGGCTTGCCCCTCCATGTACCAGTCGCTCAAGGACCGCGTATGCTACAGCACCTACCCGGTCTTGGGCGAGACCATCTGTGACGCTGTGGTAGGGGGCGCCGGCCGCATAGCCTACGAGATGCTGCCGAGCCTCGTCGACCAGTGGGTGATCGTAGAGGAGAGCCAGATCCGCAGCGCCCTGCGCTTTATGGTGGAGCGCGAGCAGAGCGTGATCGAGGGCGGTAGCGCCATGGTGGTGGCGGCCGTTCGCGAGTATCCCGAGCTCGTGGGTGGCAGTAACGTGGCGCTTGTCATCAGTGGTGGCAACGTGGACGGACGCATGCTCGCCGAGGTGCTCAACGAGCCCGGCGAGCACGAGATCGACTAGCGCGGTCCCTACACAATCTGGAAGACAAAGAAGTCGAGGTAGTGGCTGGGCGGAAAGCCCCACAGGATGGGGTGGTCCGGTGCCTGCTGGCGCTCCTCAACCTGCTTGAGCTGCACGTTTGCGTCATGCGCGGCCTCGGCCACGGCGCGTGCGAGAAGGTCGCGCGTCATGTGCTGGGAGCAGCTGCACGTGGCGAGGTAACCCCCGCGCGGCAGCAGCCGAAGCGCCTCGAAGTTGATCTCCTTGTAGCCACGCGCGGCGTTGCGCACTGTCGAGCTGCTCTTGGTAAAGGCGGGTGGGTCGAGCACGATGAGGTCGAACGGCCCGCCCTCCTCGCGAAGGTAGTTGCGGTCCGAGCGCAGCGCGGGGAGATACTCGAGCACGTTTGAGCAGGTAAACGACATGCGATTGTCGAGACCATTGAGGGCTGCGTTCTGTGAGGCAAGGTCGATGGCGGTCTTGCTCACATCCACGCAGCGCACGAGCTCTGCGCCTCCAGCCGCAGCGTTGAGCCCGAAGGGACCAACGTGGCAGAAGCAGTCAAGCACGCGCCTGCCTGCGGCAATCTCGCGCACGGCACGGCGGTTGTACTTCTGGTCCAAGAAGAACCCCGTTTTCTGGGAGTTCTCGAGGTCAAGCCCAAAGGAGAGGCCGTTCTCCTGCACCACGATGCGCGTGTCGAGCGCGGTCGCACCGTCCCACCAGCCCTTTCGCAGTGGCAGGCCCTCGCGCTCGCGCACGGGGGAGTCGCAGCGCTCGTAGATGGCGCGCGCGTCCTGGCCGTCCTGCCGAAGCACCTCGAGCAGCAGGGGGTAGAGCCTCTCGCGCAAGAGCTCCATGCCCACGGTGCCGACCTGTGCCACCAGCACCTGGCCGTAGCGGTCGACGGTGAGCCCGGGCAGGCCGTCAGCCTCCGAGAAGACCACGCGGCAGGCCTCGATGTCGGGTGCTGTGCCGGGGAGGGCACGGCTGCCCATCGTGGACACGCGGTGCTGCCAAGCCCACGAGATGCGACGCTTCCAAAACGCGTCGTCAAAGCGGTCGTTTGCATTGCGCGACAGTATGCGCACGCGGATCTTGCTCTGTTGCGAGATGAGACCCGTGCCCTGCCAGGTGCCGTTCTCCTCCACCACGTCCACGAGGCAGCCGTTGGTGACAGGCGCACCGTCGGACGGAGCCGGGTCCACGCGCACGACCTCGCCCTCAAAGACCCACGGATGGCCGCCCGCAAGTGAGCGCGCGGCCTTGCGCGTGACAACTACCTGCGGATATGGGCGTATCTGCTTCAAGGCGTCACCAAGCTCTCTGCGGATGGTCTAGTAGTGACGGCCAAAGCGGCCGCTGCTGGGACCGCCAAAGCCGCGACGGCTCTTGCTTCCGCTGAACATCGTGCGCGTGGTGCGCGTGGTGGCGCGGCTGGCGTTGGGCACGATGCGCCCGCTGTCGTACTCGAAGTCCGGGAGGTCCCAGATGGGCACGAGCTTCTTGGTGAAGTACTCGATCTCGCGCAGCGGGGTGATCTCGTCGGGCGCGACAAAGGTGTACGCATGTCCGGTCGCCCCCGCCCTGCCCGTACGACCGATGCGGTGCACGTAGTCCTCGGGGTCCATGGGCACGTCAAAGTTGACGACCGCGTCGATGCCGCTCACGTCGATGCCGCGGCTCATGACGTCGGTGGCGACGAGCAGCTGTACCTGTCCCTCGCGGAAGCGCTCGAGCGCCTTGTCGCGCGCCTTCTGCGGGCGGTCTGCGTGCATGACCTCCACCTTGAGGTCGGCGCTCTTGAGCGTCTTGGAGACGTCGTCCACGCGATGCTTGGTGCGGCAGAAGACCAGCACGCGGTCGAGCTGCGCACCAGGCTCGGCACCGCCAGAGCTGACGATGGCCTGCAGCAGCTGCGTCTTCTGGCCCTGCGTCACAGGGCAGAGGTGCTCCTCCACCGTGTCGGCCGTCTCGCCCACGCGGGCAATCTCGACGGTTGCGGGGTCGGTGAGCATGGCGTCGATGGTGCCCTTGATGCTGGGCGGGATGGTCGCGGAGAACAGAAGGTTCTGGCGCTTGCCCGGCAGCGCTGCCATGATGCGGCGCACGCTGGGCCAAAAGCCCATGTCAAGCATGCGGTCCGCCTCGTCGAGCACCAGCACGCGCACCTGCGAGAGGTCGACGTGCCTGTGCTCCATGAGGTCGATCAGGCGTCCCGGGGTGGCCACGAGAAGATCGCAGCCACGTGCGAGGGCCTTGAGCTGGCGGTCGAACCTGGTGCCGCCCATGACGATGACGGAGCGCTGGCCCGTGTGCTCGCAGACGGTGGTCACCACACGCTCTATCTGCTGAGCAAGCTCGCGCGTGGGCGTGACGACCAAAGCAAGCGGCCGCGCGGGCTCGCCGGTGGCCACGGGAGCGCCCGCATCGGGGCTGCCCTTTCCGCGACGACGCCTGCGCCGGCGACGCTTGGGCCTTTGAGCCTCCTCGTCGGCTGGCGCGGACTCGTCCACGGGAGCGGGCGTCTCCATGGCTGCCACCTCGGGAGCGTCAGCGGAAAGCCCCATGATGAGCTGCAGCGTGGGCAGGGCGAACGCGGCGGTCTTGCCGGTGCCGGTCTGTGCCGACGCGACGAGGTCGCGCCCCTCAAGCACCAGGGGGATCGCCTGCCCCTGAACGGGGGTCGGTTGGGTGAAGCCGAGGGATTCGACCCCGGCAAGTATCTGCTCGTTTAGCCCGAGCTCGGCAAATGAAGTAGTCATGGGTGTAAGTATGGGGCAAGGTCGGAGCGTATGGGCACCCCTCACCAAACAATCAGGACAGCGATAGGCCTGGCGCACATACTCTTGTGTCGCTGCGACGCATGTATGCGCAGGGACCGTGTTTGCAGCACGCACGAGCTGTCACCTTGCGGCAAGAAGCTGCTATGCTAAACAAGTTATGCTCAAAGGCCGTGGGAGGCATCAAGTGACAAGAACCCCAGAGACGCTATCGGGTCGAATGCACAAGTGCGGATAGCCGCACTTGCCCATGCACCTGCACTTTTCGTCTCACAAGGAGTTCTGACATGCCCATCAACATTCCCGACGGCCTGCCCGCCAAGACCATCCTGCAGCAGGAGCGCATCTTCGCCCTCGAGGAGGACGTGGCAAGCCACCAGCACATCCGCCCGCTGCGCCTGGCCATCCTCAACCTCATGCCCACCAAGGTGGAGACCGAGACGCAGATCCTGCGCCTCATCTCCAAGTCGCCGCTGCAGGTGAGCTGCGACTTCATGCGCGTGAGCAGCCACGAGTCCAAGAACACCTCGGCTGACCACCTGGTCAAGTTCTACGACACCTTTGACGCCTATCGCAACGAGAACTACGACGGCCTCATCGTCACGGGCGCGCCTGTGGAGCACCTCCCCTTTGACGAGGTGGACTACTGGGACGAGCTCTGCGAGATCTTTGACTGGAGCCAGGAGCACGTCTTCTCGACCATGTTCCTGTGCTGGGGTGCCATGGCCGGCCTCTACCACTTCTACGGCATCCACAAGAAGCTGCTGCCGGCAAAGCTCTTTGGCGTGTTCCCGCAGCGTCTGTGCGACGAGTACAGCTTCCTCACCAACGGCTTCGACGAGATGCACAACATGCCGCACTCGCGTCACGCCATGATCGACGCGGCTGAGCTGGCCCAGCATCCCGAGCTCAAGGTGCTCTCGGAGGGATTCAACAGCGGTCCGGCTCTCATTGCCACCGACGACTTCCACGAGATCTATGTGACCGGTCACTTTGAGTACGGCCGTGACACGCTGGCCGACGAGTACTGGCGCGACTTCCACAAGGGCCTGCCCATTCGCCTGCCGGAGAACTACTTCCCCGACAACAACCCCGAGAACCAGCCGATCTTCACGTGGCGCAGCCATGCCAACCTGTTGTATCGCAATTGGCTCAACTGGGTGTACCAGATGACCCCGTACGAGATCGACGAGATTCCGCAGGCCATCGCGTCGCTGCGTGCCGACACGTGGGACTTTGCCGGCAAGTTCAACCGGTAGGAGCGGCTGGGTCTGATTGTTTGCCGCCGCTCGGTCGGGGGCAGATAACGCGCAGGTCTCGGTATATGGCCGTAAGATTTCAACTCATGACACGTCTTGCCATTTTCAGGCTCGCGCGCGAGGGGTTGTCGTATCCTTAGGCGGCACCGACGACAATAGAGGAGATTCCCGTGATCGTACCCGATATGCTGCGGCTTAACGCTGCCAAGTACCCCGATGAGATTGCGCTGGTGGAGATCAATCCGGCCATGCCCGAGGACCGCCACATCACCTGGCGCGACTACGACCTGGTTGAGACGACCGACGACGAGCCTTATCGACGCGAGATCACATGGTCGGTCTTTGACGAGAAGGCAAATCGCTTTGCAAATCTGCTCATCTCGCGCGGTGTCGGCAAGGGCGACAGGGTTGCCATCCTGCTGTACAACTGCATCGAGTGGCTGCCCATCTACTTCGGCATCCTGAAGACCGGCGCCGTGGCCGTGCCGCTGAACTTCCGCTACGCCTCGGACGAGATTCTCTACTGCGTGGAGAAGTCCGATTCTGACGTCATTCTCTTTGGACCCGAGTTCATTGGCCGCATGGAGTCCATCGTCAACAAGCTCCAGAAGGGCCGCCTGCTCTTTTACGTCGGTGATGACTGCCCCACGTGGGCCGAGAGCTTCCGCGAGCTTGAGGCACTGAGCTCTAGCCGTGACCCGCAGATTGCGCTTTATGAGATTGACGACGCGGCCATTTACTTCAGCTCGGGCACCACGGGCTTCCCCAAGGCCATCCTGCACAACCACGAGAGCCTGACGCAGGCGGCCGAGATGGAGGCTGTGCACCACTCAATCCAGCACGACGACAATTTCCTCTGCATCCCGCCGCTCTACCACACGGGCGCCAAGTTCCACTGGATGGGCTGCCTGACCTGCGGTGCAAAGGCCGTGCTGCTGCGTGGCGTGAGCCCCCAGTACATCTTTGACGCGGTCAGCCGCGAGCACTGCACCGTGGTGTGGCTGCTGGTGCCCTGGGTGCAGGACATCCTGGCAGCCATCGAGCGTGGCGACCTCAAGCTGGAGGACTACGAGCTCGACCAGTGGCGCCTCATGCACGTGGGTGCCCAGCCGGTGCCGCAGAGCCTCATCAAGCGCTGGAAGCAGGTCTTCCCGCACCACGACTACGACACCAACTACGGCCTCTCCGAGTCCACCGGCCCCGGTTGCGTGCACCTGGGCGTGGAGAACATCCACAAGGTCGGCGCCATCGGCGTGCCGGGCTACCGCTGGCGCGCAAAGATCGTGGGCGAGGATGGCCACCGTGTGGAGCAGGGCGAGGTCGGCGAGCTGTGCGTCAAGGGTCCGGGCCTCATGACCTGCTACTACAACGACCCCGAGGCCACGCAGGAGACCCTCATCAACGGGTGGCTGCACACCGGCGACATGGCCCGCCAGGACGACGAGGGCTTTATCTGGCTGGTTGACCGCAAGAAGGACGTCATCATCACCGGTGGCGAGAACCTCTACCCGGTGCAGATCGAGGACTTCATGAGCGCGTGCCCGGCCATTCAGGACGTGGCCGTGATCGGCCTGCCCGACGAGCGTCTGGGCGAGATCGCTGCGGCGATCGTGCAGCTCAAGCCCGATCACGCCGACACCACCGAGGACGACATCAACAAGTTCTGCCTCGACCTGCCGCGCTACAAGCGCCCGCGCAAGATCATCTTTGCCGACGTGCCGCGCAACGCGACGGGCAAGATCGAGAAGCCGCTGCTTCGCGAGCGCTACGGTGCCTCCAACCTGGTGGACAAGGAGAACCAGGGCTAAGGCCAGCAGACATAGGGAACAAGCGAGAGGGACGCGGCCCAGACTGCGTCCCTCTCTTGCCATACCTGTCTATTCTCCGTGGCGGGGCTGACCCGCTCTAGCGTGGGGCTGGTGGGGTGGGCTGGGGTGGGACACCAGGCACGTCCCCTGTCCCGCCCCGGCCCGGCCTCGCATCCCATGTTTCCCGAGCTTGGAGGTATCCGAAACATGTCTGTCGCATGAGGCGGCTATACTGGTTCGAGTTCCGTAGTTGGAGAGGAAACATCCTATGAGCAAACAACTGCTATCGGGCAACGAGGCCATCGCGCAGGGGGCGTGGGAGGCTGGCGTTGCCGTGGGAGCTGCCTACCCGGGCACCCCGTCAACCGAGACGCTCGAGAACCTCGTGCGCAAGCCCGACGTGTACTGCGAGTGGGCACCCAACGAGAAGGTCGCCTTTGAGGTGGGCCTTGGTGCCGCCATGGGCGGCGTGCGCACGCTCGTCACCATGAAGCACGTGGGCGTCAACGTGGCTGCAGACCCCTTTATGAGCGCCGCCAACACCGGCGTCAATGCCGGTCTGGTGCTTCTCGCCGCCGACGACCCCAGCTGCTACAGCTCGCAGAACGAGCAGGACAGCCGTCACTATGCCGCCTTCGGCCGCATCCCGTGCCTCGACCCGTCCGACAGCCAAGAGGCCTACGAGATGGCCCAGCAGGCCTTTGACATCTCCGAGCAGTTTGACACCGTGGTCATGCTGCACGAGACCATGCGCATCGCTCACACAAAGACGCTGGTCAACGTGGTTGGCGAGCGCTCCGCCATGGACCCGCGCCCCTACGAGAGCCGTCCCGAGAAGTTTGTCATGATGCCAGCCAACGCAGTTCGCCGCACGCTGGTCTGCAACGACCGCGAGGACGAGCTGGAGGCCTGGGCGGAGGAGACCCCGCTCAACCGCGTGGAGATGCGCGACACCAAGGTGGGCATCATCTGCGCAGGCGCCCTCTACGTGCACGTGCGCGAGGCCATGCCCGATGCCTCGGTGTTCAAGCTGGGCGTCACCTGGCCGCTGCCGCCCAAGAAGCTCGCGGCGTTTGCCGCACTGTGCGACAAGGTCTACGTGGTCGAGGAGGCCAATCCCTACCTGGAGACGCGCGTTCGCGCCATGGGCATCGACGTCGCAGAGCCACCTGCGGGCCGTCTGCCGCGCTCCGGCGAGATCACCCCGGCCCACATTCGTGCCGCCTTTGGCGTGGCCGACCCTGCGCACCTCGCGCCCGCCGAGGGCCTGCCCCCGCGTCCGCCCGCGTTCTGCGCCGGCTGCCCGCATCGTCTGGTGTACGTGGAGCTTCGTCGCATCAAGGCCATCGTGACCGGTGACATCGGCTGCTACACCCTCGGCGCCGTGGCTCCCTTCCGCGCCGTTGACTCCGTCATCGACATGGGTGCGTCCTTCTCGATGGCCCATGGCATGGAGCTGGCCGGCGCCGCCGAGCGCACCGGTCGTCCTGTGGTCGGCGTCATCGGCGACTCCACCTTTGCGCACTCTGGCATCACGAGCCTGCTGGGCACCGTCTACAATGGCGGCAAGGGCACGCTCTGCATCCTGGACAACCGCACCACGGCCATGACCGGCACCCAGGGCAACCCCGTCAACGGCGTGACCCTCACCGACCAGGCCAACCGCGTCAACCCGCTCGACGTGCCCGCCGGCAAGCAGCTTGACCTGGTCAAGCTCTGCGAGGCCATCGGTGTGGACGAGATCGAGGTCGTGGACGCGCAGAACGCCGCGGAGATCCGTCGCGCGCTCAAGGACGCCACGAGCCATACCGACATGCTCTCGGTCATCATCTTCAAGTCGCCGTGCCGCCTCATCGACCGTAGCCGCAAGCCCATGCCGGCCATCCGTGACTGCCGTCGCTGCGGCCGCTGCATCCAGATTGGCTGCCCGGCCCTTGGCCGCGACGAGACCGGCCATGCCGTGATCGATCCCAACCAGTGCATCGGCTGCGGCCAGTGCGCACAGTCCTGCCCCTTCGGCTGCATTCAGGAGGACTAGCCATGCCGCATGACACTTCTACCAACTACGGCGTCGCCGAGGGCGGCGCGCGCGTGACGCTCGATGGCACCAAGACCATCCTTCTGGTTGGCGTTGGTGGCCAGGGCACCATCCTCGCAGGTCAGCTGCTTGCCATGGTGGCGGCTGACGCTGGCCTGGACGTCAAGGTCTCCGAGATCCACGGCATGAGCCAGCGCGGAGGCTCCGTCTCCACCATCGTGCGCGTGGGCGAGCAGGTGCAGTCCATGATCGCAGACCCTGGCTGCGCCGACATCGTGGTGGCCTTCGAGGCCATCGAGGCGCTGCGCGCACAGCAGTTTGTGCGCGAGGGCGGCAGTCTCTTTGTCAACGACGAGCAGATCACGCCGGTCCCGGTCAACATCGGCACCTTCAAGATGCCCGAGGGCGTCCACGAGCAGCTCGAGAAGATCGGCGCGCGTGTGATCGACGCCGGCGGCATCGCACGCGAGGTGGGCAGCCCCCGCTCCACCAACGTGGTGTTGGTCGGCGCCCTCTCCACGGCCCTGCCCTTTGAGGTCGCGGAGTGGGAGGACGCCATCCGTCGTCGCGTGCCGCCCAAGACCGTCGAAGCCAACCTCAAGGCCTTCGCTCGCGGCCGCGAGGCCGTTGGCGCATAACGCCCCGCGCATATAGACCCGAATCACGTCGCCGGGCAGCTTGTTGCGAGCAAGCTGCCCGGCGTTTACGATGTTCCTTACCATGTTTATCCGAGAGATAAAGGAGACAGGCATGACGCAGCAGGCACAGCATGAGGAGCTCACGGAGGAGCTGTTGCAGCGTCTGCTGGCGAGCGCGTCGCCCGAGGCCTACCTCGAGCAGGCCACGACCGACGACCGCTCCCTCGCCGACTATCTTCTCGACCTCATCGATGCGCGCAACATGACGCGCGCGGACGTGGTTCGTGCCTCCGCGGTCAACTCCACCTTTGTCTACCAGGTGTTCAACGGCGAGCGCCACGTGGGACGTGACAACGCCATCAAGCTGGCCCTAGGCATCGGCTGCACCTTGCGGGAGACCCAGCGGCTCTTGCGCCACGCCGGCGTGTCGGAGCTCTGGTGCAAGAACCGCCGAGACGCCATCATCATCTTCTGCATCGAGCAGGGCTACACACTCCCCGAGTGCGACGACGAGCTCTATCGCCTGGGCGAGGACACGCTCGTGCCGCAGGAGGGCTAGGCATGGACGACGGCCAGACACTGCGCTCCATGGTGCGCGACGACGCCTATCGCGTCGTGCGCGTGCTGGGCGACGGTCCGTCTGGCCGCACGGAGCTGGTCACCTTCAACGGCGAGGGGCTGCTCGTGCGCAAGCACATTCCTGCGACCCTGGCCAACGCGGCCGCGTGGGCTGCGGCCATGGAGATCGACGAGCCGCTGCTGCCGCGCATCGAGGAGCTCTACCGCATGCCAGACGAGCTCGTCGTGATATACGACTACGTTGAGGGCGAGGCGCTGAGCGCGGTGGTCGAGCAAGAGGGAAGGCTCGAGGCGTCGCGTGCGGCGGATGTGATTACAGACGTGTGCCGCGCCGTGGGCGCCTTGCACGAGAGCGGCGTGGTGCATCGCGACATCACGCCGGGCAATGTGATTCTGGCTGCGGATGGCGCGCATCTCGTTGACCTGGGGATAGCCCGGCAGCAGCATCCCGGCCAGCGACGCGACACGACTACGCTGGGCACTTGGGGCTTTGCGGCGCCAGAGCAGTATGGGTTCAAGCAGACCGACGCGCGCTCCGACGTGTATGCGATCGGGCGCCTGCTGGGCTACGCGCTGACGGGGGAGCGGCCTGACGCGGAGGCATATGAGGAGAAGCTCTCTGACCGCGCGCTGGTGCCCGAGGCGCTCTGTGAGGTGGTGCAGAAGGCGACCTCCTTCGAGCCAAGCGCACGCTACCAAAGTGCAGAAGAGCTCTCGCAAGCCGTTGCAAAGGTGTCTGCAGAAGAGCTCTCGCAAGCCGTTGCAAAGGTGCCTGTGGGAAGAAGGCCGGTGCCCGCGTCTGTGCGTGTGTTTGACCTGGAGGCGGAGGCGCAGTCGCAGGAAGAGCCGCGACACGCGCCGCGCGCCTTCAGGGAGGCGCCGCTGTACGTGCGGGCCTTTGCCGCGCTGGCCTGGATCGCGCTGGCGGTGCTCTTTGCGGTGGTGCTGGCCGCTGCGGTGTCGTATTTTGTGACGCGCGATCCCATTTGGGAGGCCGAGCACTACACCATGGCCGTGGTTCTGGATGCAGGCATCGCGTACATGTGCCTGGAGATATACAACGCGGTGCGACTACGGGGCACCTATGCGACGGAGTCTCACCCCGCTCGGCTCTTCATTACAAGATTATGTATATATTCGCTAATTATATTTATACTTATGATGGCAGCGAGTTTAGTTGTTGCCTATGCGAAGTAACAGAAGCGGCTAAAAATACCAAGGTCGCAACCGTAGTAACGAGGTACTGTGCACATTTGTAACATATAAACTCAAAAACTTATGTATTGGATATGAATATCAGTCATTTAGCACGGAGCTAATGAATATCCGCTGCTAACCGTCCATCATCACTCCTATCAAGGAGGTTGCATTGAGCGACAGATGGCAGATAGTACAAAAGGCTGGCGATACCCTACAGGACGTGCTCGCAGCGGCAGAGCTCGACGACCGCTCTTTTTCCGAGTGGATCGGTGACGAGCTGGCACGTCGTGGCATGAAGAAGAACATCGTCGTGCGGCGTTCGCGCCTCAACCAGACCTTTGCTTACCAGATCATGGCCGGCATGCGCCATCCCTCGCGCGACAAGCTCATCCAGCTTGCCTTTGGCATGCGTCTTAACGAGACCGAGGCTTGCGAGCTGCTTGAGCGTGGCGGATCGGCGGCTCTTCTCCCGCACAACCGCCGTGACGTCATCGTCGCTTTCTGCCTTAACCACGGCATGGAGATCTCCGCGTGCGACGACCTGCTGTGGAACCTCGGCGAGGAGACCTTTACCGGCAGGGCCGGCGAGCGCCGCCTCTAGGCGCAGCCCCACTCGCAAAAACTCAACTGACAGCTGAGGTAGCCTTCGCGCTCCTCCTTTAGCATCGAGCCACCGTTCACTAGCTGTGGAAACCGGCTCATCAAGGAGGAATGTATGAAGAAGATCCTCGATCTGATCAAGAAAATTGCCATCGTGCTCGTGGTGCTCGTGGTGATTGGCGCGATCTTTGGCCGCGGCGGCGACAACGACTCGTCGAGCTCGTCTGGGTCCGAGGGCGAGGCCGCCGTCGAGCAGGAGGCTGAGGAGAGCGCTGCCGAAGCCGAGGCCGAGGCTGAGGCTGATGCTAATGCTGAGTCCGAGCCCGAGGCGACGGCCGACGAAGGGCCGGCCATGGCTGAGAACTCGGACTACAAGGTGACCATCAACGGCTACAACATCGTCGAAGACTACGACGGCGCGCCGTGCATCGCGGTGGACTTCACGTTCACGAACGTGTCGGACGACACGCCGACCTCGATGATGCTGGCAACGGACATCACGGTGTATCAGGATGGTGTCGAGTGCGAGGATGCCTACTTCTCCGGCGAGAACAGCGATGGCTTCTCGAACAAGGTCAAGGCGGGCGTATCGGTGGACGTCACCCGTACCTACAAGCTGCAGAACACCACCTCGGACGTCGAGGTCGAGGTCGGGCAGCTGTCCTTCTGGAGTGACGGCATGCTTGCCTACGAGGTGTTCCAGCTTTCGTAAATGCCGTAGCTGCTCTTTGAGGCCGCTACACCAGCTTCACGCCGAGCAGCCCCACCAGATCCGGCGCCTGGTCGATGCCGACACGCGCATCGCGCAGCTCAAAGAAGGTGTCGGACACACGTAGTGCCTGAATAGTGCATGTGGAGAGGTCTATGCCGCGCAGTCGCGTGCCATAGACCTCTGTGCGTGTGAGGTCGCAGCCCTCGAGCATCACCCGCTTGAGGCGAAGCTGCGCAAGGGAGGCCTCGTGCAGGTCGCAGTCTGCAAAGCGCACCTGCTCGAGCTTGCTCTCCGTCAGGTTGAGGTAGGAGGCCACGCAGTCGCGCAGGGTGTCCCGCACAAAGCAGCTTTGGTGCAGGTCGCACCCCACCAGCCGCGACTCGTCGATGCGGCAGCCGCGCCAGTAGCTGGTGGCCATGCGTGCGTTGGAGAAGTCGCAGCTCGCAAAGGTGCAGCGGTCAAAGACGATGCGCGCGACATGCAGATCGGCAAACGAGCAGCTCTCAAAGCTGCAGTCCTCAAACTCCACGTGGCCAAGGTTGGCTTCGGAGAAATCCTCCCCAAAGAAGGACTGCTCGCATATCTCGCCGTCGCTTGCGTCAACGACGTCCCAGAGCGTAGCCATGGGGCCTCCTTCTAGCCTTCGAGCAGGACGTGCGAGAAGCGCCCGTCCTCGTAGAGGCCGTAGCTGTGCGTGCCGTCCTTGGGGATGCCCACGCTTCCAGGGTTAAAGAGCCAGATGCCCTGCGGCCGCTCCTCGCTTACCTTGATGTGCGTGTGGCCATACACCAGGGCGTCGCCGGCGCGGAGTGTGGGCAGGTGGTCGATGCTGTTGTGCTTGCCGGCTCCGTACACGTGGCCATGGGTAAAGAAGAGGTCACGCCCCGTTGCAGGGTCGGCCATAAGGGCGTAGTCGCCCATGCAGGGGAAGTCGAGCACCATCTGGTCGACCTCGGCCTCGCAGTTGCCGCGCACGGCCAGCACCTTGTCGGCAATGCCGTTGAGCATGCAAATTACCTGCTTGGGGGCATAGTCCTCCGGCAGGTCGTTGCGCGGGCCATGGTAGAGCAGGTCTCCCAGCAGCACCACGCGGTCGGGCTGGTGGGTATCGATGGCCTCCATCAGGCGTGCGCACCAGGTGGCGGCGCCGTGGATGTCCGATGCAATGAGCAGCCTCATGGAGGTCTCCCTTCGTCGCGCGCGTCTCATATATGAGTATGACGCTTCCCGCAAAGAGGGTGTGCTGCGAGCCCGAAGGCATCTCACGCGCCTTATATGTGAAGAAGCAAAAAATCTCATGCAAACACACTTAGATAATGTATACGATTCAAACGCACGGGGAACAAATACCTCTGACAAACAAGGAACCAACTCCGGGGGCAACGCCCAGAGTCTCAAACGAAAGGAACGACAATGGCTAAGATCCTTGGTATCGACCTTGGCACGACCAACTCCGCTATGGCGGTTCTCGAGGGTGGCGAGCCCACGATCATCGTGAACGCCGAGGGCGACCGCACCACCCCGTCCGTCGTCGGCTTCCGCGCTGACGGCGACCGCATCGTCGGCAAGGCTGCAAAGAACCAGGCAGTCACCAACCCCACCAACACCGTCTTCTCCATCAAGCGCTTTATGGGCCGTCGCTATGACGAGGTCAGCTCCGAGCTCAAGACCGTCCCGTACAAGGTCAAGAGCGGCACCGGCAACCGCGCCGTCGTCGAGATCGACGGCGAGGACTTCACCCCCGAGCAGATCAGCGCCATGGTCCTCTCCAAGATGAAGGCCGACGCCGAGAAGTACCTGGGCGAGACCGTCACCGACGCCGTCATGGCCACCAAGGACGCCGGCAAGATCGCTGGCCTCAACGTGCAGCGCATCGTCAACGAGCCGACCGCAGCCGCTCTGGCCTACGGCCTGGACAAGAAGGGCATCGACCAGAAGGTCCTCGTCTTCGACCTGGGTGGCGGCACCTTTGACGTCTCCCTGCTCGACCTCGCCGACGGCGTCGTCGAGGTTCTGGCCACCAACGGCGACAACCACCTCGGTGGCGACGACTGGGACCAGAAGGTCATCGACTGGCTGGCCGACAAGTTCAAGGCTGACAACGGCATCGACCTGCGCAACGACCCGATGGCCTTGCAGCGCCTCAAGGAGGCTGCCGAGAACGCCAAGAAGGAGCTGTCCAGCGCCAAGCAGGCCAGCATCAACCTGCCGTTCATCACCATGGACGCCTCTGGCCCCAAGCACCTCGACTACACGCTGACCCGCTCCGAGTTCGAGCGCATCACCCGCGACCTGCTCGACCGTTGCAAGGCACCTGTCACCAACGCCCTGCGCGACGCTGGTATGCAGATCAGCGAGGTCGATGAGGTCATCCTCGTCGGCGGCTCCAGCCGTATGCCCGCCGTCCAGGAGCTCGTCAAGACCATCACCGGCAAGCAGCCCAACATGTCCGTGAACCCCGACGAGGTCGTGGCTGACGGTGCGGCCGTCCAGGGCGGCGTCCTCACCGGCGACGTCGAGGGCATCCTGCTGCTCGACGTGACCCCGCTGTCCCTCGGCGTGGAGACCATGGGCGGCATCATGACCAAGATGATCGACCGCAACACCACCATCCCCACGTCCAAGACCGAGATCTACTCCACGGCGGCCGACAACCAGACCTCCGTCGAGATCAACGTCCTGCAGGGCGAGCGCGAGATGGCTCGCGACAACAAGTCGCTCGGTAAGTTCAACCTGACCGGCATCCCTGCCGCCCGCCGCGGCGTGCCGCAGATTGAGGTTACCTTCGACATCGACGCCAACGGCATTGTCAAGGTCACGGCCAAGGACAAGGGCACCGGCAAGCAGCAGCAGATCACCATCTCCGGCTCCACCGCCCTGTCTGACGACGAAGTCGATCGCATGGTCAAGGACGCCGAGGCTCACGCCGAGGAGGACAAGGCCAAGAAGGACGAGATCGAGGTCCGCAACCAGACCGACGGCTGACGTCGAGGCCGCCATCGAGGAGGCCAAGAAGGCCCTGGACGGCACCGATGTCGAGGCCATCAAGGCCGCTGGCGAGAAGCTCCAGCAGGCTGGCTACAAGCTCGCCGAGATCGTCTACTCCGACCAGCAGGGCCAGGCTCCCCAGGGCGGTCAGCCCGGCGGCGATGACGTGGTCGATGCCGACTACGAGGTTGTCGACTAGCGTCCTCGCGCAGCAGTGACGTGTTAACCGTGGCGGGAGCGGGCATGGATTCCGCTCCCGCCATACTGGCAAAAGCACCCGGGGCCGAGTGGCCCGAGCGATAGTTGGGAGAGTGACGTGAAGGTGCCCATCGATGTTGAGAACGACGAGGTCCGCGAGGATGTCGACGAGGTCGTGGAGCCCGACGAGCAGGAGGGCGAGCTGACGCCGGAGGAGGAGGCCGCCATGGTGGAGGCCGCCAAGCGTGCCGGCGCCGAGGCTGCCGAGGCCGACATGGCCGCAGAGGCCGAGCGCGAGCAGAATGACCTGCGGGACCAGCTCAATGCCGCGATCGAGGAGAGCGAGGCCGCCAAGAAGGAGGCTGCCGACGCCACCGACCGCCTGCTGCGCCTCCAGGCCGACTGGGACAACTACCGTCGTCGCACGGCTCAGGAGCGCATCGCCGAGCGCGAGCGTGCGGCCGAAAAGCTGGTCACCAACCTGCTGCCCGTGCTCGACGACATGGAGCGCGCCTCCGACCACGCGACCAAGACCGCCGAGGGTGACGAGAAGGTCATCCAGTTTGTCGACGGCGTCATGGCCGTGCACGCAAAGATGCTCGACATCCTGAGCAAGGAGGGCGTCGAGGTCATCGACCCGGCCGGCGAGGCCTTTGACCCGCTGGTGCACCAGGCCGTTGGTCGAGAGGAGAACGCCGAGGCCTACGACGAGACCGTCGCCCAGGTCTACCAGAAGGGCTACCGCATGGGCGGCAAGGTCATCCGCTCCGCAATGGTGACCGTCACCTACGGTGGTCCCAAGCGTCCCGCTGAGCCCACGGAGGACGAGGCGGAGTAGCCAAACCCCACGGGAGAGCCGCGGGCATCCGCCCGTCTCGCCCAACGGCATGACGACGAAAGGAGGCGTTGCCTCACATGGCTGGCAAGAGGAACTACTACGACATCCTTGGCGTGCAGCGCGACGCCACCCAGGACGACATCAAGAAGGCCTTCCGCAAGCTGGCGGCCAAGTACCACCCCGATGCGGGCGGTGACGAGGAGAAGTTCAAGGAGGTCAGCGAGGCCTACACGACCCTCTCCGACGCCGAGAAGCGCAAGGAGTACGATCAGCTGCTGATGTTTGGCGGCATCCCGGGCGCAGACTTCGGCGGCTCGGGCGGACGCAACCGCGGCGGCTACACCTACACTGGCAACGGTGCGGACTGGTCTGACATCTTCGAGAACATCCGCAGCGGCGACGGTGCGTTTGGCGGCTTTGACTTCTCCACCTTCTTTGGTGGCCAGCCGGGCAGCGGAACGCGCACCAACCGCCCCACCAAGGGCGGCGACCTCACGATGACGGTGGACGTCACCGCCGAGGAGGCCTTTACCGGCGCACAGCGCAAGGTGAGCTACACCATCCCCTCCACGGGCGAGAAGCAGACCCTGACGGTCAAGGTCCCGGCCGGCGCGGTCGATGGCGGAAAGCTCCGCTATCGCGGCCGCGGCGAGTACGGTGCCAACGGTGGCGCGCGCGGCGACCTGGTGATTACCACCCGCGTCGCGGAGCACCCGCTCTTCAAGCGTGACGGCGCGGACGTGCGCATGGAACTGCCCATCAGCATGTACGAGGCCGCCCTTGGCGCGGAGGTCAACGTGCCCACGCCCGACGGCTCCACCTGCCGCCTCAAGATCCCGGCCGGCACGCAGGACGGCAAGACCTTCCGCTTCCGCGACCTTGGCGCGCCAAACGTCAAGCGCAAGGGGAGCAAGGGCGCCCTCTACGTGAAGGTGCGGGTCAAGGTGCCCACGCGCCTGTCGGCCAAGGAGCGCGAGGCCCTCGAGGCGCTGCGCACCTCTGACGAGCGCGAGTACAGGAAGGACGTCGAGAGCTATGGCGCGTAGTGACGACAGCAAGGACAAGCCGCTCTACATGATTAGCGTTGCTGCCGAGCTCACGGGCATGCACCCGCAGACCCTGCGCGTCTACGAGCAGAAGGGCCTGGTCACGCCGGGCCGTTCGCGCGGGAACACGCGCCTGTACTCGCAGAGCGACATCGAGCGACTCAACCTCATCAGCAAGCTGACCGACGAGGGCATCAACCTTGCGGGCGTGGTGCGCATTCTCGACATGCGCGAGCGCCAGGTGGAGCGCGAGAGGGAGATCGACGAGCTCCGTGCCCGCGTGCGCGAGCTGGAGGACCAAGTGCACGAGTACCGCATGCGCGAGCGCATCACCGCGCTCACGCGCTACGACGGGCAGGGTCCCGAGCAGGTCATGCGCGGGCTTTTGGAGAGTGGCCTGGGCGGCAGGTAGCCTAAACCCTTTCAAGCGGTGTCAGCGGCCGCTGTGGCAGAGATGTCGCAGCGGCCGCTTTCTGTCGGTCGGACCGACTGCCTACCTAGGGCCCTTTTGCCTATGCCGCACCGCTGGGAAGATGCGAGAACGGCGCAGCGCACAAGCTGCCGTATCATGAGAGAGTCGGACAATGCGGCAGGGAGGGGCGCATATGGTCCTGATTCTCATCAAGCAGATTCTGGTCATGCTGGCGATGATGTCTATTGGCGTCATCCTGTTCAAGCTGGGGCAACTCGACGAGAAGGGCGTGGGCCAGCTATCAAATCTGGCTCTGTACGTGGCGACGCCCTGCGTGGTGATTCGCGCGTTGGCCATCCCGTTTGACGCGGAGAAGATCTCGACCGGCGTTACGGTGATGCTGTTCTTCCTGGTCATCTTTGCCGTGTCGGTGGTCATCGGACGCTTTGGCTGCGGCAAGGCCGACCGCGTGGGCACCTTTGCCGTGGTGTTCTCCAACTCGGGCTTTGTGGGCATCCCGCTTATCCAGGGCATTCTGGGCGACGAGTACGTCTTCTATGTGACGATGACCATGGTGGTGGGCACGATCACCTTCTGGACCTACGGCGTCCTGCTCATGAGCGGCGACAAGAACGAGGTCTCCGTCAAGAAGATTCTGACCAACCCCAACCTGATTGCCGTGGTCGTGGGCATGATCCTCTTCTTTGCGGTCGACGAGCTGCCCTACGTGATCCAGCAGGCGCTGACCGGCATGGCCAACATGAACACAGGCCTCGGCATGGTCATCCTCGGCGCCACGCTCGGCGCGTCCAACATCGGCCTCATGATCACCGACACGCGCCTGTACAAGGCGATTGCCCTGCGACTCGTGGTGGTGCCTCTGGCCTGCATCCCCATCCTTCTGCTGATGCCCGTGCCCTTTGAGGTCCGCATGGTCATGATGATCATCGCGGCGGCACCCGCGGCCTCGGCCACGTCGATGCTCGCGCTCAAGTACGGCGCCGACTACTCGTATGGCACGGGCCTCTCCATCGGCACCACCATCGTCTCCATGCTCACCATGCCCCTCGTGCTGGCGCTTGCCATGCAGGTTCTCTAGGAGGTTCCCATGCAGCTTCAACTCACCATTGACCACGGCAAGCGCCACGAGGTCATCAATATCGTGAACGAGCTCGCGGACTACGTGGACATCGTCGAGATCGGCTACCCGCAGATGATGACCTTTGGTCTTGGTCTCATCGAGGAGATTCACGCCGCCCACCCCGACCTGTGCATTTGCGTGGATGCCAAGGTCTTTCATGGCGGGACGGGCGTGACCACGCGCGCCTTCGAGGCGGGTGCCAGCATCGTGACGGTCCTCTCCGCCGCTCCCGACCCCGTGATCGTGAAGATGGTCGAGAAGGCAAAGGAGTACGGCGGAAAGATTATGTGCGACATGTCCGCACCTCCGCGGTCGTTTGCCAAGCGCACTGCCGAGGTCGACGAGCTTGGTGTCGACTACATTGCGGTGCACACCGGCTACATTCCCGAGTACGACTACGACATCGAGACGCACCGCAGGTGGTTCACGCCCAAGATCAAGCCGCTCGACCTTGCCAAGGTCGCCCGCCGCAACATGCGAAATGCCCAGCTGGCGCTGGGTACGGGCATCAACGAGGGAAACATCCGCGAGGTTATGACGCTCGACCCCGAGATCATCATGGTGGGACGCGCCATCTTTGACACCGACGACCACGTGATGGCCGCAGACCGCATGAGGCGCTACCTGCCGTTTGAGGGGTAGTTGGGCCGCAAGTCAACAGCTTGCGGACGCCGCCAACAGGAGGAACCGATGCGACACACACTGCAAGGCCAGCTGGGCAGGCGGGCCGATGAGTCCGATGCCGTCAGGCGAGAGTATCCGGCGCTGCTTAGCGCCGAGCAGCTTGGCGCCGTTGCTGCGCACTACCTCAGGAACTGCCAGCATGCTTGGAAGCCCAATCCCGACCGCGAGTATCTTGATCCGGACAAGGACCTCGTGTACGAGATGCAGTTTGCGGATGAGTTTTCCGACGCACGGGCAGACGATATCCGCACGGCCCTCGGCATCGGTGCAGATGAGGCCATCTACGTGCTGTGGGACAAGAAGCTCTCGTCGCTCTTCAAGACCACCTACGAGAGCCTCGTCCTGTGTGACTCGGGCGTCTATTACCGCACGGGCAAGAAGGCCGGACGCTTGAGCTGGGAGGAGTTCCGCGCGCTTCCGGCACGGGCGATCCGCGGTGGCGGCAACACCCTGATGCTGGATGGGATGAGCTTTAGGTGTCATGACGCCGGCGCGTTCATGATGGTGCTGCAAAGGCTCAGGAGCGAGCTTGTCTATGCGCGGAACTGGCCAAACAGGGACGAGCTGACGTTTGAGGCACCCGGTTCGGAGGAGATGCGCGCAAGCGCGAGCAAGCGTGCCATTGACTTCCTGAGGAGCAAGGAGTCCGGGTCAGCGGTTCACACAAGCATGGAGTTCGATGACGCGAACGACTTTGCGAGTGACGTGCGGGGCTATCTGGACATGCCCGAAGACGAGGCCGTATATGCGGGGTACGAGTGGTCGCACGACAGCGACAACCCCTTCCCTGAGACGAACAAGGAGCTTCCGGCTTCCTTTGGCGCCTTTGCCTTTGCCCAGAGTGGCTTCTACGTCTGCCTGGACGATGGCTGCAAGAAGACTCACACAAGGCTGATTGGCTGGGACGAGTTTGTCGAGGTCATGGCGCGCGACTACGCCCCCTCGCCAGACGGATTGAACTCCCTTGTCATCGACGGCACGCTGTTTGGCAACCTTGGGGAGGGAGTCAACCTCTACCCAAGGCTCATCGCCGAGCTCAGTGACGAGCTCAAGCGCCTCCAGTAACTGACTCAGGTCTTTCTGATCCCTGGCGGGCGAGGCCGTAAGGGTCGGTGGTGGCGCTATGCCTCGGCATTGCGCAGCACGTACTCGGGCTTCTCGCCATCGGTCACGCAAGCCCGATGCACCACGACCTGCTCGATATCCGTGCGCCCGGGCACCTCGAACATGGCGTCGCGCAGCACCTTCTCGCAGATGGAGCGCAGCCCGCGCGCCCCGGTGCCGCGATCGAGCGCAGCCTGCGCGATGGCTTCGAGTGCCTCCTGGTCAAAGATCAGCTGGACTCCGTCATAGGCCATGAGCTGCTGGTATTGGCGGACGATGGCGTTTTTGGGCTCGGTGAGGATGCGCACCATGTCCTCGACGCGAAGCTCGCAGGTGTGCGTGATGACCGGTATGCGCCCGATGAGCTCGGGGATGAGGCCAAAGCGGTGCAGGTCCTGTGGCTCGACCATGCCGAGCAACTCGTCGTCGGAGAGCTGCGACACGCTGGAATCCTGCTGCGTGAAGCCGATGCTGCGGTTTGAGGTGCGCCGCCGGACGATGTCGGTCAGGCCCACAAAGGCACCGCCGCAGATGAACAGGATGTTGGTGGTGTCCACCTGGCTGTTCTTCTGAAAGAGGTTTGTGCGCCCGCCCAGGGGCGGCACGCTGGTCATGGACCCCTCGAGCAGCTTGAGCAGGGCCTGCTGCACGCCCTCGCCGGAGGGGTCGTTGTTGTTGGCAAAGTTGCTGGCGCCAGACGTGCGGGCGATCTTGTCTATCTCGTCGATGTACACGATGCCCATCGAGGCGTTCTCCTCGCTGCCGGCTGCCGCGATGAGGCGTGCGAGGATGGACTCCACGTCGTCGCCCACGTAGCCTGCGTCGGTCAGGGTCGTGGCGTCGGCGATGGCCAGGGGCACGTCGAGGATCCGCGCAAGCGTCTGCACCATGAGGGTCTTACCGGTGCCAGTTGGTCCCAGCAGCATGATGTTCGACTTGGCGATCTCAACCGGGTTCTGCTTGTCCTCGTGCCAGCTGGGCGTGATGCGCTTGTAGTGGTTGTAGACCGCAACCGCCAGCGTGCGACGCGCGTCCTCCTGACCGATCACGTACTCGCCGAGCGCGTCATATATCTGCTGTGGGGTGGGGAGCGAGCCGTCCTTGCGCAGGCGCGGGCCGACCTCGACCTCGGCATCCACGCGCCGGCCCACCTTGATGCCGGCACGTACCTTGCGCTTTTTGCCCTTCTCGATGGAGGAGGATGCACTGCGCGGGACGGGCGCATCGGACATCAGGCCCTCGCCCCCGCCGGCCGCTGCCGAGAGCGGCATGGGGGTTGGGCCGATGTACTCCGAGTCCTGCTTGGCGGACCCTTGGTCCTGCAGCTTGTCGATGCGCGCGGAGACCTCGGCGGCCTTCTCGGCACGCTCCCTGCCGCGCTCGGCAGCGGCGGACTTGACGGGCACGAGCTGGCCGTTCTCGTCGACGGTCATCTGAAAGCCCCGGTAGTTGGCTGCGTAGTCGCCGGAGACCGTGGGCGCCCAACCCAGCGGAGGGTCCTCGATGGTGCCGTCAAAGCCCTGGTAGAACTTGCGCATGACAAAGAAGCCCGCGACGATGATGCCCACCACGACAAGGGTACCCACGAGGTCGACCACGCTCGTCTCGCCCGCGGCGGCATCGACGACCTCAATAAAGATGCGTCCGCACATCATTGCGCCGACCAGTGCGAGAATGGCCTTCATCTTCCAGGAAAGTACCTGCTTATTTGCCCGTTGAGCCATGCATTTCCTTCGTTCGCAGCGATAGCATCATTATGCCCAAACGCCCCCACGACATGCATTACGGCTATCCTATTGCCCGAACACGTATGCCTACACGGCAACGGCTGGAGTGGAGGAAGCGATGGCTCGCGAGGGTATCGACAGAAGATCATGGATCTTTATCGGTGTTGCCATAGCGATAGGCGTCGTCAATGCCCTGCTGGCGGCGTTCCTGCTGTTCCCTAAGCCGTACGTCGCGTCGTGGGGAGAGGAGATCGACCGTCACGAGGAGTACCTGTACCTCAGGGACGTGACGTTCACGCAAGACGATCTGGAGGCCATCGCCTCGATCAAGACCCTCAAGTACCTCTCGCTTCAGAACTGCAACGTGGGCGAGTGCCGCCTGCCCGAGCTCAGGTTTGCCTCAAAGGGGATCTATCACCTCGAGCTGATTGACGTTGGGGGACTGTGGGATTCGAGCTTTCTGTCAGACCTGCCGGTCGAATATCTCTCGCTCGAGGGCTGCACGCGGTTTGACGACCTCTCGGTGCTCAACCTCGAGGAGCTCAGCGAGCTTGACGTGTCGGGGACGTCAGTGACCGACCTCTCCCCGCTGGCAGGCTCGGACATCAGGCGGCTCAAGTTTGCGCGCACCAAGGTGAGCGACCTCGCACCGCTGGCAAAGATGCCAAGCCTTCGGGACGTGGACGGCTCCGACACGGAGGTCACCTCCCTCGACGCGCTCAAGAACCTCTCCTCGTACTCGAGCCTCGCGTTTGCGGGGTGCGCCATCGAGGAGGTGCCCGAAGGCCTGGAGTACCTGTACGCCCTGGACCTGAGCCGCACCAAGATCAGCGACTTCAGTTCGCTGGGGAATATAAGGCCCGTGCAGCTCGACCTGGCGGGCAACCCCCAGCTGGACGACATCTCGTGGCTGGGCGACGATGCGCGCGAGTACCTCAGGCACCTCAACCTTGCCGGCACGGGGCTCGAGAAGAACGACCTGACGCTTGTGCCCAGGCTCTCCAAGCTCGAGGAGCTGTACCTCGACGGCATTGCGCTCGGTGACCTGAACATGTTTGGCGACCTGCGGGAGCTCAGGTACCTGAGTGCGGTGGGCTGTGACCTCTCCGATGTGTCCGGCGTCAAGAACCTGCCCCAGATCGAGACGCTGCTCCTTGGCTACAACCATATCGAGGACCTGAAGGGCCTGCCCAAGCCAAACGCCGACTGGCCTCGCTTGCTGCTCGACCTCTCTCACAACGGCCTGACCTCGCTCAAGGGGCTGCCTGGCGGGGACTACCGCCTGCTGCTCCTACAGGGCAACGACATCGACTACGCAAAGGCCCTGAACCCCATGGTCAGCTCGTACATGGTCGTTGTCTCATGGAACGACAGCATCGACGGGAGCGCCCTCAGCCAATACGACCGCTTCTCGCGCACCTACGTGCTCGATTACCCAGAAAGCAGGGGAGACGAGCCTGCCGATGGCTTTAGCCCCTACCAGTTTGCGGCGACAACCCCAGACCAGCTCCTCTATGCGATAAAGAACGACGCCTTTGACTACACGCTCTACGAGGACATGGAGTGGTATGTCAGGTATGCCGAGGCGCAGGGTGACGGAGTCGCGGACAATGGCGGGCCCTTTGAGTAGCCGCAAGCTGTCCTAATGGCTGCAAACTAAGAAAACCTTATACAAACGCACTTAGATATGAATACCTTCTGGCTGTGCGGGAACAATGAGAGGGAACACCGATCAAGGCCAGGCGGCCAGAAGGAGGTATCCATGAGATTTGACAAGTGGGCCGTTACG
The DNA here is from genome assembly GCA_902777325.1 of uncultured Coriobacteriaceae bacterium. GTDB lineage: Bacteria > Actinomycetota > Coriobacteriia > Coriobacteriales > Atopobiaceae > UBA1367. The sequence goes on from CACYTH010000009.1 coordinate 97,044, forward strand.
GCCCAAGAGGCCCTGCAGTCCTCCGTGACCATCGCCGCGGATGCCGAGGCCGGACAGGTCATGCCCATCCACCTGCTCAAGGCGCTGCTCAGCTCCGGCGAGCGCAACCTGCGCGCCATCATCGAGCGCGTGGGAGCCGATCCGCTGCAGGTGGAGGCATCCGTCGATGACGCCATCGCCAGGGCGCCGCACGTGAGCGGCGACCTCTCCCAGATGGGGCTCTCAAACGAGCTCACGCGCGTGGGCGACGCCGCGGAGAAGCTCGCCAGCAAGCTGGGCGACTCCTACGTCACGAGCGAGCATCTTCTCTGTGCCCTTGCCGACGAGAAGGGCGGCGCGGGGCAGGTGCTGCGCAACAACGGGATCACCGGCAAGCGCGTGCAGGAGGCCTTTGGCGCCCTGCGCGGCGACGAGCGCGTGACCAGCCAGGACGCAAAGACGCAGTTCGAGGCGCTGGAGCAGTACGGCCGCAACGTGACCGACCTCGCCCGCCAGGGCAAGCTCGACCCGGTGATCGGCCGCGTGGAGGAGATCCGCCGCACCATTCAGGTGCTCTCGCGCCGCACCAAGAACAACCCGGTGCTCATCGGCGAGCCGGGCGTGGGCAAGACCGCCATCGTGGAGGGCCTGGCCGAGCGCATCGTGGCCGGTGACGTGCCGTCCACGCTCAAGGACCGCGACATCGTCGAGCTGGACATGAGCGCGCTGGTGGCAGGCGCCAAGTACCGCGGCGAGTTCGAGGACCGTCTCAAGAGCGTGCTCAAGGAGGTCAAGAAGTCCGACGGGCGCATCATCCTCTTTATCGACGAGCTGCACACCATCGTGGGCGCCGGCGCCGCCGAGGGCTCCATGGACGCGGGCAACATCCTGAAGCCCATGCTGGCGCGCGGCGAGCTGCATGCCATCGGCGCCACCACGCTCGACGAGTACCGCAAGTACATCGAGAAGGACCAGGCTCTGGCACGCCGCTTCCAAACGGTGCTGGTGAGCGAGCCGTCCGTGGAGGAGACCATCTCCATCCTGCGTGGCCTGACCGAGCGCTACGAGGCGCACCATCGCGTGCGCATCGCCGACGCCGCACTGGTGGCCGCCGCCGACCTCTCCAACCGCTACATCTCCGACCGCTTCCTGCCGGACAAGGCCATCGACCTGGTGGACGAGGCCGCAAGTCGCCTGCGCATGGAGCTCGACTCCATGCCGGCGGAGATTGACGCCGTCGACCGCCAGCTCACGCAGATGCAGATTGAGGAGCAGGCCCTGATGCGCGAGGAGGACGATGCCTCCAAGGAGCGTCTCGAGACCCTGCGCAAGAACATCGCCGTGACGCGCGAGAAGCTTGACGGCATGAAGGCCGACTGGGAGAACGAGCGCGGCGCCATCGATCGAGTGCAGAACCTCAAGGCGCAGATCGAGGACGCCAAGGGCGAGGCTGACCGCGCGGTGCGCGACGGCAACCTCGGGCGTGCGGGCGAGCTGCGTTACGGCACGATCCCGACGCTGGAGAACCAGCTGGCCGAGGCCCAGGCGCATCTGGACGCAAAGCAGCAGGCAGGCGGCGTGCTCAAGGAGGAGGTCACGACCGAGGAGATTGCCGAGGTCGTCTCCGCATGGACCGGCGTGCCGGTATCCAAGATGATGCAGGGCGAGATGGACAAGCTCAAGCATCTTGAGGACGAGCTGCACAAGCGCGTGGTGGGCCAGAACGAGGCCGTCTCCGCCGTGGCCGCAGCCGTGCGTCGCAGCCGCGCGGGTCTCTCCGACCCCGAGCGCCCCATCGGCAGCTTCTTCTTCCTCGGGCCGACCGGCGTGGGCAAGACCGAGCTGGCAAAGGCGCTGGCAGAGTGCCTGTTTGACGACGAGCGTGCCCTGGTGCGCATCGACATGAGCGAGTACATGGAGAAGTTCTCCGTGCAGCGCCTCATCGGTGCGCCTCCCGGATACGTGGGTTACGAGGAGGGTGGCCAGCTGACCGAGGCCGTGCGCCGCAAGCCCTACAGCGTCATCCTGCTCGACGAGATGGAGAAGGCACATCCGGACGTGTTCAACGTGCTGCTGCAGGTGCTTGACGACGGTCGTCTGACCGACGGCCAGGGCCGTGTGGTCAGCTTCAAGAACACGATCATCATCATGACGAGCAACGTGGGCAGCCAATTCATCGCTGCGGCCAACAAGACGAGCAGCCCCGACGAGGTGCAGAAGCAGGTCAACGATGCCCTGCGCGCCACCTTCAAGCCGGAGTTCCTCAACCGCATCGATGATGTGGTGGTGTTCCACGCGCTGGGCCTCAACGACATCGAGCGCATCGTGGACATCCAGCTGCGCGACGTCCGCGCACGTCTGGCACGCGAGCGCATCACGCTCGAGCTCACCGAGGCGGCCGTGGGTCTGCTCGCCCTGGATGGCCTGGATCCGGTTTACGGTGCGCGTCCGCTCAAGCGCCTCATCCAGCGTCAGGTCGTGGACAACATCGCAGGTCTGATCATCGATGGGCGCTTGCACGAGGGTGAGACGGTGCTCGTGGACGTGGCCCCCGACGGCGCGACGCTGGTGGCCGAGCCGGCCGTCACCGAGGTGGCGCACGAGGAGGACGACCAGCCGATCGAGCCCGACGAGATGGAGTAGCCAAGCCTGCGTAGCTTGATGGGACCATGAAACGATGCCCGCTTGGTGCGGTAACGCCAAGCGGGCATCTGTGTGTTGGCCTATACTTGCTCTATCTGCAGCTGAAATGAAGGAGCAAGGCTATGGACGAGCTGCCCACTCCCCAGACGCGCGACGGTCGGAACGCCGATACGGAGCGCAGGGAAGAAGCCCTAGATGAGGAGGTCACGCGTCTTATCGACGAGCTGCCCACAATGGTGGCGCGGCGCGAGCAGGAGACCGTCGTTCAGGCCAGCGAGGCTGCGGAGCCCTCTGGTGACGAGACCGTGCTCATGGACTTGGACGAGGTCGATGGTGTGGCCGGCGAGGCGGAGGTTGTGGAGCCCGAGCCTGAGCCGGAACCTGCGCCCGAGCCTGTGGTTGAGGCAACCGTCCTGCGTCCGCTTCCCGAGGACATCGGCCTGCCCGTGCGCGACAGCAGCATCGGCGTGCGCCGTACGCGTGACTACGACCACGATGCCCAGTCGACCAACCTTGCCTCCAGTGTGGACAACTTTGACACCATCCGCGAGGAGCGCAGCAGGCAGGGGAGCAAGAAGGACCCCTACGCGCGCGGTGCCCGCACGGGCGAGGCGCCCGGCGAGGGCAACAGCCGCAGCAAGCTGCGCCCCCTGCTCGCGCTCTTCATCATCGCCCTGGTGCTGGGCGGCGGCGGTGCGGTTCTCACCTACGGCATGGAGCTCTGGGGTGGCAAGTCGGTGCCCTACGTCGTCGGCGAGTCGCAGGCAAATGCAGAGGTCAGGGTCAAGGAGAAGGGCTTTGACGTGGTCATCGAGGCCGAGCCGGCCGACGATGCCATCGGCAAGGTGCTGCGCCAGGAGCCCGAGTCGGGCACGCGCATACCCGAGGGCAGCGAGGTGACCCTGATCATTGCCACCAATCGCACCATGCCCGAGGTGATCGGACTCACCGAGGAGGAGGCGCGTGCCCTTCTCACCGAGGCCGGCGCGGCAAACATCGAGACCAAGACCAAGTCGTCAAGCGAGGCGGAGGGTACCGTCATCGACGTGAGCCCCGCCGCTGGCGAGGCGTTTGTCTCGCGCGGCGTGGTGACGCTTACCGTTGCCGCGCCCTACCGCGTGCCTGACGTCATCGGCAAGAAGGAGTCTGACGCCGTCGAGGCCATCGAGGCGGAGGGCTTCACGGCCGAGGTCAGTTACGTCAAGTCGGACAAGACCGTGCGCACCGTCGTCGAGACCTCACCCGCCGCGGGCGAGACCATCTCCGAGGGCGGCACCGTCCAGGTGAAGGTCTCTTCTCCGTACCCCACGAGCGCCCTGCACCTCGCCGAGTACTTTGACCACTCGTCTCAGGACGTGGATGCCTATCTTCAGAAGGAGGGCTACGTCTTTGCCAAGGGCTACGTCGACACCAACGGCAACGCGGTGACGGCCTATGCCTCCAACAACGCCGGCAACATCACGTTCTCCTCAACGCCCTACTCCCATACCGTGAGCTTCCCGGGCAAGAGCGACACAAACGTGCTGTCGTCGGGCACGCCTTTTGTCGGCGTGCGGATCGACTTCCCCGCATGGCAGGTGCCCTCGGGCTACGAGCAGAGCGCGATCAACGAGCTCATGGAGCAGTGCGGCTTTGAGGGGCAGGACGACATCTGCAACAACGCGTCGATGACGCTGCCCTCGGGCACTGCTGCGACCTCGGCGACCTTCGTGTGCGCGAGCGGCAAGATGGACAACCTCGTGTGGACGATTCTCGTGGTGGGCAACAACGGCAGCGTGCGCGCCTCCGCCACCTGCGCGAAGGAGGGCATCTACGCCAGCGACGACCTCAGGCAGTTTGGCGGCAGCGTGGCGCAGTTTGTGGCGTACCAAGAGGTCTACCTCTCGCCCGAGTACCAGGTGAAGGAAGAGAAGAAGGACGAGAGCAAGGACCAGGACAAGGACAAGGACGACAAGTCGACCGACAAGGACGACAATGACGCCAACGCCACCGACAACGCCGACGAGAAGAAGGACGAAAAGAGCAATGGCTAGCGCGGATCCTACCAAGAAGGACGTCAAGACGACCAAGGACGCACCGCGCGACACCACTCCTGCGGTAGATCGGGCCTACCTGCGTGCCGAGAACGAGGACGACGATGGGTACGACCCGTACTCGGACCGTCCGGCGACCCCCGAGCCGCTCTTCGAGCGCGACCCCTGGGCCTAGTGCAGTTTGGTGGTTTGAGCTGGTCGTGCGCTAGTTGAGCACGTTCTGCATCATGTTCCAGATGACCATGGCCGCCAGCACTAGCAGGATGATGACGGCAAACAGCGCCAGTACGGAGTTGCGGCGGCGCGCCCGCTCGCGCGAGGCAAAGATGCTGCGGCGACCCTTGGGAATCTCGAGGTACTGGCCGTAGCGGCTGCCCTTGACGCGCGACATGTTGCTGCGCGCGCGGCGATACTGCATGCCGGAGAGCGGCGTGGCCCCGCCGACGCTGATGTTGGAGTCATGCGTGTAGGTGGCGGAGGACTCGCTGTCCTCGTTGAGGTCATCGAGGGTGCCCTGGCTGCGGTGCGGCGTGCGTTTGCGCACGTAGCGCGGTGCGGAGGGAGCGGAGGCCGTGCTGAACGAGGGGCCCTCGCTGTCTGCGGAGGGCATGCTGGGCATCGAGCCCGTCGAGGATGCTGCGAGGGGGATGGAGCCGGTGCCCTGAAGAAGGTCGTCGTTGCCGCTAAACGTTGCGCCACTCTGCTCGGAGGACAGGTAATCGTCGTTGTCCACGACGGGAATCGAGTGAGCAAGATTGTGCTGGGCGGCGTTGCCTGCCGCATGCGATGGCGTGTGGCGCGTGCTCTCGCGGTCGTCCATGGTTCCTCCGAAGTGCCGCTTACGTTCGCCTTATTCTAGTGCAGGTCTTGCCGTGCGGGGAGAGATTTGTCACAACCGCAAGAAACAACAGGACCTTATATAGAGACACTTAGATTTGATGCGTCTATGAAGCTTAGAAAATCTTGATTTGTCGGAATAAAACCAGTCTGCCGGGGAACAAGTAACTATGACACCCGGGATGCCCCAGGAGGCATCCAACCAGTGGGGCGAGAGCGCTTTGCCCCAAAGAAAGGACTGGTAACCATGGCAAGCATGATTCCGTACAGCAACTACGAGCGCGCACTGCGCAGGCAGTTCCCCTTTGACGTGTTCGACGACTTCTTTGCCTCTCCGCTGACCGCCGTCAACTCCAACGACGCCTTCAAGATGGACGTCGAGGACACCGGCGATGCCTACGTGATCAGCGCATATCTCGCAGGCGTCAACCGCGACGAGATCGACGTCGAGCTCAACGAGGGTCGTCTGTCCATCTCCGTCGAGAAGACCGAGACCGAGGAGGAGAGCGGCAAGAACTACCTCCACAAGGAGACCCACTCCTGGAGCGCCTCGCGCGGCGTGTATCTCAAGGACGCCGCGACGGCCGGCCTCACCGCCAAGCTCGACAACGGCGTGCTGACCATTAACGTCCCCAAGCAGGACGAGAAGGCCAACGTCACCAAGATTTCGATCGACTAGCGTCTCTCGCAAAGCGCACGTAAGGGGTCCCGCCAGCCGGAAACGGCTGGCGGGACCTTTATGCGCCGGGAGGAATGCATGCCACGCAGGTTTTATGCATGCGCAAAGCTAACTTGCACAAATCTGCGCAAATTAGGGTCCTAGTGAGCTCACGGGTGGGTCCGCCGCGCTCACTAGACGGCTAACTTGCACAAATTTGCGCAAGTTAGGGGTGCGCCAGGTTGGGCTTATGCATTTTCGCTGCCAAGGGGTCGTCAGGAGGCGGATTCCGACGCCGGATTGGCGCTAACGGGGCCGGCAGGCCACTACCAGATGGTGATGGGCTCCGTCTGGGAGGCCACAAGCACCTCCGCCTGAGTGCCAACCGCCTGGGCGAGGGCGTCCTCTGCCAGCTCGGGTAGGTTGTTCTTCTGCGAGACGTGCATGGCGACGACGGTCTGGGTCTCGGGCGTAAGAAGCTGCGGCAGAACCTCCGCCGCCTGCGCGTTGGAGAGGTGGCCATGGTCACCACCGACACGTTTCTGCAGGTAATAGGGGTAGGGACCGTTGACGAGCATCTCGCGGTCGTGGTTTGCCTCGATGCCCAGGATGCGACATCCGCGCAGGGCCTCGAGCGCCTGCCGGGTGAGGACGCCCGTGTCGGTTGCCCAGGCGAGCGCGTCTACGAGATGGCTTTGCTCCCATACCTCAAAGCGGAAGCAGACGGGGTCGGCAACGTCGTGCGAAAGGGGAAAGGCTTGGATGCGCATGCCGCCAAGCGAGAGGGTGGCGTTGCGCGCAACGGTGGTAAAGGGCAGGCTCGCAAGGGCTGGCCGCGCGTGCGCCGTGCCAAACGTGGCGTACACCGGCCCGTCAAAGTGCTTGCATACGACGGGCAGGCCGCTCGTGTGGTCGGTGTGCTCGTGCGTGACGAGGATCGCCTCCACGCGGGAGAGGTCGCACTCGGCGAGGTCCGCGCGGCGATGCAGCTCGCGACGGGAGATCCCGCAGTCCACGAGCACCGATCCGGTTGGCCCCTCGACAACGGCGGCATTGCCCTTTGACCCGCTGGCCAGTATGTGAAGATGGATGGAAGCGTCCATGCGTACCCCTCGTGACGTTGACCAAGCAAGGGTAACAGAAGCAGCGGACGCCAACGGCGCAGGGCCATAACCCGCGCGGCAACAGACCGCGGGCACAAGGCACGCCACGTTTGTGCGCGAAGGTTGTACTATGGTCAAACGGCGTTATGAGAGGGGGACGTGTGCCAAGCGTCATGCGCAGATATGCCGGCGGCGAGGGCCGCTTTGATCGTCCGTCGGGGCAGGACGACCCGGACCGTGGCGCACCGGTGGTGCTGATGGTGTCCGGCGGCGCCGACTCCACGGCACTTCTCGTGATGGCGGCAACCTCCAAGCTCGACATCGATGACGGACGCGGCCTGGCGCGCATCGCGCGCGAGCGGCTCCATGTGCTGCATGTCAACCACTGCCTGCGCGGCATGGATGCCGAGGAGGACGAGGAGTTTGTCCGCGAGCTCTCTGCCCGCTACGGCATCCCCTGCACGGTGCGCCGCGTCGATGTGGCCGCAAGGGCCGAGGAGGCTCGCCAGCGCGGAGACGCGACCTCGGGAAACGTAGAAAACGCAGGTCGTGAGGCACGTTATGCTGCTGCGACCGACCTTGCCAACCGCTTGGCGCAGGAGCATGGCGTCCCGCGCTCGGCGGTGCGCATCCTCACGGCACATACGGCCGACGACCGTGCCGAGACCTTCTTCATGAACGCGATCCGCGGCACCGGCCCCGCCGGTCTCTCGTCCATCCCGCGCCGTCGCAACCGCATCGTGCGACCGCTCATCGACCTGACCCACGACCAGCTCTGCGACATGCTGCGCATGCGCGGCATCGTCTGGCGCGAGGACGACACCAACCACGACACCCGCTACCTGCGCGCCTACGTGCGCCACGAGCTCATGCCCGTGGCCAAGCGCCGCAATGCGCGGGTTGCGGCCAGCCTGGCAACCACCTGCGACATCCTCTCCGACGAGGACGCCTACCTCAACCAGCTGGCATCGCGCGCATACCGCGACCTGCTGCGTCGCGAGGAGGAGGGCGTGGTGGCCCTCGACGCGGCCCGCCTGGCTGCCTCCGAGGTGGCGCTCGCCCGCCGCGTGGTGCGCAAGGCGCTGCTCGTGGCCTGCCCCGGCGCGCGTCTGGAGGCGCGGCACGTGGCGCAGGTGCTGCAGCTGGTTGCTGCGGGCAAGGGCTCGTGTATGGTGCCGGTGGACGTGGACGTACGCGTGGAGTTTGGCCTGCTCATCGTGCGTGCCAGCAGGGAAGCGAGCGAGCATGTGGCGGCCTGGCTGGAGGTGCCGGGGGAGCTCAACCTGCCTGACGGCGGCAAGATCCAGGCGCGGTTGACGCAGGTGCCGGCGGGGTCTCGCGCCGAGGACGTCGCGCGCGCTCACGGTGCTGAGTGGCAGGGCCGCTCGGTGCTGCTGGATGCCGCGGCGGCCGGCATCGACCACACGCAAGGCGGTCGGCTCTGGGTGGACGGCCTGCAGCCCGGTGACGTGCTCTGCCCGCTTGGCATGTACGGCCAGTCCAAGAAGCTCTCCGACCTGCTCGCGGAGGCACACGTTCCGGTGGCGGACCGCGCCTCGGTGCCCATCGTGCGCAGGTCGTTTACGGGGCACGTGGTCTGGGTTGCCGGCATCCGCGCCGACGAGCGCGCCCGCGTGACGCCCGACACCAAGACGCTGCTTGAGCTGACGCTGCTGTGACGGCCAAACGCAGCTGACACATCCCCTACAGCCTCTGGTAAAATCTTGCGGATATGCCTTTTTAGACCACTGGAGGCTGCAATGGAAGACCAGACTCAGCTGCATCCTGACATCGAGAGCATCGTTCTGAGCGAGCAGGACATCGAGTCCATCATCAAGCGTCTGGGAGACGAGATCTCCCTGGACTACGCCGACAAGAACCCGCTGGTGGTGGCAGTGCTGCGCGGCGCGTTTGTCTTTATGGCCGACCTCGTGCGCGCCATCACGGTGCCCTGCACGGTGGACTTCATGGCCGTGTCCAGCTACGGTGCGGGCGTCAAGAGCTCCGGTGAGGTGCGCATCGTCAAGGACCTCGACACCAAGCTCGAGGGTCGTCACGTGATCATCGCCGAGGACATCCTCGACTCCGGCCTCACCCTGTCCTACCTCATGCGCGTGCTCGGCGAGCGCAAGCCCGCCTCCATCCGCATCTGCGCGTTTGCGGTCAAGGACGTGCCGGGCAAGAAGTCCGCGGTCGCACCGACCTACGTGGGCACCCACGTGCCCGACTCATTTATCGTGGGCTACGGCCTCGACTACGCAGAGCGCTACCGCAACCTTCCCTATGTCGGCGTGCTCAAGCCCGAGGTGTACAGCTAACCCGCGTCTCTGAGACACCAATGCAAGCAAGGAGGCCCCTTAGTGGCAGACAATCGAGACCATGAGGACAACGGCGGGTTTCCCGGTGGCCCCGGCGACCGTCGCCTGAGCATCATCTACTTCCTCATCGGGATTGCCCTGGCGGCATACATGGCGCACGGCGTCTACGGCAACCTGCGGCGTGGCGACACCGCGACCACCCTCACGACCAACGAGTTCGTGACGGCGGTCAAGGAGGACCGCGTGAGCGAGGTCACCTACAAGACCTCGGACGGAAAGCTGACTGGTGGCTACTGGACTGACGAGGAGCTCGTCGGCAAGAAGGGCTCCAAGAAGAACTTCGTAAGCTACTACGTGGGCACGGACAGCCTGCAAGAGCTGATGGCCGACCACCCCAAGGTGGCCTTCACCATCAACACCGAGGACGGCGGCCTTCTCGAGATGCTGCTTACCACCGTCTTGCCCACGCTCATCATGATGGGCGTGATGGTGTACCTGTTTGGCCAGGTGCAGGGGCAGAACAACCGCGCGATGGGCTTTGGCCACACCAAGGCCCAGACCAGCGAGGAGACGCGCCCCAACATCAAGTTTGCCGATGTCGCGGGCATCGACGAGGCGGTCGAGGAGCTGCAGGAGGTGCGCGACTTTCTGGCAGAGCCCGAGCGCTACCTCAAGATGGGTGCCAAGATCCCGCACGGCGTGCTGCTCGTGGGCCCTCCGGGATGCGGCAAGACGCTTTTGGCCAAGGCTGTCGCCGGCGAGGCGGGCGTGCCGTTCTTCTCCATCAGCGGCTCCGACTTTGTTGAGATGTTCGTGGGCGTGGGCGCCAGCCGCGTGCGCGACCTCTTCAAGCAGGCCAAGGAGGCCTCCCCGGCCATCATCTTCATCGACGAGATCGATGCCGTGGGCCGTCAGCGCGGAGCTGGCGTGGGCGGCAGCCACGACGAGCGCGAGCAGACCCTCAACCAGATGCTGGTGGAGATGGACGGCTTTGAGGACAACTCGTCCGTCATCCTGATTGCCGCCACCAATCGCCCTGACATCCTTGACCCGGCGCTGCTGCGCCCCGGCCGTTTTGACCGCCAGGTCACCGTCGACCGTCCCGACGTCAAGGGCCGCGAGAGGATCCTGCGCGTGCACGCCGCCAACAAGCCCCTGCGCGGCGACGTCGACTTCGAGCGCCTGGCCAAGCTGACGCCTGGCTTTACGGGTGCGGACCTGGCCAACCTCATGAACGAGGCGGCGCTTCTCGCCGCGCGCAGGCGCAAGGCCACCATCGGCCTGCCCGAGATCGAGGAGGCCATGGAGCGCGTCATCGCCGGTCCGGAGAAGAAGGGCCGCGTGATGACGGAGGCCGAGCGGCGCACCATCGCCTACCACGAGAGCGGCCATGCGCTGGTGGGCCACCTGCTCGACAACGCCGACCCGGTGCACAAGATCAGCATCATCGCGCGCGGCCAGGCGCTGGGCTACACGCTGTCGCTGCCGGAGGAGGACCACTTCCTTCAGACGCGCAGCTCCATGCTGGACGACCTCGCCGTCTTTTTGGCCGGACGCACGGCGGAGGAGCTCTTCTGCGACGATATCACCACCGGTGCGTCCAACGACCTCGAGCGTGCCACCAAGATGGCCCGCGAGATGGTCACCCGTTACGGCATGAGCGAGGCGCTGGGCACCCAGGTGTACGGCGAGGCGCAGCACGAGGTCTTCCTGGGGCGCGACTACGCCAACCACCAGGACCTCTCCGCCGAGACGACCAAGCGCATCGATGACGAGGTGGAGCGCATCATGCGCGAGGCCCACGAGCGCGCTCGTGACATCCTGACCAAGTACGCCGACCGCATGCACAAGATGGCCGAGGTGCTGCTGGCCCAGGAGACCGTCGAGGGCGAGATGATGGATGCCCTGCTCAACGGCACCTACGACGAGTGGATGGCCGCGCACGCGGACGACAAGCCCGCAGACGAGCCGGCCGAGCCCGTGGAGTCCGCCGCCGAGGGCGATGACCATGACAGCACGAATGACGCGGACGGTACTGGTGGGCTTGGCGCCCAGCGTCCCGTGCCAGTGGAGGAGCCGTCGATGGTGCCCGTGGCCTTGCCCGAGCGTCCGATGACGGGTGCGTCCGCAGAGTCGGCAGAGTAACGCACAAAAGAGGGGAGAGACCCATGTCCATCAACGAGGCAAGCTACGCATACGGCGCGGCAAAGTCGTCCATCCGCGAGATTGCTGCCTACGGCGCCGCGCGAAAGGCCCAGGTGGGAGCCGAGAACGTCTACGACTTCAGCTTGGGCAACCCATCCATCCCCGCGCCGGAGGCGGTGCGCGCTTCCATGGAGCGCAGCCTGGCGCTGCCCGCCACGCAGCTCCACGGCTACACGCCGGCGGCGGGCCTGCCGTCCGCGCGCGAGGCCGTGGCCAAGTCGCTCAACCGCCGCTTTGGCACCGGCTATGGCCCCGGTGACCTCTACCTCACCTGCGGCGCCGCCGCGTCGCTGTCCATCAGCTTCCACGCGCTGTGCAACCCCGGCGACGAGGTGATCGTCATCGCTCCGTACTTCCCCGAGTACCGCGTGTGGATCGAGACCGCCCGCGCTACCTGCGTCGAGGTCATGGCCGACGCCGCCACCTTCCAGATCGACACCGAGGCCGTGGCCGCCGCCATCAACGAGCGCACCAAGGCCGTGGTCATCAACTCGCCCAACAACCCGGTGGGCTCGGTCTACTCGGCCGCCAACCTGCAGGCCCTCTCCGACGTGCTGCATGCGCGCGAGGAGGAGCTGGGCACGAGCATCTACCTCGTCGCCGACGAGCCCTACCGCGAGATCACCTATGGCGCCGAGGTGCCATGGGTGCCCTCCATCTACGACCGCACGATCGTGTGCTACTCCTACTCCAAGAGCCTCTCGCTGCCGGGCGAGCGCATCGGCTGGGTGCTGGTGCCCGACACCAACCCCGACCACGACCGTCTGGTGCTGGCCGTCGCCGGTGCTGGCCGCAAGCTGGGCTTTGTCTGCGCACCGGCCATCTTCCAGCGCGTGATCATGGACTGCGTGGACGAGCCGTCCGACGTCGAGGCCTACGCGCGCAACCGCGTGGCGCTCACCGAGGGCCTCTCCAAGCTGGGCTACGAGTACATCGAGCCGCAGGGTGCCTTCTACCTGTGGGTCAAGGCACTGGAGCCCGACGCCGAGGCCTTCTTCGAGAAGTGCAAGGCGCTCGACCTGCTGCCCGTGCCGTCCGACTCCTTTGGCTGCCCCGGCTGGATCCGCATCGGCTACTGCGTGAGCTACGAGACCATCGTCAACTCCATGGATGCCTGGGCCAAGCTCAAGGCCCAGTACGAGGCGTAAGCGCCTGATCTTTACCACGCGAGGCGGTTCCTCTCGTCCTGTGTCTGCGGCCGGGCGAGGGGAACCGTCCCTTTTTACCGACGAGGGAGGGCCGCATGCTGCACATTGCCTGTGACACCCATACGCACACCATCTTCTCGCGCCACGCGTACTCCACGCTGGAGGAGAACGTGCGCGCGGCCGCGGAGCTGCGCTTTGAGCTGCTGGGCATTACGGACCACTTCTCGTCGATGCTCTACCCCGAGCCTGCGACGGGCGTTGACCTGCGCGACTACCAGCACTTTCTCAACTTTGAGGTGTGGCCCGAGACGTGCCATGGCGTGCGGCTGATGCATGGCTGCGAGGCCGACATCGTGGACCTCGACGGTAACCTCTACGGCTGGGACATGCCGCTGGAGCGCGGACTTGGAGGCCCGGTGGCAGGCCCCACCGAGACGCTGCAGCAGGTGGTCTTCCGCGACTGCGACTACGTGATTGCCAGCGTGCATAGCCACCCCTGGGCCGAGGGCGCCTCGCGCGAGCAGCTCACGCGCATGTACCTGCGCGCGCTCGAGCATCCCAAGGTGCTCATCCTGGGGCACGTGGGACGCTCCGGTCTGGACTTTGACATCGACGCCGTGGCGGGACGTGCCCGCGAGCTGGGCAAACTCATCGAGATAAACGAGAGCAGCCTCTACGGGCACCAGGACACCACCCCGCGCTGCACCGAGATCGCCCGCCGCTGCAAGGCTGTGGGCTGCATGGTGTCCACGGGTTCCGACGCGCACATCTCCTACGACGTGGCGCGGCTCGACCGCACCCGCCAGATGCTGGAGGAGATTGGCTTTCCCGCGCGCCTGGTGGCGACGCGCGACGCCGAGGCCTTCGTGCGCGTGCTGGAGCGCGCCCTGCCTACAGCTCGATAGACAGGCCCACGGGGCAGTGGTCGCTGCCAAACACCTCGTTGTAGATTGAGGCGCTGGTCACGCGGTCGGCGATGCGGTCGCTCACAAGGAAGTAGTCGATGCGCCAGCCAGTGTTGTTCTGGCGCGCGCGGCCTCGGTAGCTCCACCAGCTGTAGGCGCCCGCGAGGTCTGGGTGCAGCGAGCGGAAGGTGTCGGTAAAGCCGGCGTCAAGCAGCTTGCCAAAGCTCTCGCGCTCCTCGTCGGAGAAGCCTGGGTTGCCGCGATTGGGGCCGGGGTTCTTGAGGTCGATCTCCTTGTGGGCCACGTTGAAGTCGCCGCAGGTCACCACGGGCTTGTCGGCATCGAGCTCGCGCAAGAAGTCGCGGTAGCGCGCGTCCCAGGCCAGGCGGGTCTCGATGCGACGCAGGCCGTCCTGCGCGTTGGGGGTGTAGACGTCCACAAACCAGTAGGTCGGAAACTCCAGCGCGCAGACGCGCCCCTCGACGTCGGCCACCTCCGAGCCAATCTGGCGGATGACCTGCAGCGGCTCCTCGCGGCTCCAGACCGCTGTACCAGAGTAGCCCTTGCGCTCGGCGTAGTTCCAGGTCTGGTGATAACCCTCAAACTGGACGTCCTTGAGCTTGGCGCGCTGCTCGTCCTGCAGCTTGGTCTCCTGAATGGCAAAGACGTCTGCATTCAGGGTGGCAAAGATCTCGGGGAAGGACGGGTCCTTCTTGAGGGTGGCGCGCAGGCCATTGACGTTCCACGAGATGAGTCGCAGCTCGCGCGGGGTGGTGCTGGGCATGGGGCCTCCTTGGCTTGGTGTTGACGTGCACAGTATATCCGAGGCCCGCCGGGTGGCGCTGCCCACGCTGCACCGGCACTAGCGCCCGATAAACTCCAGCAGGTGCTGCAGCTCGCGCTGCAGCTGCGCGTGGCCCTGGCCGTAGGCGTACTGCAGCCTGGTGGTGTCGAGCGTCCCGTTGCTCACGGGCATCTCGTCCGGGCGGATGACCAGCGCGCGGCCCTCGCGCTCCAGGGTGGCAATGCGGTCGAGCTCGGCGTTGTAGCGTTCCGGGCGCGTGAGTGTGGCCTCCAGCACGTGAGGCTGGCTGCCAAGCAGGCGCGAGAAGACCGTGCGCTCCATGCTGGAGAGGGGCTTCTTGCGGTAGCCGGCGGGGCGCGTCGCAAACATGACGAAGCGCTCGTAGCCGTCCTGCTCCGCAAGGTGCAGCGGCAGTCCCGCGCCATGACCCAGCCCGCCGTCAAAGTACGTCACACCGTCCAGGGGCAGCGGCTTCATGGCAATGGGGATGGTGGAGCTCGCGCGCACGCAGTTGATCATGCGCCACACGTCGGGCATGTCGTCCTTGGTGAAGCTGGCCGAGCGTCCGGTTGCCGCCTCGAAGGCCTGGATGCGGATGCGTGCGGGGTTGGCGCAGAAGGTCTCCCAGTCAAAGCCGCAAAAGCCGTCGCGGATGCAGCCCTCGTAAAGGTAGTCGGCGTTAAAGTAACCATGCCCGCGCAAAAAGCTCCCGAGACCGCCCACGGGCTCCTTGCCGTCGATGGCGAGAAAGGCCATGTGCACGCGCGTCTGGTCCCGCGAGACGTAGTTGATGGTGTGGCTGGCCCCGGCCGAGATCCCGCAGGCGTAGTCGAAGTAGATGCCCTGCTCCAGCAGCACGTTGACCATGCCGGCCGTGTAGGCGCCGCGGTAGCCGCCGCCCTCAAAGACAAGCGCGCAGTCGCGAACGTTGTTGGTGAGCGGCTCGTCTGCCCAAACGGGCGCGTCTGGTGTGCTGGACATGCTCGGGACCTCTCCTCGGTGCTAGCATCAACGTATGATGGTACCCCTTTAGGCGTACACAAAAGGTTGGTGTACGTTACAAACACAGAGGATGGGAGAGGCCATGGCACGCACGATCACCGATCCACAAGAGGCTGCGCTGGAACTGAAGGAGCGCGTTGACCGCGCGCGGCGCGTGGTGTTCTTTGGCGGTGCGGGCGTCTCCACCGCAAGCGGCATCCCCGACTTCCGCAGCGAGGACGGTCTCTATCACCAGCACTTCAAGTACCCGCCAGAGACGATGCTCTCGCACGGCTTTTACGTGAGCCACACCGAGGAATTCTACGACTTCTATCGCGAGCGCATGATCTGCCTGACGGCCAAGCCCAACCAAGCGCATTACAAGCTGGCAGAGCTTGAGCGCGAGGGCAAGCTACTGGCCGTGGTGACGCAGAACATCGACGGCCTGCACCAGGCGGCGGGGTCGCGCGCCGTGCTCGAGCTGCACGGGTCGGTGCACCGCAACATCTGCCAGAGGTGCGGGCACGTGCACTCGGCCGAGTGGGTGCTGGGCACCAAGGGCGTGCCGCACTGCGAGGAGTGCGGCGGGCCGGTCAAGCCGGACGTCGTGCTCTACGAGGAGAGCCTGGACGAGGACGTGATCACCACGAGCCTGAGGGCCATCGCCAGCTGCGACATGCTCATCGTGGGCGGCACGAGCCTGGTGGTCTACCCGGCGGCAGGCCTCATCCGGTACTTCCAGGGCGACCAGCTGGTCATCTGCAACCTGCAGCCCACACCGCAGGACTCCGCTGCCGACCTCGTGTGCGCGTGTGACATCGCGAAGGCCTTCGACTGGTAAGAGCCGTCTAGAGAGCGCCTGGCCCCGGTTGCCCACGTGTGCGACCGGGGCTTATTGCTGGCCGGACGCGCCGGGGACATCGAGGCGTGCCGCTAGCAGAAGGCGGGCAAACGCAGGTGAGCGGTAGCTTAAAGCGTTAGTTATAGTGGTCTGGGGCCACTTCTCTTGTTATGCCGTTGACCTGCATATATGATAGTGCTTGCAGAGAAAGGGCATACCTGCTTTACGTAAAGCAAAAGAGAGATTGCCATGAAGCATACAGAGGTAGCAAGCCCTCGTGTGGCGCAGATTAACGTTAGGATTGATCGCTCACTCAAGGACGAGGGCGACGCGGTGCTGGCCGAGGCGGGCATATCACCCACGCGCATCGTGAGGGACCTGTGGACCAAACTGGCGCAGCGCGGCACGGCGCTCGACGAGGTGGTTGCGGCGCTGGGCGCGAGTGGGTTCACTCCCGACGAGCAGGCAGCCATCGACGCAAAGCTTGCCGTGATCGACCGGGTGTCTCGGCGGCGCGACCAGCTGGCCGGGCAGCTCGGACTCTCCTCGGCGACGGAGCCCCTTTACCAGGATGGCTTTGAGTGGCGCGACCGCGTGCGTGCCGAGCGCGACCGCAAGAGGGGAAGGAGGGGTCTCTGATGGCGGGCGGACAGCTGCGTATCATGCTCGACGCCAACGTGTGGCTCGACTTCTTTATCCCCGGGCGAGCAAGCTCTGCCACCGCGTCGCGACTCATCCGTGGCGCGGTCGAGCGCAACGCGGAGCTGCTGTACCCCTCGCACATCATTGAGGACCTGTTCTACGAGATTCGTCGCGACGCTGCGGAGTGGACGCGGGCGGGTGCGGGTGAGGTCACGCGCGAGGCTGCGCGCTACTGTCATGACTACGCGTGGGGGTGCATGGAGGACCTCCACGAGCTGGCGACTGCGGTGGCCACCGATGACGCCGACGTGCTCACGGCGCTCAAGTTCCGGTCGCTCAGCGAGGACCTGGGAGACAACCTTGTGCTGGTGGCGGCGCAGCGTGCGGGCGTGGACTATCTGGTGACTTCTGACAACGTGATGCTCAACAAGGCGACCGTAGCGGCGCTTGCTCCGCAGGACATGCTCTCGGTGCTGGAGGCCGGGCTGTAGGCTCGCAGGGTGAGGTATTTCGCGTGGTGCACTGCGGGGTTGGGGACGCGGCGAAATTTCACGGCTGGTGCAGTGCGCCGGATGGCGCCCGGCGAAAATCTACGCTCGGTGCGCTGCGTGCGGTTGCGTTGGGCGGGAATTTTCGACTGGTTCACCGTGGCGCGGAATCGGGTGCACCAGGCGAAAAATACCGCCGCGATACTCGCCCCAGAGTGCACCACGCGAAAATCTTGACGAGCCCCCGATTCTGGAGTGCACCAAGTGAAAACTTTTGCCCCGCCCCAGACCTCGGAGTGCACCAAGCGAAAACTCTTGCCATGCCCCGAGCCCTGTGTGTAAAGCGTGACGATGTGGCTCAAATTCCCCAGCTCTTTTGTATGTAGGCACGAACAAAAGGCGAGCTACAAGAGTTGCATCCCATCCATGTGCGACCATTTGGCTACCGAGTGCCTACAGTGCGCCAACGTCACTGCCCTACGCTTCTGCCTATGGACATTGTGATTACGGGTAAGAGCGCCCTAACGCTCTACAGGCAAATGAGGGCAGGCAAACTGCAGCTTAAGGCGAAGCCCATCCCCATGGCTTTCGTCTCATGGGAGAAGCTCGACGGCAAACAAGTGCGGGAGCTAAGTATTCCCGCCCTCGAGACGTCGGGACTCTTTACCGTAGACAGGCCGCTGGATCTACGCGTGCGTGATACACGGGATAGGGTGCGCCTCGGGACGGTCGTCTGTCACGCAACAACCAAGCCGCTCCCAGGCGGTTCGATCGTCGAGCTTACGGCGCCTTGGCACAGTGCCGACTTGCTGCCGTTGGAGCAGGGATGCCGCGTCCTCATGGACAGCGCGCCGCTGATGATTTTGGACATGGCTGGCCAGCTCTGTGAGCACGTGAACAATGGGAAGATGTCCCATGACGTCGGGATAATGAGGCTCACGGAGTTGATTTGCGAGTTTTGCGGTACATACGCGAGACACTATCTGAACCCACGAAACGGCGAGATGACCTTTGAGATCGAGCCAGCAACTACGGTAAGCGAGGTCAGAGAATACCTGTCCCGCGTGCGTGGCATATCGGGGATCAAGCTTGCACGAGCGGCGGTTGCGCTGGCAGTCGATAAGCTGGCGTCGCCTATGGAGCTCGTGGTGTACGCGGCGATGGCGTTTCCGCCACGTCTGGGCGGTCTGCACATTCAAGACATACGGGTCAACGAGCCGCTCAACCTGTCGGTGGTGCCCAGGGGTACGCTAGCTCACCAGCAGTTGACTCCGGACCTTAGGGTTGGAGACCGACCAGTGGTTGTCGAGTACAACGGCAAGGAGCATCTCAAGAAATACCGTGTGCGGCAGGACAAGAATCGCGCACAGGACTATGCGAAGCTCGGCATCTACCAGTATCCGCTGATGATCGAAGATGTCTGTACGGTCGATGCGCTTGAGCGAACGTTACGGGACTTTGTTGACTTGCTGACGCCGTACGAAGGCCTCAGCTTTCGCGCCAGGACGCTACGCATTCTCCGCGACCGAAAATACAGAGCTGCTCGACAGCGCCTGCTTGACACGTATCTATAAAAAACGCGGTCTGCCTGAGGATTGGTGCTGGGTAGGGTGGCGCAGTCGGAGATTATCTCCGCTTGGTGCAGTCAGTGGCTTTGGGTACAGCGATATTATGCAGCTGGTGCACTGCGCTGGGTGGTGTTCGGCGAGAATTCGCTCCTGGTGCGCCGTCCGCGGTGGCATTGGGAGGGATTTTCCGCGTGGTGCATCGCGGCGCGGAATCGAGTGCACCAATCGAAAAATACCGCCGCGACAATCGCACAGGGTGCACCAGGCGAGCATTTTAGCCGCGCCTCCGATTCCGCAGCGCACCAAGCGCAAACTTTTGCCCCACCCCAGACTCCGGACTGCACCAAGCGCAAATCCCTCCACGCAAAGCTTTCGAGCGCTGCAACTAGCGGCGCCAGACAAACGCGCTGGTGCGCGTACAATGAGACGCACGACTAATCATAAGTGAGGGTCCAACATGAACAACTTCCTCGACCGGCTCGACAGCCGTTATGTAAAGGTATGCTTCTACGCCTCCGCAACCGTGATACTTACCGTGGCCGCCATCATGGTGCTGTACTACGCGTCGCCCGTCATCGCGTCGCTCTGGAACCTCATCTGCGCGGTGCTGGAGCCGCTCATTTACGGCGCGGCCCTGAGCTACGTGCTCAACCCGCTGGTCAAGCGCATCTCACGCAGGCTCAGGCGCCGCCCGCGCTTTGCCAACGACGGCGCCAAGCGTCGCCGGGCCGCCGTGGCCATCAGTCTTGTGCTGGTGCTGCTTGTGCTCTTGGCGATCGCTGCCGTACTGCTGCTCATGATCACGCACAGCCTGGCCAGCCTCAAGTGGGGCAACATCCAGGCCATCTTCAGCGACGCGAGCGGCGACTTTGGCGAGTACATCGCGGTCGTCGAGGAGCGCCTCGAGCAGTGGGGCATCATCTCTGCGGACAGCGACCACAACCTGCTCACCATGTTTAACGGCGCAAAGAACGTCGCATCCACCATGCTGTTTGCCGTCATCTTTGGCGTGTACATGCTCATCGACGGGCCGCGTGTGTCCGGCTATTTCAATCGCGTGCTGCGCGCCGTGCTCGGCAAGCATGCCATCGACCCCTCGCGCCTGATCGCCGATGCGGACCACGTGTTCTCCGGCTACTTCCGCGGACAGGGCATCGACGCGCTTGTGGTGGGCACGCTCTCCGGCATCGTGCTTACGGCCATCGGCGTGCCTTACGGTCCGGTGATCGGTCTGCTTACGGGTCTGGGCAACCTCATCCCCTACGTCGGTGGACCGGTGGGCTTTGGCAGCATCGCGCTCATGTGCATTGCGGAGGGCAACTGGGTGACCATGATCGCGGGCTTTGTCGCGATGGGCATCGTCATGTTTGTCGACGGCAACATCATCAACCCGCGCCTGCTCTCCGACAACGTTGAGGTGCACCCGATGCTGGTAATCGCCGCGCTGATCGCGGGCGGTGCCGTAGGTGGCATTGCGGGCATGCTGGTGGCGGTGCCCACGGCTGCCTTCCTCAAGATCCAGCTGGACCGCTGGCTGGAGAAGCGCGAGCCCGCGCTTGAGGTCGAGCTGGCAGAAGATTCCGAGGCCGAGCCAGAGGAGTAGACATGGGCGCCTTCAACGACAAGGTCTACGAGGTGGTCCGCCAGATTCCGTACGGCTGCGTGAGTACGTACGGGGACATCGCGCGGGCCATCGGCCAGCCGCGCAAGGCGCTCTTTGTGGGATACGCCATGAAGAGCTCCCTCGAGGAGGGTGCGGTTCCGTGCCATCGCGTGGTCTACAAGGACGGGCGCATCTACCCGACCGACGAGGAAGGAAACCCCACGGTCCAGAGCATCATGCTGCACCGCGAGGGCGTGCCGTTCTTGGACGAGGAGCACGTTGACCTTGCGGCATGCCATTGGACACCTGGTCGCCTTGACGCCGAGGGGCGCCCGGCCGACATCGACTGGGCTGCCGAGATGGGAGACCTGTTTTAGCCTCGCGCTTGAACTAGGCGTCCGTTCTTCCCTCGCGTACATAATATATATAGAGTTGACGAGAAGGCACATGCATATATGTAGTGCCTGTCCGTAACGCATGGCAACAAGGCCCGGAGCTAGTCCCTCTTGCCAAGCTTGTTGAAGTGCTCCTGCAGGGCCAGGCGAACCTCGCGCAAGCGCTTTGCGGGGATGGGAATCACGGTGCCGGTGGTCAGGTAGAGGGAGTCCTGCTCAAAGCGACTGATGTATGCGGGGTTGATGGCGTAGCTGCGATGCACGCGCACCACCACCGAGCTCAGCTGATCCGCGATCGAGGCGATTGAGGCGCGCAGACGCAGGCGTCGGTCGGTGCAGTAGATGTCGGTGTACTGGTGCGCGGCAGCAACGTAGATGATGCTATCCGGCTGGATCCAGTGGGTCACGCCGTCGGTGCCGCGCGCCTGCAGGGCTGGCTGGCGCTCGCCTGGGTCGCCCGCATCTCGCAGGGTACCGATGGAAGGACTTGCCACGCGAGGCTTGT
Source organism: uncultured Coriobacteriaceae bacterium (assembly GCA_902777325.1). Classification (GTDB taxonomy): domain Bacteria; phylum Actinomycetota; class Coriobacteriia; order Coriobacteriales; family Atopobiaceae; genus UBA1367. The sequence goes on from CACYTH010000009.1 coordinate 118,701, forward strand.
CGAAGGCACGCTCCAAATCTCGGGAAGCACCGGGGAAGCCCCTCCAGCTCCAAAGTGCCAGCTTGCACTCGTCGCCCCTGTCCTTCGACCAAACGGTCGTACAAAGAAAGCGGTTGGGCGACGCGGGGCGACGTTGCACGGAACCCTCCGAACCAGACTCCTCAACACAATGGTGCGCCAGTACCATGCAGGCGTCATTGCCGAGCGGCGTGACGTCGTACTGCTCGTCACGCATAACGAGGCGAGAGGCGTAACCGTCGCGCATGGTCTGCAGCACCCTGGTAATCTGCGTCGGACCCGAGTATTCAAATGGGTCCTCGGCGGCTATGAGTCTGCTCGCACTGTCGACCATATGGGCGCAAGCGTCGACGGCATTGGCCCAGAAGAGCCAGAGGAGCTCACGGCTCAGCGAGGCGGCAGAAAGCTCAAAGTCAGACAGATCCGCTCCATAGGAACCATCGCCGGCAGCAAAGCTGTCGGGTAACAGCGAGATCATGGCGACACCCCCCCTCAAAGGCGTAACCATTGCTACTGGCAATCTAAAGAACAATCCCAAAGGTGATTATCGCTATATGTCTTCCGTTTGACCAAAGCGACAAGAAACTATTCTGCAAAGCAATGAAATCACATAGTGAGCGGTTAATGCTAGCGAGATAAAACATTATCTGCGCAAGCGGCAAGCCTTAGAATAGCGGTAGATCATCCGAGTAGCCTAAATGATATTCAAATACAGCATATAGGTCCAACATATTTCAATACTGGCATCAAGCTGAACAGTCATAAGCTGCAGTATCTAAGTCCAATGAAACGTATATATGAAGGTAAATCACTATAGTGTCATGTTAGTTCTCTAAATAGGTGCTTTCTCTCTGGAGGCGCTAGGTCAGTAATAGGAAATGCGAGAGGTAGTCATGGGCAGAAACGAGACCAAAACGCAGCCCGTCCCAGTGACAACACGAAAACGCAAACGACTCGGTTTTGATGCCCGGGCGGGGACGCCTCCCTCGGGCTTTTGGCACGTAGGTGAGGCATCGTCCGCGCAAGGTAATGGTTCTAAGGGGTTGGCAATGAGTAGAAGATCGAAGCTGAGAGCATGGGTGGTGGCACTGGTCGCCGCACTTGCCGTGGTTGTGGGAAGCATCGGCGTCGCGTTTGCGGCTGTCGGTGATGTACCTCCGCACACGAAGAATCTGAGGAACAATCAAGACGGCACGTACACGCTGTCCCTCGACGTGGTCGGCGACTCTGAGAAGAAGCCCAATAATGTCAACGTCATCGTGATCTTCGATACGTCAGGCTCGATGACGCAGCAGCGCATGACTGCTGCGAAGAACGCTGTCAACAGTTTGGCCAACTCGCTATACGCCTATAACACGTCAAGCGAGCCTGATACTGTTGAGATGGCGCTCGTGCGCTTCGCGACGTCGTCCCGTGTCGCGCAGCAGCCTACGGCGAATGCAAACACGTTCCGCAGCACGGTCAATGGTCTTGGTAATGCTGGAGACGGTGGCACTAACTGGGAGTCGGCGTTGCAGACCGCCAATGGCGTGAACTTCAATGATAACGATCAGACGTTCGTCGTCTTCGTATCCGACGGCAACCCCACGTTCCGCACTTCGCAGAACGGCTGGAATGACTGGAGCAACCAGTATCAGCAGTGGGGTAGCGGCCGGGAGACTGCCACGAATATCCAGCGTTGTTACACGACGGCTGTTGACGACGCTAAGGCTCTTGCCACCAAGGTTACCCCTGCCAACTTCTTCACGATTGGTGCCTTCGGCAACGTTGACCGTATGGAGCAGCTGACCGACGATGCTGGTTCCAACTCGGACACCAATTACTACAACGCCTCTGACACCGCGGCCCTCAATCAGGCCATCTCGGAAATCCTTGCAAAGATTGAGATGTCCGGTATCGGCAACACCTCGATTGAGGACGGCACCACAAACAGTGTGACCACCTCGTCAGGAGAGATCGCCAATCTTCTCGAGGTCGATACATCTTCATTCAAGTACTCCCGTTCTGGCGGTTCGTATGGAACCGGCCAGGATTGGGCTGACGCACCAGAAGCTAAGCTTGTGAACGGTGCGGTCGAGTGGGACCTCTCCAAGGAGGGTACCAACGGCATTCTCGAGAACGGCGTGAAGTACACCGTCACCTTTGACGTGTATCCCAGCCAGACTACCTACGACACCATTGCCAAGCTCAAGAACGGCGACATCACGTACGACAGCCTTGATTCCGAGATTAAGAAGTACATCGTTGACAACGGAGGCGGCGCTTACTCACTGCGCACCAACACCAACGCAACGCTGTCCTATGACGACACTCGCGATGAGGAGGGGCAACAGGAGAGTCCGTACGTTAACCCTGATCCTGTGGCGACTGACGCTGAGATGCTGACCGTCAAGAAGGAGTGGGTTGGCGCAAATCCTCCGAGCGGCGATCTCAAGATGACCGTCAACATGGATGGCGAGGCGTTCAGCACTGTTACACTGAACAGTGGCAACAGCTGGTCTGACGATTCGTATATCTCAATCGGCATCATCAAGAACGGCGAGGCGCTCCCCGGTGCCGAGGGCCACGACTTCAGCTTTGCAGAGCTTGACGGCTCGCAGTATCGCTGGGAGCTCGATGCGCCGACAGTGCATCCGATGCTTGTGAACGGCAAGCTGACTATGCTCGTGAAGGAGGATGCCGACCATAAGGCCCCGGCCGGTGCAACCAAATATACGATCGGCCAGGGCACGTACTATGTGGACAATGCCGTCACCAACCTCACGGCAACCAATACGCGTCGCTCCAACCTCAATCTGAAGAAAGTCGTAACTGGCGATAATGCCCCTGCTGACGCCCTGTTCCCCTTCACCCTGAAGGTTAAGAACTCGAAGGCCGACCCCAGCGACAGCACGAACGGGGACAATGTTGTGTGGTTCTCGATCCAGGACAAGGACGGGAATATCGTTAAGGACGCCAGCCGCGTCTCTGGCGCGACGGCCGAAGATGGCGACACTGGTTATTACTATGCTGACAGCAATGCTGCAATCAGCGTAAAGCTCAAGGCTGGCGAGAACCTCCGCTTCACCAACCTGCCTTCTGGCTCCACCTATGAGTTCACCGAGGGTGACGCATCTGGCTTCGAGTTCGTGACGGCCGAGAATACCGGCGAGAATGATTCGACCTTTACTGGTGGGAAGACGTCAACTGGTACGGTTGAGAAAGCTGGCAACCTGTCTTATGAGGTGACTTACACCAATAAGTACACTCCCGAGCCCGTTAAGGCTAGCTTCCCCGTCAAGAAGGTCATCGAGAAGGCTGACGGCCTGACTGGCCCCTCCGAGTGGAGCTACACGATCGATGTGACCGCCAACGGCAACGCGCCTGAGGCTGAGACTATGACCGGTACAGTCAACCAGAGCAATGACACGGTTACTTTCGGCGACTTCACGTTTACCGCGCCTGGAACCTATACCTATACCGTGAAGGAGACGGGTACTGTTGCTGGCGTCACTAACGATGCGGACGCTGCCGGCAAGACCGTCACCATCAAGGTCGAGGACAAGAACGGCGACGGTAAGCTGACTGCAACCGTTACTCCGACGGACGGCATTACCTTTACCAATACGTATGACGCCAAGGGCGAGGCCGTTCTCGAGGTCACCAAGGCCGTCGAGGGCGCCGGCTGGCCCGCGGGCAAGAAGCTGACCTTCACGCTCGACGGCGAGGGCGGCCGCTCCCGGAAAGGCGACCTTCGGCGCCATCAAGTACACCGCGGCCGACGCTGGCAAGACCTACACCTACACCATCTCCGAGGGTAATGGGTTTGGCACCGGCTGGACCGGCTCCGGCGACGTGACCGCCACCGTCAAGGTCACCGACAACGGCAACGGCACGCTCAAGGCCGACGTCACCTACTCGCCCGAGGACGCGACCATCACCAACACCTACAAGGCCAAGGGCTCTGCCGAGATCGAGGTCACCAAGAAGCTCACCGGCCGCGACTGGCTCGACGGCGAGACCTTCACCTTCACGCTGACCGGCCCGAACGGTGTGAACGAGTCTGTCGAGGTCAGCGAGAACAGCCCCGTCGCGAAGTTCCAGGCCATTAGCTATACTCAGGCGGACATCGACAAGACCTACACCTACACCGTCTCCGAGACCGGCAACCTGCCTGGCGGCATCACCAAGTCCGGCGACGTGACCGTGACCGTCAAGATCACTGACAAGGGCGACGGCACGCTGGCCACCGATGTCTCCTACCAGGACGGCAACAACACCATCACCAACAAGTACGATGCCACGGGTTCCGTCGAGCTCGAGGCCATCAAGAAGCTCGAGGGCCGCGATTGGAAGGAAGGCGAGTCCTACACCTTCACCCTCAAGGACGCCGATGGCAACGTCCTCGACGAGAAGACCGTGAGCTCCAACACCAAGGTGTCCTTCGACGCGCTTGAGTACACCGAGGAGGACATGGTCGACGAGAATGGCAACTATGCCTCTGAGGTCATCCTCAACTACACCATCGAAGAGACAACCAAGATGCCGGGCGGCATGACGAACTCCGGCAAGATCAACGTGACCGTCACGCTGACTGACGACGGCGAGGGCAACATCACCGCGAAGGCTGACTACACCAACAACGACACTATCACCAACACCTACGAGGCCAAGGGCGAGGCCGTTCTCGAGGTCACCAAGGCCGTCGAGGGCGCCGGCTGGCCCGCGGGCAAGAAGCTGACCTTCACGCTCGACGGCGAGGGCGGCGCAAGGCGACCTTCGGCGCCATCAAGTACACCGAGGCCGACGCGGGCAAGACCTACACCTACACCATCTCCGAGGACGGCTTCGGCGACGGCTGGACCGGCTCCGGCGACGTGACCGCCACCGTCAAGGTCACCGACGACGGCGAAGGCAAACTGTCCACCGAGATCACCTACGACAAGAACGACACCATCACCAACACCTATAAGGCCGAGGGCAGCGTGACTCTCGAGGCTGCAAAGGTGCTTACTGGTCGCGACTGGCAGAAGGATGAGACGTTTACCTTCCAGCTTCTTGACTCAACTGGCAAGATGCTTCAGGAGAAGGACGTCTCCGCGAACGGTACCGTTACTTTCGATGCGATTAAGTACACCGAAGCTGACTCTGGTAAGACCTATGAGTACACCATCACCGAGAAGGCTCCTCTGCCTGTCAACGTCGAGAAATCAGAAGATGTTAAAGCCACTGTCGTAGTCAATGATGATGGGCAGGGTAAGCTTACTGCTGACGTTAGCTACAGCCCGAAGGACAAGACAATCACCAACACCTACACGCCGACCCCGGTGAAGGCATCCATCACGGTCAACAAGACCATCGACGATTACATTGCCGGCTCTGACAAGACGTTCAAGTTTACGATGACTCCGGTCGACGGCGCCCCCATGCCCGAGGGCAAGGACACCGTCACCGCCGAGATCACAACCAAGGACGGCACGGGCACGGTGAATCTCGACGAGATCACCTACACCGAGAAGGGCGATTACAAGTATCAGGTCGTCGAGACCGCGGACGGCGCCGCCGGCTGGACCTACGATACGAAGACGTACGAGGTCACCGTCAAGGTGACAGACGACCCGACCACCGGCAAGCTCTCTGCAAAGGTCGAGTACGGCAACGATGCTACTGCTGTAGACGTTCACAATTCTTTCAAGGAAGAGGCGATTGATGTCACCTTGCACGTCGACAAGGTCATCGAGGACAAGTCCAACAGCGCTGAGAACGGCATCTTCACCTTCGTGCTAACCCCGGCTGATGGCGCTCCCGGCGAGCCCCAGACTATCGAGATCGAGACCACAGAGCTCAAGGGTGGTAAGGACTTCGCACCCATCACGTTCACGAAGTCCGGTACCTACAACTACACGATTCAGGAAACCGGTACCGACGGCAACGGATGGGATTACGACACCAAGAAGTACCCGGTCGTCATCAAGGTGAGCGACAATTTCGAGACGGCCAAGCTCGAGAGCGAGACCACCATCGATGGTGAGAGCACCACGAAGGTGACCATCACCAACGTGTACAAGGCCGACCCCGTGACCCTGTCGACCATCGAGGTCACCAAGAGCATCGAAGACACCTCCGGCAGCGCGCCTGAGACCACCTTCGAGTTCACGCTGGCGACCACCGATGACTCGCCCATGCCCGAGGCTGGCGGCGAGAAGAAGTCCGTGACCGGCGAGGGCACGGCGACCTTCGGCGAGATTAAGTACGAGAAGGCCGGCACCTACAACTACACCATCACCGAGACCAAGGGCGGTGGCCTTGGTTGGCAGAACGACACGACCACCTACCCGGTTGTCGTGACCGTTACGGACAACGGCGGCAAGCTTGAGGCGGTAGTTGCCTACGGCGAGGACCAGACGAGCCTGACGGTCAAGAACACCTACGATCCCAAGGACGCCACGGCCGCGCCTCAGCTGCGTAAGGTGATCGAGGACCTGTCCAACAGCGTCCCCGACGAGACCTTCACCTTCAAGCTGACCCCGAGTGCCGGCGCGCCGGGCGAGGTCCAGACGAAGGAGATCGAGAACGGCGGCCCCGTGGTCTTCGACGCGATCACGTTCGACAAGGTTGGCACCTACAACTACACCGTCCAGGAGGCCGAGGGCAAGACCAACGGCTACACCTACGACACAGAGGCCCACGCCGTGACCATTAAGGTTACCGACCCGGGCGACGGCCAGCTCAAGGCAGAGATCAAGTATGCCGATGCCAACGAGGACGGCGAACTTGTGATCACCAACATCTACGAGGCCGAGCCCACCTCCCTGGTGCTTGACGTCGAGAAGGTCATCTCCGGTCCTGTGGATCCGAAGAAGGATGCTACCTTCACCTTCGAGATGACCGGCGACGCCGAGATGACCACGTCCGTCACGGGCGAGGGCACCGCAAGCTTCGACGAGATCAAGTACACCGAGGCTGGCACCTACTACTACACCGTGACCGAGGTTCCTGGCGACAGCGACGACTACATCTACGACGGCACCGTCTACACCGTCACGGTTGAGGTTGTCGACGAGGGCGGCAAGCTCGTGGCAACGCCGACCATCAGCGCTGATGGCGCGGACGTCGACAGCATCGTCTTCGACAACCCGTACGTCCCCGAGGTTGGCCTCAAGGTCACCAAGACGGTCACCTCCAAGCCCGCCAACGGCAGCTACTACAAGGAGGGCGAGACGGTCAAGTACATGATCGTCGTGACCAACACGGGCGAGTGCGACCTTGCCGACGTCAAGGTTGACGACGAGCTCACTGGCGATCACTGGGTCGTCAAGAAGCTGGCCGCCGGCGCCTCCAAGGACTTCACCACCTCCTACAAGGTGACGAAGGATGACGTCAAGGCCGGTAGCGTCCTCAACGTGGTCACCGCCGAGGTCGAGAACCCGTACGACCCCGACGAGCCGCTCAAGGACGAGGACGACGTGGAGGTCCCGACCGGCAGCGATCAGACCCCGCCCAAGCCGAACCCGCCCAAGAAGAAGATCGTCATCCCGCAGACCGGCGACGACACCCCGACCGGCGCCATGGCAGCCCTGACCGTCTTCGGCGCGGCAGCCCTGACCGCGGGCACGGTCCTGCAGCGCCGCAAGCGCAAGTAGCTCCGCGCGACATCCAAGTACCACGAAGGCGCCCCGGACATCCGGGGCGCCTTTCTCATAGGTCTAGCTCGCGATTTCAATGTGCAGGCCACCCGCTAAGCCCGCATACGCACCTCTTGCTGCGCTTATTACGTGCCGTAATGCGTTTCAGCTTTGTCCGATACCAAATCTGGCTACAATAGTTGCATCTGTATCTCGATACCACTGTCGCAGATGAGACGAAACACGAAAGGGACCAGATCCATGCTCAGATCGGACTATTCAACCTGGCGCTGCGGCGCGTACGAGCTCTCGCTCTCCCGCCCGCGGATCATGGGCATTCTCAACGTGACCCCGGACTCCTTCTCCGATGGCGGCGAGAACCTCGATGTGGATGCTGCCATCGCTCGTGGCCTGCAGATGCTCGACGAGGGCGCCGACATCATCGACGTGGGCGGCGAGTCCACCCGTCCCGGCCACACGCCGGTCGACCCCGACGACGAGGCCGAGCGCATCATTCCGGTGGTCCGTGCCCTCGCCGAGGCTGGTGCCATCGTGAGCGTTGACACGCGCCATGCGGAGGTCGCGAGCATCTGTCTGGAGCTGGGCGCATCCATCGTAAACGACGTCAGTGGCTTTACCGATCCCAACATGGTGCGCGTGGTCTCCGAGACCGAGTGCGGCTGCGTCATCATGTGCGACAACGAGTTCCGTGGCAACGAGAGCCGCAAGTCCGTGGTGCTCGAGTCAGTCAACCCGCGCCGCCGCGCTGCCGAGCCGCGCCAGCTGCCCGCCACGCGCAACCGCTTCACCTTGCCCGAGGAGGCGCCCATCATGCGCTCCATCATGGGCTTCCTGGGCGACCAGGCGCGCACCCTGCAGCGCGCAGGCGTGGCCCACGACCGCATCTGCGTCGACCCGGGTCCGGGCTTCAACAAGACCACCGACGAGGACGTGGTCATCCAGCGCGCCATGCGCAAGCTTGACTCCATGGGTTACGTGCTTATGCAGGCCGTTTCGCGCAAACGCTTTGTGGGCGCTATCACCGGTGAGCAGGACGTGCTCGATCGCGACGCCGCCACGACAGGCCTGGCCATCGCGGCTATCGAGGCGGGCGCCCGCGTGCTGCGCGTGCACAATGTGGCCGCTGCCGCCGACGCCATCAACGCCTATTGGGCCGTGGCCAAAAAGGACCCGCGCCAGGGCTTTATCGCGCTGGGCTCCAACGTGGGCGACCGCATGGGCTACCTGAGCCGCGCCTGCAAGCTGATCAACGAGATTCCCCTGACCTGCGTGGTCAACGTGAGCCATGCCTACGAGACCGAGCCCGCATACGGTATTGCGACCCCGGTTGCCGACGCCGTGGCCGAGATCCGCACCGAGCTGCACCCGCTGGTGCTGATGGACAAGCTGCTCGAGGTCGAGGACAAGCTCGACCGCGTGCGCAAGCCCGGCGAGGAGGGTCACGGCCCGCGCACCATCGACTGCGACCTGCTCTGGGTCGAGGACGAGCGCCACGCCGGCCCCAAGCTCACGCTGCCGCACCCGCGCCTGGGAGAGCGCGACTTTGTGCTGCTCCCGATGGAGGACCTCATGCACGACCCCGTGCGCTTCTTCTCGCACGGCGGCGTCGAGGTGCTGCCGGTCGAGCAGCGCGTTGGCCGCGTTACCGACGAGCTGGGGGTCTTGGAGTGGGAGTAAGGTCTGCCGGGGACGTCCTTGCCGAGGTGACGGTGCGTCCGCAGGTGCCGATGGGTGCCTTCCATGCGCTGGGATACGTGTGTGCGATGGGCGTGGCCGAGGGGCTGCGCGAGGCCGGCGTCGGCTTTGCCGGCATTGGCTGGCCGCAGGACGTGGTCGACACGCGCACCTTTAGGCAGATTGCCACGCTTAGGATGCATGCGGGCTATGACAAGGGCATGTTTGGCACGTGCACCGTGGTCGCCGGGCAGCAGATCGGGCTTTTGCGCGACCGTGCGGACGACGAGCTGGCCGCGGCCATCGAGGCTGGCGTGCAGGCGCGTGTCACGTCTTGGGAGCAGGCCATTGCCGCAGGTGGGGGAGTGGCTGGCCCGCTGGCGCCGGTGCTTTCCGAGTACTTTGACCTCGTCCCGTTGCTGGGGCATCCCGCCCAGGCGGTGTATCCCAACGGCAACGTGATGGCGGAGGGTACCTTTGCGGGCGTGGACATCTGGGGACGCGCGACGATCGTCACCGCGGGCGGCCAAGAGGTGGAGTTCTCGCCCGAGCAGGCCGGCGTCCGCCCCGCGTAGGTCGCCTGGGGCCTCAAAACTGCTAAAAAATGCAGCCCACCCACGCGGTGGGCATATCTTTGCAGCCGATCTGCATACATACCCTGTGCCCGACTGGCAACTTGCACAAAATTTTGCAAGATAGGCCCCTAGTGAGCTTGGCGAAAGCGCCCGGCGCTCACTAGGGGCCTAATTTGCGCAAATTAGTGCAAGTTGCCAGTCGGGCACAGCTCAAGATGCATAAACCATGCGCCTGGCAGCAAACGGGCGGCAATCGATGCCCGTTTTACGCCCTATTGCGCTCGCGCGTTGTGCTTCTCCACCGCATGAGCCCATATCTGATAGATGCCGCGGATGGTTATGTCGGCATCAAGCGCATCAAAGATGTCTGTCGCCTCGGCAATGGTCTCCGAGTAGCCGCCGGTTCCGACCACCGTGGCGCGCGGGATGTTCTCGCCCTCCGCGGCTAGCTCGCGCTGGATGCGCTCGACAAGCCCCTCGATCTGCGTGGCGGCACCAATGACGATGCCCGACTGTACGGCGGTCTCCGTCGAGTCGCCCAGGGCGTGGGGCGGCATGACCAGCGGCACGCTCGAGAGCTTGGCCGCGCGCGAGAACAGCGAGTTTGCCGACAGCAGGAGTCCCGGCATGATGGCACCACCGCGGAAGGCACCCGTGTGGTCGACGACGTCGATGTTGGTTGCGGTGCCAAAGTCCACCACGATGACCGGCGCGCCGTAGGTGGTGATGGCGGCCAGCGCGTTGGCAATGCGGTCGGCGCCCACTTGGCGCGGGTCGGGCATGTTGATGGCAATGCCGCAGTCGCGGGTGGCATCGATCATCAGCGGGTCGATGCTCAGGCCCATGCGCACCATGCGCTGCCACGACTGGGCAAGAATGGGCACCACGCTCGCGATGGCAGCATAGGTGACCGAGTTCAGGCTGAGGTCGTACATCTGGAAGTAGCCGTACAGGCGCTCGTGCAGCTGGTCTGCGGTGTCGGTGCGGTCGGTGGCCATGCGCCACTGGCGCACGAGCTTGCCCTCGTCCTCAAAGAGGCCGATGGTGGTCTGGGTGTTGCCTACGTCGACGGACAAGAACATGGGTCCTCCAAGCCTGGTGTTTGCTGGGTTCATTTTATGCCAGAAGCGCAGTGGCTGATGCGTCACGCGCGAGGCGCGAGCCACATGTGCGTGCCTACGGCGAAAAAACTCCTGCAAACACAGGCTCTCCATAGCGCATTGTGGCAGGATTTGGTACACTACCAAAGCTTGACTGTCTGTGGCGGGCATCCTGCCGCCCGTGCAGACGGATACGACCCTTGTCCTGGTCGGAAACCAGGACATAACGAAGGAGACCAGAAATGAAGCAAGGCATCCATCCTAATTACGTTGAGTGCACGGTGCGCTGCACCTGCGGCAACACCTGGAAGACTCACTCCACCAAGAGCGAGATCGTCGTCGACCTGTGCGACAAGTGCCACCCGTTCTACACCGGCACCCAGAAGCTCGTCGACACCGGTGGTCGCGTCCAGCGCTTCTCCGACAAGTTCGGTGCCGCCGCTGCCGCCCGGCTCGAGGCTGCCAACAAGGCCAAGGCCGCCAAGGCCGCTCGCGCTGCCCAGCTCGAGGCCGAGCGCAAGGCTAAGGCCGAGGCCAAGGCTGCTGCCAAGGCCAAGCGCGCTGCCGAGTTTGCCGCCAAGGCCGAGGCTGCTCCTGCCGAGGACGCCGTCGAGTAACGTACGGCAACCATAGGTTGGTCAAGAGGGGTCGTCCGGATGGACGACCCCTCTTTCGTACTCAGAAGTGCCGTACGGTCGGCTATGTCACTAGACCAGCTTGAAGCCGCTGTTCTCGCTCACGGGCGGCTCGGGCTCGTCGTCCTCGCCGGCGCCGGCAAACATCTGCTCCATCTGGTGATACTGCGCCACGCGGGCCTTTGCCTGCTCCGGGGTCTCGTGACGATACGAGCAAGAGCACTCGGCCACCACGATCTGCGCCGCCTTGGCCATGAGCGCCGCCTCGTGCAGCTCGTCGGACTGCCCGGCTGCGCGCGTCTGCTCGATGACCTTCTGCATCTCCTCGGGGTCCATGCCCAGCAGGCGGGCGTACTCCTGCTCGTCCACCTTGAGCTTCTTCTCGTGGGCGTAGGCGGCAAGCGCTGCGTCGCCCTCCATCATCTGCTGCGCCTGGCGGTCGAACATCGCCTCGAGCTGGGCCGCCGTGGTATGCGTGCGCTGCATGAACTGCCCGGGCGTCATGCCGTCGCTCTGCAGCTGCTGCGTGAAGCGCATCTGCACCTCCTCGCGCGCACGCGCCAGAAACTGCGGCGGGATGGACTGCGCCAGACGGCTGGCGAGCACCTCGATGCAGCGGCCGAGCTTCTGCTGCTCGGCCATCTGCACGTTCATCATGTCGAGCTCGCGGCGCATGGCTTCGCGCACCTCGTTCTCGGCGCTGAGGCCCTCAAACTTCTCGGCCACCCACGCTGGGTCGGAGAGGCTGGCCATGGAGCCGCCCATCTCCTGCAGGGTCATGCTCAGCACGTAGTCGACGTCCTCGTCGAGCGTGTGGGGCACGTCGACGGTGATCTCCACTGGGTCGTACGAGGTCAGCGAGTAGTACGCCTTGTTGCCCACCATCAGGGGCAGGGGCTTTTCAATGGACATGGATCCTCCTCGATAAGCGGCACGGCTGCCGCGCGATTGCCTTCGGTCAATACTACCCTTGTTCCCCTTATGGCGCCCTAGCTTACAATGGGAGCGCAAAACCAACCGGAGAAGCAGCGGCGCGGTGTGGGACAGGGTGGGACAGGGGACGTGCCTGGTGTCCCACTCGACTGTAAAGCTGAAAGCAGGCGCATGTTTTATGGTCCCGAGTGGGACACCAGGCACGTCCCCTGTCCCACCCTGTCCCACCCGCCCCCTGTCCCACAAGAGTGGGACACCAGGCACGTCCCCTGTCCCGCGCCGGCAACACTTGGAGGACCAATGAGCAACACGAGCATACCCTCTACCACTGACGTCCTCATCATCGGGGCTGGCCCTGCGGGCATCTTCTGCGCGCTCCAGCTGCTCGAGCGCGGCGACGGACGCCACATCACCATGGTGGAGAAGGGCCTGCCCATCGAGCGGCGCAGCTGCCCCAAGGAGCGCACGGGCTATTGCGTGGGCTGCCAGCCGTGCCGCATCACCACGGGCTTCAGCGGTGCCGGGGCGTTCTCCGACGGCAAGCTCTCGCTCTCGCACGAGGTCGGCGGCGACCTCCCCGAGCTTATCGGCGCAGAGCTCGCGCAAAGGACGATCGAGCGCTGCGACAGCATCTACCTGCGCTTTGGTGCCGACCCGCGCGTGGAGGGCCTCGGACATCCCAGTGAGGTTGCCGAGATCCGCCGTCGCGCCATCAAGGCGGGCCTCAAGCTGGTTGACTGCCCCATCCGCCACCTCGGCACGGAGCGCGCGCAGCAGATCTACGGGCGCATCCAGCAGCACCTGTTGGAGGCCGGCGTACAGATCCTCTTTGAGCACGAGTGTGTCGACCTGCTCGTCGAGGGCGGCGGCACCCGCCAGGCCTGCACGGGCGCAAGCGTGAGGCCCACGCGCGGCGGCACCGCGCAGCAGGTCCGCGCCAAGGAGACCGTGGTCGCCACGGGCAGGCGCGGCGCCAGTTGGCTCGCGGACGTCTGCGAGGCCCATGGCATCGCGCACGAGCCCGGCCCCATGGACATGGGCGTGCGTGTGGAGGTGCGCAACGAGGTGATGGAGGAGGTCAACAACGTGCTCTACGAGAGCAAGCTGGTGGGCTACCCCAACCCCTTCCGCGACAAGGTGCGCACGTTCTGCCAGAACCCTGGTGGCTTCGTGAGCCAGGAGAACTACGACAACGGCCTCGCCGTGGTCAACGGCCACAGTTACAAGGACCGCAAGAGCGACAACACCAACCTGGCCGTCCTCTGCACGCAGCACTTCCGCGAGCCGTTTGACCGGCCCATCGAGTACTCCAAGCGCGTCGGATCGCTGGTCAACATGCTCGGCGCGGGTCACATCCTGGTCCAGCGCTTCGGCGACATCCTCGACGGCAAGCGCACGTGGCCCGAGGAGCTCTCGCGCTCCAACGTGGTGCCCACGCTGCCCGACGCGGAGCCGGGCGACATCACCAGCGCGCTGCCGTACCGCGCGATGACCGACATCGTGGAGTTCATCAAGGCCGTCGACCAGGTGGTCCCCGGGTTCGCGTCGGGCGAGACATTGCTCTACGCGCCTGAGCTCAAGTTCTACAGCAACCGCGTGCGCATGGACGAGCGCTTTGCCACCAGCATGGCGCACCTGCACTGCCTGGGAGACTCCAGCGGCTGGACGCGCGGCCTCATGATGGCCAGCGTGATGGGCCTGCTGATGGGCGAGTGGCTCGACTAGCGAGAATCGCGCCGTCGGCCTGCCCGGCTACTGCTTCTCCAGCGTGAAGACGTCGGTGACGTGGTCCGTGCGCTGGTAGGGGATGATGTACAGCAGCGTCGAGTCGTAGGTGTAGGTGCTCACCAGGGCCGCACTCGCGGCGTCCGGCGCCTCGGGGGTGCCAAAGGTCAGCGTGAGCGTGACGGTGCCGCCCGCGATGTCCTGCGTCGTGCAGGTAAACACGAGCCCCTCGCCGGAGCTGGTACCCGCAAAGGGCACGGAGTCAAGCTGCTGGTCGCCCTCGCTGGCGTCCGCGTCGGCGTCAATCACCGCATGCATGTGAGCCACGCCGGTCAGCTTGCCCTCTATGGCTGCGCCGCCGTCCTCGGTCATGGTCGCCTTGGTTACCTCGACCACCAGCCCGACGTCGCGCGATGCCAGGCAGCGACCGTCCTCGGCATTCTGCCGGACAAAGGTGCCCTTCCAGGTGCCCACAAGCGGCGAGAAGCCCAGGTCCTTGGCGCCGCGGCTGGCGGTGGCGTTTGAGAGCTCCCAGGCGCCGCTTGCCTCGGCAAAGCGGAAGCTCGCCACAAGCTCGCACTCGTAGGCGACAAAGGTCCCGCTGCTGGTAAGGTGCAAGGCGTACTCGCAGGTCTGGGACTCCTCGTCAAAGTAGGCGTCAGAGACCTCGGCGGTTGCCGTGCGATAGAGGGTGGCAAGGCTGCTGCGCCCATCGTCGCCCGGATCTGCGGCCCGCAGCAGCTCGTCGAGGTTATCGAGGATCAGCCGCTGGTCGATGGCGGCCTTGGCCCTGTGCGAGGCGGAGCCGACGGTGGCGGCGGAGCAGCTCCAGCCGTCGCCCTTGCGCACGTAGGTCAGCTGCGCGTCGGCGCGCGTCTCCATGGCCGCGTTGGAGAAGGTGGCCACCACGTCAACCGTGCAGCCGTCGTTGCGGTTCTTGCTCGGGTGCTTGCCCGCGACGTCGACGGTCTGGAGCACGAGCGGCTCATCGAGGTCGAAGGAGCCCATCGTGTGCTCGGGCGCCCCGAGATGGGCGAGGGCGTCGGAGCGAATCTGCTCGTCGGTGGGCATGGTCGACCTGCGCAGGCCCAGGAGCGCGATGACAAGCGCCAGGCCGACGCAGGCGAGGGTCACGGCTATGGCGGCCAGGCGGTGCGTGAAGAGAAGAGCGCCAATGGCATGGGCACGCCCCTTGAGCCAGGCGGTCGTGGTGTGGCCGACATCTCGGAAGCTTGGGGCCTCGACGCTGACGGCGGGCTTGCCTGCGGTTGTATCCGGCGCCGGCGTCGGGTTGGGGAGAGGCGCGGTCATCTGCGGCATGGGCTGCGTGGCGGCAGTGTCTGGCCGCGAGAGGGGTGCGGGTGCGGCTTCTGGCTCGGGCTCGGCTTCGGGTTCGGAAACGGCTTCTGGTCCGGGCGCATCATCGGCCTCAGCCTCGGGCTCTGACGTTGCTTCGGGCTCTGACGTGGCCTCGGGCACGTCCTCGGCCTCAATCGCGGCCTGGGCGTCTGTCGCCTCGGTACCAGGCTCGTCCGCAGGGGTCTCGCGCGGCTCGTCCGCCTCGTGTGCCAGTGTCTTGTCCAGCTCGTCCTGCATGGCTGCCCCCTCGCCGTGACCTCCCCTTATCTTAGCGCAGCGCGCGCGGGGCGCTCCGCGTCCGCCGCAAACGAAGCACGCCCCCAGGTGCGAAATCCTGAGGGCGCGTCAGAAGGCGGCTCTTGCGAGCCGAGGCTATACCCGATGATGCCTTACTTCTTGAGGAACATGCTTGCCAGCTGGGCAATGGTGCCAAAGTCGATGCTGTTTGCGGCCTGCTGCTGCGTCTGCGGGACTGCCTGGGGCTTGGCAGCGGCGGCGGTGGAGCCGCCACCCAGGAACTGGCCGGCCAGCGTGGCGATCTCGCCGATGTCAAGGCCGTCGGCCAGGTTGACGGAGGGCTTGCTGGCCTGTGCGGCCTGCTGCGTCTGCTGGGCCTGGGGCTTGGCGGCGTTCATCAGCGTGTTGGCGAGAAGGGCCATGCTCACGAGGCTGCCGAGGTTGAGCGTGCCGTTAGAGGTGGTCTGCTGCTGGGCCATCTGCGTGGGCTGCGCCGTGTTGCCGCCGCCAAACAGCATGCTGGTGAGGGCGTGCACGCTGTTGTTGTTCTGGCCGAGCAACGCGGAGGCGATGTTGGCGATGTCGGAGCCGGGGAGCTGCTGGTTGTTGGAGAGGGCCGCGGCGGCGGTGACGACCTGGCTCATGTCCTCGCGGGAGAGCTGCTCGGTGGAGCCGGTGGCCTGTGCGGTGGTGGAGTACGGGTGCTGGATGAACTGCTGGATGAGCTGGGGGTTGTTGCCTAGGAACCCGACGAGCTGGGAAGCGACCTGCATGATGTCCATGACTAACTCCTTTGCTGAGATCGGCTGAAAGTCGACTGATAGGCACATGGTACTACGGATGCAACTCAGTTGCGCCCACGCCTCCCACCTGCGGTAGAATGAGACAGTGTGCTGGCAGTTCGAGTGAAAGGCGCACGCCTCCACGTGAATCCCGTCATCGTCATACCCTCGTACTGGTCTCGTACCGACGGCCTCGTGTCCGTCGGCGATGTCGGCATATACGACCACTCGACGCCCATCTCAAAACCGCTTCCCGAGCTCGAGACCTGCCTGCAGTCGCTGGAGCAGGTGCGCGGTGTGCTGCGGGTGATCGTGCTCGTGGTGGCGCCGCCCACCTACGCGGAGTCCGCGCGCGCCCGCGTCAACAGCATCTGCCGCACCCATCCGGACCTCAATCCGCTGGTCATCGGCCGCAGCGAGGCCCAGCAGGTCATACGCGCCATCGAGCACGTGGCGCCCGGTCTCGACGGCGAGCCCTGCTCGCTGCGCGGCTACGGGGCCATCCGCAACATGGGGCTGGCGGTCGCTGCGGCCCTTGGCCACGACGTGGTGGTCTTTCTCGATGACGACGAGGTGGCGCTCGACGAGAACTTCCTCATCGACGCGGTCTACGGCATCGGCCTGGAGACGCGCCAGGGCCTGCCCATCCAGGCAAAGAGCGGCTACTACATCAACCGCGAGGGCTCGCCCTACGCCAACACAAACAAGCCGCGCTGGTACGACCGCTGGTGGTCAAAGCGCGAGGAGTTCAACGAGTGGATGCAGGCCGCCCTCTCGGGCACGCGCATCTCGAGGTCCAACTACGTCTGCGGCGGCTGCTTTGCCGTGGGCGCTGAGGCCTTCTGCAGCGTGGCCTTCGACCCGCTGATCACGCGCGGAGAAGACCTCGACTACCTGATCAACCTGCGCATGTACGGCTTTGACGTGTGGTTTGACAACCAGTGGTGCGTCAAGCACCTCCCGCCCGAGGTGCCCAGCCATGCGGCCCGCTACCTGCAGAACCTCTACCGCTGGAACTACGAGGTCAAGAAGCTGGCCGCCTCGCGCGAGATCATCAGCCTGCGCCACGTGACGCCGGAGTCGCTGCGGCCCTATCCCGCCGCCTGGATCGACGGCCGCATCCTCAAGGCGCGCATCCTGCGAACCACCATCGCACGCGCGATCGCCGGTCCCGAGCGCCGCGCGTACCTGGAGATACTCTTCCACGGGCGCGCCGAGGCCGAGCGCTGGGCCACCTCCGTGGCGCGCGACTACTTTGCCTTCCAGACCTACTGGCCGCGCATCATGGCCTCGCTCTGGAACGACCGCGCCCTTGCGCATACGCTCAAAAAGATGGGCTCGCCCCAGCCGGCGAGCCAGACCACCACACGCGCCGCCATAGGCAGCTTGGACGACGCCCTGCCCATGGCTGGAGGTACTGACTGATGCGTGCCGATCGCTCCCGGTTTCTGCCAGACGGGTTCCACCTGTTTCTGAGCATCGTCACCATCGCGATGCTCGGGTTCCTCTCGCTGGGTCTCATCAGGGGGAACCTCCTTGCGGTGGTGCTTGCGGGCGTGGGCCTGGCAACCGTCATCACCATGGCCAGCTCGAGCCTGCTCGCATCCGACGACCAGCGCTCCCAGGCAACCGAGCGCACGCTGCGCGTGGCATCTGCCACCCAGTACCACATGCGCGGCGGCCTCACGCCCGAGGGCTGCCATGCCGTGTGCCAGCTGCTGCTGCCCGAGACCGAGGCCTCGGCCATATCCATGACGGACACGGAGAAGACCCTCGCCTACGTGGGAGAGGGCGCCTACGGCAGCGAGGAGGGGATTTCCAACGGCGACCCCACCAACGCGGTCCTGGAGAGCGGTCGCATCCAGACCTTCTCGCGCCTCAATGAGAAGCACTGGCGGCGCACGGGTGGCATGTTCAGCGCCATCGTCACCGAGGCTGCGCGTGCGTACCCCGTGGGCATCATTGTGCCGCTCTACGTGCACGAGCGCGCCGTGGGCACGCTCAAGCTCTACTACCGCAGCGGCAGCGAGATCAACCGCACGCAGATGGCCATCGCACGCGGCTTTGCGGAGCTGCTCTCGTCGCAGCTGTCCGTCTACGAGCTTGACCGCCAGGCCGAGCTCACCGCGCGCGCCGAGGTCAAGGCCCTGCAGGCGCAGATCAACCCGCACTTCCTGTTCAACACGCTCAACACCATCGCTGCGTTCACGCGCACCGACCCGACCCGCGCCCGCGACCTGCTGCGCGAGTTTGCGGTCTTCTACCGTCGCACGCTTGAGGGCACGGAGGCTCCCATCACCCTGGCCGACGAGCTCGAGCAGACGCGCCGCTACCTGACCATCGAGCGCGCCCGCTTTGGAGACGACCGCATCGTGCTCACCGAGGACGTCGAGCCGGGCTGCGGCGACATCAAGGTGCCCGCCTTTATCGTGCAGCCGCTGGTGGAGAACTCCGTGCGCCACGCCATGCGCGACGAGGGGCCGCTGCACATCGACGTGCAGGTGGCAACCGACGGCAGGGACGTGCTGGTTGCGGTGGCGGACGACGGCGTCGGCATGGACGAGGAGGTGGCCGAGCGCCTGCTCAGCATGGACACCGCGGCGCAGCCGCAGGGCGGCAGCAAGGGTACGGGCATCGCCCTGCGCAACGTGGCCGACCGCATCGAGCTCTTCTACGGCAAGGGTTCGGGCATCGAGGTCATGTCAAAGGTGGGTGCGGGAACATCGGTTACATTAAGACTTGTTGGCGTGGCGCCAACAAGGGAGCTCTCCTCGCCTGACGAATGGGACGAGCAAGAGTAAAATAAGCAAGTTACGATGCAGATTATGGTTACTGGCAGCCCCGGTACACGGTTTTTAGAAAGTGGTGGAAGATGCTCAACGCGCTGATTGTGGACGACGAGGCTCCTGCCCGCTCCGAGTTGAGGTTCCTGCTGGAGGAGACCGGCCGGATCAACTACATCTCCGAGGCCGCCAATGCGCGCGAGGCCGTGGAGAAGCTCGTGCGCAGCAAGGAGGGCACCGACGAGCGCACCGACGTGCTGTTCATGGACATCTCCATGCCCAAGACGAGCGGCATGCAGCTTGCCGAGGCCCTGCACAAGCTCAAGAACCCTCCCGCGGTGGTGTTCGTGACCGCCTATAGCGAGTACGCCGTCGAGGCCTTCAGCGTCGATGCCGTCGACTACCTGCTCAAGCCCGTGGAGACGAGCCGTCTCGCCCGCGCGCTGGACAAGGTGGAGGCCCGCGTCAAGCCCGCGCCGTCGTCGCACTCCGGCGTGGAGCGCATCCCGGTGGAGAAGGGCGGCCGCAAGGTGCTCGTCCCCATCGACCAGATCCGCTACATCGAGGCCAAGGACGACTACTCCTGCATCTACACCGAGGGCGATCGCTACCTCTCCACGATCAGCCTGGCCAAGCTCGAGCAGAAGCTCGCCCCGCACAACTTCTTCCGCGTGCACCGTGGCTACATCGTCAACCTGGACAACGTCGAGTCGGTGGACACCATCTCCAGCGGCATCCTGCAGCTGGGCCTCAAGGGCATCGACGAGAAGAAGATCCCGGTGTCGCGTCGTCGCGTAGTGGCCCTCAAGCGCGCGCTCGGCCTGTAGCTAGGCTCAAGACATGCGGTTTGACATCATCTCCGACACCCACGGCCACCTCTCTGACGAGCTGCTGGAGGCCGTGCGTGGCGCGGACTACATCGTGCATGCCGGTGACATCTGCTCCGACTCCGACTTCAGGACGCTCGAGCGGATCGCGCCGGTGCGCGCATGCCTGGGCAACAACGACTGGGGCGTGGACTACGGCCCCTCGGTCAAGCGCGTGACCCAGTTCTTCTCGGCAGGGCTGCGCTGGCAGATCTGCCACTACGAGGAGCGTCTCGACCTCCAGACCTGCGACATCGCCATCTGCGGCCACACGCACCGCCCCTTTGTGGAGCGCGACCCCAAAACCCGCACGCTGGTCATGAACCCAGGCAGCCCCACCTTCCCGCGCACGGCCAAGGGCCCCACCATCGGCCGCATCATTGCGGAGAACGGCCACGTGAGCGAGGTCCGCATCATCGAGCTGGGCAAGAGGCGCTAGGCGCCGCTCTGGCTGCGATGTGGGTCTAGTACGGCTCGCCCAGCGGCGGAAGCTGCTTGAGGCGACGCCACATCACCTGCTTCTGGTGCTTGTCGGCAAGCGACGCCGCAAACCCGCCCAGGCTCATCATGCGCATGCACGCCACCTGCGCCAGCACGCCGTCCACGAGCATGGCTTCGTCAAAGCTCTCCAGCGAGGCGAGGTCGTCGGCGAAGGCCTCGCGCACCAGGTTTGCCGCGGCTGCGTCGCACACCACGCAGGTTGCCGGGTCAAGCGCGCAGATGGCCTCTCGCAGCAGGGGAGCGTCCAGGCTGGCGCCCGTCTCGTCCCACGCGGCAAGCCCCGACCAGTCCTCGGGGGCATACCCCAACGCCTGCAGCGCGGCCCTGAGCGCTGCACCGTCCTCGCCCGCAAACGGCGTCCCGCCGGCGCGCTCCTCGGTTGTGGGCTCGCCCTTGATCAGCAGCACCGAGGAGAACGCATTGCCTGCCATCAGTACCCCGCGCTCGCCGAGGCTCTCCAGCTCGGCCCGCGCCTTTGCCACGTAGCTGTCGTGACGCTCTTCTCTGCTTGGTCCCATGGTCTCCCCCTGCCGATTGACCCCACCAGAATAGCAGTTGGTGGCGCTGGCGCCGCCCATCCCTCGCCCCGCCGCACGTTCATGCTGCTCGATTGATTGTTTGTTGGCAAACCATTCGGCCACGTGATGATTTTCGCCCGTGTTGGGTATAAGCTAAGCTAAGTGAAGAAGAACGCCCCATGGCGTAGACAACAAGGAGACCATCATGGCCAACGAGATCACCACTGCAGACTTCGACGCTATCGTTGCCGCTTCCGACAAGCCCGTCCTCGTGGACTTCTGGGCCTCTTGGTGTGGCCCCTGCCGCGCACTGGGCCCCATCGTCGAGCAGGTCGGCGAGGAGATGGCTGACCGCCTGACCGTGTACAAGTGCAATGTCGACGACGAGGGCGCCCTTGCCCAGCGCTTTGGCATCATGTCCATCCCCACGCTCATCCTCTTCAAGGGCGGCGAGGCCGTGCACACCATGGTCGGCAGCGTGCCCAAGGCCACCCTGGTGGCCGAGCTCGAGGCTCACATCTAAGCGTGGCCAAACCACGTCATACACGCGATGGGCGCCTGCTCCAGACGATGGAGCAGGCGCCTCATGACATCTGGCGCAACCTGCGCAGCAACAAGCGGGTTGTGCTCTTTGTCATTGCGGTGGTCCTGTTTATGGGCGTCCTGCAGAACATGCTCGCAGGCGACCTTCTCCGTCTGGACTACTACGCCTACCGCATCTTTGTGGTGCGCATGCGCCGCGCCTGGCTGACGCCCATCATGCAGTCCATATCCGAGCTCGCCCTGCCGGTGGTGCTGCTGGCCATGCTGCTTGCGGTGCAGGCCTTTGCGCCGGGGCGCCGCCCGGGCCTGTTTGCGGCGCTCAACCTGGTGGGCGTGGTGCTCGTCAACCAGGTGTTCAAGTTCATCGTGCAGCGGCCGCGCCCGGAGGGCTTCCGCCTCATCGCGGAGAGCGGCTACAGCTTTCCCTCGGGCCACTCCATGGTTGCCATGGGCTTCTACGGCCTGCTTGCCTGGATGGCCTGGCACTACGAGCGCGACGCCTTTGTCCGCCGCGTGAGCGTGACCGGCTTTGGCCTGGTCATCATACTCATCGGCATCAGCCGCATCTACCTGGGCGTGCACTACGCCTCCGACGTCATCGCCGGATTCTGCCTGTCCGCCGCCTGGCTTGCGCTCTACACCACCATCATGGCCCCCATCTTCCTGCCCGAGGAGGAGACCGGCCTTGGCATGGACGACAAGGCCATCAGGGACACGCGGGGCACACC
Source organism: uncultured Coriobacteriaceae bacterium (assembly GCA_902777325.1). Lineage (GTDB taxonomy): Bacteria > Actinomycetota > Coriobacteriia > Coriobacteriales > Atopobiaceae > UBA1367. The sequence goes on from CACYTH010000009.1 coordinate 141,303, forward strand.
GGAGTAGCCGTCCGTCTCCAGCCACGTCGACAGCCAGTCTATCTCATGCTCCCATCCAAAAATGGGCGTGACACTTCGCCTGCAGAGGGCTAACCTTAACGGTTGACCGGCAACTGAGGGCATGGAGTCAAAATGCGTGTTAAAGAGCTGCTTTCCCAACACCGTAAGGCTGTCATCGGGACGGCCGTCGCGCTCTTGGCGGTGGCGTGCGCCGTCTTCTTCGGGCTGAGGGCGCTTGGTGGCGGTGACGGTGGCGATGCCGTGTACGTGCAGAAGGTGAGCAACGTCAACGCGGCTGGTGGCGCGACCACAAACCGCTATGCTGGCGTGACCGAGGCGCAGAAGGTCGAGAAGATCGATCTCTCAAGCGGCGAGACGATCAAGCAGGTCTACGTCAACAAGGGCGATCACGTCAAGAAGGGCGACCCGCTCTTCGAGTACGACAACTCGCTCAGCGAGATCAAGGTGCAGCAGGCCGAGCTCGAGATCGAGCAGCTCAACACCACCATCGAGAACGATACCGGGCAGATCGGCGAGCTCGAGAAGGCCCGCTCCTCCTCCGATGACCCCCTGGCCATCTCGGCGGAGATCCAGGAGCTCCAGGCGGCGATCGCCCAGGCAAAGTACGACCTCAAGCTCAAGGAGACCGAGCTCAAGAAGCTCAGGGAGGCCGTCACCGACCCAAAGGCGACGGCGCCCATCGACGGCACCATACAGACCATCAACACGAGCATGATCGGTGGGGGCAACGCGGACGTGCCCTCGGGCGAGGGCGAGGACGCCAGCAGCCTTGAGGCACTGGCGGGGGCTGGCGAGTCGACGACCTTCATGACCATCCTGGCCGATGGCAACCTGCGCATCCGCTGCAAGGTGAGCGAGCAGAACATCTACGAGGTGTCCACGGGCACTCCCGTCATCGTGCGCTCCCGCGTCGACGACAACATCTCATGGCACGGGACGATCTCCTCGGTCGAGAGCCAGCCTACGCAGGATGGCGACGAGGGCATGGGCGACATGGGCGATATGGGCGACACGACGGCGTCCAACTACAACTTCTATATCTCGCTCGACGAGTCCGACGGCCTCATGCTGGGCCAGCACGTGACCGTCGAGATGGACTTCGGCCAGGACACGGCCAAGGAGGGCATCTGGCTCGACGAGGGCTGGATCATCCACGACAACGGGGCCGCGTACGTGTGGGCCACCAGCAAGGAGGGCGGAAGCCTCGAGCAGCGCAGCGTCATGCTGGGCGAGACTGACGAGAACCTCGGCTTGGTGCAGATCGTCCAGGGCCTCGAGAACACCGACTACATCGCATGGCCGGACGAGAGCTGCCGCAAGGGCGCCAGCACGACGACCGAGCTCGTCATCCCCGACGAGGGCGAGGAGATGCTCGACGGCGGCGAGGTCATGCCCGACGACGCCGAGGACCTGGACATGGAGCTCGAGATGAGCGAGGGCGCTGAGGCCGGCGACACTGCAGTCGCCGAGTCAGCACTTGAGGGCGAGGCCGAGGCTGCAGATGGCGGAGAGGGTGCATAGCGATGGAGCTCCTTACCCCGTCATCGGCACCCAGGCACGGTCGCCACGCACGCGTCATGGAGGAGGTCACCCAGCCAGTGACCGCACCGGCGAGCCAGGCCTCCTCAGACAACTGCCCGGTGGTCAGCCTTCGTGGCATCAACAAGAGCTACGGCGAGGGCGCGCTGGCCGTCCCCATTCTCCACGACATAGACCTGCAGGTGGAGCAGGGCGAGTATCTCGCCATCATGGGTCCCTCGGGATCGGGCAAGTCCACGCTCATGAACATCGTGGGATGCCTGGACGTGGCAACCTCCGGCACCTACCTGCTGAGCGGCACCGACGTGTCGCAGCTGGACGACGAGGGGCTGTCGCGCCTGCGCAACCGCACGATCGGCTTTGTCTTCCAGAACTTCAACCTGTTGCCGCGCGAGACTGCGCAGGAGAACGTCGCGCTGCCCATGCTGTATGGCGGCGTGCCCCGCTCCGAGCGCATCGACCGCGCGCGCGAGGCGCTTGAGCACGTTGGCCTGGGCGACCGCGTCGACTTTCTTCCCACGCAGCTCTCGGGCGGACAAAAGCAGCGCGTGGCCATCGCACGAGCCATGGTCATGAAGCCCAGCCTGCTTCTGGCGGACGAGCCCACGGGCGCGCTCGACACGGCCTCGGGCGAGCAGATCATGGAGCTGTTCCAGGAGCTGTCCGACAGCGGCGCGACCATCGTGATGATCACGCACGAGCGCTCGATCGCCGACCATGCGCATCGCCTCGTGTTTATCCGCGACGGCAGGCTCTATACCAGCGAAGAGGTGGAAGGGGTGGCCGAATGAGCAGGCGGAGCAAGCTCGTCTTGGCAGCCGTGGCACTCCTTGCGGCTGCGGCGTTGGCATTCTTCATCTGGCGCGGGCGTACCGGCGGCGTGGCCGAGGTGTACCCCGTGTCAAACCTCAACGTCTTTGGCGACGACTACGCAACCATGTCGGGCACCATCGAGGCCGGAAAGGTCCAGGAGGTGCGGCTGGCCAACGGCATAGTCAATGAGATGAGGGTCAAGGAGGGCGACAAGGTCAACGAGGGCGACGTGCTCATGGTCTACGACACCGAGTCGTACCAGATCACGCTGCTCACCGACGAGGCTAAGATTGCCGTGCTCGAGGCATCGCTCAACTCGGCAAAGCGCGAGATCTCGCGCCTGTCGGGCCTGCGTCCGTCCGAGCAGGGTGGTGGCGGGGGCGGCGGCACCCGAACCATCGACCACGGTGCGCTCAAGCTGCTTGGCAGCGTTACCTCCGACAGCCAGGGCGTGGATGGCGAGGAGTACGGCTCGGAGTGCGAGCGCGTCTTTCTCTGCACGTCCGATGCGGTGGTCTCGGCCGACTACCTCAAGAGCCTGCGCGGCACCAACAGGTCCGTCGAGTTCAGGCTGTACAGGGAGGAGATGGTGGAGGGTGTCAGCACGCAGGTCTGCTTCGGCAGCTGGATCGTCAATGGCAAAGACTTGCCCAAGACCGTCACGTCGTACGAGCCCGTCGACCCGGTGATCGCAAACGTGAAGGTATCGGCGCAGCTAGACGATGGCGTAGAGTGGCCTGAGGGCGTCACGATCTCGGCCCAGCTGCTCGCTGGCGAGGCCGCCCAGGGAGACCCGCAGGATCTTGGCGCCGACGCCGAACAGCGTGATGCGACCTTCAAGAACCTGCCCGTAAAGGGACAGGATGGCAAGGATGCTGCATATGCGGTCGACGTCAAGCCCGTGCGCGAAGGCGCGGACGAGCCCGCGGACCCCAGCGGGGATGACGGCACCAGCGGCGACGATGAGGAGAAGCTCGTCCTCTCGGAGGATCTCGACACGCTCTACGTGGACGTGGAGACGCTCGAGGTTCGCAAGACCAGGGAGCGCGAGGGGAGCGAAGGCGACGACGAGGGCGCCGAGACCCACGTAATCGAGCTCACCTATGCCAAGGAGTACCCCGACACCCTCTACAAGAAGGTGACCGGAGAGGCGATAGCCGATGACTGGCAGCTCTCGTCCAACATCGAGCTTAAGGATGACGGCGCCTCCCTTGTCGGCCCCGATGAGTACGGTTATGGAAAGTTCTATCCGCGCAACGAGGCGTACGAGCGCTTTGAGATCGTCGACTCGGAGGGCAACGTCGCCGAGGGCGACGACTTTTCCTACTCGCGCGCCGAGATCGCCCAGATGATTGCGGACAAGCAGCGCGAGATGCGCACCACCGACATCGAACTGCGCAAGGCGCGCCTCGCCTACCAGAGGGACCAGATCACCGCACAGACCGGCGAGGTCAAGGCGGACATCAGCGGTACGGTGACCAAAGTGGTTCCCTACGATGACGCAAAGGTCGACTCGGTGATCATCGAGGTGCGCGGGGACAAGGCCTACACGCTGGTGACCTACATTGACGAGCTGTCGCGCGACGGCATTCATGTGGGCGACGAGCTCGATGTCTACTCCTACGAGTCGGGCAGCTCCTCCACGGCTCGGGTCACGGAGGTGCTTGACGCTCCGTCGGCCGATGGCGCCGGCATGGGCTTTGGCGACGTCAATCCCAACAGCTCGTGGTATCCGGTCAAGGCCGAGATCCTGGACAAGGAGGCTCCGTTCGTGGTGGGCGAGTACTGCGACGTGAGGCGGCTCGGCCAGGAGGAGAGCGGCGGCGACATCTACCTGCCGACCATGTTCGTGCGCAAGGACGCGCAGGGCCACTACGTGCTGGTTGCGGGCGAGGACGGGCGCCTCGAGCGTAGGCAGGTGACCACAGGAAAGACGCTTTGGGGCATGTACCTGCAGATAAGCTCCGGCCTTACCGTTGATGACAGCGTCGCGTTCCCCTACGGCAAGCTGGCCGTCGAGGGCATGCAGACCGAGCAAGTGGACTATCCGGAATACTAGGGAGGGGCGCATATGCTTGAGAACATCCGTATCTCGCTCCGCGGCATCTGGTCGCACAAGATGCGCAGCTTCCTGACCATGCTGGGCATCATCATCGGCATTGCGGCCATCATCGCCATCGTGTCCACCATCATGGGCACCAACGAGCAGATCAAGAGCAACCTCATCGGCCAGGGCAACAACACCGTGGAGGCGACGCTCATGCAGGATGGCTGGGAGGCGGACTTCTCCAACCAGTCAATCGCGGGCGTTCCCGTCTTCGACCAGTCGATTATCGACGAGATTCTCGAGATAGACGGTGCCGAGAAGGCCTCGCTCTACCACACGCGCACGTGGGTCGACAGCCTGTACTACCTCAACACCAGCCTTTCGGGCGCAACCGTTCTGGGCATCGACGAGAACTACCTCGACTGTGCGGGCCTGTCGGTGAGTCGTGGGCGCGGCTTCAGCCTGCGCGACCACGTGAGCAACGCCAAGGTGGCGCTGATCGACCAGACGGCGTGCGACAGCGCCTTTGGCGGGCAGGACCCACTCGGCAAGACCCTCGAGATCAACCGCGAGCCGTTTACGGTGGTGGGCGTGGTCACCATGCGCAGCGCCTTCGAGCCCACCATCAACAGCATGGAGGACTACGAGCTCTACACTCAGGACAGCGGGGGCAAGGTCTACATCCCCGACAAGTCCTGGCCCATCGTCTTCCGCTACGACGAGCCGGTGTCGGTCATGGTGCGCGCCGCCTCGACCGACGACATGGCGCCGGTGGGACGCGAGCTGGCCAATCTCCTCAACGGCAAGCTGTCGGTCAAGGAAGGCGCAAAGGTCAGCTACCAGAGCAGCAACCTGGCCGAGGAGGCGGCACAGCTGCAGCAGCTGGCGTCCTCCACCAATGCCATGCTCATCGGCATCGCGTCGATCTCGCTGCTCGTGGGCGGCATTGGCGTGATGAACATCATGCTGGTGTCCGTGACCGAGCGCACGCGCGAGATCGGCCTCAAGAAGGCGCTTGGCGCCCCCAGGCGTACCATCATGCTGCAGTTTTTGACGGAGGCCATCCTCCTGTCGCTGATGGGTGGCGTCGTGGGCGTCGTGGTGGGCATCGTGCTGTCGCACGTGATTGCGGCGGTGGCCGGCGTGCCCGTCATGATCAGTGGCCTCGCCATCCTGGTGGCGGTGGGCTTCTCCATGGCCGTGGGCATCATCTTTGGCCTGGTGCCCTCGCTCAAGGCGTCCGAGCTCAACCCCATCGACGCGCTGCGCTACGAGTAGCGGCGGGTGGCAGGTCAGGGATTATGGCCCATCGTCCTGCCCCTTAGCCGTCAGCATCACGCAGCTCGCCGCAAGGTGAGGGCCCCGCGTGTCGAGCTGCGCTATCCTTATCCAAACTATGTCCGTACCAAGCCAAGGACAAGGAGCCCGCCATGGCAGATATCGTCGCCCCCGTTGACATCACTGCAACCCCCGAGTGGAAGGCCCTGCAGGACCACTTCGATGCGCTCCAGGCAGAGGGCATCAGCCTGAAGGATTGGTTTGCCGCCGACCCCGACCGTGTGGCCAAGCTGAGCTTTGATACCTCCGACCTGCACTTTGACCTCTCCAAGAACCTCGTGACCGACGAGACCGTCAAGCTGCTGCTCGACCTCTGCCGTGCCGCGGGCGTGGAGGAGCGTCGCGACGCCATGTACGCCGGCGAGCACATCAACACCACCGAGGACCGCGCCGTCTTCCACACCGGCCTGCGTCGCCCCAAGTCTGACATCGGCAAGTTCATAGTCGACGGCGCCGACGCCGTCGCCGACGTGCACGAGGTGCTCGACAAGATGTACGCCTTCGCCGATCGCGTGCGTTCCGGCGAGTGGAAGGGCGTCACGGGCAAGCCCATCGAGAACGTCGTCTCCATCGGCATCGGCGGCTCCGACCTCGGCCCGGTCATGATCTACGAGGCCCTCAAGGCCAACCTCACCGGCCCTGCCTGCCGCTTCGTCTCCAACATCGACCCCAACGACATCGCCGAGAAGGTCAAGGGCCTCGACCCCGAGACCACGCTGATGATCGTCGTCTCCAAGACCTTCACCACGCTCGAGACCATCACCAACGCCAAGATGGCCCGCTGGTGGCTGCTCGACGAGCTGCGCAAGGCAGGCGCCATCGACGGCTCCGCCGAGAAGGAGGCCGAGGCCATCGCCAAGCACTTCGTGGCCGTCTCCACCAACCTCGAGCTCGTGGCCGACTTTGGCATCGATCCGGTGAACGCCTTTGGCTTCTGGAGCTGGGTCGGCGGCCGTTACTCCGTCGACTCCGCTGTGGGCCTGGCCCTCATCCTCGCCTACGGCAAGGAGACCTTCGAGCAGCTGCTGTCCGGCTTCCACGACATGGACGTGTACTTCCAGGACACCCCGCTCGAGAAGAACGTCATCGCCCTCATGGCCATGACCAACATCTGGTACAACAACTTCTTTGGCTACGAGACCCACGCCGTCCTGCCGTACAACCAGTACCTGCATCGCTTTGCCGCCTACCTGCAGCAGCTGACCATGGAGTCCAACGGCAAGAGCGTCCGCTGGGATGGCAGCCCCGTCACCTGCGGCACCGGCGAGATCTTCTGGGGCGAGCCGGGCACCAACGGCCAGCACGCCTTCTACCAGCTCATCCATCAGGGCACCAAGCCCGTGCCGGCCGACTTCATTGCCTTTGCCAACAGCTCCAACCCCATCCAGTGCGAGGGTCAGGACGTCCACGAGCTCTTCCTGGGCAACTTCCTTGCCCAGACCAAGGCTCTGGCCTTTGGCAAGACGGCTGACGAGGTGCGCGCCGAGGGCACGCCCGAGTGGATCGTTCCCGCGCGCGTCTTTGAGGGCAACCGCCCGACCACCAGCATCTTTGGCACCGAGCTCAACCCGCACACGCTCGGCGAGCTCATTGCCTTGTACGAGCACATCACCTTTGTCGAGGGCGTGGTCTGGGGCATCGACTCCTACGACCAGTGGGGTGTCGAGCTGGGCAAACAGCTTGCCAAGCAGATCACCCCGGCGCTGCATGACGACGAGGCCCTTGCCTCCCAGGATGCCAGCACCAAGGCCCTGATCGAGTTTTACCGCGCCAACCGCAAGTAACCGCGGCCACACGCAGTGCTCGGCGCCCTCGCCTGCGGACGGGGGCGCCGTCTTTTGTCTGCATTAGGTGCGGTATACGGGCGTCAAAGGTGCCGCGCTAGCAGTTGCCGATGCGCACGTGGGGGAGGGCCTCGCGCGCCACGTCGGCCAGCGCGTGCACCGTGGAGATGGGCGTCGGCGCGCCGGACATCCTCCAGCGCGGGAAGTACCTGGTCACATGAAGGGTTATGTCGGGGTCAACGCCCGCGAGCCAAGTGGAGAGCGAGCGCATCTCGTCCGGCGCGTCGTTGTGGCCGGGCACGACGAGGCAGGTCACCTCAAGATGGCAGCCGGGCTCTGCGGCAAGCCGCTCGATGCAGGCGCACACCGTGTCAAAGGCCGTGGCTGCGCCTCCGCACCAGCGGTAGTAGTCGGCGGTAAAGCCCTTGAGGTCGATGTTTGCCGCGTCAAGCAGGGGAGCCAACGCGTCGATCACGGGCGCGTTGGCGCATCCGTTGCTCACCAGCACGTTGGCAAGCCCCGCCTCATGCGCAAGGATGCCCACGTCGCGGACGTACTCCCACGAGGTCAGCGGCTCGTTGTAGGTATGGGCGATGCCCACCGTGCGCGGCTGGCGCGCGCGGGCGTCGAGTGCCAGCGCCACCAACTCCTCAGGCGAGACGTGGCGCCAGCCGACGTCGCTCTCGCCCGCCTGCGCGATCGCGTGGTTCTGGCAGAAGGGGCAGTGCAGGTTGCAGCCATAGGACCCTGCGGAGAGCAGCCAGCCGCCCGGCTCCCACCGGGCAAGCGGCTTCTTCTCCACGGGGTCGAGCGCGAGCGAGGTCAGTCGTCCGTAGGCGAGGGGCACCACCCTGCCGTCGCGCAACCCGCGGGCGCGGCACCCGCCCGCCTGGCCCTCGGCGAGCCGGCAGCCATGCGGGCAGACGTCGCAGGCGGGCGTTGCGGAGGCGCTCACAGGTGACGCTCCACCACAAAGCGCTCGAGGCGGTAGTCATCGCCAATGAGGTCGATGCCGCCTTTTTGCGCAGCTATCTGCACCTGCTCCTGCACGGTGTCCACGCCGTCCAGGTCAGGCAGCAGAAGCCCGCGCCGCCCGTCGGGCGTGCTCACGATCACCCCGTAGCGCCGCGGGTCAAGCTCGCGCTCGCTGCTTACGGGCTCGGGTCTGCCCAGCACGTCGACGTCGTAGACCAGGTCGGCCAGCTCGTCGAGCTCAACTGGCTCAAAGCGGGGGTCGTGGCGTCCCGCGCTCACCGCGTTGGCGCAGATCTCCTCCGCGAGCGAGGCGCGCGTCGGCGCGATGGTGCCGATGCATCCGCGCAGCTCGCCGTCCTTCTTGAGCGAGACGAAGCAGCCCGCGCGCTGCGTGAGGAGCTCGCTCGAGAGGCTGCGGCCGTCGGGCAGGTCGTCCACCCGCACGGGAATGCCACCGCTCATGACAAAGCTCTCCAGCGCGAGACGTGCCAGCGAGACCAGCTCGTCCTCCGCCGCGCGACGCCGGGCAAGGTCGTCCGCGCGCCACTGCTCGAAGCGCTCCAGCAGCGCGCGCTCCTCGCAGGCACCCTCCTCGCCAAGGGGCACGAAGGCAGCAATGCCGTAGCCCACGCCAAAGGGGCCCTCGTGCGAGAGCAACTCCGCGCGCACCTCGGTGCGGTCGAGCGCGCCGGCCATGATCTGGAAGCTGCGCAGGCCGCACTCCGCCGCGCGCTCGGCAAAGCCGCGGTCCATGCAGAGCAGGTCCAAGAAGTCCCCGGAGGCAAAGTCCCTGCAGGTCCGCTCGTCAAACTCGGGGCCCTCGGGCGCAAAGCCGTACGGGCCCTCGTCCAGCAGCTTGTGCGAGAGGTCTCCCGATGCGATAAAGACCACGCGCCTGCCCAGCACGTCGGCCACCTTCTGCACGAGAATGCCCAACTGGTAGTGAAAGGCCGGCGAGAGGCCGGAGAGGCCCATGCGCACGACCTTGGGGCTGACCCCCGCGGCCTCGCATGCGGGCTGGATGAAGTGCAGCGGGATCATGGTCGCGTGGTCCAGGCGCGGGTCCCGCTCGCCGCGCGTGCCCGCGGGCAGCTGCTGCGCCAGGCAGGCGGCCTCGAGCGAGACGACAAAGGCCTGGTCGTAGGTGCAGTGGTAGGACGCCTCGGCCGCGCGGAACTGCGCAAAGCTCCCGCGCGCCTCGGGTCCGGGCGATATGTGCAGGTAGTCGCGGTACATGACGGAGTGGGGCGAGGCGATGACCAGCGTGTCCGGCGCAAGCGCCGCAACACGCCTCCCGACCTCCTCGTACGCGTCGATCGTCGCCTGAATGCCATGCTCGCGCCCGTGCCCGACCGCAGGGATGATCAGCGGCGGATGGGGGACGGCGAATGCTCCAACGATAGCCATGAGGGCTCCTTTCTCACGAGTCTAGCGTAGCGCGAGAACGTGTTGACAAGCTGGGGATATAGGCCCGCGGACACCCCCGTGCGACATGCGGCGGACCTGCAGCGATATACTGGTCGGGTTGTTACCAAGAACTGCACATCTTTGGAGGATGTTATGGCAGACGCGCCGCTCGTTGGCATCATCATGGGTTCGAAGTCCGACATGCCCGTCATGGAGGCATGCACGGCGCAGCTCGAGGAGTTTGGCATCCCCTACGAGCTGGTCATTGCCTCGGCGCACCGTGCGCCCGACAAGGTCCACGAGTGGGCCGGCTCCGCAGCCGAGCGCGGCCTCAAGGTGATCATCGCCGCTGCCGGCAAGGCCGCGCACCTCGGTGGCGTGGTTGCGGCCTACGCCCCGCTGCCCATCATCGGCGTGCCCATCAAGACGAGCGACCTTGGCGGCATGGACTCGCTCCTCTCCATGGTGCAGATGCCCTCCGGCGTGCCCGTGGCCTGCGTGGCGATCAATGGTTCCAAGAACGCGGCAATCTACGCGGCTCAGATCCTCGGCGCAACCATGCCCGAGTACCAGCAGAAGATCGTCGACTTCAAGCGTGAGATGGCTGAGGCGTAGAGATGGCTGGACGTCATGCGCGACCGGCGCAAAACGAGAGTGTCAACGAGGGCGCACAGGCGCCCCTGAGCGTGCGGGCGACCTCGCGCACGCGGTCGGTGGGTGCCAGGCGCGCACAGACCACGGGACGCGTGCAGGCTCCGCTGAGCTCGCGGCGCGGCGCGTCGCAGCGCTACGGCGGCGAGAAGCCCCGCAAGAAGCGCGACACGCTCTCGCTGCTGCTCATTGCCGTCGGTGTGGTGCTTCTGCTTGTTGCGGGCTTCCTCTGGGGACAGTCAAAGCTGCGCTACATGAAGCAGGACAAGATTAACAACGAGCTCGCGGGCTACGTGACGGTTAAGGACAACGAGCTTGACTCCGAGAAGTCCGAGCCGCCCGAGGTCGACTGGGCCGGTCTCAAGGCGATCAACGACGACGTCGTCGGATGGCTGCAGGTGCCAGGCACCACGATCAACTACCCCGTCTACCAGGCGGAAGACAACGAGCACTACCTGCGCACGAGCGCGACGGGCGAGTGGTCGATCGGCGGTCAGCTCTTCCTCGACTACGAAAACACGGCCCCCGGCATGGTGGACCCGATATCGCAGATCTACGGGCATCACCTGATCAACGGCACGATGTTCGAGCAGATTGCCGCGATGGACGAGCAGTCTCGCTTCGACGAGATCAACACGGTGTGGTACGTGACCGAGGGGGCGGCATACGAGTGCCAACCGGTGCTGCTGTACTACACGACGCCCGACGACCAAGACGCGCGCACCTTCAAGTTCGAGGACGACGAGAAGTTCCATACGTACCTCAGGGAGCGCCTGAACCGCGCGGTGACCAAGTGCAAGGATGCCGACATCATCGTCTCTGGCACGCATCATGTGCTGTCGCTGATTACCTGCAACTACTACGACGGGTATGGCCGCACGGTGCTGCTGTGCGTGCCCAAGGACGAGGCCTCCGCCGCGTTCAAGGTGTCGGACTAACGTCCGCGGAGCAGCCGCGCCCGCAAGGGCGGCGCTGACATACCTGCAAGTCGTGTGGGCCAGGCTGGTAAACGTGCCAGCTTGGCCCACTGCCGTGTATGATGGTCTAGCAGATCGGTGTACCCGCAGGTGCGGGGCACTTCAGCCAACACATCAGCCACCGGGAGGACCCATGGCCAAAGACAAGAAGCACATCACCTATGCCGATGCGGGCGTCGACGTGGACGAGGGCGCTCGCGCGGTTGACGCCATCAAGGAGGCCGTCGCCGCAACCAGCCGTCCCGAGGTCATCGGTGGCCTCGGCGGGTTTGGCTCGCTGTTCTCGGCGGCCGCGCTCAAGGACATGGAGGAGCCGGTGCTGGTGTCCGGCACCGACGGCGTGGGCACCAAGCTGGCCATCGCCCAGCTGCTCGACCAGCACGACACCGTGGGCGAGGACCTCGTGGCCATGTGCGTGGACGACATCGTGGTCGCCGGCGCGGAGCCGCTGTTCTTCTTGGACTACGTGGCCATCGGCAAGCTGCGCGCCGAGCACGTCGCGCAGATCGTGGAGGGCATTGCCAACGGCTGCGCCAAGAGCGGATGCGCGCTGGTGGGCGGCGAGATGGCCGAGCATCCCGGCGTGATGGATCCCGACGACTACGACCTCGCGGGGTTTGTCGTGGGCGTGGCCGACCGTCCCAAGATGCTCGGCGCGCACCTCGTGCGCGAGGGCGACGTCATCCTCGGCCTGCCGAGCTCGGGCATCCACAGCAACGGATACTCGCTGGTGCGCAAGGTGGCCATCGAGGGCAAGACCGTCGAGGAGCTGCGCGAGCCGCTCGTGGAGCTGGGCGGGCAGAGCCTTGGCAACGCCGTGCTCGAGCCGACGACCATCTACGCTGGCGCGCTCATCCGCGCGCTCAAGGCCGGCGCTCCCATCCACGCGATGGCGCACATCACCGGTGGTGGCATCACCGAGAACCTCAACCGCTGCCTGCCCGACAACATCGACGCGGTTGTGGACCGCTGCGCCACCGACCCCACGAGCCCTGATGGCTTTGGCCAGGGCCCGGCGTGGGACATGCCACCCGTGATCACCTACATGGTGCGCGAGGCCGGCCTCACGCCCGACGAGGCGTACAAGACCTTCAACATGGGCGTGGGCATGAGCGTGCTCTGCGCCCCCGAGGACGTGGACCGCGTGCGCGAGCTGCTCGACGCCGAGGGCCTGAAGTCCTTTGTGATGGGCGAGTGCGTGGCGGGCGAGGGCAAGGTCGTCTACCGCTAGGCGCGACGACAGACGAGAGCGAGGATACGCATGAGCATCAAGCTGGGAGTTCTCCTGTCCGGCAGTGGCACCAACCTGCAGGCCATCATCGATCGCATCGCCGCTGGCACCCTTGACGCCACCATCGAGCTGGTCATCAGCTCGCGTCCGAGCGCCTATGGCCTCAAGCGCGCCGAGGAGGCCGGCATCCAGACGATGACCCTCTCCAAGGAGATCTACGCCGACCCCATCACGGCCGACGAGGTCATCGCGACCATGCTCAAGAAGGCCGACGTGGACTACGTCATCATGGCGGGCTACATGCGCATGGTGCACTATCCCATCCTGAACACCTTCCCCAACCGCGTGGTCAACCTGCATCCGGCGCTGCTGCCCAGCTTCAAGGGCGCGCACGCCATCCAGGACGCCTTTGACTACGGCGTCAAGGTGACCGGCGTGACGGTGCACTTTGCCGATGACAAGTACGACTGCGGCCCCATCATCGCCCAGCAGGCGCTGGCCGTTGAGGAGGGCTGGACCGTCGACGAGCTCGAGGCGCACATCCACGAGATCGAGCACGTTCTGTACCCCGACACCATCCAGCTGCTGGCAGAGGGGCGCGTGAGCGTGCAGGAAGACGGCAAGGTGGTCATCTCGTAGGCGCATGGGACGTAGCACGCTACATACCAGGGAAAAGGGGCCGACACGGCCCCTTTTTTCATGTCCAAACCTACCTTGCGGCAACACTTCGGCTACCTCGGGCACCCCATGGCGCCCAAGTCTGGATTGGAGGAGACATGAGCGAGAATCGCATCTGCCTTACACACGGCACGGCCGACCGGCTGCTCGAGGAGCTGTCGGTATCTGGCGCAGAGCTGCACCCCTCAAGCTTGCAAGCGCATGACTTTACCCCGCACGTTGGCATGATGCGCGAGGGGCTGGACGAGCTTCTCGGCGCAGGGGAGGACTTGGTCAACGTGCTGGTGGGGGTGGGCAAAGACTATCGGAGCCGCTCCGACGTCGCGTGCCACCGGTTCTACGGGGAGCTCCCGCCTGGATCCATCCTGCATGTGGAAGAGGGCATCTATGCGGCCTCTCCCTACCTCAACCTCTTGCTTGAGGCGCGTGACCTGCATCTGGTCAACCTTTGCTGCATGCTCGGCCGCTATTTGGGAACTTTTTCATCGGTAAAGCCTGAAGGGGATTCGGACGAGATCGTGAAGCGGGCACCGCTCGTGCACGTGGACGAGCTGAGCAGGTACCTGTCGCGCTTCAAGAGCACGGCAGGAACGGGAAGCTTGCGCGAGGCGTTGCGGTTTACCTGTGAGAACGCAGCCTCGCCGCAGGAGGTCAACCTGCAGCTGGCCCTGTGCCTGCCGCCCTCCTGCAACGGCTTTGCGCTCAAGAAGCCTATCATGAACTATCCCATCAAGCTCAATGGCAGTGACAGGCGCTTCTATGACGCTGACCATATACGTATCGACCTCTGCTGGCCCGAGGCGCGCTTTGGCCTCGAATACCAAGGTGAGAAAGAACACAAGGACAAGATGATTCAGGACATTGCGCGCTGGTACGCGGCCCGCAACAAGGGCATCGAGCTCTGGTTTGTGACAAAGGAGCAGCTGGGCGACGCCGCGCAGATGAACTTTATCGCACGTGAGGTGGCGCGTCGCACGCGCAAGAGGGTCAACGAGTGGACATGGCCGACCACCGACGAGGTCCAACAGCTTCTCGATGTACTCAAGAGCGGAAAATGGCTGAATCCGGGCGATAGGTTGCGGACGAGGGAGCTCCGAGGGAGGCGCCATGCTGCCTAGCGGGAACAACATGCATAATCTTTGACGGCCCGAGGCTAACTTGCGCAGATTTGTGCAAGTTAGCCCTCTAGTGAGCGCGGGAACCGTTGCCGAAGCTCACTAGGACCCTAACTTGCACAAATTTGTGCAAGTTGCCAGAGAGGCACGCTTAGACATGCATAAGACAGGTGTTGGCCGTGGATGGCATGCAGACTGACCCCACTATTTCTGCATTTGCGACGGCATAACACCGACATCATCGATGCCGCTCTCGCGGGTTCGCTCCGGGCCGAGCTGGCTGCTTAGCGCGCGAGCACCGCCACGGTCTCCACGTGCTTGGTGTGGGGGAACATGTCCACGGGCGTCAGGCTCTCTAGCCGGTAGCCGCCTGCCAGAAGCGCATCCATGTCACGGCGCTGCGTGGTCGCGTTGCACGACACGTAGACCACGCGCTCGGGTGCCAGACGCACCACGCTGGAGAGAAACTCCGGCGTCGATCCCGCACGTGGCGGGTCCATGATCACCGTGTCGAAGCGCTCGTCGCGCGCGGCCGCATCCAGCATGTAGGGCGTGGCGTCCGCGCAGACAAAGCGGCAGCGGTCGTCGAGTCCGTTCTTGCGCGCGTTGCGCTGGGCGTCGGCAACCGCGCCCTTGCCCATCTCGACACCGGTCACCAGCAGGCCGTCTACCTGCGCCGCAGCGCACATGCCGATGGTGCCGATGCCGCAGTAGGCGTCCAGCACGCGTATCCCGCCCTCGAGTCCGGCGCCCTCGATGGCCAGCCGGTAGAGCCGCTCGGTCTGCGAGGGGTTGGTCTGGTAGAAGCTCGTGGGGCCGATCTCAAAGCGCACGCCAAGCAGCTCGTCGTGCATGACGCCGCCACCATAGAGCGCGCGCGACCGCGACCCGAGGATGGCGTTGGTGCGTCGCACGTTGGTGTTGAGCGCGATGGCGGTCACGTCTGGCGCGTGCTTGACGATGCGACGCACCAGCTCGCGCTCGCGAGGGAGGCGGTCGCCGTTTGCCACGATGGTCAGCAGCAGCTCTTTTGTCTTCCAGCCGGCGCGAACGACGGCATGGCGCAGAAGCCCGCTTCCGCGGTCCTCGTCGTAGGCCGACACCTTGCAGAGCTCGGCCGTGCGCGCAAACGAGCGCAGGGTGCGCCGGCAGCGCGGGTCCTCCACCAGGCACGCCTTGCATGCCACGATGTGATGCGTGCCCTTTGCATAAAACCCGCTGCGAATGCTGCCCTTGGGGCCGGGCGCAAACGGGGTGGCCGCCTTGTTGCGGTACGCCAGCGGCTCGTCCATGCCCACGATGGGGTGGAGCACCCCGGCATCGCAGTGCTCGAGAAGGTCGGCAAACAGCTCCTCGACCTGCTCCTGCTTGCGCTTGAGCTGTATGGGGTAGGGGACGGCCAGCGTCTCGCAACCGCCGCAGCTCTTGGCAATCGGGCAAATGTAGGTCTTGTATCCCATAGGGCAAGTGTAACGCACGCCCGACAACCGCCCATGCATCAATGCCGCCTCCCGATAAGAGATTTATTCTTGTTGCACTATCGGCTACGTTGATTGGTGCGTGCGTTTGTGCGCCAAGACCGGAATGGCGCGGTGTTACGCGGCTCGACGGGTCGCCTGCCGCATGTGGCTTTAGGAGGAACCATGGCAAAAGAAGCAGTTGTTAAGAATGTCGTCCTTGTGGGACAGGCCGGCACGGGCAAGACCATGCTGGCCGAGGCAATGCTGCATCTCACCGGCAAGACCAGCCGCCTGGGTGGCCATGCCGGCACCAAGCCCACGCTCGACTATGACGGCCAGGAGGGCGCCCGCGGCTTCTCCATCTCGACCACCATGGCTCCGGTCGAGTGGGAGGGCACGCGCATCAACGTGCTGGACGCCCCGTGCTACCCCGACTTCGTGGGTGACGCCTACACCGCGATGAGCGCTGCCGAGACCGCGCTGTTCGTGGTCGACGCCAACGACGGCCCGCAGACCACCACCACCCGCCTCTGGTACGCCGCCGAGGACCTCTCGATCGCGCGCGCCGTGGTCATCAACCGCCTCGACCGTCCCGAGTCCGACTTCGACGCCGCCCTGGATGCCTGCAAGGAGCGCTTCGGCAACCGCGTGGGTGCTGTCACCATCCCCATGGGCACCGGTGACGCCTTCTCCGGCATCATCGACGTCGTGCACATGAAGGCCCGTCACCTCGAGGGCACCAAGGTCGTCGAGACCGAGATTCCGGCCGAGTTCGCCGACGACGCCGAGGCCGCTCGCGAGTCCCTCGTTGACCTCGTGGCCGAGGCCGACGACGAGATCATGATGAAGTACCTCGAGGGCGAGGAGATCACCCAGGAGGAGCTCGAGGGCCTGCTCGCCACCGCGATCCGCGATCGCGTCTTCGTTCCCGCCTTTGCGGCTTCTGCCGTCAAGGAGGAGGGCATCATCTCCATCCTCACCGCCGCCGTGGCATGGTTCCCCACGATGGCCGACTTCGGCAAGATCCCTCTGATCAACGGCGAGAAGCTCGACATCGATGCCGACGACGACCGTCCCGTCGTCTTCGTCTTCAAGAGCCTCAACGACCCGCAGAACGGCAAGCTCTCCTTCATCAAGGTCCTCTGCGGCACCATCAAGCCGGGCATCGAGCTCATCAACGCCCGCACCAGCAAGGGCGAGCGCCTCGGCCACCTCTACAGCATGACCGGCCGCGAGACCTCCGAGATCAAGACCGTCGCCGCCGGCGACATCTGCGTCGTGCCCAAGCTCGAGGCCCTCACCGGCGACACCCTGTCCGTCACCGGCAAGGTCGAGGCCGCGGCCTTCCGCTTCCCCAACTCCCTGTATCGCATCGCCATCGAGCCCGAGGTGCGCGGCACCGAGGGCAAGGTCTACGACTTCCTGCAGAAGTCTGCCGATGCCGATCCGACCCTCAAGGTCGAGCGCGACGAGGAGACCGCACAGACCGTCGTGTCCGCCATCGGCGAGGCCCAGGTGGCCGTGCTGCTCGAGCGCCTCGAGGAGCGTGCCAAGGTCAGCGCCCGCACCGTCAAGCTACGCATCCCGTATCGCGAGACCATCCGCCGCACCGCTACCGGTCACGGCCGTCACAAGAAGCAGACCGGCGGCTCCGGCCAGTTCGCAGACTGCCGCCTGCGCATCGAGCCGAACCCCGATGCCGGCTACGAGTTCCTCGACGAGGTCGTTGGCGGCGCCATCCCGCGCGGCTTCATCCCCGCCATCGACAAGGGCGTCCAGGAGACCATGGCCGGCGGCGTTCTGGCTGGCTATCCCATGATTGACGTCAAGGTCGCCGTGTACGACGGCCAGTTCCACCCGGTCGACTCCAACGAGATGGCCTTCAAGACGGCCGCTCGCCTGGGCTTCCAGGATGCCGTCAAGGGCGCCGAGCCCGTCCTGCTCGAGCCGATGGCTCACCTCAAGGTGACGGTGCCGGAGAGCTACGCCGGCTCCATCATGGGCGACATCAGCGCCAGCCGCGGCCGCGTCGAGGGCATGGGCGCCGCCGGTGCCGGCGAGACCATGGTCGAGGCCACCGTGCCGTACGCCGAGGTCACCGACTACGCCACCCGCCTGCGCTCCCTGTCGCGTGGCACGGGCGAGTTCGAGCTCGAGATCAGCGGCTACGAGCAGGTGCCGCACGACATCCAGCAGAAGCTGGCGGCCGAGTACCAGGAGAAGCGCGCCTCCGGCGAGCGCTAAGACGCACATCCGGCCGGGCTTGGCGACTCGAGCCCGCGCCGTGTGACCGCTTGGCAAGGGGTCTCTGGGATTTCCGGAGGCCCCTTTTGTGTTATCCCTCGTAAAGGTATGCAACAGCATGGTTTGTGGCTCACGCGGCAGGCAGGCTCTTTGCTAAACTAGACGGCTGTATGTGTTGCCGTTCAAGGAGGTTGCGCCAGAGCGCATGGACATAGCGTTGTCGATAGCAGTCACGTTTCTGCTCACCCTAGTAAACGGATACTTCTCCATGTCGGAGATGGCCCTGTCCACCGCCAAGAAGGTCGTGCTCGAGCACGAGGCGGAGGAGGGAGACCAGCGCGCCGCCAAGGCCGCAGAGGTCTCGGGCGACTCCGGTGAGTTTCTCGCAGCCATTCAGGTGGCCATCACGCTGGTCGGGTTCTTCTCGTCCGCGTTTGCCGCCACCAACCTCTCGGCGCCGCTCGCCACATGGATGATCGGACTGGGCCTTGGGGCCGACATGGCCGCGCCGCTCGCCACGGTGCTCATCACGCTTGTGGTGTCGTACTTCTCCATCGTCGTCGGCGAGCTGGTGCCCAAGCGCATTGCCATGGCAGACGCGGAGGGCATGGCCAAGCGGGTCGCCGGGCCGGTGAGCACGTTCTCCACGCTCGCCAAGCCCCTGGTGTGGCTCACGGCGGCCAGCGCCAACGCCCTTGCCACGCTGCTGCACATCAAGAGCGCTGACGACCGCCAGGACGTCTCCGAGGACGAGATTCGCTACATGGTCACCGACAGCGAGGAGCTTTCCGAGCAGGAGAAGTCGATGATCCACGACGTGATCGACCTCGGTGACACCATCGCACGCGAGGTCATGATCCCGCGCGTGGACATGTGCGCCATCGAGGACACGCAGACCTGCACCGAGGTACTCGAGGTCATGCGTCGCACGGGCTACTCGCGCCTGCCGGTCTACCACGAGGACGTCGACCGCATCGTGGGCATCGCGCACATCAAGGACATCATCAGCCCGATCGTGGACGAGGGCGCCGGCGGCAAGCGCATCTCGCGCTACCTGCGCCAGGCCAACTTCGTGCCCGACACCAAGGACATCATTCCGCTGCTCTCCGAGATGCAGTCGAGCCACGACCAGATGGTCATCGTGGTGGACGAGTACGGCGGCACGGCCGGCATCATCACCATCGAGGACATCGTCGAGGAGGTCGTGGGCGAGATCGCCGACGAGTTCGACCCCGACAACAAGTACCTCACGCAGCTCTCCGACCGCGAGTGGCTGGTGGATGGGCGCTTCTCCATCGACGACGCGATCGAGCTGGGCTGGCCCATCGACGACTCGGCGGAGTTCGAGACCATCGCGGGCTTCGTGCTGGAGCTGGCCGACTCCGTCCCGCAGCCGGGCGACGTGTTCGCCTGTGACGGGTACCGGTTCCGCGTGCAGTCCATGCGCGGCCGGCGCGTGTCCATGCTGCGCGTGACGGCGCCCGAGCCCGATGAGGAGGCTCAGGCGGAGGAGTAGGGTATGGGCGAGGGTCCCGCGGGGTATCCTCGCCACATGCGATGTGCTGATTGCGGCAAGATAGGCATGCGAGCGCACGTTTAACTACAATAAATGCGTATGACTATTTGACAGGGGGCGACCGTGGCTGAACTCATAGACATACGGCGCGTGCAGATTGGTCCCGAGACCATGATCGCGCAGGTGAGCCTTGCCGATGACTGTCCGCTCATGACGAGCGAGGACATCGAGGGCACTGCCCGCGTGTATCAGGTGATGCCGCACATCGCCGACCACGCATGCGTGGGCGACAAGGGCACCACCTTCCGCGAGGCCATGGGCGACACCGAGATCGCGCACCTGCTCGAGCACGTGACGGTGGAGCTTCTCGCCCAGACCGACCTTGCCGGCGACATGCCCGCGGGCCGCACCTGGGTGGACGAGGTGGACGACCGCACCTACCAGATCGAGCTGGCCTGCGCGGACGACGTGCTCACGGCCGCCGCACTCTCCTGTGGCGTGTGGATTCTCGATTGGGCCTATACCGGCGGCGGAGAGCCCGAGCCCGACGTGTCGGCTATCGTCGAGGGCCTCGTGCAGATGATCGACGAGATCGGCGACGAGGGCGAGGACCTCGTCATTGACGATGGCGGCCCCGTGTTCGAGGACGAGGACGAGTCCGAGGAGTTTGACGACTACGACGACTACGAGGGCGACGAGTTCGACGAGGACGACGAGCCTGAGGCCGAGGACGAGCCCATGGAGCCCGAGGCTGACGACGAGCCCGTGGAGTCCGCAGAAGAGCCCGAGCCCGAGGAGGATGCTCTCGAGCCCGAGCCTGAGCCCGTGCGCGACCTGTGGACGCCTGCACCCGAGGTGCCCACGACCCGCACCATGAGTCGCGCGCAGCGCGAGTCGCAGATGGAGGCGCAGATCGACCAGATCATGGGAAGCTTTGGCTCCGACGCTTCGGCAGCCGATGCCGCGAGTGCCCCTCACCCCGGGGTGCGCACCGTGTTTGACGACGTGGACATCCCCAGCCTGGCCGTGATCGACGAGGCCGACGCGGCCGTGCCCGAGCCCGACCCAGTGTTCGAGCCCGAGCCTGACGAGGCTCCCGAGGAGCCCGAGGGCGAGCAGATCCCTGGTCCCAGGCTCGTACGATAAGCTAGTGTTTCTTCGCGGGTAGCTCCGGCCCCGCGTCAAAAGGAGAACTTGGGGCGACAAGGCAAGCCCCGCATTGACAGGAGGAACGACATGAATGCAAAAAGCACCCTGGGCTTCATCCTCGGCAGCGTTGCCGGTGTCGCTGCTGGCGTAGCCGCCGGCCTGCTTCTCGCCCCGCGCTCCGGCGCCGAGAGCCGCGCCATGGCCGCCGATGCCGTTAACGACGCCTGGGACTCCGCCGTCGACGCCTACGAGCGCGGCAGCCGCGTGGTCAACGAGAAGGTCAGCGCCGTGCGTCCCAGCGTCGACGCCACCAGCGACGACCTGCGCGCCAAGGTCGACCTTGCCCGTGAGCGCATGGACCAGCTGCGCGACTCCCTCTCCGAGACCGTTGCCAACGCCTCTGGCCAGGTCCAGGACGTGGTGAGCGGCGTCACCGAGAAGGTCACCGAGGCCGCCGGCGTCGTCGAGGCTGCCGCCGAGACCGAGGCCGAGGGCGTCAAGGTCGAGGTCGTCGAGGAGACCGAGGCTGACGAGGCCGAGTAACGCTCCTTTTGCATACGAGATCGAACGCGGGGCGTTGCCTGACGGTGGCGCCCCGCTCCGTTAGGGAGGCCCCATGCTCAAGATTAGCCAGATAAGTGGTGTTGCGGTCTACGCGCCAAAGGGCGGTGTGGGCAAGTCTGCAGGCACCTACGCGCGCTTGGGCAAGGTGCACAACACGCTCTTCGCGCCCGATGGCAGGCGCGTGGTGGGCTTCTTTGTCGCGCGGCCCGACATCGCGGGCATGGTCAAGCGAGAGGACGTCTTTGTTGCCCTTGACTCCATCGCGCCCTGCGACGGCGGCGTGCGCGTCACCAAGGGCAACGAGAGCTTTGACGCGGCTGCCCGCGCGCGCCTGGGCCTGGACTGGGACAAGTGCCTGATCTGGGCGGGCATGGACGCCAAGACCACCGACGGCAAGGTGCTGGGCTTCGTCAACGACGCCGAGTTCAACAGCAAGACGGGCGAGGTCAGCTCCTTCTTCGTGGGCGACGGCGGCACGGCGCAGGCACTGGTCGGCTCGGTGGTGATCCCCGTCGGCATGCTGCGGGGCTACGAGAAGGGCTTCATGCTGGTGGCGCCCGAGGCGGCGCACATGGAGCTCTCCGGCGGCGTGGCCGGCAAGGCGGGCGAGAGCTACGCCAAGGCCAAGTACGAGGGTAAGAAGGCTGCCGAGAAGGCGGGCAAGGCCGCCGGCGAGGCCGTCGACAAGGGCTCCAAGGCGCTGGGCAAGCAGCTCGGCCGCACCAAGGGCATGTTCTCCTCGTTTATGGACGAGTTCAAGAAGGCCAAAGAGTAGCCTGCGCCTTTTTGCCAAAATCTGTGTACAATAGACAATCGCGTGGTCGTTGGAGCCACCCATCACCAGGAGAAGGGTCTTTGATGAAACCTCGACCTCACAGTCGATGACCCCTCGGTGCCTCGTTGGCGGTGCCGTGGGGTAACCCATAGCCCGCGGGCCGCGCTCATGCGACGCCGCCCGTCCAACCAACAGAGGAGTTCGCATGATCTACCTGTCCCAGCTGCTGGGAAACCCCGTTTATGACAGCGATGGCGAGCGCGTCGGTCGCGTGACCGACCTGGGCATTGCCACCGGTGAGGTCTTTCCGCGCGTCACGGCGCTCGCGGTAGAGGGGCCCGGCCGCACCCCGCTCATGATCAGCTGGCGCAAGTACGTGGACGACTTCGACGAGGACGAGATATCGCTCAAGGTCGTGGCTACCGACATCCGCTTCTCGTACCTGCAGCCCGACGAGGTTCTCGTTGCGCGCGACCTGCTCAACAAGCAGATCGTCGACACGCGCGGCATGCGCGTCGTGCGCGTGAACGACCTCAAGCTCTCCGACACCAGCTCGTCGCAGCTGCGCCTGCTGGGCGCCGAGGTGGGCTCGCGCGGACTTCTGCGCTCCATCTCGCCGGCGCTCGAGACGGTGGTCTGCCGCGCCGCGCGTGCCCTGGGCCATCCCATCCAGGAGAAGATCATCGCCTGGAACTACATGGACCTGCTGGAGCGCGACCTCTCCAACGTCAAGCTCTCCGTGAGCCACAAGACGCTGGACGAGCTGCACCCCGCCGACATCGCCGACATTATCGAGCGGCTTGACCCGCGCCTGCGTGGCCAGGTGTTTGCCCAGCTAGATGACGAGATGGCCGCTGAGGCCGTGACCGAGCTGGACGACGACGAGCTTGCGGCGACGCTCGTCTCGGGCATGGAGGACGCCGCCGCCTCGCGCGTGCTGTCCGAGATGGACCCCGACGACGCAGCCGAGCTGGTCAGCGAGCTGGACTACGAGCGTGCCGAGAAGCTCCTCTCGCTGATGGGCGTCAACGACCGCAAGGCCATCACTCAGCTCTTGGGCTACCGCGAGGACACCGCGGGCCGCATCATGACGCAGGAGTTCGTGGCCGTGGACGAGCACGGCACCGTTGCCGACGCCATCGATGCGCTCCGTGAGCTCGAGGAGGGCTTCGAGAGCGTGCGCTACGTGTACCTGGTGGACGAGGACAACTGCCTGACTGGCGTCGTGACCCTGCTCGAGCTGCTCACCAGCGACCCTGAGACGCCGCTCGCCTCGCTCGCAACCAGCGAGCCCATCACGGCGAGCCCCGAGGACGACCAGGAGGACGTGGCCGAGAACATCGCCAAGTACAACCTGCTCGCGATGCCGGTCGTGGACGACGAGGGACGCATTCTGGGCATCGTCACGGTCGACGACGCTCTCGAGGTCCTGCAGGAGGAGCACGAGGAGGACCTGCAGATCGCCGGCTCTCCCGCGGGCGCCAACCCCGACGAGCGCGGCGGGCTGCTCGTGCAGCTGCTCTCGAGCGAGATGTGGCTCTTCTTCTGGGCCATCGGAGTGGTGGCCTGCGGCGTGCTGACGCACCTCTGGCCCGACATGGACCTTGCGGGCGTGTCGCTTGCGTTTGCGCTGCCCGTGGCCCTGCGCGGCGCTGACGCCATGGTCCACTACGTCATCAACAGCTTCCTCGAGTACGACGAGGACGACGAGGACGCCCCCACGCTTCTGGGCTTTGCCGTCAAGGGCGTGGTGGTCTCCGCGATCTTTGCCGTCCTGGTCATGCTGCTCTTCTGGGGCGTGCGCAGCATCATGATCGACCCCAAGCAGCTTGAGTCTGCCACACTCATCCCGTGGTACGTACCCCTCCTCGAGCCGATCGAGTGCGGCTTCAAGGCGGCGGCCTGCTCGGTGGTCTTCTCCTTTGCCACGGCCCCGCTGTACCTGCTGTCGCTGCGCTCCAACGACCGTCAGGGCAAGGACACGAGCGGCGTGTCCCTGCGCGGCGTGGGCATGGCCGTGGCGCTGGCGGTGTTCATCCTGGCAGCCTTCCTCGTCATGGTTTGGATGTGATGGCCATGGCACGCAAGAAGAACCGTCGCACGCAGGAGCGTCCGCCGCGTCAGAAGCTCGATCCGCGTCACGTTCTGGCGGCCATGGGCCCCGGCCTGGTGACCGCGCTGGCAGGCGCGGATGCCGGCGGCGTGGCAACCTACTCCACGGCCGGCTCGCTCTTTGGGTTTACGCAGCTCTGGACCATCCCCGTCATGTGCTTTTTGCTCATCGTGGCGCAGGAGACCGCGGCGCGCATGGGCTGCGTGACGGGCAAGGGCTTCGCCTCGCTCATCCGCGAGCAGTACGGCGTGCGCCTGTCGGCCCTGGCCATGCTGGCGCTTCTGGTCTCCAACACCACGGTCACCCTCTCCGAGCTGGCCGGCATCGCCTCGGCCATGGGGCTCTTTGGCGTGCCCACCTACGTGAGCGTGCCCATTGCGGCGCTCATCGTGTGGCTTATCGCCATGAGCGGCAGCTACGAGCGCATCGAGAAGGTGCTGCTGGCCATTGCCTGCGTGTTTGTCACCTACATCATCGCGGGCGTCATGGTGGGCCCCGACTGGGGGAGCGCCTTCTACCACACGCTGGTGCCGCACATCCAGGGAGGCACGCGCTACGTGTCGCTGCTGGTGGCAAGCGTGGGTACCGTCATCGCGCCGTGGATGCTCTTTTTGGGCACGAGCAACGTGGTGGAGAAGAACGCCCACGAGGACGACCTGCCCTACCAGCGCGTTGACGTGGTGACTGGCGCCGTGGTGGCGAGCATCATCAGCTGGTTCATCATCCTGACGACCGGCGCGGTGCTCTTCCCGGCGGGCATTGCGGTGGAGAGCGCCGAGGATGCGGCTGCCGCACTGGCGCCGCTTGCCGGCCGCTATGCCGAGGTCCTGTTTGGCGCAGGCCTCACGGGGGCGTCGTTCTTGGCCGCGTGCGTGCTGCCCGGCATTACCTCCAGTGCCATCTGCGAGGCCTTTGGCTGGGAGCGCGGCAGCGACCGCGACTGGCAGGAGGCTCCTGCGTACCGCGGCATCCTGACCGCCATCCTGGTCATCTCGGCCATCGTGGTGCTGCTGCCCAACGTGAACCTGTTTGCCATCATGATGGCCGCGCAGGTGATCAACGGCGTGCTGTTGCCGGTGCTGCTGGTGTTTATGGTGGGCATTGCGAGCGACCGCCACGTGATGGGGCGCTACGCCAACAGCCGGCTGTGGAACATCTTCACCTGGTTCACCATCGTGGCTGTCACGGTGCTGACCATCATCATGTTCGTCCTCCAGGCCCTAGGCTACTAGAGAAGCTGGGCCCGCCGGCGGGACTGGTGGGACGGGACGCGGGACGGGGTGGGACAGGGGACGTGGGGGGTGCGGACGAAAAGTTGGACCAATTGGTCCGGTGAGGAGTCCGCATGGAATACCCGGAAGAGGTCAGGGAGAGGGCGAGGGAGCTGCACGGCCG
>CACYTH010000010.1 GCA_902777325.1 uncultured Coriobacteriaceae bacterium
CGGCCCCTCCCGGGGCCGTTTCAGTTCCAGATCGTTGTTTTCGCCCGCTGAGCTGGGCCTATGCCGGAATCTCTCCCACAGAAACCACCGAAGAGCCCTTTTTGGTCATTGTTCTGTAGGGAGCGCTAGGACCAAACACCTCGAGAGGGGCGCAGGCTGCCCTCGGTTTGCTGCGTTCCGAGTCCCTCTCAACGTAACGACGGAGCAACCTGCTATCCGCCGAGCTCATGACCAAGCTGACGGGTCGCCACATGGAGTTCGAGCTATTTACGCTCTCGTTCGATGAGTACTTGGGGATGAAGGGGTTTCTCGGCAAACCTGTGAGCGAGAGACGCGCGGAGTTCGAGGAGTATCTGCGTTACGGCGGCTTTCCCGTGCGCTCGCTCGAGAACGTGCTCTACGTCTACCTCCGCTCCTGCGGCTACCGCGTGTCGGTCGGTCGCATCGGCAAGCTCGAGTGCAACCTCATCTGCCGCAGGCGCGACGACTACTCGTACGTGCAGGTGGCGATGACTATAGCCGACCGCGCCGTGGAGGACCGCGAGTACCGGCCGTTCACCTACATCCGCGACAACTACCCCCAGTACCTCTTCACGCTCGACCCGCTGCTGCAGAGGAGGGACGGCGTGAGGCACCTCAACCTGGCCGACTTCATGGCGGAGGAGGGCGAGCTCCTTACTCCATGAGTTCGAACTTATATTCCTACCAGCATAAACGAGGTCGAATGACGTCATGGCGTCGCCCGACTTCGAGTGAGGCGACGTCACGGGTGTCAACGAGGTGCCCGTGACGTCGCTTTGACGTACGCAAGGGGGATAGTCAAAACTACGATGGACAGCGTGGGTGCGAGAGGGCGCTCCGAGCTACTCTGAGCTACTACAGTCACTCGGCTCTAATCGAGTGGGAATAAATTTCGCACGAAACGGTATTTCACACTCCGCCCCGAAACACAACAAATCCGCAGTTCAGAAGTGGTGTGTCGAGATTTTTGGCACACCACAATTACCACTGCAACCGCACCTGACACCAGAACCGCCCACATGTTCGGGAGCACCATGGCCATGGAAATGCACCACATGACGATGGCGGAGTACATGGGATGGCGCACGAAGGCGTAGGGGCTGGTGCTGCGCCAGCGCTCCCCCCGTCATCCCGCGCAATTGCCCGCCGGCCGTCTAGCGCATCAGCCATTCGTGTGCCGCCCAGTGCTTGACGCCGTTCACCACATGGCTTGAGTCCGAGCGCATGACCACGATCCGACCTTCCTCGGGAATGCCCAGGGCGTCGCCGACGCCTCCCAGATGCCGCGCCAGGTTGGGCTTGTACGTGGTCGTTGACTTGATCTCGACAAGCTCCGGAGCGGCGCGGTCGGTAACATCGACAAGGTCCACCTCGATCTTGCTGTCGTCGCGGTAGAAGTACAGTTCGGGGTTGCGACCGGCGTGCAGATGCCGCTTGAGCGTCTCTGCGACTACGAGGTTCTCGAACACGGCGCCACGCGCCGGGCTGTCGCGCAGCTGCTCGGGCGTCCTGATGCCCAGGAGGTGGCAGAGCAGCCCCGTGTCGTAAAAGTAGATCTTCGGGGTCTTGGTGAGCCGCTTACGCAGGTTGGCGTGGTAGGGCGGGAGCCTGAACAGGATGTAGCTGGACTCGAGGATGGAAAGCCACGAGTCTACCGTTGCCCGGGCGATACCGAGGTCGCCTGCCAGCCGTGACACGTTGAGCAGTTGCCCGCACCCCTGGGCGCATAGGCCGAGCAGGGCGCGAAACGGGGTCATGCTGCGTGCGTCGATGTATCCTGCCACATCGCGCTCGACGTAGGTCTGCAGGTAGTTCTCGAAGAAGACCGATGGAGGAATGCTTGCCACGTGCAGACGCGGATAGCCCCCCTCGAGCATGAAGGCATCAGGCGCAAGCTCTTCCCCGCACTCTATGCACTCGCGATACGAGAGTGGCAGGAGCTTGCAGATACCCACGCGTCCGGCAAGGGTCTGGCCTATCTGTTTGAGCAGTAGGAAGTTCTGGGATCCGGACAGTACGTACTGCCCTGGCTCCCCTGAGATGTCGGAAGCGACTTGGATGGCGCTGAAGAGCTCGGGTACGCGCTGGGCCTCGTCTATGACGAGGCGTGCCGGTCGCTCTCGGATGAACCCGGCGGGGTCGGCAAGAGCGAGATTGCGGGTTGCCTCGTCCTCGAGGTTGACGTACTCGTAATCGGGAAAGACGTGCTGGACAAGCGTGGACTTGCCGCTCTGGCGCGGTCCGGTCACGGATACGACGGGAAACCAGCCTGCATTCTCCTTCACAAAAGATGAGAGCGCCCGCTCTATCATGCCTTTCCTCCCGAAAGTGCCCTGTGCAATAAACCATAAATGCAATATGAATGGTACCATGATTGCAAAGTACTAGATACCATAATTGCAAGGTATTTCTTACTGCATTGCAGGTTCAACCCCAATCGCACGCCTCTGCCGCTCAGATGTCGGTCTACTACGCGAGCAAGGCATTTGTGCTCAGCTTCTCCGAGGCGCTCTCGGGGGAGCTCGCAGGCACTGTAACACCGTCACATGCGTGGGCATTGTTTCGGTTAGATTACGCAAACTGGCTATGGAGTGCCCATGGGCAGGGTTTGGACGGGGTGGGGACGTGCTCTGTTCCAACAAGTCATAAAGAAGGGCTGGCCAGCGTTTGAAACTGGCCAGCCCTTTCATGCTTCAGGCGCAATCAGAAGCAGGTGCGTTGTCCTAGATGATTGCCCCGATGATGAACGCGCAGAGGGCGCCGAGTGCCATGGTGGCTGGCAGCGTCACGATCCAGGCGGTAAAGATGCTTCCCGCCATGCCCCACTTGACCTTCTTGGCGCCGCGGGCGGACCCCGTGCCCATGACCGAGGTGGTGAGCACCTGCGTGGTGGAGACGGGCGCACCCAGCGCCGTCATCGTCTCGATGGCCACGGCCGAGGAGAATTCCGAGACAAAGCCCATGACCGGCTCGAGCTTGGTCACGCCGCTGCCCACCGTCTTCATGATGCGCTGACCGCCGATGGAGGTGCCGAGCGCCATGGTGGCGGCGCACATGATCTTGACCCACGTGGGGACGCCCGATCCCTCGGGCAGCATGCCGGCGCCGATCATGGCAAGCGTGATGATGCCCATGGTCTTCTGGGCGTCGTTGTTGCCATGGCTGTAGGCCATGAACATCGACGAGCAGATCTGCGCCTTGTGGAAGAAGGCGTTGGCCTTGGACGGGTGCCAGTTGGCAAAGAGCTCAAACACCAGGTGCATGACGGTGAAGCCCAGGGCCATGCCCACGAGCGGAGAGGTGAAGAGCGGTATGACCACCTTCTTGAGCACGCCGTCCCACATGACGGAGTCGGTGCTGGCGGTAAAGACCATGGTGGCGCCGATCAGGCTGCCGATGAGCGCGTGGCTCGAGCTGGAGGGGATGGAGAACCACCAGGTAAAGAGGTCCCAGATGATGGCGCCGAGAAGCGCCGCCAGGATGACGTAGAGCTCCAGCGACACGTTGACCAGCCCGTGGGCTATGGTCATGGCCACCTTCTCGCTCATGAGCGCGCCGATGAAGTTCATGGTCGCGCTCATCAGGATGGCCACGCGCAGGGGGAGGGCCCGCGTGTAGACCGTGGTGGCGATGGCGTTGGCGGTGTCATGGAAGCCGTTGATGAACTCGAAGACGATGGCCGCCGCCAATACGGCCAGAAGCAGTGGGCTAAGCATTCTTCATCAACACGCTACGGACGATGTTGGCGACCGCCTTGCACGAGTCCACGGTGGCCTCCATGGTGTCGATGAGCGACTTCCACTTGAGCACCTCGATGGCGTCCGCATGCTCGCGGAAGATGTTGGCGAGTGCCTGACGCGAGACGGTGTCGCCCTCGTCCTCGATGGTGCCCACGGTGTGCATCTTCTCGCGCACCACCGGGTCCTTCTTGAAGTTCTCGAAGTGGTCGAAGAGGTCGGACAGCTCGCGGCACGCACGCAGGGTGAGCTCGGTCATCTGGACCGCCTCGGGACGCATGGCGCCGATGTCGTACAGGTCGAAGCGCGCGGAGACGTTGTCCATGCCGTCCACGATATGGTCGAGCTCGCGGACCAGCATGTTGATGTCCTCGCGGTCGAACGGCGTGATGAAGGAGTTCTCCAGCAGCGTGAGCGTCTCGCGCATGATCGCGTCGCACTTGACCTCGTAGTCCTTGACCTCGGGAATGCGATCCTTGGCGGCCGGCCAGTTGTGCGTGATGTCATCGAAGACCTCGGCGCAGGCGGCCACCTCGTGGGCCAGCTCGGCGAACTTGTCATAGAACTGATTCTCTATGTGGCGTACTCTACTCATTCAGGCACTCCTTACTCAGGCGTTTGCATGTGCCGGGGCAATTTGATCCAGGTTTTGTAACCGATAGGTACGGCCATGACAGCCGACCTGCATAAAGGCACATATACATAGCAATGCTCGATAAGTTCAATCAAAACAACGTAAAGGGGACGTTATGTTTGGTCATTAGCTCACAAACAAGCGCCGAACTGCGTGTTTTCCTTGCTTTAGCTGACATTTGGGAACGCCTAAACGTGAGAAGAACCCCTATTTATTGGATAAATAGGGCATATCGGTAACAGTTAGCTTGCATTTCCATGACAAATTTGGCAATGGTCATTGCGGGTACGGGCGCTGCGAGCCCCCTGTCGGTTTGCCTATAATGGCGCTCGTAGAAATGGCGAGCGGCACGGAGGGTGCAATGGGAAGCGCTGACACGCACGAGGCACGTGTGGGCATGGAGGAACCGATAGGCTCTTCTCGTCACGGGCACGGCGCCCATCACCACCACGACCACGAGGAGCCGATGACCCAGGAGGAGGTCGTGCAGTCGCTTCTCGTGCTTGGGCAGGTGGCGCTCGACGCCGAGGACTACGAGTCGGCGGTCGATGCCTACGCGAGCGTCCTCAAGCTCGAGCAGAACGAGACTGCGGCCTACAACCTCGGCAGCTTCTATGCTCGTGGGCTGGGGGTCAGGCGAGACTACGTGGAGGCGGCGCGGCTGTTCCACGAGGCGGAGCTCATGGGCAACGAGCGTGCGGGCAGGCTCTGCGCCAAATGCATGTATGACTATCTCCTCGATGGCTTTGACGGCAGGAAACCCTCAGACCTGTATGCGGTGCTGGCCTTCTTTGTGATGCGCGTCTACCCGGAGGCGGCCGATCAGCGCAGGGAGGTCAACAACGGGCTCTTTGCGATTGCCAGCACGCTCGCCAACAGGGGAGCGTACGCCGAGGCGGCGAAGACCTTCCGGGCGGCTGCGGAGTTTGGCGACGACGGGAACGCGCAGTACTACCTTGCGGTGCTCTATAACGCTGGCTCTGGCCTTAAGGAGAACGACCTCGCGGCACTCTACTGGCTTGACCGCGCCGTCGACAGTGGGGCCGAGGAGCTGGCGCTGGGCGACCGTGACGGCATGCTCGAGGCCTACAGGCAGGGGCTTTCCGCTGCGGAGTTCGGCCAGATGATGGCAGTCTTGGGCGACATGTGCGAGAGCGGCACTCCCGACATACCCGCAGACCCCGCAAAGGCCGAGCGCTGGCGCAGGCTCGCGTAGGCATGACTGAAAACGACAAGGGGGCGGCTCCCTCCGGTTGGACCAGCAGGTCAACCGGAGGGAGCCGCCCCTTTTGGTGTCGATGGGCCTTACGCCTACTTCTCGGCGGGCTCCCACTTGCAGCGCACGGGCGACACGATGTCGCCGGTCTTCTTGAGCTCCTTCATCGCCTTGTCGACGACCTTGCGATCGAGTCCGCTCAGCTCCGCGATCTTGCCCGCGTTCAGCGGCGCGCCAGCCTCGCGCATCGTCTGCAGCACCAGCTCCGTTGCCTCCATGACGTCCTCGCTCTCTCGTGTTCTGTGGCGGCTTCTGCCGTTGGCACTACGGTACGCACTACGTCCGCCGTGGTCAATCGTCAGTTGTCCGGGAGCGACAGCCAGCTGCCGAGCGCCATCAATGCGAGCGCGACGACAAAGCTGGCGCCGGGCGTCTCGCCAAAGATGGCCCAGGCGACGGCCACGCCGATGAACGGTCCCACCGCGTAGTAGGCACTCGTCCTTGCGGCGCCAAGGCCGCGCTGCGCGGTCACATAGGCCAGGATGGAGAGGCCGTAGCTCGCAAAGCCAAGCGCCATGGCGAGAAGCGCGGGGACGAGGGAGGGGAGCGGAGAGCCCCCGAGCAGTGCGACCGCCAGGGCGCCCGCGCCGGAGCCTGCTCCCTTGACAGCCACGACGAGCGCGGGGTCGCA
The DNA here is from genome assembly GCA_902777325.1 of uncultured Coriobacteriaceae bacterium. Taxonomy (GTDB): domain Bacteria; phylum Actinomycetota; class Coriobacteriia; order Coriobacteriales; family Atopobiaceae; genus UBA1367. The sequence goes on from CACYTH010000010.1 coordinate 6,300, forward strand.
GTCGGCGATGGCGGCCGTGCAGTTGTTCTCGATGCCCCAGCACAGGCAGACACCAAGCACGAGAAGCGACCCCGAGGAGAAGGAGACGCCTGTGCCCGGCTCGACGCTCAGCAGCATGCACGAGGTCGTCATTGACGCGATGCCCGCCCACAGCTTGGGTGAGATCGACTCGCCGAAGGCAGCCCGCGCGATGAGGGCGGTGGCCACGATCTCGAAGTTGTTGAGCAGCGAGATGGTCTCTGGGGCGCAGGCGGCGAGGCCGGCCATGAGCAGCAGTGGCGCTGCGATGTCGAGTGCGACCATGGCGACAAAGTAGGGGATGTCCCTCTTGCCTACCGGACGCGCCGACGATGTGCCACCCGCCATGCGCCGCATGCCCAGATAGGACCACATGCCCGCGCCCGCGCCCAGGTAGAGCAGGCCAGCCAAGGCACCCGGCGAGACGCTGTCCATCAGGAGCTTGGAGAGCGGCACGCTCAGCGCGTAGAGTGCCGCTGCCGCCACGGCCAGGCCGACGTACTTGAGTCCTCCGTTGTCTTTCGGGTGAGTCACTGCAAGCATGCCTTTCCAAGATTCCGAACACTTTGTTCTATAATCAGATGACCATCGTTGACGTTCAACAGACAAGGCGCTGCCTTTGTTCGCTTTCGAACAAAGGCGACCTATCGTTCGGGAGGGCTCCATGGCTGACAGAAGAGTCGTACGCACCGAGGCTGCGGTGATTGGCTCCTTCGAGCGGCTCCTTGACGAGAAGGGGTACTCCCGCATAACGGTGCAGGAGATACTCGATGCCTCCGATGTGGGGCGTGCCACCTTCTATGCGCACTTCAAAGGCAAGGAGGGCGTGATGGAAGCCTTTGTGGAGAGTGTCATCGAGCATGTCTCCGCCCCGACGGACGCGGAGCCAGATCATGACTTCACCGGTCGGGGCGGCCTGACGGCTCAAGTGGAGCATGCGCTTCGGCACGTTGCCGAGCATGGCTATGCGGTGCGTGCCCTGCTTCTGGGAGGCGGCTCCTCGGAGTTCATCGGGGCGCTCCGCGACGCCGCGTTCGGACGCCTGCGCCAGATCGCAAGGGACGACTACGAGGCTCGCTTTCTCACGGGTGCCCTTGTGGAGACGATCGTCTGTTGGGTGGAGGCGGACTTCTCCGAGGACCCAGGCGTGCTCGCGAGGTCGTATGCCACGCTGACCAACGCCGTGCGCGCGTCAGGGCCCATGCGGGAGCCTTAGGCGAAAGGGCGGGCTTTGGCGCCGACAAAGGCATCCGATCCGCGGGGCGTGTACCATACGTTTGAGCAACTATCGTTGGGAACACGGGGAGACACGCATGAAGTACCAGGGCTTTGAGGGCGAGGCTGAGGACCTCATCCAGATGAAGCTGCACGAGATCGAGCGCAGCGAGGGCATCCGCATTCTGCGCGCCATCGAGAGCGGCAGCCGCGCGTGGGGCTTTACCTCGCCAGACAGCGACTACGACGTGCGCTTCGTATATGTGCGGCCGCTCAGGAACTATCTCACGCTGAGGCCCAAGCGCAAGGACACCATCGAGTGGGTGGTGGACGAGACGCTCGACATCTGTGGATGGGACCTCTCCAAGGCGCTGCAGCTCGCCCACAAGGGCAACCTCTTCCTGTTCGAGTGGGCCACCTCGCCGGTGGTGTACCGCAACACGCAGGCGTGGGACGAGGTCTGGGAGGTCGTGCGCCCGTACTTCTCGCCACGCGCGGCGCTCCACAGCTATTACGGCATAGCGCACAACACCAACCGCGACTTTCTCCAGGGCGAGCGCGTGCGCTACAAGAAGTACCTCTACGCGCTGCGCCCGCTTCTGGCCTGCAAGTTCATCGCGGAGCGCAAGAAGCAGCCGCCCGTGGCATTTGACGAGCTGGTGAGGGCTGCGGCACCTGACGCGCTGCTTCCCGCCATCGAGGAGCTCCTTGCGGCAAAGGCGCACATGAACGAGAAGGACGAGGCTCCGCGCATTCCCGCCGTCGACGCCTTTGTCGAGGATGCCCTCGCGCGTTACGGCGAGCCGCCTGCGGACTGGCCGAAGGATGACACGAGACTATGGGAGCCGCTCGAGGAGCTGTTCTGCAACATCGTTGGCGCTCCGGAGGAGTAAAGAGAGAGGGCGCGTCCCGATGGGGCGCGCCCTGTTGCTGACGGTGACTGGTTTGGTCTGCTACCCGGCAATGATGAGCGATGCGACCGCAAAGCCGGCGCAAACAAGCGCGAACAGAGCGATGGTGACCCATGCCGTCGAGCTTCCGTAGTTGAGGGTCCAGCCAGATCCAAAGCGCTTGGGCACAAAGATGCTCGGATCGTCGCGATTGCAGTAGAAGATGCCCAGCACCCAACGCTCGTCATCGTCGCGCGCGACGTTGTCCGAGCCCCGCAGCTCGCCTGCCAGGCGACCTCCCGCCTGGCCGTAGTGCAGCGAGATCCAGATTTGTGGCACCACAAAGAGCAGCGCGGCGATCGTGACGACCAGCCCTGCCGTGCCAAGCGTGACGGCCCCCATGGACGAGAGGAAGAAGGCAACGCCGATGACGCAGCTGAGCAGCAGGCCTCCCACGAGCATGGCGATGCTCTGCGCACGGGCGAACTGTCCGTAGGCAAGTGCCGAGGTGGCGGGCGCCTCGGGGTCGACGGGACGCTTGGAGCGGATGATCGACCAATGCGTGAAGGCGAAGGCGACGCCCATGAAGGCTGCCACGAGCGCTGGGAACATCACCACGCGAAGGCTCTTCTCGGCGTAGTCGGTGACCGTGCCGTCAAAGCCGGCGTGCATGGGGATCTGGTCGGGCAGACGGTCGTAGGCGAGCAGCGCATAGGCGACCAAGGCCAGGACGACAGCCAGATGGAGAAGCTCCCAGGCAAGTGGGATGGGCTGGGGGATGGTGTCATCCGAGATGATCGCGGCGGTGTGCGACGGAGACGCCGTCCAGCCCTCCTCGCGCTTGATGGCATGGACGACCTTGCGGGCGTGCAGCATGAACATGAATGATGCCGTGATGGGCAGGACGGTGGCCGCGGCCATGCCCAGGGTCACAAGCATGTCATCGTCTGTGGGGAGCAGGAACGCGAGGCAGACGATGCCGACAAGCGTGCAGGTTGCCACGATGGCTGTGTGTGCCCGGAAGAGCGGGCGGATGCGGGGGTCGTCCTTTGCCGAGGGCGGCACCGTCACGGTGAAGCACTCGGTGGGCGGCATGATGAGCGGCGTCGCGGCGAGAATCACTCCCTCGAGCGCAACGGTCAGAATGATGCCAATGATGATTCCGGTCATGTGAAATGCCTTCCTTCAAAGCTAAAAGACGGTATCAACTTGGGACGATGCGAGATCGATGAACTCCTGGCGCGTGCCTCCGAGCGCCTTGAACTCGCTGGCGAGCCGTGCGAGCTCCGATGCGATGCGCGCTTTGTGCTCCTGCGCCTTCGATGCGGGGACGGTGCGCGCGGCATCCGCTATCACGGCGCCGCTTCGGCCGCGCATGACCACGTAGCCCTCGTCGCGCAGCACCGCGTAGGCCTTGTTGACGGTGTGCATGTTGACGCCGAGGTCGCCGGCGAGCGAGCGGACGCTGGGCAGCTGGTCGCCGGCGGAAAGCTCCCCGGTCGCGATGGCAGAGACAATCTGCGTGCGGATCTGCCGATAGATTGGCTCCTTCGAGGTGAGGTCAATGTCAAGCAGCATTGTGAACTCCAATCTGTTATACATGTACTATAACAAATAGAGCAAGTTAGGGAATCACATTACGTTTCTGGAACACAGATCCACCATCTGGTGTTGCCACTACGCAATGCGTATACTGTGCGTAATGGCCTGCCGGAGCCCATATGCCAAGCTCCGGTTTGAGAAGGGACCGGTGCATGAGGGTCTAGTCGATGCAATGAAAACCGCCTGCGTCCGCAGTGGGCCTTTTTGGCCTGGGGCAGGCATGCATCGAGAGGACCATCCATGCAGCTCAATCTCTCTAACATCGGATACTGCTATCCCCAGGCGGAGGAGCCCATCCTGCGCGGCGTCACGACGACCTTCCCTGTCGGCTGGACCGGCGTCGTTGGCGACAACGGCTGCGGCAAGACGACGCTGGCCAAGATCGCCTGCAGGCTCATCATGCCTGATGAGGGGAGCGTGGGGCCGGATCTGGTGAGCGCGTACTGCGCGCAGGATGCGACCTACGCACCTACAAACCTCGAGGACTTTGCCTTGGCCTACGACCGTCTTTCCACGCGCCTGCGTCAGGTGCTGGGGTTGGAGGATGACTGGCCCTGGCGCTACGAGACTCTTTCAGGCGGGCAGCAGAAGCGCCTGCAGGTGGCTTGTGCGCTCTGGTCGGAGCCTGACGTTCTCGTGATGGACGAGCCAACCAATCACGTCGATGCCAACACGCGCGAGCAGGTCTTTCGAGCCCTGCGGGACTTTGGCGGCATAGGCATCCTCATCTCTCACGACCGCACACTGCTTGACGGCCTTTGCGTGCAGTGCCTCTTTGTGGCCAACGGTGGTGCCCTCATGCGGCCGGGCGGCTATACCCAGGCTGCGCAGCAAGCGGCGGTGGAGCGCGAGAGCAGCCTGCGCATCCGCGAGGACGTGCGCCGCGAGAAGAGGCGCATCGAGCACGAAGCCCAGCGCCGGCGGGAGACGGCGTCCCGCAAGGAAGGCAAGAAGAGCCTCGCGGGCATCGACAGGCGCGACAGCGACGCCCGCCGCAAGAAGCGCGTTGCGATCGTCTCGGGCACTGACGGCATAGCGGCCAGGCAGGCGGGCGTCATGGAGGCGCGGTTGGCACGCGTGTCCGAGAGGCTCGACAGCCTTCACGTGGAGAAACGCTACGGCGGCGACGTGTGGCTCGATGCGACGCCGAGCAGACGACCCGTGCTCGCGAGGCTTGGAGCCTGCTCGCTCGCCCTTGGGGAGAATGCGCTTGCGGTGCCGCCGCTGCACATCGGCCGAAGCGATCACGTGGGACTTGTCGGCGACAACGGCTGCGGCAAGACGACGCTGGTAAAGCACATCATTGAGCAAGTTCCTGATGGGGTGCGCGTGCTCTATGTCCCACAGGAGCCAAGCGATGCGCAACAGCGGGAGGCGGCGGCGCGCCTGCGCGACCTTGGCAGTGCCGAGCGGGGGAGGGTGCTCTCCATCGTGGCCCAGCTCAACTCAGAGCCCAAGCGCCTGCTCGAGGGCGATGCCACGAGTCCCGGGGAGATGCGCAAGCTCATGCTTGCCCTCGGGATTCTCGACCGTCCCGAGCTTATCGTCATGGACGAGCCCACCAATCACCTGGACCTAGGCTCCATCGAGGCGCTGCAGCGCATGCTTGCTGAGTTTCCGGGTGCGCTCCTGCTCGTCTCGCACGATGAGGTACTGCTGAGGGCGATCACGCAGGTGACGTGGCGCATCGAGCGGGGTGCCCTGTCGGTATCGTAGGCAAGGAGAAGCCATGCGCGGATGCCCCTACGCCGCGGAGCACATCGACGAGCTGCGTGCCGTCTGTCTCGAGCAGGCTGGCGAGGAGGTTCGAGCGAACGGCAGGAGGCGTTCACGCTGCTGATGTACTGTCGACGGACCAGTCGCCACCGGTCCGCTCCGGAAGACGGAACGGCGGCCCGTTCCGTCCCGATCGACGGACCAGTGGCGACTGGTCCGCTGCCGCGGACGCAACGGGGGCTCGTTCCGTCCCAATCGACGGACCAGTGGCTCACATGCGCACGACCATGCTTTTCAAATAACCCGGATAGCTTGCACAACATGCCCCGCATGCAAAAAGCGCCTCGGATGGCAGGCCCATCCGAGGCGCGTGCGCTTGCGTTGAGGCAAAGCCCTACACGTCAAAGCCCACCAAAAGCGAACCCGGCTCCGCGTAGTAGCTGCAGAGTCCGCGCGTGGGGCGAATCTCGACCGACTGGGTGCCGAACTCCTTGACGATGGTGTCGCGCAGGGCGGCCGCTGCGGCGGCGTTGTTGTGATGCGTGATGACGATGGGGTCGCCGTGGTAGCAGCAGGTGCGCATGTGCCCGATCAGGGCGTTGATGGTCTTCTTGTCGCCACGGCTCTTGCCAAGCGGCTTGAGGTGACCCTCCTCGTCTGCCGTGCCCACGATACGAATGCCGAGCACCTGCAAGCCCTTTGCCAGGATCGGGTTGACGCGGCCGTTCTTGGCCATGTTCTCCAAGCTAGCGAGGGCAAAGTAGAGGTAGCACTGCTTGTGGTACTCCATGACCTGCTTGTAGATCTCATCGGGGTCAAGGTCCTTGGAGATCAGCTCGCGCAGCTTGTAGCACAGCATGACCATCTTGGAGCCGGTGGCCAGCGAGTCGATGAGGTAGACCTTGCGGCCGGGGAACTGCTCCTCGTAGATATTCTTTGCAAGCTCGGCCGAGGCGTACGAGCCGGAGAGACCGCTCGTGATGGTGACGCAGTAGACGTTCTCGGCGTCGCCGAAGGCGCTGAGCCAATCCTCGGGAGAGGGGCAGGCAGACGATGACGACTTGCCCATCACCAGCGCCTCTTGCAGAATCTCGGTATCGAGCTCCTCGTTGTCGGTGTAGTCGCGCCCGTCAACGATGATGTGCAGCGGGACGAACGAAAAGGGAACGTCTCCGGACATTTCGGTCATGTCTGCGGCGGAGTCCGCAACGATCTTGAACTTCACTTCTGCCTCCGTCACGCTCGTGGTTGTCTGGTATGAGCTTAGGGGTTTTTGATAAACCGCTCACGTGTTATATTACTACGTAACGGGCACAAGAGTGATGGAGCAATGATGGACGCCAAAAGCAGCCTCAGGGGATTCAGGCTTCCTCGCTACGAGGAGCTTCCCAACTTTGGGCTCTATCTCGAGCAGACCATCACCTACATCAACCAGGCGCTTGCTCCGCTCGAGCGCGTGTCCATCACGCCCTCCATGCTCAGCAACTACGTCAAGCAGGGCTACATAAGCCGCCCCATCAAAAAGCAGTACTTTGCCGACCAGATTGCCTACCTCATCTTTCTCACCATCAACAAGCAGGTCCTCTCGCTGGATCACATACGCAAGCTCTTCGACATGCAGAAGCGCACCTACTCGGCGCAGGCCGCCTACGACAGCTTTTGCATGCGCTTCGAGAGCATGCTGGGCTACCTCATGGGGGAGAACGACAACCCCGAGCTCTATCCCGAGGACGCCACCTTCGAGCAGCATGTCCTGCAGAGCGTCATCGTGTCCACGGCGCACATCGTCTACCTCAACTGGTGCCTCGAGCACCACGGAGACGAGCTGGAAGGCTGATCGCGCGGCATCCGACAAGCGAGCAGACAAAAGAGGCCCCGACGCGTCGGGGCCTCATGCGTGCGGATTTGGCGCCTGGTCTACAGGGCGACGGTGCGCTCCTCGTCGATGGCGGCAACCTTGCGGCGGCGGCTCGCGTAGCGCTCGGCGGTGAGGGGCTCGGTGGCCATCCAGGTCTTGGCGATGGCCATGGCAAGCACGGGACCAATGATCTTTCCGCCGATGCAGAGCACGTTGGCGTCGTTGTGCTGGCGGGCGAGCTCGGCGCACACCGGGTCCTGGCAGACGCAGGCAAAGACGCCGCGGAACTTGTTGGCGATCATCGCCGAACCGTAGCCGACGCCGTCCACAAAGATGCCGCGCTCGCAGTCGCCGGTGGCGACTGCCTTGGAGGCGGGGTAGATGAAATCGGAGAGGTCGCAGCCCTCCTCGTCATAGGTGCCGAAGTCGACCACCTCGTGGCCCTCGGACTCGAGCCAGGCCTTGATCTCGTTCTTCAGGCGGGTGCCGGCGTGGTCGTTTGCCATTGCGATTCTCATGGGGCCTCCTTGCTGGAGAAGCTGTGCCGTTGCCTCGATGGTACTCGCGGAGGAGCCCCGTGCCCTGCCGATTCGACAAACGACACCCATCTGCTGGTGGCCTGTCTGGCCGCATGGACAGGCGCGCGGACGGCCCTGCTGCGCTAAGCTGTGCCTGAGCCACGCCACGACGAGAGGTCCTTCCCATGATTCGCACGATAATGACCAAGCGCTTCTTCCTGCGCCAGCCAAGCGAGGAGGCAACTGCCGACGACCTGGGCATTGCCAGAGACCTCGCGGAGACGCTCGAGGCGCACCGCGCGCATTGCGTGGGCATGGCTGCCAACATGATTGGGGAGCGAAGGCGCATCATTGCCGTGCTTGACGCCAGGGGCAAGGTCCTCGTGATGCTCAACCCTCGCATCGTCGAGTGTGAGGGGCCCTACGACGCGGAGGAGGGCTGTCTCTCGCTGGAGGGAACCCGCTCCGCCAGGCGCTTCGAGCGCATCGTGGTGGCCTACCAGGACGAGCGCCTGCATCCACACGAGGACGCCTTTTCCGGCTTCGTGGCGCAGGCGATCCAGCACGAGGTGGATCACTGCAACGGCGTGGTCATATGAGGCGCCCGGTGTCCACCTGCTCTATGACCTGCTCCTCCGCGGCAGTCAGACGCACCGCGGAGCGGTCCGCCAGGCGCGCGTAGTCGGAGCCGAGCCATATCGACGACTCTCCCGGCGCAAGGACGAGCGGCATGCGCGAGTGGATGGGGGAGACGTCTGCGTTGGGAACGGTGGTGACCACCGAGACGCGGTCGCCCTGCCAGACGCCGGCCAGCAGGAACACGCCGTGCCCCGGGTAGGTGAAGCGCCATTGCGCGCCGCGCCTGTCGCTTGACCTGGTGAAGCGCTCATAGAACCCACGCACGGGCACCAGGCAGCGGCCGAGCGTGATGGGTGCCGCCCAAAGCCCCTTGCCTGAGCGCACCTGCGAGAGCGCGGTCTCGATGCGCGTGTTGAAGACGTATCTTGACTTGCTGCTTGGCGGCGCGTCAAAGCCCCAGGTGAGCTCTACCGCCTCGAGGCCACCTGCCGCGTTGGGGACGAAGAGGGGAAGCTGCCTGCCGGGGTAGACGTCGGGCACCACCACGCCGGGGTCGCGCCTGGGCACGCGTGCGTGACCGCTTTCCCCGAGCTCCTCGAGCGCCGCCTTGAGCTCGGCTATGACCAAGGGAGAGATCCTGTGGCACATGGCTTCTCCTAGACGATGGCACCTAGCCTGCATCCTAGCACGGGCGCGCCCGCGTGGGCCTGCGACGATTTGCAGTGTGTGGATTGTCGCAGCTAGCACGGGCACATAATTGTCAGCCCATGCCGTCTTTGCTAGGATGGGCAGGACGAACATCTGACGGGAAGCACCCGAAAGAGCGTCTTAGCGATGCAACCTTGACGGCAAGGACACGTCCAAGCAAGAACGGCTGCGTTGACCCACAGTCTGCGCCTATGCCGTATTGCCGCCAAGCCTCACGCTGGGCGGCTTTCGTGTGTCTTAAGGGGGAACGGCAGACATGCTCAAGATAGCCATCTATGGCAAGGGCGGTATCGGCAAGTCGACCATCACCAGCAACCTGGCGGCGGCCTTCGCGGTGCAGGGGCATCGCGTGATCCAGATCGGCTGCGACCCCAAGGCCGACTCGACCATCAACCTGCTGGGGGGAGAGCTGCTCCGCCCGGTGATGAGCTACCTGCGCGAGAACGACGCCGACCCCGAGAGCTTCGAGGAGATCTCGCGCGAGGGCTTCGGCGGTGTTCTCTGCATCGAGACGGGCGGGCCCACGCCCGGCCTCGGTTGCGCGGGCCGTGGCATCATCGCCACCTTCAACCTGCTCGAGGACCTGCGCCTCTTTGGGACCTGGAAGCCCGACGTGGTGCTCTACGACGTGCTGGGCGACGTGGTCTGCGGGGGATTTGCGGCTCCCATCCGCGAGGGCTATGCCGAGAAGGTGCTCATCGTCACCTCTGGCGAGAAGATGGCCCTCTATGCGGCCAACAACATCCAGACGGCCGTGGCCAACTTCGAGGACCGTGGGTATGCGCGCGTGGCGGGCATCGTGCTCAACCATCGCAACGTGCCCGACGAGTTCGAGAAGGTGCGGGCCTTCGCCGACGAGCATGGGCTGCCCATCGTGGCGCAGATCCCGCGCTCCGACGACATCAACCGCTTTGAGGACGAGGGCAAGACGGTCATCGAGGGCGACCAGTCGCTTCCCGTGAGCGAGCGCTTCCTCGACCTCGCCCGCCGCCTCTGGGACGGTCAGGTGTAGAGATGAAACGCGAGGCGCGCTTCTTCACCACTGCCGAGCTCGCGGAGCGCGGCGTGGACAACCTTCCCGACGAGCTGGTCTCCAGCCGTCACCTCATCTACAGCTCGCCCGCGACGCTGGCGTTCAACTCGCCGGGCGCCGAGGGCTTTGGCGTCAAGCGCGCGGGCCTGGCCATCCCCGGCTCCATCATGCTGGTGGTGGCGCCTGGCTGCTGCGGGCGCAACACCTCGCTCATCAGCCGCATCCCCGGCTACGAGAACCGCTTCTTCTACCTCAACATGGACGAGACGGACATCGTCACGGGACGGCACCTGCGCAAGATCCCGCAGGCGGTGCAGGAGGTGGTGGCGAGCCTCAGCGAGCGCCCCTCCGTGGTGATGATCTGCATCACCTGCGTGGACGCCCTTCTCGGCACCGACATGGAGCGCGTCTGTCGCCGCGCCGAGGAGCTTGCGGGCCTGCCCGTGAGGCCCTGCTACATGTACGCGCTCACGCGCGAGGGGCGCCGCCCGCCCATGGTGCACGTGCGCCAGAGCCTCTACTCGCTCCTCGAGCCGCTGCCCAAGCGCGCGACCTCGGTCAACGTCATGGGCTTCTTCGCGCCGCTGATCGACGACTGCGAGCTCTACGACTACCTCCGCGGGGCTGGCGTGCGCACGGTGCGCGAGGTCTCGCGCTGCGCCGACTTCGGCGAGTTCCTGCAGATGGCCGAGGCAAACTTCAACCTCGTGCTGCATCCGGAGGCGCGCTTTGCGGCGGCGGACCTGCAGGAGCGCCTGCAGATGCCCTCCATCGAGCTCACCCGCCTCTACCAGATCGACCGCCTGCACCGCCAGTACCAGGCCCTGGGCCAGGTGCTGGGCGTGAGCTTTGACGACACCGGGGACATCGCCCGTGCCCAGGAGGCCATAGACGCCTTCTGCACCCGCTGGCCCAAGGCGCGCTTTGCGGTGGGGGAGTGCCTCAACGCCGATGCCTTCGAGCTCGCGCTCGCGCTCGTGCGGGCGGGCCTCGAGGTGCGCGAGGTCTTTGGCACCATCACGGGGGAGAACTTCGTGTGGCTGCGCCATCTGGCCGAGCTCTCCCCGGACACGCGCGTGTACTCCAACATGGAGCCCACTATGATCCACTACGACGCCGCGGACTGCCCGGTCGACGTCGCTCTGGGCAAGGACGCCGGCTGGTATCACCCGGAGGCCGTCTGCCTGCCCTGGAACTCCGACGTGCAGCCCTATGGCTACGCAGGCGTGCGTCGCCTCTTTATGGAGCTCGCCCGTGCGATGGGCGAGACCGACCAAAAGGAACCGTCCCCAACGGTCGGGGAGGGCTCGCGCTTCCACATGCAGGCCGGTGCGGCGTCCGCCTCGCCGGCGCGGCGCGTGCGCGGGCTGCGCAAGTACCTGACGCCCTTCGCGCCCGACCAGTCCGGTGCCACGGCCGTGCTCTACGACCTCGGCGGCCTCGTGGTCATCTGCGACGCCGGCGGCTGCACGGGCAACATCTGCGGCTTTGACGAGCCGCGCTGGACAACCGGCCGGAGCGCCATCTTCAGCGCGGGCCTGCGCGACATGGACGCCATCATGGGCCGCGACGACAAGCTCGTGGGGGAGCTTGCCGATGCGGTCGGCAAGATGGACGTGCGCTTTGCCGCGGTGGTGGGCACGCCGGTGCCCTCCGTCATCGCCACGGACTACCGGGCCCTTCGCCGCATGAGCGAGCGCAGGGGCGGCATTCCCACCATAACCATCGACACCACCGGCATGGAACTCTACGACGTGGGTGCCGAGAAGGCCTACCGCGAGCTCATGGGCCGCTTTGCCACCGAGGCCCTGCCCGTCGAGGCGGGACGCGTGGGCGTGCTCGGCGCAAATCCGCTCGATCTGGGCACGACCTCCGCGGAGCGCCTGCGCGAGCTGGTGCCGGGAGCCGTCTGCTACGGGATGGGGTCCACCTTCGAGGATGTGTGCCACGCCTCCGCCGCCGAGCACAACCTCGTGGTGGCGCCCTCCGGCCTTGCCGCGGCGCGCCTGCTCGAGGAGCGCTTTGGCACGCCCTACGAGGTCCGCAACCCCCTGGCGGCAGAGCTCGCCCGCGACATTGACGTCGCCGGCAAGAGCGTGCTCGTCGTCGACCAGCAGGTGAGCGCCAACACGCTGCGCGAGGAGCTGCTCGCCCGCGGAGCGGTGCGGGTCACCTGCGCCACCTGGTTCATGCTTAAGCGCGAGCTCTCCGAGCCGGACGACGTGCGCCTAGCGGAGGAGGGGGACCTCACCGAGCTTGTGGCGCAGGGCGGCTTTGACGTGATCGTCAGCGACCGCACGGTCTGGCCGCTGGTCGAAGGCCATGTGCAGACCCTCGTGGACGTGCCGCAGTTTGCCGTCTCCGGAAGGATGGGGGCATGATGAGCGAGACCAGGCGCATACGCGTGTATGGCATCGTGCAGGGCGTGGGCTTCAGGCCGACGGTCGACCGCCACGCCACCACGGCGGGCATCGCGGGCACCGTCTGCAACAAGGGTCCCTACGTGGAGATCTACGCCCAGGGCAGCTCCGGGCAGATCGACCGCTTCGTCGACCTCATGCGCACCCAGCCTCCCAGGCGGGCCACCATCCTCAAGATCGACGTCAAGCCGGCGCCGGATGCGCCTGACTACGAGGGCTTCTCCATCGTGGAGAGCGAGCGCACCAAGGGAGAGATCTTCATCTCGCCCGACATCGCCATCTGCGACGACTGCAAGCGCGAGCTCTACGACCCCAGCGACCGCCGCTACCTGCATCCCTTCATCAACTGCACCTGCTGCGGGCCGCGCCTGACCATTCTGGAGAGCCTGCCCTACGACCGCGAGCGCACCAGCATGAAGGCGTTCCCGATGTGCCCCACCTGCGCAGAGGAGTACTACAGCCCCGCCAGCAGACGCTATGACGCCCAACCGGTCTGCTGCAACGACTGCGGTCCCGAGGAGTACCTGCTCGACCGTCCCGAGCGCGGGCATGCCGCCATCACCGAGGCGCGCCGCGTCATCGCGGCGGGCGGAATCGTGGCGGTCAAGGGCATCGGCGGCTTCCACCTGTGCTGCGACGCCACCAACCCCGCGGCGGTGGAGCTGCTGCGTGCGCGCAAGAGGCGCCCTGGCAAGCCCTTTGCCGTGATGGCGCGCGACCTCGCCGTCGCGGAGCGCGAGTGCGTGGTGAGCGAGGAGGCACGGGAGCTGCTCGACGGGCACCAGAAGCCCATCGTGCTTCTCCCCAAGCGCGCGGGCGGGCTTGTGTGCGAGGAGTGCTCGCCCGGCAATCCCAAGCAGGGCGTCATGCTGCCCTACGCGCCGCTGCAGCTGCTGCTCTTTGCCTACGACGACGAGGTGGTCATGCCCGACTGCCTGGTGATGACGAGCGCAAACGAGAGCGGCGCGCCCATCTGCCGCGATGACGACGAGGCGCGCTCGGAGCTCGGGCCGCTCTGCGACGCGATCCTGAGCCACAACCGCATCATCCGCACCCGTTGCGACGACACTGTGACCGACCTCTTTGAGGGCAAGCCCTACATGGTCCGTCGCTCGCGAGGCTGGGCGCCCCTGCCGCTCATGCTCTCCGGCGGGAGCTACCCGCAGGTGCTGGCCATCGGCGGCGAGCTCAAGAACACCTTCTGCCTGGCCTCGGGCGAGCTCTTCTACCCGTCCTCCTACGTGGGAGACCTCTCCGACGTGCGCACGGTCGCCGCCCTGCAGGAGACGGTCGGGCGCTTCGAATCGCTCCTGGAGCTCGAGCCCACGGCCATCGCCTGCGACCTGCATCCGCTCTACAACTCAACGCGCGTGGCGGAGGAGCTTGCCGCCGAGCGCGGGGTGCCCGTGGTGCGCGTGCAACACCACTACGCGCACGTGGTCTCGTGCATGGCCGAGAACGACGTGGCGGACCCCGTCATCGGCGTCTCGTTTGACGGCACGGGCTACGGCGAGGATGGCAGCATCTGGGGCGGCGAGATTCTCCTCAGCGACTACCGGGGCTTCGAGCGCCTGGGCCATATCGCGCCCTTCATGCAGGCAGGCGGGGACCTTTCCGCGCGCGAGGGCTGGCGCGTGGCGCTTGACATGCTGCGCGAGGTGCGCGGCAATGCCGACATGGCACGCGACGATGCTCTCAGGCTGGGGATCTGCGACGAGGGCGAGGCGCGCGTGGTGCTTGCCATGCTCGAGCGGGGCATCAATGCCGTTGCCTCCACGAGTGCGGGACGGCTCTTTGACGCCGTGAGCGCGGTGCTCTCCGTGCGCAGGGCCTCGGGCTACGAGGGCGAGGCGGCGACCAACCTGCAGTTTGCCGCCGAGCGCTGCCCAGAGGACGCGCGGCCCGAGCGCTTCTTTGCGCCAGGCGACGAGCTGGTGCGTGCTGGCGCCGACGGCCCCTTCGTGCTCGCGACCGACACGCTCTTTGCGCGCATCGCCGGCGCCCGCCTTGCCGGTGGGCAGGCGGAGGAGCTTGCCTACGCCTTCCACCTGGGCCTCTCGGAGCTCGTGGTGGCGGCCTGCGAGCGGGCGCGCGAGACTGCGGGCGTGACCACGGTCGCGCTGACAGGTGGGTGCTACCAGAACCAGCTGCTGCTCGAGCTCTCCGCACGCGCGCTGTGCGAGCGGGGCTTTGTGGTGCTCACGCACGGCATGGTGCCGCCCAACGACGGGGGCATCGCGCTGGGGCAGGCGGTTGTGGCCGCCACGCAGATGCGTGACGGCACCCTGACGAGAAACTAGGCGGGGCGAGAGCCCTCGACCCGCTGTGACGAATGGAGTTTGACATGTGTGTGGGACTTTCGGCCAAGGTGGTGCGCATCGCCGACGGCATGGCCATGGTGGATGCCTCGGGCGCCAAGCGCGAGATATCCGTCCAGCTGCTCAATGACGTCGAGCCCGGCGACTACGTGATGGTGCATGCGGGCATCGCCATCGCCAAGATCACCGACGAGGACGAGCACGAGACCGACGAGCTCATGGAGGGGCTGCTGGCATGAGTGAGGCTAAGGGCAAGACCGCTGCCCAGGTGCTGGCCGACTACGACGGCCCGCACCTGCGCATCATGGAGGTGTGCGGCACGCACACCCACGAGATCTTCCGCCTGGGCATCCGCAAGCTGCTGCCGCCACAGGTGGACCTCATCAGCGGGCCGGGGTGTCCGGTCTGCGTGACACAGGTCGGCTTTATCGACGAGGCGCTGTGGCTCGCCGACCAGGGCGTGACCATCACCACCTTCGGCGACCTGGTGCGCGTGCCTGGCACCACGCGCAGCCTCGCCTCGGCGCGCGCAGAGGGTGCCCGCGTGCAGGTGGTCTACTCGCCGCTTGACGCGCTGGACTACGCAAAGGCCCATCCCGAGGAGCAGGTGTGCTTCCTCTCTGTCGGCTTCGAGACCACGGTGCCGGCGTCGTGCCTGGCGGTCGACCAGGCGCTCGCCCAGGGCGTGGACAACTTCTCGCTGCTCGTGGCCAACAAGACCATGCCCAACGCCTATGCGGCGCTCAAGGACAGCGCGGACGTCTTTCTGTATCCCGGCCACGTGCACGCCATCACCGGAACGGGCCTCTGCGAGGATCTCGTGGAGCAGGGCGTGAGCGGCGTGCTGGCGGGCTTCACGGCAAAGGAGCTGCTCACGGCCCTGGCCGTGGCGGTGACCAAGGCTCAGGAGGGCAAGCCCTTCTTTGTCAACGCCTATCCGCGCGTGGTCAAGCCCGAGGGAACGCCCGCTGCGGTGGAGCTCATCGAGCGCGTGATGGAGCCCTGCGACACCGAGTGGCGCGGCCTGGGCGTCATCCCGCAGTCTGGCCTCAGGCTGCGCGAGGCCTATGCGGCCCACGACGCGCGCAAGAAGTTCGACATGCCCCACATCGAGGGCAAGGCAAACCCGGCCTGCCGCTGCGGCGAGGTGCTCCAGGGCCACTGCAAGCCCTCGGACTGCCCGCTCTTTGGCAAGGTGTGCACGCCTCAGAGCCCGGTGGGGGCCTGCATGGTGTCGGGAGAAGGGGCCTGCTCGGCCTACTACCAGTACGGAGGTGACCTGCTGTGACGGAGGTTTCCGGCAAGGTGACGCTGGCCATGGGTGCCGGCGGAAAGCAGACGGCAAAGCTGATCGACGAGGTGTTTGCCGCACGGTTCGCAAGCCCGCTTCTGACGGCGGACGACGCGGCGGTTCTCGAGCCGCCCCGCGGGCGCATGGCCATGTCGACCGACGGCTTCATCGTGAGCCCGTCGTTCTTCCCGGGTGGCAACATCGGCAAGCTCTCCATTTGCGGCACGGTCAACGATCTCGCCTGCATGGGTGCTCGGCCGCTGTACCTGACCTGCGGCTTCGTCATCGAGGAGGGCTACCCGCTGGACAAGCTCGCCCAGATCGCCCAGGCCATGGCAGACACCGCGGCCTCCTGCGGCGTGACGCTGGTGGCCGGTGACACCAAGGTGGCCGGCAAGGGCCAGGTCGACGGCGTGTTCATCACCACCACGGGCGTGGGCGAGATCGTGGAGGGCGCCGCTCCCGCCGGCGCCAAGGCCCGCCCGGGCGACGCCATCATCGTGACTGGTGACGTGGGCCGCCATGGCTGCACCATCCTGCTGGCCCGCGACGACTTTGGCATCGAGGCGGACGTGACGAGCGACTGTGCCCCGCTGTGGGACAGCGTCAAGGCCATGCTCGACGTGACCGACGACATCCACGTGATCCGCGACGCCACGCGTGGCGGCGTGGGCACGGTGCTCTACGAGATCGCCTCGCAGAGCGGCGTGGGAGTGCGCCTGGATGCCGCGAGCGTGCCCGTGGACCCCGCCGTGCACGGTGTCTGCAGCATGCTCGGCCTGGAGCCGCTCTACCTGGCCTGCGAGGGACGCCTCGTGGTCATCGCGCCCAAGGAGCAGGCTCCCGCACTGGTGGAGGCGCTGCGCGCCTGCCCCAACTCCGGTGGCGCCGCCATCATCGGCGAGGTGACCGACGACCGTCCCGGCTGGGTGGTCATGCGCACCGAGATCGGTGCCGAGACGCTTCTGCCCCAGCCTGGCGGCGAGCTGCTCCCGCGCATCTGCTAGGGGAGAAGGCGCTCCTCGTCCCGTACGACCGTCTCGGCTTATCCGCTCCACAGGGAGGTGACAGACATGCTCAAACGGCTTGGCCCCTCCGCCGTCACGGCGGGCGAGACCACCTCGGCAGCGCTCTTTCCCTCCAGGCTGGAGTTCAACGCGCCGGTGCATGGCACCTGGAACATCGTGCACATCGGCATGCTGGTGCCCGAGGCGCACCAGATCTACGTCTGCGCGCTCAACTGCATGCGCGGCGTGGTGCTCACGGCTGCCGAGATGGGTGCGCTCGACCGGTTCTCCTGCGTGGTCCTCAAGGAGGAGGACATCACGCGGGGCACGGTCGAGCAGGTGACGCTCGACGGCATCCGCGACGTGCTGCACAGGCTGCCCAAGCTGCCGCCATGCGTCATCGTTTTTCCGGTGTGCACGCACCTGTTTCTGGGCGTGCCCATGGGACGGGTCTACCGCCAGCTGGAGGAGGAGTTCCCGCAGGTGGACTTTGTGCGGGCCTACATGGACCCCATCTCAAAGAAGCGGCTCATCCCCGACAAGCGCCTGCGCAAGGTGATGTATGACCCGCTGCCTCCCGCGGAGCCGGATCCCTCGCTGGTCGCGCTTCTGGGCAGCGAGTTTGCCCCCGATGCGGACAGCGACCTACGCACGATCCTGCGCTCCGGCGACCTTCGTCTGAGATCCATCCACGACTGCACCACCTACGAGGAGTTTCTTGGCCTCTCGCGTGCGGGCACCATCGTGAGCGTCTTCCCGTCCGGCGAGTGGGGCGCGCGCAGGACGGCCGAGCGCCTGGGACGCCCCCACCTCTACCTGCCTGCCACCTTTGACTACGACAAGATCGAGGCGCAGGAGGAGCGGCTCATCGGGCACTTCGGCCTGCCCCGACCGGACTATTCCGCCGAGCGCGCGTCCTGCGAGGAGGAGCTGGCACGCACGCTTGGCGTGGTTGGCGATGCGCCGATCGCCATCGACGCCGTGGTCCACCCGCGCCCGCTCGAGCTCGCCAGGCTGCTTTTGGAGCATGGCTTCAACGTGCGCGAGGTCTATCTCGACGGCGTGAACGAGGAGGAGGCCGACGCGCTCGACTGGCTGCGCGAGAACGCCCCGGAGCTTGAGCTCTCCTCCACCATCCTGCCCGACCTCAGGGTGGCCCCACGCACGCGCGCGACAAAGACGCTGGCCATCGGCCCCAAGGCGGCCTGGTTCACCGGCACGGGCCACTTCGTCAACCTCGTGTACGGCGGCGGGCTCTGGGGCTTTGCCGGCGTGCGTGGCATGGCACGGCTCATGCGCGAGGCATGGGAGACCGAGAAGGACACGCGCGACATCGTGCCGCGCAAGGGCCTGGGATGCGTGAGCTGCATATGAGACGCACCAACCTGATTGTCCCCACCTACACCGGCGACGTCTCCGGGGCCTGCTCGGCGCTCTTCGAGCTGGGCGGCATGGTGGTGATCCACGACCCGTCCGGCTGCAACTCCACTTACAACACCCATGACGAGACGCGCTGGTACGACCAGGACAGCCTCATCTTCATCACGGGCCTTGTCGAGCGCGACGCCATTCTGGGCAACGACGACAAGCTCGTGGCAGACGTGGTCGATGCGGCGCGCGAGCTCTCGCCGCGCTTCATCGCCCTCTGCAACTCGCCGATTCCCTTCATCAGCGGAACCGACTTCGCCGCCATCTGCAGGCTGGTCGAGCGTGCCTGCCACATCCCCTGCTTCTACGTGCGGACCAACGCCATGCATGACTACGTGGTGGGCGCCGGAAACGCCTTCGAGCAGGTGGCGCGCCGTTTTGTGGATGAGGCACCCGTGCGCGCGGGCACCCTCAACATCCTTGGTGCCACGCCGCTCGACCTGGGCGTTGCGGGCTCCGACGCGACGCTTCGTGCCTTTGCCGAGGACGCGGGCTTTGAGGTGGTCTCCTGCTGGGCCATGGGAAGCACGCTCGACGAGCTTGCCCGTGCGGCCGAGGCGGAGGTCAACCTGGTCGTCTCGGCCACGGGGCTCAAGGTGGCGCAGTACCTGCGCGAGCGCTTTGGCACGCCCTATGTCACGGGCCTGCCTGTAGGGGCCTTTGCCGAGCGCCTTGCGGGTGACCTGCGGCGTGCCGCACGTGACGGACAGTGCCTCTGGCCGCACAGGGACGCCCGTGCCCAGCGCGGGCGGGCGCCATGGGCGCTCGTGGGCGAGCCGATTGCGACAGGGTCCCTGGCCTCGGCCGTCGAGCGGGAGCTGGGCGTGGACGCGCGCGTCCTCTGCCCGCTCGAGGCGCACGCCGAGCTCATCGGTGCTGCAGATGCCCTCGTGGAGGGCGAGGAGGGCGTCGCCGAGGCGTTGCGCGGGGCCGAGGTGGTCGTGGCAGACGAACTCTACCGTCCCATCGTAGGTGAGGGGACGCGCCTCGTGGCATTGCCGCATCAGGCGCTCTCGGGCCGAAACGGGTGGAAGTCCGCCCAAGACCCGACGCGGGTCGACGTTCGCGCGCTGCTTGCGGGCCAGGCCTGACGCACCTTTGCGCACGCTTTCAGCCCTAATTCAGAAATGCGGTCCATTTTGCCCTCACGAGTCAAAAGTGGCTGCTACCATGGGCAATGGACCTAGACATGATAGAGCATGGGAGATGAGGCATGGCTTCTTCTCAAGACAGGCGCATTCGTCGCACGAGCACCGGGCGTAGCTCCTCGACGACCAAGCGCAACGCACAAAAGAGCAGCTCGGCCGCACGCAGCTCGTCTGCGCGCCGTACGGGCGCAAGCGGCTCCGCGCGCACGAGGACCTCTCGTCCGAGCTCGGCTGCGCAGCGCGGTTCCGCCGCGGGCGCGCGTCGTCCCTCGGACGGCCGTCGTCCGGCCGCCAACCGTCGTCCCGCGTCCGGCCGCAGGCCCGCGTCGGGGCGCCGTCCCCAGGCAAAGCGTCCGCGTCAGCCCATCCAGCTCACGCGCAACATGATGGTGGTTGCGGGCGTCGCAGCGCTTCTCGTGGTGCTGCTCCTGCATCATTTCCTGCGCTTCCGCGTGACGGTCAACGGCGAGAAGGCGACGGTCTGGCGTGGTGCCACCATCGAGAAGATCCTCGACAAGGGCCTGGCCGACCCGAAGCCCGGCAACCTGCTCGCGGTTGACGGTGCCGTGCTGACCGAGGGCGGGGGAGACCGCTGCTCGGCGGAGATCGACGGCACGCCGGCGGGCCTCGATGCGCGCGTGCACCGCGGTGCCGTGGTCACCATCGGTGACGGCAAGGACGTGACCGAGGACGCGAAGGTCATCGAGGAGACCATTCCCTACGGCACCTCCAACTCCAGCCGCGAGTTTGGCGACTACTGGACTGGCTCCATCCACCTGCTGTCCGACGGCGAGGACGGCGTTCGCACCGTGAGCACCGGCAAGGTATCCGGCAAGACGGTCTCCGAGATCACCAAGCCCGCTGTCGACGCCGGCTACAAGATCTACACCGCCAAGCCCGACGACAAGGTGATCGCCCTCACCTTTGACGACGGTCCCTGGCCCGAGACCACCGACCAGATTCTGGATATCCTCGAGGAGAACGGCGCCAAGGCGACCTTCTTCACCATCGGAAACCAGATCGCCGAGGTGCCCGATGCGGTCAAGCGCGCCCACGAGATGGGCTGCGAGGTCTGCACCCACACCTGGGACCACGCCGATGGCTCCGGCGGCGGCGTCGACC
Source organism: uncultured Coriobacteriaceae bacterium (assembly GCA_902777325.1). Classification (GTDB taxonomy): domain Bacteria; phylum Actinomycetota; class Coriobacteriia; order Coriobacteriales; family Atopobiaceae; genus UBA1367. Next base: position 27,171 of record CACYTH010000010.1, read on the forward strand.
TCACCGCCATGAGCTCCGCAGAGCAGCTCGACGAGGTCAAGAAGGGCTACGAGGCCATCGCCAACGTGATCGGCGAGGAGCCCCCGCACGTCATGCGCGCGCCGGGTGGCAACTTCTATGGTTCGATCATCGATACGCTCTGGGACACCGTTGACGCAGAGATCGGCTGGGACGTGGACACCGAGGACTGGCGCCGCCCCGGCGCTGACGCCATCGCCGCGACCATCCTCACCGTGCAGCCCGGCCAGGTCATCCTCATGCACGACGGCGGCGGTGACCGCAGCCAGACGGTCGAGGGCCTGCGCATGGCGCTCCCGCAGCTGGTGGAGCAGGGCTACTCCTTTGTCACCATCGACGAGCTCATCGCCTATGGCGCGCCCGACGGCGTGATCGACGTGGGATAGGAACGTTTGCATGGCATGCGAAAGGCGCCCGACCAGAACAGGTCGGGCGCCTTTTTGGTTCCGGTTTCGCGTCGCGTCTGGCGCTAGACCTCGATGGTGGCCTCGGGCAGCTCGTTGCTCTCGCGCCACTGCTTGTAGGCGGCGAGCTCCTTCTCGTTGATCTTCATGACGAGGGCGATGACCGCGACGTCGTCGATGAGGCCCACGACGCCCATGTTGTCGGCGATGAGGTCCTTCTGGGTTACCAGGTACATGAAGGCGCTCACGACGGTGGCGACGACCTTGGGCGACACGTCGGCGTACTCGCGGGTGACGTAGCTCTTGACCATCGACGCCATCAGCGGGATGTTTGCGAGTGCCTCGCCGGCGCCGGCGGGCAGCTCCTTGATCTTCTGCTTGAGCTGTCCCAGCAGCTCGTCGACCTTGGTCGGGTCGTTCATGAGCTCCTGCGCCTGTGCGATGCCGTTCTCGATGACCTGCTGGATCTGCTCGGGGTTGAACTGCTCTGCCATGACGGTCTCCCTCCTCATGTGACGGGCGGCCCCAGTTGGGAGCCTGTGCCCCCAGTGTAGTTGTTGCGACGCGAGAGGGGGCCGGAAGCAGCCGCGCGCAGCCACGAGCGGACGTTTGTTGGGAGTTTGCGCTACCGTAGGGAGGACTTGAGAAACGGAGGCACCCATGGCTACGCCGCGCATTGACACCGAGAAGACCAGGCAACTGCTGGAGACGCCCTTCATCAGGGTCTACGATCTTGCCTACGACGACGGCACGCACTACTTCGATGCCTCGCGCCGCACGGCAGAGACGCTTCTGGCCCTGCGCCCGGAGGAGGAGCTGACGCAGACGCTGCCCGATGCCGTCAGCTGCTGCCTCATCTTGGAGGTGGCGGGCGAGGAGCCGCGCCTGGTGCTCTTCTACGAGTACCGCTATCCCACCGGGCAGTACATGCTCTCCATCCCCTCCGGCCTGATCGACAGCCGTGACGTGGGGGCGCCTGACCCCGTCGTGGCCTCCATGACGCGCGAGATCGGCGAGGAGTGCGGCATCACGCTCGGGGTAGACGACGACATCTGGGTGGTGAGTCCCTTCCTCTTCAACACGCCGGGCTTCACCGACGAGAGCACTGCCCTGCTCTGTGCCGTGGTGCGGCGCGACGAGCAGATGCGGCTCGCGCACCCTGGCGCGGAGGGGACGGAGCAGTTTGGTGGCTTCGAGCTGCTCACACATGACGAGGTCATGCGGGTGCTCACGTCGGGGCGCGACCCCAAGGGCCACTTCTACCCGATGGTCGCCTGGACGGCCATGAGCTACTTCGTCTCCGGAGCCTGGCGCGAGCGCACCTAGGGCCCTACGCCCTCTGGGGCAGGACGACCTCGCGCAGACTGCCGACGATCACACTAAGCACGTAGGCGGCCGCATCCATCAGCACGATCGTGGAACCGACGGGCCGCGCCGCGTGTCTCCATTTTCCTACCTCAACATGAAAATGAAATCGGAATTCAGATCTATCACGAGACCGACGTCATGCAAGAGGCAACCATGGAGCCATGGCAGCTATTGCGACTTTGCTGTGCATTCGGTTCTCAGGAGGCGCCTTAGCCTGCGTTCTCCTCGCCCTTCCTTGCTGCGATGCGTCCCTCGGGCTTCTGGTAGCTGGTGGGGACCGTGGGCTGGCACTTGTGCGAGAGGTAGTCGCAGAGGGCCGTGCCGGCGCTCGTGTCGAGGCACGCGACGTTTGAGAGGTCGTCTGCGGCGAGCTTGGCGAGGGCCGTCTCGCCAAAGAGGGCCTTGCTCGTGATTGCGACGGTGTAGGTCTTGGTGGGGGAGAGGTCCTTGCCGCCGATGGCCTTGATGCGCGCCTCGGCGGGGCCCTCGTCGTCCTTGCCGGCACGTAGCTCGATGCTCATGCCGGCGATCTGGACGGGGGAGACCTGCGGGCCGGCAAGCTCCGCGGAAAGCGCGTCCTGCAGGTCCTTTCCGCTTGCCGTGACGGTGTAGAGGCGCGTCGAGGCGTGAGGGCAGCAGCCAAGGGCGTCGGCCCGTGTGACGTTGCCCTTGGCGAGGCCCGACGCAAGCGAGCCGGTGTCCACGATGGCTGCAGCCGCCGAGCCGTCAGAGCTACTCTGGGCCGTCCAGAGCACCGCGTCGGCTACGAGGTCGCCGAAGGCGCTCTCGCCGGTGTCAGAGGCCTTCGAGGGGATGTCGAAGCCGCTTGTGGCAAGCGCGGCCTTGAGCTGGGCGTCCGTCTCGATGTCGGTCTGGGTGACGAGGGCTGCCACCTGCTCGTCCAGGCCGTCGTAGGATCCGGCGTCGACGGACTTGGCGGCGGAGGTTCCCCGCTCCCAGGTGACCACGGAGGCGCTCGCAAGCCCCTCGGGGGTCTCGACTACGAGCGTCTCCTCGCCTGCGGCGTCCGTTGCCTGCGTCTGGGTCCACTGGGAGCCAGACACGTCCAGGACAAAGTCGATGCCGCTCACGCCCTGCGCAAGCTCCTGGGGGCCAAGGGAGCCCTCTGCCGTGGAACGGCCAAGGTCGCTCAGGCAGACGACGAGCAGGCAGCCTTGCCCGCGCAGCTCGTCGACGCACTTCTGGGCGACAGGGACGAGGGCGTCTGCGTCGGCCTTCAGGCCACGTGCCTCATAGGGGCCGACGTGCCCGAGGTCTTCCGGTGCGGTCAGCGCGAATATGCCCACCTGCCTGTTGTCACGCAGCTTGACCGTCTTGGTGGCCATGAGGGCGGTCTCGCCCGTGGAGCCGTCCACGAGGTTTGCCGAGAGCAGGGAGAAGTCTGCCTGGCTCAGTCGCTTGTCGAGGAGGCTTTGCCCGAGGGAGAGCTCGCCCGCGCTGCCGAGGGTGGCATCGAGGCCGGCTGCATTGAGGTAGGCCACGGGTACCTCGGCGTCGCTGAGGTCGAGGCCATCGGGGCTGGCAAGTGTGTTGCCGCTGTCGAGCAGCACCACGTCGTAGCCATCATCTTCGAGGTCGTGCGAGAGCTGGGTGATGGCGGCTATGCCGAGGCTCGTCTCGGAGGAGTCAAAGGAGCCTGCCATACCTGCCGTGTGCACGATGGCGACCTTCGACGGGATGATCTGGCCGACGGGGGTCTCCGGCTCCTCCTCGTAGATGGTGACGGTGGAGCAGGCGCAGAGCGCGAGACTCCATAGGGCGAGCATGAGCGCTGCCATGAAGCAGAGTGGCTTGTACTGATGAGATGTGGCGCGCAGGTGCATGATGCTCACGTCCAAGGTGCGAGGTCTCTGGAGTCTGACCGATATCTTCTCACAAGCCTGCGACGCAATCAGGACGACTGTGGATATGGATGGCAAAAGGCTCCGGTGAGAGAAGGTGCGACGGACCAGTGGGGCCGTTCTGGCACCCAGCAGCGACTGGTCCGTCGCTACGGACGGAACGGAGGCCGGTTCCGTCTCTCGGAGCGGACCAGTGGGGCCAATAAGGAGCCCCACTGCAACTGGTCCGTTGCTACGGACGGAACGAGGGCCGGTTCCGTCTCTGGGAGCGGACCAGTGGTGCAGCTCCGGCACCCAACCGGCGCCCGTCCTCCAGACAGAAAAAGCCCCGCACCTGGGTGCGGGGCCATCCGATAGCCGTATGTGGCTGTCTGGTGCCTAGAGATTGGCGAGTCCTAAACTAGTCCTCGATCTCGATGGCGCCAACCGGGCAGGTGTCGGCGCAGGCGCCGCAACCAACGCAGTCGTCCTCGTTGGCGACCGTGGCGACATCCTCGACCTCGATGACACCCATCGGGCAGGCGTCGGCGCAGGCACCGCAGGCGATGCAGGCATCAGCATCAATGATAGGCTTAGACATGGGTTACCCCTCTCCTGGGTTGGTTTACAGTATCCCCTTGTTTGGAGAGTATCACGTACGGGCCCATCAATCGATTGTTTACCAAAGGTGACTTGTAGGACTTATGAAACCGCAGGTAGATGCCCAAATTTGAGCACCTCCGAGGAAGAATTCTTTCTCTGATAGCTTTCATCGGAAGCATCGAACGCCAAAGAAGAAGCGCCCCGCCGAAGCGGGGCGCCAACCAGTGTATGGGTTGTGCCTACACGCCCACAATCGTGCCCACGTACACCTCGATCATCATGAGAATGAGGAAGCCAAACGCATATGGCGCGATCTTGCTCATCAGCTCGCCGTCCTTGCCTTGGAGGTCGACGGCCGCGCATCCGATGGCGATGTTCTGCGGGGCAAGCATCTTGCCGGCGGAGACGCCGAGGGAGTTGGAGGCGACGAGCCACAGCTCGTTGATGCCCAGGTTCTGCGCGGCGCTCAGCTGCACGTTGCCAAACAGGACCTCGGAGGAGGTTCCCGAGCCGGTGACGAAGGTGCCGAGTGCGCCCAGCGCCGGAGCCACGAGCGGGTAGAGGCCGCCCAGAGCGCCGACGAAGAAGGCCGCGATGGAGCCGATCATGCCGGAGTAGGTCATGATCTTGGCAAGGCCGAGGATGCCCAGCATCGTGAGGATGGTCTTGGACATCTGGACGACGGTGAGGTAGAGCACGGCAAAGGTCTGGTCGAGGTAGGCACCCTGGGCAAGGCCGCCGACGATGCCACAGATGAGGATGAGGACGCCGGGCGTGTTGATCCACGTGAAGGTGAGGGTGGCGTCGGGGTTGCCCGCGTAGATGTTGACGGTGGTCTTGAACGGAGCCAGGAACTCGTAGATCGGCGTGACGATCTTGGAGGTGCACAGCAGCACCAGGAAGATGAGGATGAAGGGGCTCCACGAGATGAGGGCGCCCTGCACGTCGACGTTCATGTGCTTCTTGAGCACGACCTTGTACTCCTCGGGAACCTCGCGCGAGGAGTAGCGGATGGCCACGATGAAGGTGACGACGAGCGAGAGGACGGCGCCGGCGACGTCGGCGAGCTCGGCACCGACGAGATGGGCCACCAGGATCTGCGGCAGCGAGAAGGTGAGGCCGGCCACGATGGGGATGGGGAGAATGCCCTTGAGGGCCTTGGGGCCGCCGCCGAGGGCCATGACCATCAGCACGGGGCAGAGGATGGCAAACGGCGCCACCTGCAGCGCCTGCACGTAGCTCAGCTGCAGCACGTCGAGGCCGGTCTGGGTGGCGAGCGTGGTGGTGGGGATGCCGACCGAGCCGAACATGGTGGGCACGCCATTGGCGATGAGGCACACCAGGATGGCGGTGACCGGGTCGATCTCGAGGGCCATGAGCATGCTTGCGGGGATGGCCACGGCGGTGCCAAAGCCGGCCATGCCCTCCATGAAGTTGCCGAAGCACCATGCGATGAGGATTGTGAGGATGCGCTTGTCGGAGGAGACCGAGGTGAGCATGGCCTTGATGGTCTCCATGGCGCCCGTGCTCACGCAGAGGTTGTAGGTGAAGACCGCCGCGATGATGACCAGCACGATGGGCCAGAGGGCAAACAGGAATCCCTCGAGCGCCGCGGTGGCGACGTTGATGGGGGTCATGTGCCAAAAGGCCATTGCGACGACGATGCCGACCACCATGGACTCCAGGCTTGCCATCCAGGCCTGCTGCTTCAGGCCGATAAGGGCGATGACGAGCCAGATGATGGGAGTCAGGGCAAGAATAAAGGGAACGAGCAGTTCTGACATGGCTTCTCCTCACCTTGGGGGCACACTCATGTCATGGTACCGCGGCAAGGCGGGGGCAGGCCGGTCAATCTTGCCAAAAGGAGCACAGGCCCCTACAGCGGTAACCGAGGGGCCTGTGGCATGTTTATATGTTGCGCCTTTGGCGCTGCGCGTCTCGTTAGCCGGCGGTGTTGTCGACAACCACCGACTTGCCGGTGTTCTCCATGGCCTCGGAGCTGTCGCGGCGGGTCACGGTGCCGCCACGCTCGACAAACTCCTCGTCGATGGCGTCCACGATCATGTTGACGTAGATGGGCTGGCCGGTGGGGGTGAGGTGCTCGCCGTCGGGGTAGAGCCAGTCGCTCTGCCCCTCGCTGAGGGCGTTCCAGTTGATGAGGTGCACGTTGTCGTAGTTGTTCGCGCACTCCGCGAGGGTGCGGTTGATGCCGGCCTCCTCGGACTCGGGGATGCGTACGTTGACGAGGTAGATGGTGCGCTCCTTGCCGCAGGCGGCAACCATGTGGTCGAGCTCCTCGATGGTGACGGGGGTGTTGGAGAAGGCCTGGATGATGACGACCTGTCCCACGACGCCCTGCTCGAGGTACTGGTCGAGCACGCTCAGGGCCTGGTCGGGACGGCGGCCCACATAGCTGTCAAGCAGGCTGTCCGGGCAGGCCTCGTTCCAGAACGCCGCGGCGTCGCCGGGGACGGAGTCGCCGATGAGGACGGGGTCGTAGATTCCGGCCTTGCGCTCCTCCGCCGGCGCATGCAGGACGGCGTTCTCGGCGGGGACGTTCTCCTCGGACACGATGGCCTCGGGCTCCTCCTTCTCCGTCTTGTCGTCTGCGGCGTCGGTATCGGCGGGCTTCTTCTTGCTCAGGTCCATGGCCTGGTCGGCGGACTCGCCCGTGCTCACGATGGCGTCCTCGGGCACGAGGGTCTCGTCGGGGATGAGTGCGAGGCCAACGCCGTCGCCGATCACGAGAAGCGCCAGGGCGGCCAGGCCGGCGATGGCGGGGGTGGAGAGCCCAGGGTTGTCGCGCCTGCTCGTGGGGACCTGGGTGCGTGCGGGCGCCTTGCCGGAGAGCGGGCGCTCGATCAGCTGGTGGCTGAGCTCGGCCAGAAGGAGCGAGACGATCACCACGACGGGCGCCTTCCACCAGGCGGCAGTGTTGGAGGCCGCGCCGAGAAGCTGGATGAGCGGGAAGTGCCAGAGGTAGACGCCGTACGAGCGCGAGCCGAGCCAGGCGAGGGGCGGCAGCGAGAGCACCGACGAGATGAGTCCGCCGGGCAGCACGATCGCGAGGATGATGATTGCGCTCATCAGGGCTGCGAGCATCATGCCGCCACGATAGAGCAGGATCGAGGTGTCGGGCACGAGTACCATGGCAACGACAAGCGCAACGAGGCAGACGAGGGCGACCAGCTCGATGGCCACACGATTGACCTCGAGCACGTCGCGCGCGTCGCGTGCCGGACGCTTGCCCAGAGGCGCGAGGTAGGCGAGCCAGGCTCCGACGAGCGGGGCAAAGGCCCTGGTGTCGGGGCCGTAGTAGACGCGCGTTATGCCTGCGTCGGGGTTGTAGAGCACGCCCATGGCAACCGCCGAAGCCGCGGCGAGCACGAGGCATATGCGCCGCGTGATGGACCTCGAGGGCATGATGGCGGCAAAGAGCGTCATGAGAAGCGGCCACACGAGGGCAAACTGCGCGTCGATGCCCAGGTACCAGAGGTGGGTCAGCGGCGAGGGGCCACCGATCTGCTCGAAGTACGACACGTTGCGCAGGATGTAGCTCACGTTCTCAGCGAGGGCGAGGCCAGGCAGCACGTCGGGGCGCGCCTTGGTGAGCAGCACGTGGTTGAACGCGATGCACAAAAGCACGGTGATCAGGATCATCATGGCCATGGGCGGCCAGATACGCACGAGGCGACGTCCCCAGAAGCGCGGTATCGAGCCTAGGCCCTCGCGCTGGCTCTTGAGCAGCGACGAGGTGACGAGGTAGCCCGTCAGCACGAGGAACATCACCACGCCAAGGTGTCCGCTCGGAAGCCAGAAGACATCGAGGTGATAGAGAAGCACGGCGATGATGGCCAATGCCCTGAAGCCGTCGATGCCGGCGTTTCGGCCGCCACTGGAGCGAGGTGCCTGTGCGCTGGCCTCGCGGTTGGGCCTTGTGTCTCTCCTGACGCGACGCTCCGATGCTTGCGTGCGACGCCTGCTGTCGCGCGTCGACGTGCGCCTGCTACTTTGTCTTCTGATGCCTTGCCTTGCCATATTGATCTCTCGCCCGAAAGATGTTGAAAACGAACATACGCCCTCATATCATACCGTCCCTATCAGTTTATGTTCTCGAGTCTGAAGACAATCTGCGCATCGCTCGCGCCGGCGCATGACATAATTGCTTATTGGGTAGGCTGTACCCTAATAATTCGAGTGATTTGTATCGAGGTCACCATGCTGCAGCTCAAAGACATTCGCAAGGCCTATTCCACTGCGGCTTTCGTCCAAGTTGCCCTGGACGACGTCTCGATCACGCTGCGGGACAACGAGTTTGCAGCCATTCTCGGCCCGTCCGGCTCGGGCAAGACCACGATGCTCAACATCCTGGGCGGCCTCGACCACGCCGACTCGGGCGACATCGTGATCAACGGCGTCTCCACCAAGGACTACACGGACAAGGACTGGGACGCCTACCGTAACCATCGCGTCGGCTTCATCTTCCAGAGCTATAACCTCATTCCGCACCAGACCGTGCTCTCCAACGTCGAGCTGGCGCTCACGCTGGCGGGGGTGTCCGCGTCCGAGAGGCGCGAGCGCGCAAGGGCCGCACTTGACCGCGTGGGCCTGGTCGAGCACGCCGACAAGCGCCCGAGCCAGCTCTCCGGTGGCCAGATGCAGCGCGTCGCCATTGCGCGCGCCCTGGTAAACGACCCAGAGATCGTCCTTGCCGACGAGCCCACCGGCGCGCTTGACACTGACACCGGCATCCAGGTGATGGAGCTTCTCGCCGAGATCGCGCGCGACCGCCTGGTGGTCATGGTCACGCACAACCCCGAGCTCGCCGAGGAGTACGCCACGCGCATCGTGCGCCTGCGCGACGGGCGCATCGTCGACGACACCAACCCCATCCGTCCCGAGGAGGATCCCGTGGCGGGGGTCGCGCCACTCGGCGTGACGGGCCGAGCGGGCGGTGGCGACCGCGTGGGCAAGACTGGCGTGAGCGATGCCACGCGCCATGCGTCCATGTCATTCTTGACGGCGCTCTCGCTCTCGTTCAACAACCTGATGACCAAGAAGGGCCGCACCTTCATGACGGCCTTCGCCGGGTCGATCGGCATCATCGGCATCGCGGCCATCCTGGCGCTCTCCAACGGCGTGAACGACTACATCGCGAAGACGGAGGAGGAGGCCCTCTCGAGCTACCCGCTCACCATCACCAAGAGCAGCTTCGACCTCACGAGCATGATGATGGCCGAGGCGGGCGTGGGCGACGAGGGCGACGGCGAGTCCGGGTCCGAGACCACGGAGCAGAGCGATCGCCTCATCAGCCAGGCAAGCATCATGTCCGACATGTTTGCGCAGGTGAAGAACAACGACCTCAAGGCGTTCGGCGCCTATCTCAAGGGAGGGGAGTCGGGGATCGAGCCCTACGTGAGCTCCATCCAGTATTCCTACGGCCTCGCGCCGCAGATCTACAAGTCCGACACCTCCGAGGGCATCTCGCGCCTCAACCCCTCGCGCATGGGCCAGACGCTCACCAACGGCATGGCCGGCTCGGCGTTTCTCGGTGGCTCGTCGATGAGCTCCTTCAACGAGCTGCTCGACGACCGCCATCTTCTGGAGCAGTCGCTCGACCTGGTGGAGGGGCGCTGGCCCGAGAGCTACGACGAGTGCGTGTTCGTGCTGGGGCGCAACGGCGGCGTGACCGACTACACCCTCTACAGCCTCGGCTTCTACGACATCAAGGTGATGGACGACATGACCACCAAGGCGCTCAACGGCGAGGTGGTGGAGGTGCCCGACACCTACGAGGACTTCACGCTCGACGATGCCATGAACATGCACTTTGCCGTGGTGCCCGCCGCGCGTCTTTACCAGCGCAATGCCGAGCAGGGCACCTGGACCGACATGACCGGCGACAAGGCGTTCATGAGGCAGGCCATCGCCGACGCGATCGACCTGCACGTGGTGGGCATCGTGCGGCCCACGGGCGGCTCGGGCACCTCGGGCGTCACCGAGGGCATCGGGTATACCTCCGCGCTCACGCTCAAGCTGATGGACGAGGCTGCGTCGTCCGAAATCGTCCGCGAGCAGATGGACGATCCCGAGGTGGACGTCTTCACCGGCAAGACCTTCGAGGAGCTGCAGGACGAGGAGAACCGCCAGTTTGACATGGAGTCGGTCTTCTCCATCGACGAGGACGCGCTGCGCAACGCCTTCTCGTTTGACGAGAGCGCCCTGGACGGCCTTGGCCAGGGGCTCGACTTCTCCGACCTGGACCTCAGCTCGTCGATGGGATCGATGGACTTCTCCGGCATCAAGCTCGACGCCGACCAGATCAAGAGCGTCTTCAGCCCCGAGGCCATGGCTGGCGTGATGAACGACCCGGCGCTGGCACTCACCGAGCAGGATATCCAGACGGCTCTGGGCACGGACTCCCTTACCGAGGAGCAGCAGCAGAGCATGGCGGGCATCGCCCAGGGCTTCATGCCCTGGTACCTGTCACCTGTCGAGGACGGCGGCTACGGCGGAAGCATGGACGCGCTGGCCGAGGGCGCCGATCTGAGTGACGCGCTGCAGGCCTACATGCAGCAGGAGACGGTCCAGCAGGTCATTGCCGAGCTCGCGCAGAGCGACGTCTTCCAGCCCGACGTCTCCGAGGACGCCCCTCCGGTGGCCGAGCAGATGATCAGCCAGGTGATGAGCTACTACCTCACCAACAAGCTGGCGCCCACGCTGTCCAAGGCCCTGGGCGAGATGATGGTGGAGGCCGGCAACGTCATCCAGAAGCAGCTGGTCGAGCAGCTGACGGCGCAGATGAACGCCGCGTCGGGGCAGATCGGCGCCGCGCTTGGAAGTGCCATCTCGAGCGGCATGGCCGGCCAGATGGAGCAGCTCTCCGGTGCGTTGCAGAGCGGCTTCTCGGTGGACGCCGAGGCCTTTGCCAATGCCATCCAGTTCAACATGACGCAGGAGGACCTCACGTCGCTCCTCACCAACTACATGAACGCCGACGAGCTGACCTACGAGGGCAACCTGAGCAAGCTCGGGTACGCGGAGCGTGAGAGCCCCGACTCCATCTCCATCTTCCCGATCGACTTCGAGGCCAAGGAGGCGGTCCTGGGCATCATCGACGACTACAACGACAAGATGGTCGCCCAGGACAAGGACGACTCGACCATCCAGTACTCTGACATCGCGGGCGTCCTCATGAGCTCGGTCACCGACATCGTCAACACGATCTCGCTGGTGCTCATCGCCTTCGTGTCCATCTCGCTGGTAGTGAGCTCGATCATGATCAGCATCATCACCTACATCTCGGTGCTGGAGCGCAAGAAGGAGATCGGCATCCTGCGCGCCATGGGCGCCTCCAAGCTCAACGTGGCCAACATCTTCAATGCCGAGACGGTGATCGAGGGCTTCTTTGCCGGTGTGCTTGCGGTGCTGGTGGTCTATGCGGCCTCCGTGCCGGTCAACGAGATCGTCTATCGCCTGAAGGACGTGCCCAACATCATGCAGCTGCCCGTGGAGAGCGCGCTTGCCCTGGTGGGCATCAGCGTGGTGCTGACGCTGGTGGCGGGCCTCATCCCGTCGAGTGCCGCCGCCCGCCGCGACCCAGTCGAGGCCCTGCGCAGCGAGTAGCGCAGCCGTCTAGACCCTCGTGTCCGCCGACCGCAAATGGCATCTGGCCATTCTCGTCCGGCGGGCGCGGTATGCTTATAGCTCGATGTTTCGCATGTGAGAGAAGGAGCACAGAGATGTTCAACCAAGCTATCGACAAGCGCGTTGCCGTCTTCCTTGCCGAGGGGATGGAGGAGATCGAGGCCCTGACCGTGGTCGACCTGCTCTATCGTGCGGGCATCCCTTGCGACACGGTCTCCATCACCAACACCAACGCGGTTGCGTCCTCCCATGACGTGACCATCGTCTGCGACACCGAGATCTCCAACACGCACTTCGACTTCGACGCCTACGACATGATCGTCCTGCCGGGCGGCATGCCGGGCACCACGCACCTGGGCGAGTGCGACGACCTCACCGAGCAGGTCACCCGCTTTGTCAGCGACGGACGCCAGGTTGCTGCCATCTGCGCCGCCCCCACGATCCTCGCCAAGCTTGGGGTGCTCGAGGGACGCCACGCCACGTGCTTCCCCGACCTGCAGCAGGTGCTGGTGGACAATGGCGCCATCCTCGAGCAGGACGAGGTCGTGATCGACGGCAACATCACCACCAGCAAGGGCATGGGCACGGCGATCCCGTTTGGCCTGGCCATCGTCGCCCACTATCGCGGGCAGGAGTTTGCCGACGACCTGGCACGCAAGATCGTCTTCGCGCGCTAGGCGAGGCACATCCAAGCCGTGTCATCCCAGCGACAGTACCTCTGCATAGACCTCAAGTCGTTCTATGCGAGCGTGGAGTGCGTGGAGCGTGGGCTCGACCCCATGACCACGCGTCTCGTGGTGGCCGATCCCTCTCGTACGGAGAAGACCATATGCCTGGCCGTCTCGCCCGCCCTCAAGGCGTTGGGGGTGCGCAACCGCTGCCGGGTGTTTGAGATCCCCAAGACGATCGACTACCTCATGGCCACGCCGCGCATGGCGCTCTACATCGAGCGCTCTGCCGACATCTACGAGGTCTACCTGCGCTACGTGGCGCCCGAGGACATCCATGTGTACTCCATCGACGAGGCCTTCATGGACGTCACGGATTACCTTGCCCTCTATGGCTGCAGCGCGCGGGAGCTGGGGGAGCGCATCCGCGAGGACGTGGTGTCAACCACGGGCATCCCGGCCACGTGCGGCCTGGGCACAAACCTCTACCTCGCCAAGGTCGCGCTCGACATAACCGCCAAGCACAGCCCGGGCTTCTTTGGCGAGCTCGACGAGGAGCGCTACCGCGCCGAGCTGTGGACCCATCAGCCCATCACGGACTTCTGGCGGGTGGGGTCCGGCACGGCCCGGCGCCTCGAGGAGATGGGCATCCACAACATGGGGCAGCTCGCCATGAGCCCCACCGAGCCCCTCTACCGCGCCTTTGGCGTGGATGCCGAGATCCTCATCGACCACGCCTGGGGCATCGAGCCGGTGCGCATCTCGGACATAAAGGGATACCGCCACAAGAGCCACTCGCTTTCGGCGGGGCAGGTGCTGGGGTGCGACTATCCCTTTGACGACGCGCTGCTCGTGACAAAGGAGATGGCCGACCAACTGGCGCAGGAGCTGGTCGCGAGCGGTCAGGTGGCACGCGGCGCCAACCTCGTCGTGGGCTACCGGGCCACGCAGGAGGAGCGCGACGCGGCCGCAGACGGCGGAGATCGGCACATGCGCTGGGGAGAGTTCAGCGCATCGGGCACGCGGAGCTTCTCGTCGCACACGTCGTCGAGCGAGGTGATCCGACAGGAGGTGGAGACCCTCTTTGGCGAGGTCGCGGACAGGCGCCGCCTCATCCACCGCATCACCCTCTCGCTGGACGGGGTGGCCTTCAGCGACCAGCAGGGTCTGCAGATGGACCTCTTCTCCGACCCTGCAAAGCTGGAGCGCGAGCACCGCAGGCAGCAGGCGATGAACGCCGTGCGGGACAAGTTTGGCAAGAACGCCATGCTACGCGCCATGGACCTGCTCCCCAACGCGACGGCGCGGGAGCGCAATCGCCAGATTGGAGGGCACCGCAGTGGCGACTGATCGAGAGGCGCGCACGGAGCAGCCGTGGGACCAGATGCACTATGGTCACCCGCGCATGCCGCTCGACGAGCGTGCCAAAATCTTCATGCCCTTCGACCCCCTCAAGGGCTTCAGGGCGGAGCTGCGCCGCCGCGAGCAGAGGGTGGAGGAGCGGATGGCTGGCAACCACGACACGGACTGGCTTTCTGACTAGTTATCGTGGCTGCCATGCCTGAGCGGCATCCGCGGGCTGCGTTTGTGCGTACAATGAGTGATATGCCTCGAGAAGTGGAGACGGGCATGTCATTTGTCGAGTTCATAAACGTGCGCAAGACCTATCAGATGGGCAGCGTGGAGGTCCATGCCGTCGATGGCATGGACTTCGCCATCGAGCGCGGCGAGTTTGTCGTCATCGTCGGTCCGTCCGGAGCTGGCAAGACGACGGTGCTCAACATGCTGGGTGGCATGGATGCGCCTACGTCGGGCACCATCCTGCTGGACGGCCAGGAGGTCAGCGCGCTGGGTGAGCGCGAGCTCACGCAGTACCGCCGCCACGACATCGGCTTTGTTTTCCAGTTCTACAACCTCGTGCAGAACCTGACCGCGCTTGAGAACGTGGAGCTGGCGAGCCAGATCTGCTCTAACCCGCTGCCGGCCGACGAGGTGCTCGCGCAGGTGGGTCTCGCCGACCGCAAGGACAACTTCCCCTCGCAGCTCTCCGGCGGCGAGCAGCAGCGCGTGGCCATCGCACGTGCCTTGGCCAAGAACCCCAAGCTGCTGCTGTGCGACGAGCCGACCGGTGCGCTCGACTACGTCACGGGCAAGCAGATTCTCAAGCTCCTGCAGGACACCTGCCGCAACACGGGGCACACGGTGGCCATCGTCACGCACAACAGCGCCTTTACCCAGATCGCAGACCGCGTGATCGAGGTGCGGGAGGGCAAGGCGAGCCGCGTGCTCACAAACGCACATCCGGCGGACGCCCTCACGGTGGAGTGGTAGGCCCCTCCCATGCGCAGCGCCTTTGCCAAGGACATACTACGCAGCATACGTGGCTCGCTGGGGCGCTTTCTGGCCATCATGGGCATCGTGGCCCTCGGCTGCGGCTTCTATGCGGGCCTGCAGATGTGCGGCCCCGACATGCGGGCCGATGCCGACGCGCTCTACGACGGGACGAACCTCTGGGACATCCGGCTGATATCCACGCTTGGCTTTGGTGACGAGGACGTCGAGCGCGCGAGGGAGATCGAGGGCGTCGAGCAGGTCATGCCCTCGCTTACCTGCGATGCCATGGCCCGCTTGGGGGACGAGCAGGTTGCCGTGCGCATATCCTCGCTTGACGTCGGCGCGGCTGAGGCAAGCCATGCCGAGGGGCTCTATGCGGTGGCGTCTGACGATGCGGGCTACCTCAACAGGCCCCGTCTGATGGAGGGGCGCTGGCCTGCCGCCGAGGGCGAGTGCGTGATCAGTGCCGACGTGCCGCGAGACGACTGCGGCATGGGGGACACGATCGAGCTGCTCTACGGCACCACGGAGCTGGACGACCTGCTCCGCGTGAGGGAGCTGACGGTGGTTGGCACCGTGACCTCGTCAAACTACCCCTACACGGGCTCATTCGGCTCGACCACCCTGGGCTCGGGCATGATCGACCAGTACATATTTGTCGCGCCAACGTCCGTTGTCGAGGATGCCCCATACACCGAGATCTACCTCACGGTGGAGGGGGCAGTGGAAGAGCTCAGCGAGTCCAAGGCCTACGAGGAAGTGGTCGCAGCGACCAAGGACCGTCTCGTGGAGCTGCAAGACGAGCTCTCTTCAGCTCGCCAGGCGGACCTCAAGGCCGACGCGCAGGAGCAGCTCGACGAGAAGTGGGGCGAGTACTACGACGAGAAGGCCAAGGTCGACAAGGAGCTTGCCGACGCACGTGACGAGCTGGCCGATGCCGCCGAGCAGATTGCCGACGGCGAGCGCGAGCTTGCAGACGGCGAGGCCCAGTACCGGGACGGCTTGGCGCGATACGAGTCCGAGCGCAGGAGCGCCTATCAGAAGCTCGCCGACGCCGAGGCCGAGATAAACGCAAACCAGGCCACGCTCGACGAAAAGAGACGCGAGTGGCAGCAGGGTGCCAGGCAGCTCCAAGAGGGGCGCGCCGCGTACGAGAAGGGTCTGCGCGAGGTGCTGGAGCAGCTGGACGTGGCGTCGGCTGCCGATGCGCGGGAGAAGCTCGATGGGAGCGCACGGCAGCTCGATGACGGCATCGCGCAGGTCGAGGACGGCATAGCCCAGATTGAGGCCGCGCCGGCCCAGGCGCAGGCGGCTATAGACCAGCTGACGGCGGCCATCGGCGAGGCGCAGGGAGCCATCGAGACCTGCGAGGCGGGCATCGCCGCCGCAGACCAGGCAATCGCCTCCCTCACGGAACAGCTAGCCGGCATTCCGCCAAAAGATGAGCTCGAGGCGACAAAGGCGCAGTTCACGGGTGCCATTGCGGCAATCGAGGCGCTCGGCGACAAGGCCACTCCCGAGCAGCTTGCCCAGCTGGAGCAGCTCAAGGCGCAGCTTGCGCAGGTGGATGAGGCTCTTGCAGCGCGCGTGCAGATAGAGGCGGGCATCGCCCAGGCAGAGGAGGGCAAGAGACAGGCCGAGGAGGGCAAGGCCCAGGCGGAGGCGGGGCTTGCCCAGGCGGAGGCGGGTCTCGCTCAGGCGAGGGCGGCGCTTGCCCAGGCACAGGAAGCTCAAAAGCAGCTGCCGGGGCTTCGCGCCCAGCTCGAGGAGCTGAAGGCGCAGCGCGCCCAAGTCGACGAGGCCCTTGCGGGGCTGGACGAGCTGGACGCCGCAAAGCGGACCCTGGACGAGTCGCAGGCCGAGCTCGATGCCGGAAAGGCCCAGCTCGACGATGCTCAGGCACAGCTCGATGCGGGGCGCAAGACCCTTGCCGCAAGCAGGCGCACAGCGGATGAGGAGCTTGCCAAGGCGAAGTCACAGCTCGACGATGCCGCGGCGGAACTCGCCGACGCACGAGCCCAGCTGGCCGACGCGCGCGAGCAGTATGCGGACGGCCTGGCCGAGTACGAGGATGGCAAGGCGGAGGCCGAGGAGGAGTTCTCCGACGCGCTCGAGCAGCTCAACGACGCCCAGCGCGAGATCGACGAGATCGAGCTGCCCGACATCTACGCGCTCGACCGCACGCAGAGCGAGGGAGCGGCGACCTACCACGCAGACGCCGGGCGCATCGACTCCATCGCCGACGTCTTCCCCTTCATCTTCTTCCTGGTGGCGGCGCTGGTGGCGCTCACCACCATGACCCGCATGGTCGAGGACGACCGCGTGCTCATTGGCACGTACAAAGCTCTGGGCTACGGCACCGGCGCTATCGCCTCCAAGTACCTTGCGTACGCCGGCGTGGCCGGTGTGGTGGGTGCGACCATCGGCATCCTCGTGCTCTCGCAGGTCCTGCCCTTCATCGTCATGAGCGCCTACTCGATCATCTACACGATACCCCTGCACCCCTTCCCGCTGCCCATCTCGCCGGGCATAGCGCTCATGTCGGGCGGTCTGGGCGTGGGGGTCACCCTGATCGCGACCTGGGGCGCCGTGGTCTCGAGCCTGCGCGAGGTGCCTGCCACGCTCATGCTGCCGCGGGCGCCGGTTGCGGGCAAGCGCATCCTGCTCGAGCGCGTGCGGCCCGTCTGGCAGCGTCTCTCCTTCACCTGGAAGGTCACCTGTCGCAACCTCTTCCGCTACAAGCGGCGTTTCCTCATGACGGTCATCGGCATCTCGGGATGCACGGCGCTGCTACTGGTGGGCTTTGGCCTGCACGACTCCATCTGGGACATCATCGACCGCCAGTATGGGCCCATCATTCACTTCGACACGACCATCGGCCTGGATGACAACGCCATCGAGCTGGACGTGCGCCGCGTGATCGACTACCTGGAGGGCACGGGCGAGGTGGACGGTATCGTGCGCGTGCAGAACGAGAACATGCAGGCGGGCGCTGCGGGCTCTAGCGAGAAGATTCGCGTCAACACGGTGATCCCGCGCGATGCGAGCGCGATGGCGGAGGTCATCACCTTTAGGAACCGCATTTCCGGCCAGCCCATCGAGCTCACGGACGACTCGGTGGTCATCACCGAGAAGCTGGCTCTCAAGTACGGCCTTGCGGAGGGCGATGCCATTACGCTCTTTGACCAGGACGATGTGGGCAACGCCGTCGGTGAGGGGCACGAGCTCACCGTCACGGGCGTCGCGGAGAACTACGTGGGCAACCTCGTGTACGTGGGGCGCAACGCCTGGCGGCAGGTGGACGCCTCGGCTCCGGTATTCTCCACCATCTACGCCTCGACGACACCCGACGAGGCCGTTCGCAAGTCCGTCACCGACAGGCTGCACGACATGGAGGACGTCTCCACCGTCATCTTCTCCGACGAGACCATCAACATGTATCGCAACATGCTCTCTGTCGTCGACATGATCGTGGTGGTGCTCATCGTGAGTGCGGCCGCACTGGCCTACATCGTGCTGTACAACCTCACCAACATCAACATCGGAGAACGCATCCGCGAGATCGCGAGCCTCAAGGTGCTGGGGTTCACGCGCGGCGAGGTGCAGGCCTACATCTTCCGCGAGATTGGCATCCTCGCCGTGATCGGCGACGCTCTGGGCATGGTGCTGGGCATCTTCCTCGAGCGCTTTGTGGTGACCACAGCGGAGGTCGACTACGTCATGTTCGGGCGCACCATCCATGCGCCTAGCTTTGCCTATGCCTTCGCGCTCACGCTGCTCTTTACGGGCCTCGTGATACTCTCCCTGCGCCACAAGCTGGACCGCGTGGACATGGTGGAGTCGCTCAAGAGCATCGACTGACGGCTCCCGGGTTTAGCGCCGGCGGCATGGGGTATAAGCACACCTACCAACCTGAAGGATCCGACGGGGGGAGGAGTCTGCCTGTGCAGAGTGTGCTTGTTGCCTTGGGGCTCCTCGCCGTGGGATTTGCGGCTGGCGGTCTGGCGTGGCGGTGGGCCGGCGCATGCTGCGCCGCCATCCCGCCGGTGAGCCCGCACCTGGCAAGGCTCGCTTGCGGCCTCATGTGGGCTGGTCTGGGCCTTGTCTACGGCCCCCATCTGGAGACCGTCGAGCTCTGTCTGCTGGCGCTGGTTCTGGTGGCGCTCTCGCTTACCGACCTGGCCTCACTTACCATCCCCAATGCCTGCATCGTGGCGGCCGTTCTGGTGCGCGTGCCCTACATCGCCTTCGCCGGTCTGCTAGGCAAAGCGGATCCGGCGGCCCTGCTCGTCCGGTCGCTTGCGGGAGGGCTTGGCACCCTTGTGTCCCTGCTGGTCTTGACCGTGATCCTGGACCGTCTCCTGGGCACGGAGAGCCTCGGTGGGGGAGACCTCAAGCTGCTTGCCGTGGCGGGCATGTATGTGGGGTGGATGGCCGTGCCCATGCTGGCGCTGGCATGTCTCCTTGGCCTTGCCGGCGCTTTCGTCAAGGCGCACGGCCGCCCCGATGCGCTCGAGCCGTTTGCCTTCGGACCTGCCATCGCCTGCTCCCTCTGGGTGGCGCTCATGGTGGCCCCCCTCAGCGCTGGGTTTGTGAGGTGGATGTTCTGAGCGGGTTTGGGTCCCGTCTTGCGGCCCAATGCGGTATCGTAAGAGAACACTTTCGGCGGATAGGTACACATGCTTGCTGCTCATCAGGTCAGATTCTTCGAGTCACCAGCTCTGACGCTTGGCGTATGCCTCGTGGCTGTCGTCGGCGGCCTCTTTGCCGGCTCGATTCTGCATACCATGGCGTGGCGCATGTCCAAGGACAGGCCCGCCCTTGGCGGCGGCAGACATTGCGCCTCGTGCGACCATCCGCTGACGTTCAGGGAGTCGCTCCCGCTTCTGGGCTGGCTCCTCCAAAGAGGGGTCTGCCCCTATTGCGGCGAGCACATCAGCCTCGAGGGACCACTCTGCGAGATGCTCTGCTCGGGCATGTTTGTGAGCGTCGTGCTGCGCTATGGCGCCACGGCACAGACCCTCGAGGTGCTCGGCATCGTCTGCGTGCTGTTCTTGATCGCCCTCTCGGCGCTCAAGGAGTACCGGATACCAAACGGCTGCATTCTCATGGCGTACCTCATCAGGATTGCCTATCTTGCCTGGCTCTTTGTAATTGGTGACAATGCGACGCAGCTTGTCATCTCCTCGATCACGGGCGCCCTGGGCATGGCCATCCCGCTCGCGCTCGCGCTGTTCTTGAGCGATGCCATGCTCGACCGCGACATCACGGGTATGGGTACGGTCAAGCTGGCGAGCGTCATGGGCTTCTACCTGGGCTGGCAGCAGGGAATCCTGGCCATGGCTGCTGCGGTCATGCTGCTGGCGGTGGTCTGGCTGCTCAGCCCGGTCAAGCTCCAGCACGTGGAGGTCGAGGGAGGAGCGCATCGCGACCCCGACGCAGCAGGTACCAGGCCCTCTCCGCGTGACCTCAAGGCCACGCTCGAGGAGGACATCGCGGAGCCTATGCGGGTCGTGCCCTTTGCGCCGGCCATCGCCATCGCATTTTGGGTGGTGCTGCTCGTCGGCATCACCCCTGGCGCCTGGAACGCCCCCATCTTCTGATCGTCCACGGCCCGACGACCACGTTTGCGCCAGCACGCTCCGCACCGCTCCGCGTGTGGATGTGTCGGAATCTGCGCAATTGCGCCAATCCAGTGCTACCATGACCCTTATCCAAGACGCCCCCATACGGGGCACGTCTCGAATTGCAGCTTAAACGGACAGGGAGACTACGATGGAACCCACGTCATATTCGCGTCGAACGGCACTCAAGATTCTTGCGGCCGCTGCCGGGCTGACGCTTGTTCCAGCGATTCCCGCCGGTGCCATCACGCAAAGTGACATCGACAAGACCGAGAAGGAGCTCGCCTCCGCCCAGGCAGAGTACGACGAGGTGCAGGCGCAGCTCGAGGACATTGCCGAGCAGTACGAGGCACTCTCCAAGGAGCTCGCCGGCACCCTTGCCTCCATCGACGAGGTGAGCGGCCAGATCGCCGACACAGAGAAGCAGATCGAGCAGAAGGAGGCGGAGCTCGAGGAGAAGCGCGAGACCCTCTCCCGCCGCATCCGTAGCGCCTACAAGTCCGGTGGCGACGAGGCGCTCTCCGCACTCCTCATGGCGGAGTCCTTCGAGGAGCTGAGCTCCAACATCTACTACCTCGACAAGATCACCGAGAACGACCGCACCCTCATCGAGGACGTCGAGCGCCTGAAGGGCGAGCTCGAGCAGCATCAGGCCGACCTCGAGGCCGAGAAGGCCGAGCTCGAGGAGCTGCGCTCCCAGCAGGAAAAGCAGCTCTCCGAGATGCAGGCAAAGCAAGAGGAGGTCCAGAAGATCCTCGAGGACCTCGACGAGGACGTCCAGGCGCTCATCGCCAAGCGCGACGAGGAGCTGCTCCAGCTAGCGCGCGAGCGCGAGGAGCAGAAGAAGCGCGAGGAGGAGGCCCGCAAGGCTGCGGAGGCTGCCGCAGCCGCCGCCGCAGCAGGGGGCTCCAACGCGGGCAACGTCACGGGCAGCTACGCCGATGGCACTACCTCCGGCTCGCAGGCGAGCGTGATTGCGGCCTGCCACTCGACCCCGAGTCCTGGTGGCGGACTCTGCGCCATGTGGGTCTCCATGGTGTTCAGCAACGCCGGGTTCGCATATGGCAGCGGCAACGCCAACGACATGTACAACTGGTGGACCACCTCGTCAAACCGCGCGGACCTCAAGCCGGGCATGATCGTCGCGGTCTCCACCCACAGCCACACCTCTGCCGGTCGCATCTATGGCCACATCGGCATCTACATCGGCGGCGGTGTGATGATGGACAATGTCGGGTATATTCGCACCATCAGCGTAAACGAGTGGATCAACTACTACAGCACCACGGTGACGCCGCGCTGGGGCTGGTTCATGGGAATCAAGCTCGCCAAGTAGGGCTCCCTCGGAGGTATAAAGGCGCGCAATGGCTGCCGTCCGCATGGGCGAGGCCGTTGCAGGACTGAGGCCATTGGCGCGGGGCCCAACAGCCCAGCGCCGAAGGCAGGCCTGAGAGGACGGCGCATCATGGCGACCATCTACTGTATGAACTGTGGCGTCGAGCTCGACTCCGAGGCACGCTTCTGCAGCGTCTGCGGATCACCGACCCTGCTCGGTCTCAGCCTGGCCGAGGCGGAGGATGGCAAGGCCCAGGTGTCGTGCCCCTCCTGCGGCACCCTCAACGACTCCGGCATCGCCCGCTGCGTTGCCTGCGGGGCGCCCCTGCGCAAGGCAGCCACGACGACGCTCGACATGCTGCCTTCCGTGCGCTACCCCCGCTACGAGGAGCCGGTGGCCGACACCGAGGAGGCACGCTCGCGCACCAAGGTGATTGGCATCGTGGCTGGCGCGCTCATCGTGGTCGCCCTCGTGGGAGGCGTCTTTGCGTCGGGCATTCTCGGCAGGCGCGGCAGCGATCCCAAGGTCACCTCGCCTGCCATCGAGGCGGGCGAGACGGACGGGGAGAGCTCCGAGGCGACAGAGGAGCTGACCCCCGCCGGCACCGAGATCCGCGACTCCCTGGAGGCGTACAGCTGGGAGGAGCTCTCGATCATCGGCAAGGAGATGAGCCGGTGCACCTCGCGCGACGCGGCGCTCGACATAGCCAAGAGCTATAACCTCGTCGATTCCGCGGGCAACATGTCCACGGCAACCAAGGACGCGACGCTCGAGGGCATCGGCGTCGCCCAGATGCGCCTGGTCGACGTCTACCACGATGATCTGGCCAACGGCGAGGGAAAGGCTGGCCTCACCTTCATGGCTGCCAACATCCCCGTCCAGCATCGCATGAACGCCGCCGATGACATAATGGGCGGCTGGGAGGCGAGCGAGCTGCGCTCGTGGCTCAACTCGGAGCTCCTCATGACGCTTGACGAGGACCTGCGCGCTGCCATCGTGCCGGTGGGCAAGCTCACCAACAACGTGGGCAACACCACGCTTGCCACAAGCGTCACTACCACCATCGACATGCTCTGGCTCCCCTCCATGGTGGAGCTCTCAGGCCCCACCAACTGGACCTGGCCCTCCGACCCCGCGAACAGTGACGGCTACAACGCGGTTGTCGCCGCCGAAGGCAGCCAGTACGCGCTCTTCCAGACGCAGAACGTCCAGCAGCTTGCGGGTAACGGCGTGCTCACGCTCTCGGGTGCCGACGGTGCCGCCGCATGGTGGGAGCGCTCGGCCTCGTGCAGCGGCACGACCCAGTTCAGGTCGGTGAGCGAGCAGGGCGACCCAACCACCATCAGGTCAGCCTCCGTTGAGGGCGGCGTCTGCTTCGGGTTCTGCCTGTAGGCGGCGCGCATGGGAACGCCGCTTCTGCTGCACGCCTGCTGCGGGCCGTGCTCGCTCGAGCCGTTGAGGCTGCTCCGCGAGGAGGGCTTTGAGCCGACCATCTGCTGGACCAACCCCAACATCCAGCCCATCGAGGAGCATGACCTGCGCCTGCGCACCCTCATGGACTGGGCGCGCGACGTGGCGCACGTGGAGGTGGTGGTCGCGGGTGACGACCGCGAGCGCTGGGAGCGTGCGGTGGCGCCCTTTGGCTTCGACCGCGAGGCGCGGTGCCGCGCCTGCTACGCGCTGCGCCTCTCCGAGGCCTGCCACATGGCCCGCGAGCTGGGGTTCACGCACGTCTCCACCACGCTCGTCGTCTCTCCCTACCAGCTCTTTGACACCTGCCGCGAGGTGCTGGACTCGCTTGCTCGCAGCTACGGCCTGACCATGGTGTGGCGAGACTTCCGCGACTGGTATCCCGCTGCGACCACGCGCTCGCGGGAGCTTGGCATGTACCGGCAGAACTACTGCGGCTGCCGCTTCTCGGCCGCGGAGGCTGTTATCGAGCGCCATGAGGCGCGAGATGCCCGCAAGGCCGCCAAGGCGCATGCCAGCTGATTCAGAGCCTCTGAAGCCCCAGTGACTTTTGCAGACGGTGCAGCATGTCGCTTTTGCGCCGCCTGCCGTGGCGCGCATGGCCTACAATCTCGTGTGCAAACCACGCTGAAGGAGGTCGCCACGTGCGCACCGATGACTTTGATTACGAGCTCCCTGACGAGCTGATCGCCCAGGCCCCTGCCGAGCCACGCGACTCCTGCCGCATGCTCGTGCTGCACCGCGAGGACGGCAGCGTCGAGCACCGCCACTTCTACGACATCGTCGACTACCTCGAGGCGGGCGACCTCGTGGTGGCAAACCGCACGAGGGTCATGCCGGCGCGTCTGGTGGGCAGGAAGACCACGGGCGCCCTTGCCGAGACGCTGCTTCTGCGCCGCCGCGAGGACCTCGACGTGATGGGCACGGTGTGGGAGTGCCTGGTGAGCCCGGGAAGGCGCCTCAAGCCCGGGGCGGTCGTGGAGTACCGTGCCGGTGGGGCGCACGCCCCCGTGACGGCGCCCGTGGTGCTCACGGCCGAGATCCTCGACTACGTGGAGTCGAGCAGGGGAGGGCGTCTCGTGCGTTTTGCTCCCGCGGAGGGCCTGTCGCTCGACGAGGCCATCCACAGGGCCGGCCATGTGCCCTTGCCGCCCTACATCACCTCCTACGAGGGAGATCCCGAGAAGTACCAGACGGTCTACGCCATGAGCGAGGAGCACTCCGCTGCCGCGCCGACCGCGGGCCTGCACTTCACGCCCGAGCTCATCGAGCGTCTGCGCGCCAAGGGCGTGCTCTGGGAGGAGGTCGAGCTCGAGGTGGGCATCGACACCTTCCGCCTGGTGGAGGAGGACGATCCCACCCAGCACGTCATGCACACCGAGCGCTATCACGTGCCCGCCCGCGTGGTCGAGGCGGTGCACAGGGCAAAGGCCGAGGGCCATCGCGTGATTGCCGTGGGAACCACGTCGGTCCGCTCGCTCGAGAGCGCCTACGACGCCTCCGCGCCCGTGTCAGAGCCGCCCGTGGTGGCCCGCCGCTTCGAGGACGCGCCCGACTCGTCTGCCGTGTGCGGCGCGGGCGACATCGTGGAGCGGGTCAACGCCACCACCAACCTCTACCTTATGCCCGGCTCGAGCTTCCACGTGGTGGACGCGATGATCACCAACTTCCACGTGCCGCGCTCGACCCTCATGATGCTGGTCTCGGCGTTTGCCACGCGCGAACAGGTGATGGCCGCCTATCAGGCGGCCATCGGGGAAGGGTATCGCTTCTTCTCGTTTGGCGATGCGATGCTGATCGTCTAGCTCTTGCCGCCCATCACGATGGCCACGACGACGGCGATCACGATGGCGATGACCAGGACGATTCCCGCGATGAGGATAAGGCGCTGCTTGAGGGTGCCGCGGCGCAGCTCGCGCTCGTTCTCGGCCAGCTCCTCTACGGCGTCCTGCTGGTGGTCGTAGTCGGCCTGCTCGCGTGCGACCTGCTCGCGCAGGGCGATGGTCTCCTGTGGCGTGGCGTGGATCTCCTCGGCATCGTCGAGCACCTCCTGGGCGTCGTTGATGCGCGTCTGGGCGTCGCTCGCGTCCTTGTGCGCCTGCTCGGAGGCGGTGACGCGCAGCTTGATCTGCTCGGAGAGGGCACGCTCCTCCTCCTGGGCCTTCTTGAGGAGCTTGTCGTACTCGTCGCGGCGCTCGTTGGCCTCCTTCTTGGCGGCCTCGGCGTTGCGTTCGGCCTGCGTCTGGGCCTGGCGCTTGTCAAACAGGGTCGTCTGGGCCGTCTCCACCGCCACGCGCATCTCCTCGGTGACAACGGGCACGTCGGCTGCGGCGGCGTCGCGATGCGCGGTGACCGAGACGAGCTCGTTCTGCAGTCGCGTGATGGCCTCGGGCGAGCTCTTCTCGGAGTTCTGCGCGTTGTCGAGCTCGGACTGCAGCTTGCGCAGGCGCTCCTGAGCGGTGTCGACCGTCCTGTTGGCCTGCGCGATGCGCTGGTCGCGGCGCTTGGTCGCCTCGGCGAGGCTGCCCTCGGCGCTCTTGGTGGCGCGCTTGGCGTCTGCGAGCGCGCGGGCCATGTCGTCGGCACGCCCCCGGGTGGACTCGGCCACGTTGCGATACGGCCTGAGCTCGTCCTCGTGGCGGTTCTTCATGATGGAGAGCTGGCTCTCGAGGTCAGCCCTCTCGGCATCGGCGGCCTGGGCGCGCTCGTTGGCGTCGAGCAGGGCGTTGTTGGCCTCTTCGAGCTCGGCGGTCTGCTCGGCTACGATCTGCGGGTAGCGCTGCTCGACCTCGATGCGATGGCGCAGGATGATCGTGTGGTCTTCCAGCTCCTGCTGCATGCTGCGCAGCTGCTCGCGGGCGGACGAGTGCATCTGGGATGCCTCGCGCACGCTCTTGAAGGCGGCGATGCCCGCCCTGAGCGACTCCTGCGCCCCGCGTGCGGCGTCGCTCGCCATGGAGAGGGGCTTCTTCTCGGGTGCCGCCTCGGACTCCGCGTCTTTGGGCTCAGCGTCGTCGGGCAGCGTCTCGACCTCTGCCACGGGCACGTCATCGGTGCCCTCGCTTGCATCGGCGGGCTCGTCACCCAGGCTCGAGAGGTTCTGCACCGCCTGCTCGACACGCTCGTCTGCGACTTGCTCTGCGGGAGTGGTGCCCGTGCCGACGCCGGCGTCCTGCGTCTCGTTGGGCTGTGAGGAATCCTGCATCATGGTCTCCCTTCGGCGCGACGCGCCAAGGCGCCGCGTGGTACGTTTCGTACTCATTATGCCGCTTACCGATAGACTCCGTATACGAAAATCGGTGCCTGTTGATGCGCGGCCAACTGGGCGCATCGAGTGGTTGCCGGCCAGGCACCCTTCCCGTTCCCGCCGCTCAGGGCGGGTGCGATGTCCCTCATGGGAGCTCTTGGCTCTGTAGAAGTCTTGTGTGGGCGTTCACGCTCGTAGGACTCCGTTATGCCGTTTGTCCCATCAATCTTGCAAAGTGGGGGAAGACGCAATGGCGTTTGGGTACTATTGTCAAAGTCTGGCGTCGGAGGCACACCGCCTCCGGAGCATCTACCGAAAAGGAGAGTGCAAAATGGTTTCCAAGGAGACGACGATCATCAACGCCACCGGCCTGCATGCCCGTCCCGCTTCTGTCTTCGTGAGCGAGGCCAAGAAGTACGAGTCCAACGTCACCATCAAGGACCTCGACAAGGGCACCGCCCCCGTCAGCGCCAAGTCGATCATGATGATCCTCGCTGCTGGCCTCGGCACCGGCGCCAAGGTCGAGATCGCGTGCGACGGCCCCGATGAGCAGGCCGCCCTCGACGCCCTCGTGGCCCTCGTTGAGAGCGGTTTCGGCGAGTAGACTAATCGTCGTCATAGCTGCTAAACAGCGACTCGGAGAGCCCGGCATCTCACGTGCCGGGCTCTTTTATTGTGTCTCGCTCCCAAAACACCGAAGCGCTAAGGCGATTCGGTGGGCATGATGCTGCCGTGTTATCCTCAATGGGTATGACATCGCCAAGACGGGAGCCAATCAGTGATAGGACCAACCAAGCTCTGCCCCGAGGGGATCGCCCTCGTGCTGCTTGACCTCGACGACACGGTGGTCGCCGACGGGACCAGCATCTCCCCGCGCGTGATAGACGCCATCAACCTCGCGCGCGAGCGCGGCTGCATGATGGCCGTGGCCTCCGGGCGCTCCTACTCGATGGTGCCCGACATACTGAGACGTCCCGAGTCCATGGACTATCTCATCTGCGCAAACGGGGCATCGGTGCTGGACACCATCTGTGGCACGCTGCAGGAGCACAAGATGAGCTCCGAGCAGGTGCTGTGCCTGATGGACGCCCTCGCGCCGCTGCACGCAGGCTGGTACGCCTTTGTCGGAGACACCTCCTACTTCGAGTGGAGGAGCTTCTCCTACATGCTCGCGGGGCGCGCCCCATCGGCTGGCGAGCTGGGCTCCAAGGACCTCAAGTCCCTCGAGTCCCTCCACACCGGCATGGGACGCTTCGTGCGCAGGGTGGCGCGCACTACCAAGCGCATCGCCGCAAACGACGAGGGGTCCAAGCAGGTGCGCTCCATCCGCAAGATCGTGGAGTCTGCCACCGACGGCGTCTTCAAGGTGGGCTGCTCGCTTCCCTCCGCCACTGCCTGCGAGCGCGCCCTCGAGGTCATCGACCACATCGGCGGCTTCGAGGTGGCACGCATGGGCCGCCAGGAGCTCGAGATAACGGCGGAGGGGGTCAACAAGGGCTGTGCGGCGCGCTGGCTCATGGACTACCTCAAGATCGACCCGGCCTGCGTGGTGGCCTTTGGCGACTCAAAGAACGACGAGACGCTTCTGGACGTCTGCGGCACCTTCGTTGCCATGGGCAACGGCCAGGAGTACATAAAGAGCCTTGCCAGCGACGTGTGCGAGTCGGTCTACGACGACGGGGTGGCCCGTTGGCTCGAGCGCGCCATGGCCGAGGCGGACGGAGCAGAGCATGTGTGATAGCTGCGAGACCAAACCATTTGCCTTCGACATCGTCGCCGAGGATCCGGCGACCCACGCACGCGCGGGCGTGCTCCACACCCCGCACGGCGACATCCCCACGCCCATCTTCATGCCCGTGGGGACAAAGGCCACCGTCAAGGGGCTGCTTCCGCCCATGCTCGACCAGCTGGGCACCAAGATCCTTCTGGCAAACACCTACCACCTGTCCATGCGTCCCGGTGCGGACCTCGTGGACGAAATGGGCGGTCTGCACGAGTTCATGCAGTGGCATTGGCCTATCCTCACCGACTCGGGTGGCTTCCAGGTGTTCAGCCACGGGGAGCACGTCAAGCTCACCAATGACGGCGTGACCTTCAGGGCCGTCGACTACGACGGCAGCTACGTGCGCTGGACGCCCGAGGACAACATGGACATCGCCCGCAAGCTGGGTGCCGACATCGTCATGCAGCTCGACCAGTGCCCGGGCTATCCCAGCCCCAAGCCCTTCGTGGAGCGTGCGGTGGAGCTCTCCAGCATGTGGGCCGAGCGCTGCTGGGCCGCCCACGAGGCGGCCGGTCACCTGACGGCCCAGGGCACCCCGCAGGCGCTCTTCGGCATCGTGCAGGGCGGCATGGACCTCGACCTGCGCCTGCGCTCGCTGCGCCAGCTCGAGGACACGGCGGACTTCCCGGGCTATGGCATCGGCGGCTACTCGGTGGGGGAGAGCCACGAGGTGATGTTCGAGACGCTCGCGCCGCTGGTGTCCGAGCACATGCCCAAGGGCAAGCCCCGCTACCTCATGGGCGTGGGCAACCCGACCACGCTCGTGCGTGGCGTCGCCTGCGGCATCGACATGTACGACTGCGTGCTGCCCACGCGCACCGCGCGCATGGGCTCGGCCTTCTCCAGCACGGGACGCGTCAACTTCAGGAACGCGTGCCACGCCCACGACGCCAGCCCGCTGGACGCCAAATGCACCTGCCCGGTGTGTACCGGTGGGTACACGAGGGCGTACCTGCACCATCTGGTGCGCCAGAAGGAGATGACGGCCTCCATCCTTCTGTCCATGCACAACATCTACTTCCTGCTCGACCTCATGCGTCGCGCGCGTGAGGCGATCTGCGCCGGCACCTACAAGGAGTTCCTCGACGACTGGATGGCGTCGACGGCAGCAAAGGACTGGTAGCGCGAGGGTTGCGGCGCGGGGGAACGTCCCCTGCGCCGCAGCAATGCACGTGAGGCAACTGAGCTCAAGCGAATGGGGGAGCGTTTCTATGGCAGGCAAATTCAACGTTCTGGTCGGTCAGTCCGGTGGTCCCACGGCGGCCATCAACTCGAGCCTCGCGGGCGTGTTCGACACGGCGCGCGCCAACGGCGCGGGCGTCCTGGGCATGCGCTACGGCATCGAGGGCCTCTTCGAGGAGAAGCTGCTCGACCTCGAGCCCGAGCTCTGCGGCCCCGTCGAGGTGCAGCAGCTGCGTCAGACCCCCTCGAGCTACCTCGGCAGCTGCCGCTACAAGCTCCCCCTGCCCGAGGAAAACGAGGAGCCCTACGAGTTCCTCTTCGACCTCTTCGAGCGCTATCACATTGCCGCGGTGCTCTACATTGGCGGCAACGACAGCATGGACACCATCTCCAAGCTCTCGGCGTACGGCGCGCGCGAGGGCAGCAGCATCCGCTTTGTGGGCGTCCCCAAGACCATCGACAACGACCTCGAGGGCACCGACCACACCCCCGGCTACGGCAGCGCGGCAAAGTTCATCGCCACCTCGGTGGCCGAGATCGGCCGCGACTCCAGCGTGTATGACCTGCGCAACGTCACCTTCGTGGAGATCATGGGCCGCAACACCGGATGGCTTGCCGGCTCGTCCGCTCTTGCCTCGCAGGAGAACGCCATCTGCCCCGACCTCATCCTGCTGCCCGAGTCGCCCATCACCGAGGAGGCCCTCACCGAGCGGGTGGGGGAGCTCCTGGGCCAGATGAAGTCCGTGGTCGTGGCCGTCTCCGAGGGTGCCCGTCGCCCCGACGGCTCGCTCATGGCAGAGCCTCCCACCAGCGCCATCAAGCTTGACGCCTTCGGGCACGAGGCGGCCCTCTCCGGTGCCAGCCGCTACCTGGCGTCCATGGTGGCCGACCGCCTTGGCGTCAAGACGCGCGCCGTGGAGTTCTCCACGCTGCAGCGCTGCGCAAACCACCTGGCGAGCGCGACCGACCTGGACGAGGCCTACGCGCTCGGCGGCCTTGCGGTCAGGGCCGCGCTTGCCGGCCAGAGCGGTGTGATTCCCGCCATCAGGCGCCTCTCCGACCAGCCCTACGTGACCGAGTACATCACCGTCAACATCGCCGACATCGCCAACCGTGAGCGCAAGGTGCCGCTCGACTGGATTCGCGAGGACGGCATGGGCGTGACCGACGACTTCGTGCGCTATGCGCGCCCGCTGGTGCAGGGCGAGCTGGTGCCGCTGTTCGTGGGAGGACTGCCGCGCCACATCCAGATGCTCACCTGGGGTCGCTAGGGCACACGATTCATATCATGACGTTGCGAGACGCATGGCACTGCTGGCTTTTGCCGCAGGTGCCATAGCTCCGTCTGTCTGCGCCGCTTGCCGCGCCATGACAGAAGTGGGAACGATTTCACCCATATCATTGACCCAAATGGGTTGTCGGGGCACTGCCCTGGCGTGAGGAGAAGGGGAAGTGATATGGCAGACTACAAGTTTCCTGAGGGGTTCCTGTGGGGTGGCGCGACGGCGGCCAACCAGTTCGAGGGTGGCTATGACGCGGACGGCAAGGGCCTCTCGGTTCCCGACATCATCATGGGCGGCGACGTCAAGACCCCGCGCGTAGTGACGCCCAAGGGCGTCCGTCCCGACACGTACTATCCGAGCCACGAAGGCATCGACTTCTACCATCACTATGCCGAGGACATCGACATGTTCGGCGAGATGGGCTTCAAGTGCTTCCGCCTGTCCATCCAGATGAGCCGCATCTTCCCCAACGGCGATGACGCGGTGCCCAACCAGGCGGGCGTGGACTTCTACCGCAACGTGTTCGAGTGCTGCAAGAAGAACGGCATCGAGCCGCTGGTCACCCTGTCGCACTACGAGTTCCCGCTGGCGCTTTCCCACAAGTACGGCGGTTGGGACAACGACAAGGTCATCGACCTGTGGGTCCGATATGCCGACTTCTGCTTCCGTGAGTACAAAGGCCTCGTCAAGTACTGGCTGACCTTCAACGAGATCAACTGCGCCATGATGCCGGGCTTCGGCGACGTCTACGGTCTGGGCATCCTTCCGCCCGAGGACTGGGCGCTGTCCTTCGCAAGCGGCACGCCCGACTGGGTCGACATCAACCGCACCTTCCACGGCCTGCACAACCAGTTCGTGGCCTCCGCGAAGGCCGTCCAGATCGCCCATGCGATCGACCCGGAGAACCTCGTCGGCTGCATGATCGCCGGCAACGCCACCTATCCGTTCACCTGCGATCCCGCTGACGTGTTCATGGCCACGAAGGTCATGCGCGAGAACAACTTCTACTGCGGCGACGTGCACGTGCGCGGCGAGTATCCCGCGTGGGCTAAGGCCCTGTGGATCGAGCGTGGCGTCGACGTCGAGATGATGGAGGACCTCGCCGACCGCGACGAGGAGACCCTGCTCGACGGTGTTGTCGACTTCTACAGCTTCTCGTACTACATGAGCGGTGCCGCGACCACGCACGAGGATGCGGCTGCTGCCAGCGGCAACGTCTTCGGTGGCGTCAAGAACCCGTACCTCGAGGCGAGTGACTGGGGTTGGCAGATCGACCCGGCCGGCCTGCGCTGGTACCTCGAGGAGGTCTACGACCGCTATCAGATTCCTCTGATGATCGTCGAGAACGGCCTGGGCGCCGTGGACGAGAAGGCCGAGGACGGCAAGTTCCACGACGACTATCGCATCGACTACATGCGCAAGCACATCGAGGAGATGGGCAAGGCCATCTACGACGGCGTCGACCTCATGGGCTACACGATGTGGGGTTGCATCGACCTCGTCTCCGCCTCCACCGGCGAGATGAAGAAGCGCTACGGCTTCATCTACGTCGACAAGGACAACGACGGCAACGGCGACCTGCACCGCGAGAAGAAGGACTCCTTCTACTGGTACAAGAAGGTAATCAAATCTAATGGAGCTGATCTGGACTAGGCTCTTTGACCTGCGGTTTTGTTAGGCTCTGGGCCGTGGTTCGGGGCGGGTGGTTCGAAAGTGGTTCGAATTGTCCCCGCACCGTGCCACGGCCCCCTTCTATGCCGAGAGCGCGCGATCGAACGCGTCCGCTGCGATGCGCTTGGCATCGAGATTAACGTGCGCGTAGATCTGCATGGTGGTCTGTGGGTCGGAGTGTCCAGCGAGCTCCTGCATGACCTTGGGATGCACGCCGTTGAGAGCGAGCATCGAGAGATATGTGTGGCGCAGCTCGTGGAAGGTGACCCCGTCGAGCCCGTAGACCTTGCGGTCGTCCTCCCACCACTTGCTGAGCGTCGTGGGGTTGAGGCGGCGACCAGAGATGTTCATGATGACGGGGCTCTGGTCGGTGAGCACTACTTGCTCGCCGTGAGCGTTGCCGTGCTTCTTGCGATCATGGTTGAGCTGTGCGATGCGCTTCTTCTGGAACTCCTGCAGGACGTGGAGCGCGGCGGCGACAAAGTTGGACATGGGCAGGAGGCGCGTGCCCGACTTGGTCTTGGTGGTGCGGAGGTTGCTGAATACGTCGACCGAGTGATGGACGTAGATGGTCATGCGCTCGAAGTCCACGTCGCCCCACGAGAGGCCGCAGACCTCGCCGCGGCGCATGCCCATGCAGAGCGCCAGCATGTAGGCGCAGTCGCTGTCGTTGCCGGGGTCGAGCATGGCCACGAACTCCTTGACCTTCTCGGGGTCGATCGCGTGCTTCTCCTTGACGTCGTTGCGCGGCGGGTTCGCGTTGTCGCATGGGTTACTCACGAGGACTCCCTCCCTGACGGCCTGGTTGAACACCAGGACGAGCGTGTTGTGGATGTGGTGGACGTGCGTGCCGCTGGACGGCCTTCCCGAGAGCGTCTCTCCCTTGAGCATGGCGAGATACATGTCGTCGAGCATGGTGGGCGTGACCTTGGTGATGTTGGCGTAGCCGATGTGGGCGCATGCGGCCTTGCAGTTGCTCTGGATGCGCTTGGCGGTGCTCGGCGCGATTTCCTTGTTGAGCGTGCGGCGCTCGATGTAGCGGTCGCACCACTGCTGGACCGTGTAGGAGGTGCGTCCCGAGACCTTGTTCTGCTCGATCTCCTCGGTGAAGGCGCGCAGGGCGTTCTTGGCCTCGGTGTAGGTGCCGCTGAAGCGGCGCGTGCGGACCTTGTACTTGCCCGTTTTGGGATCGAGTCCCATGTTGACGCGGAGCTGCCACTTGCGGCACTTGCCGCGCGTCTTGCCCTTTTCGAGCTGCGTGATGGATCCTGTGCCGGTGATATCCGCCATGTGCGTCACCGTCCCTCTGTGGCGAGCACGCGCTCGCGGAACTCGAGCCACTGGGTGAGCTCGTCGAGGAGATGCTGGCCGCCCTCGGAGAGCCTGCGGTAGAAGGCGTTGAGGTCGCGGCCCTCGGGCTCGGGGATGCCCTCGCGGCCAACGACGACGTCGATGGTGGTGCCGAGCTTGTCTGCGATGGACCACGCTGCCGAAAGCGGGATGGCAGAGTCTGGGCCCTGCGCGCCGCGCTCCCAGCGGGCGTAGGTGGAGTTCGGGACGCCTAGTGCTGCGGCGAAGTCCGTTGCGTTCCTGTAGCCTGCGCTTTGCCTGAGGCCGGCGAGGGCCGTCTTCCCGCGCTTCTGCGTAGGCGCGCCGGTAGATGCGTCGTGTCGTGTCATATAATCGAACCGTCCTTTCTTGGCTTACCCCTTGATTGGACTCGGGCCCGTGGGTGTTGCCGCACCTGCGGGCCTTCCTCTGTCGTCGGCCTATTCAGCGCGACCGATGTAGGTGAGCCACTCGTGGCGCTCGCCCTCGTCCCGCTCGTCGTAGGCCTCCATGATCCCCTCTATCACCTCCCTGTCCCTGGGCTCGTACTGGATGGCGAGTGCCTGACGCTCCGACTCGAGCTGTCGCTCGATCTCGTCCTCGGGAATGTCGTGGTGCGTGCCGTCCGCGTCGAGGTAGCCACCGCGCAGCTCCTCCTCGAGTCCGACGATGTGAACACTGATGTCGGTCTTGAGCTTGGCGGCCGCCTGCTCCTCTAGGAAGGTCTTGAACGAGGCGCGGCGGTCGTCGGGGTCCTTGTACACGATGGTGATGCCGAATGGCGTGGCGCTGCTCTGGGCGCTCTGGAACTGCAGCTCGTAGCTCTGCAGCAGGTCGCGGTACATCCTGCGGGCCTTCTTGCGGGCTCTCTTGGCGGCCTTCCTCTCACGGTGGGCGAGGTAGTCCATGTAGTCGTCCATGGATGCGCGCCCCTCCTCGGAGAGTCCGTCGTAGAACCTCTGCACGTCGCCGCGCATGTCCTCGGCTACGTCGTGC
>CACYTH010000011.1 GCA_902777325.1 uncultured Coriobacteriaceae bacterium
CCGGAGGACGCCTTCGACTGGGTGCGCGACCGCCCCGGCCACGACCGCCGCTACGCCATCGACCCGACCAAGCTCCGCCGCGAGCTCGGCTGGAGGCCGCGGCACACCGACTTCGCCGAGGGACTGGCGGCCACCATCGAGTGGTACCGGGAGAACGAGGGCTGGTGGAGGCCCGCCAAGGAGGCCACCGAGGCCAGGTACGCGGCGCAGGGGCAGTAGGGGAGCACGGGGAAGGGTTCTCCGCCGTGTTGCGCAAGTGAATAGGACTTGATGGGTGATGCCCGGCCAACGGCCGGGCATCACTGCACTTGAGGGCATGTTGGGTAAGTGCTACGATGCAGACAGCCCCCACACCTTCCACTTCCCGCGATGCTTGCGAAGTACCAACGTCGATAGGCTGACGAGTTGGAGCGTGTCAATCACGATGAGTTCGTCAACATTGGGGAAGAGTTTAACTTTGGCGCAACTCTTGAGATTGAAGAGCTCGATGTGGTCCGACATGCCAAGGCTTGGGTATTCTGAGAATATGCCCGCTGCTTGCGAGAAGTCGCCCCATTCCTTCTTTGTTGAGGGGTGGATTAGATGTCCAAGTGATGTGATGTCGCGCGGCTCACAGCGAAGTAGCTGCACGAACGCAAAGCATGTGAGGATAATCTCTCTTGTGTTCTTGTCGTAGTTGTCCCACCTGTCCTTGAATTCGTCCGGGGTTCCATCCCTTGCTATAAGGTTTGACCAGTAAGGTGATTTCTCAACGCGCAGCTCTTGAGGCGTGGACTTAGTGAAACGCAATACTTGAGCCCGTCGTCCTCTTCTTGCTTTGTATGCCTGCAAGCCAGAGCTTTCCAGCAGGTCGCTTAGGTGGCACAGGATTCGCTCGCGCTCCAGGATAAAGGGTGTTATAGCAGCTAGCAACAATTCCGGTGAGAAGTCAGCGACATGCTCTATCTTCTGGATATCCGAATGCAGTAGTACTCCATACAGCGTTTCCTCAGCATTGTGGTAGTAGTCGGAGGTCTTCTTTCCATCAGAATGCGTCGTCTCAAATTCGTGCTGCTTTATTCGGTTCAGTTGTGCATATAGACCGCTCAACTCATCTTGCAGCTGCGGACATAGCTCGAGCGCCGCCTTGATAACGTCACGCACGTGGATGTCGCTGCCAAATACGAAGTGCTTCCTCTGAAGCATGAGTCGGACGCTCATCGCAGCATAGTCGCTGGTAGAAAGGGGTCTATCCGGCAGGTTTGGGCTGTCTGCCAACTCCAGCTTGGTAGTCTTTCTGCTGAGTTTTGCTGCGCCAGCAATCTTGCGATACTCCTTCATCTGATAAAGGAATACCTCGATAGTCTGCTCATTAGTGAGCTCGTCCGTTGTTCTTGGGGGCACGTCGATCAGTGTTATGCCAAGCACGTGCTCAAGCTCGGAGATGGTTTTCAAGGTCATATTGCCGTCAGCGCTGATCATGCGCGAAACCTGGCTGCAGCTTTTGCCAAGCATTTCAGCCAGTTGAGTCTGGTTGATGCCAAGCTCTTGCATTCTATTCCATATAGCTTCAGAGATGTCTGTGGCATGGCTGAGTCTCAGTGCTTCTGGTGTGTCTGTAGCATTAGGTAACGACGGTAGGCCGCCGTCCATGGTGGATGCCATTATCCGACCTCCTGTGATTAAGCGCGATAAGGCGTCGATGGTGTGATTCAGATGGGCTGAATGCTGGGTCAGTTTTGCGGACACTCGTTCTACTCGTTCAGGATTTGCATTATAATGCAAAATTATAAACTGACAGAGGGCAAGCGATTCTACTGCGCGGCATGCACGATTGATTCCTCCTGCTCGGCACCGGCATGAACGCAGAGAAACATCATGGCCGGAATCTTTGCAAAACAGATTCACGAGATGGAGCGAATGATGTCTCGCAAGAACGACATCGAGAACTAGCTAAAGACGATGGAAGGGGGAGCTTTTCAAAAGCTTGCCGAATCCTATGTTTATCGTAAGCTTAGGCTTACTGACTCAGTCGACCTTTACGGCGGCTCTACTAGGCTCGTCTTCTACTACCGCCCGTGGGAGACGGAGGAGGGTCCGATTTCCGAGGAGGAAGTCAGAACTTCCATGGTCGGGCGCGTCACGAAGCTTCTCAACACCTATGGGAAGACCATGGACAACGCCGACCACGGGAAGAACCTCATGCATGAGCTCCTACTAGAAGGACGCCCTGAGGTGAAGCTAATCTAGGACCAAAACAGTACTATTCGTTAGTGGCATTTCTACTGCATCGCTCGTGCCACCGTGAAGGGCTAGGCGTGCAGCTCTTTGAGGGGGTAATATGGAGCCAATGACACTGTATGAGTATCTATGCTTGGCGAAAGTGCTTTCGGTTGCGATGGGAGGGATGAGGCGGAATGAAGTTAGCGACAAAGAACTCGACGTTGCTTCCGAGGTACTGAAGCGAATGGCAAGTCAAAAGGCTGGTTGGACTAAACAGCAGAAGGAAGTCTACAAGCTGCTCGTTGACTGTGCTAGAAAGGATATGGTTACTAAATCTCGCCTCGCATAGTGTCGTTAATGCGGCGTATCAATCCTTAGAGGGATTGCAAAGGGGTCCTTGTCTCGTCGACTGCATAGGCTTTACGAGTAATTGCTCAACAACCATGACCCTGACCAGCATGTGGAGCAGGCCATTCCGTGATAGGTGACAAACATCATATGCAGTAACCGGCCAAAGCTCTATTGCGATGGGAAGAACGTGCGTGATTGGAGACACATCGAGACCACAGCTCCGCGATTTGGGCGTTTTTAATTGCGACCGGAGCGACGAGCTCGCCGACGTAGGGACAAGGTGTACATGCGGGGCCTCTTCAGGAGGGACTAGGGGAGTGAGGGGAGAGACACCTGCCGTGCGTTGCATGTGAATATGACTTGGATGGGTGATACCTGGCCAATGGCCGGGCATCTATGCGTTTTGGGGTGTGGGTGAGATAAGTAATTACTCATCGCATTCTGCACCAATTGCGTATCGTGGCTCAAAAAGATGCGGAATCTCTGGAAGACGTGATATAGCGTACCGTTCTCTCCCCGCGCTGCGAGCTCTGTGCTTAGCCGATTGCATGCTCATCACCTGGTCGCTAGAGACCAGGGAGTCTATATTCATTCTGGCTAGAGAAGCAATCCCTTCACTATTCTTGAGAACGTTTTCGATTTTGGGGCTAAAGAAGATTTGGTCACTGTAGGCGATGCTCATCCTAAGTATGGATTGCAAAGCTTCGCTCTTTTCCTGACAGGAAAGCTGACTCTCTAACATCCTGTAGCGCGTAGCTTTTCTGTTCCTGAACACGAGAACTAGAGTCTCCATGGCCATTGGGAAGACGCACACATACAGAGGTTCGATGTCATAGCTTGGATCCGGATTGAGTAGGTCGTTTATCAGGCTGCCTTCGCAATCTGCAATCGGGTTTACCATGATTTGAAAGGCGATAGGTGCAATATAGGGAAGTCGCTCAAATAGGATTGGTTTGAGCACCCGGGCCCTCTTCTCGGTTGCCCTCATTGCGAGCTCAAGATTTCGATAGTCGTCCTTCATGTCGATGTTTCTGACAGATGCACGCTCTATGAAATCCTCACTATCAAAGTCATCGCCAAGGTGCAAGAGTTGGGGAATTTGTTCTCTCGCTCTTGCTAGTTCGGATAGGCATATTTTTGTTGCTATCTGTCCCATAACCTTCTGTGATGGTGTGCTAGTCCATGTTTCTGGGCTCTCATAGTCCTTGAAATATGTATTGTCACAGTCATTACAGATGATACGGAAGGTTCCCGCTTGGTTAATTCCAACTCTTTCCTTGAGGAGATTTGTCCCAATTGCCGAAGAAAAACTCAGTACTTCTCCATCTACGGCTATCCGCCGTAAGCATAATTGAGGGATTGAGTGGGAGTTGCAAAAGCTTGTTTTAGGTTGCCCACAAAGTATGCATTTCTTAGGCTTCGATTCGTAATGTGCTTGTCTCTGGTATGCTCCTTTCACTTTATTGAAGGTGGCAAGCTGTTCGTTGCCCACCTGTATGGGCGGAAAGTCGAAGGGCAAGTACTGTGCACTGTCATCCATGATATGCTCCGGAATCGCAAATACCAGTCATCTTATTCTGTCATGGATACGCCTGGCAGTGTTACCCTTTTACAACCGATCAAATGTTAATTACCAATTCCGGACAGATGGCTTTGTCCAATGCGTAGCATCGTAAGCGTCAAAGTAGCGCGTAGCCCGGAAATCACCATCGCCTTCCAGCTGGGCGATTGGAATCTGCCAACAACTTTCCAGTATGACGATTGGAGACTACCAATAACTCTCCAGAGTGACCCTGGAAACTGCCAATGACTTTCCAGGTCACTCTCGAAGGCGTCAGGATCCTTCCGGCAGCGCCTCCAGGACCTTTGCGTCCACGATCGGCTCGTCCGGCAGCGCGACACCCTCGTCGACCCTCCCGGACGAGAGCCTGCGTGCGAATGATGATGACTGCGCACCAGCGAAGGAGTGTCACGGCCTTGCGTGGTAAAGAATAATAATGGCCATCCGCCATGCGGGTGGTCCTGATTGCGTGAGCATCATGGCGCATGATGCACGGCTAAGGAAAAGGCCCTCGCGGTAGGTACTTCCGCACCGTGCGTTGGCCTTCGTTGAATAGTCTACCCCTTTGTTACGTGATGTCAAACACGTCTCGTGCCTTGGTTACGAGGCGAAGTCGCTGCACGGAGGCGACGAGAGGCAGAAGACGTGCGAGCTCGCGCTGGACCGCTCTGTCCGATACGCCCCTCATGCGGGCGGTGTCAACGATGACGTTGTGTGACTGCTTGCCCGCACGTCGCAGCACCTTTTGCAGCGACTTTACGCTCGTTGAGGTGGGCGATTTCATTTCCCATACAACGCCATCCATAAGCACGTCCGCGCTCTTAACCGCCTTGCCGTCGATTCGAGGAAGGAATTCGACATCGTGGCCTGCCATGGCTAGGGCCTTTGCGGTAGCCAGTTCGTGAGGCCACACGTTGGTGCCGCTGGGGACCACGACGTCCCCGATTCTGACTACCATGGCATCCTCCTTCCAAGAGCGGCGGATGGACAATGATAGCATCCAAGCCGGACGTAAGCCGAACGCACCGAAACCGAAGTATCGTTCTGGCTCCCCGTACAGCTCGACCAAGGCCAGCTCCGACCTGCTCGCGCGCGCCTGGTTCCACACCTACGGCGTGCAGGTCACCATCTCCAACTGCTCCAACAACTACGGCCCCTACCAGCACGTGGAGAAGTTCATCCCCCGGCAGGTCACGAACGTCCTCTGCGGGATCCGCCCGAAGCTCTACAGCGACGGGAGGAACGTCCGCGACTGGATCCACACCGAGGACCACTCGAGCGCCGTCTGGGCGATCCTCACCCGCGGCGTCCCCGGCGAGACCTACCTCGTCGGCGCCGACGGCGAGAGGGACAACATCACCGTCATGCGCGACGTGCTGAGGGCGATGGGGGAGCCGGAGAACGCCTTCGACTGGGTCCGTGACCGCCCCGGCCACGACCGCCGCTACGCCATCGACCCCACCAAGCTCCGCCGCGAGCTGGGCTGGAGGCCGAGGCACACCGACTTCTCCGAGGGGCTGGCGGCCACCATCGCCTGGTACCGCGACAACGAGGAGTGGTGGCGCCCCGCCAAGGAGGCTACCGAGGCCAGGTACGCGGCGCAGGGTCAGTAGGGACAGTTGCCAAGCCAGTTGCCAAGCCTCGGAAACGAAGGCTGGCGAATGCCTCATTCAGAGTAGCTCCCTGTGGATCCATGCCATGCCGGTGTGTGCTCCGCACCTTATCGCTGCGCGGTTGCCAAGCGCGTGCGGATACCAGTAAAGAACGCCATAGGATGAATAAGGCTTTAGGAATTCCTAACAAGCGTGCAATGCTTTGCTGGACTTGTAGAGTTCTTTTGTTTCGAGGTCAGGGGTGTTCTAAGGCGCTCATCACGTTAAGCGCGACAAACAATTAAGTGTGAAGGAGGCAGCACTGCTCCAGCGTGTGCCCGCTTAACGACGATTTAGTGAGGGAGATTCAACTTGGATAACAACTTTGTCCAACGCCATTACTTCGATGGGGCCATTCAAGAAGAACTGAATGAAGCCGGCGGCAAAACAGTGATACTTGGTAGTCCTGATGTCCACACCAAGAACTATCCAGGGCTAGCTTTGACAAGCGCTGAAGGATTCTTTGATTTGATAGCCAACAACTGTGACCTCCAGACTCTTGAGCCAATCCACGGTAATCGCGAGACAGTAATATCGCTGGCGGCGTTCACGTGCGAACTCTATCTCAAGAGTATCCTGATGAAAGAACAAGGCTTATCTCCGAAGGAGTTAAAGGAAAAGTACGGGCACGATCTCAAAACCCTTTCTAGCGCTCTTTCTGCAGAATCAAAGCACTCACTTGTCAAATCGATTGATGGCATTACGACAGAAATTGATCTCGAGTCAAAGATCGGTACTGTTAAGAAGGTATTTATGGACTATCGGTATGACTACGAGCTGCCAAGTGGCACCGAGCTTCCTTATGCCTTCTTGATCGAACTGCTCATGCGATTGAGGGACCTCGCTCATAGATTGATCAAAGAGGACCATAGAGCCTTCTATGTCTATGGAACGAGGATTGACGAATAGTTCAAGTCGTGTAGCACAAGGGTGAGCAAGTAATATGGGCGCGTGGCTCCGGTTAACCAAAGTCGCCGCTTTCGCGGTAGAAGACGAATAGTGCGTGCACTATCGACGAAGACTCTTCTAGACAAAAGTGGCGGGGGTAGCTCCCCCGCCGTTGGGTGGACCCGCCTCAGGCGTGCCCAGAGAAATCGATTGCTGTATATCCTAGTACTTTTGTCGCACTACTTCAGTTTGCTTTTTGCTCATCAGCAGAAGGCTTCTGTCTGTGAACGGCAAGATTGGCTCCGGTACGACTGTCGGCTATGGTTGAGACTCTTTCGCAGTCTGCTTAACCTTGCTTCCTCTCTGGCCCGACAGCCCGGACTCGATCCGGAGCGGGGTGCGCACGAGGGGAGACGGTCGCATGAAGTACTCAGACGAGCTCGGGCTGCTGCAGTCGGTGGACCTTGCAGTTGAGATGACGCGTAACGTCGACCTCTGCGCGTCCGTGCCTGACTACATGGACGAGAAGTAAGCGACAAGGTCGTGCGCATCGCGCAGGGCTATGTCGGGGTTGCGAACAAGATGGTTTGGCGGAAGGGGTAGGAGGGAAGACCTGTACTACCCACGACCTGCGCTTTGGCGCGTGTCTGATGGACAAACTCTGCTGGGTCAGAACAGCCAAGTCCATTCGTTCAGTTATTCGAACAGTTTTGCACGAATATTGTACGAATGATTGAACGAATGTGCACGGAGCGTTAGACTGTAGGTGTCGCACAGCTAACAGTGTGGAGCCGCCATGTCTCAAAGCTTTCTCGATGATCCGATTTCTTCCGATGACTTGAACCGAGTCATACAACTGATGCGCACCATTGGCGTGGACCTCCAACGCTATGAGGTCAAGTCATCTAGGAGGGAGCTTTCAAAGGACCTCCCACGCACCCTCTCTGCCTTTTCAAATGGTGGGGGAGGCGTGGTGATATGCGGTTTGTCCGAGAAGGACGGCTTCACGCCAGTGGAGGGATTTGACGCTGCCGCCATTCAGGACTCTCTGGCAAGAGTCTGCAGTGACTCGATGACCCCTCCGGTACGGCCACAGATTCAGATAATGGAGTTCGAAGGGCATTCTGTGGTCGTGGCCTCGGTGGCAGAGATGCGCCCGATTGACAAGCCCTGTTACGTTACATCGGCAAACATGTACATGGGTTCCTACATCCGCACAGGCGACGGAGACAGGAGGCTCAGCCCTTACGAGGTAGACCGACTTGTTGAGGAACACCGTCAGCCTCAGCATGACGTTGAGATTGTAGAGCAGGCAACGCTTGCCGACCTCAACGGCGCTCTGGTCAATGGGCTCCTGGCAAGGGAGAGGCGGGTTCATGCTCGCAATTTTGCTCAGCTTGATGACGAGACGGCCCTCATCCGACTTGGTGCTGCCCGGAGGGGCGCTTCTGGCGTAGTCCGACCGACTCTCGCTGGCCTTCTCTCCCTTGGGCTCTATCCCCAGGAGTTCTTCCCGCGGCTCAACGTGTCTTTCGCGTGCTACCCGGGAGTGAGGAAGTCCGACGTTAGCGCCGCGGGTCAGCGACTTGTGGACTCCGCGACCATGGTAGGTCCTGTACCGCAAATGGTTGAGGATGCCATCGCAGCTGTCGAGCGCAATACGAGGACCGGAGCTGTGATTGATGGGGCTTTCAGGCGAGAGGTGAGGGACTACCCAGTTTTGGCGCTCAGGGAAGCAGTC
This sequence comes from uncultured Coriobacteriaceae bacterium, assembly GCA_902777325.1. Taxonomy (GTDB): domain Bacteria; phylum Actinomycetota; class Coriobacteriia; order Coriobacteriales; family Atopobiaceae; genus UBA1367. The sequence continues at coordinate 8,396 of CACYTH010000011.1, forward strand.
GTCAACGCCCTCATGCATAGGGACTACTCCCCGCTTTCGCAGGGGACTCCCGTGCAGATTGACCTGTACGTCGATCGCTTGGAGATTGTGAATCCTGGCGGGTTGTACGGAAATGTGACCATCAATTCTCTTGGTAAGGATGGCGTGTCAGCTTCAAGAAACCAACACCTGTCAAATCTGCTTGAGAGCACGCCGTATGGAGACGGATCGTTTGTGGCCGAGAACCGAGGAACGGGTTACCAAGTAATCATGTCAGAGTTGACAGGTGCGCTCATGCCTCCGCCCGAGCCGTTTGACACCATCAGTTCCTTCAGGCTTGTTTTCGAACGGAGAAGGCTTGCGAGAAGCGAGACCACGCTCTCCTCAGGTGAAGCTGTCCGAGCTGTGGTTATGGGGCTTCTCAAAGATCAAGTCTCGATTAGCTCTAGTGAGGTTGCCGATGCTTCTGGTCGCTCAAAGGGCACGGTGCTGAAACACATCAATCAGATGGTTGAAGAGGGGATACTTGAGCCGACGAGGCCCATAGGCAGTTCGCGCCAAAGATATCGAAGAGCTGGCGCGTGAGGGTTGACATAGATTCGTTCAAGTGAACGAATGGTGAACGAACAATTGAACGAATGCTTCCTGCACAGACAGTGCTACTCCGTGGGCGGACGTGCTGGTGCTTGGTGGCTGGCCATACAGCGCCTACCCCGATGGCATGATCAAGGCCGGCGTATACGTAGATGCGGCTTTGACAACGGCGGACCCAACGTGCGACGGGCCGTGAGCATCTCCGCCAACCGCGCGGGTCTGCTTTCTTTGGCCAACATCCTCTCCGACCTCGCGAACGAGGAGCTTGGTGCCCATATCCACCTTGACGAGAACAGCTCCCTCGAGGACGGCTCCGCGGAGCTTGTTATCGAGAGAGTCGACTAGTTGTGACCCCGATTTGTCCGACCTCATGTTGGCTGGAATTCTAGAGAACTCACAGTAATGTCTTTCCCGGCTTTCTTGGTCGATGCGGCGCTGGCTTGTTGACGATGCGTTCGTTGACGCTTTCGAGTGTTACCATGCGCCCGCCATGAATTAACGGAGCCACGTCTTCAAGCCAAGGTGTGATTCAGTGCTCGTGCGCTTGGATTCGACGGTGTCGATGTGCGCGTCTGCCCTCCTTGGCCCGACAGCCCGGACTCGACCCCGGAGCGAGGTGCGCACGACGGGAGGTGGTCGTATGAAGTACTCAGAGTTTCACAAGTACCTCATCGTGCTCATTCTGATGATGGCCATGTTTGTGGCCGTGGCCAGATAGCCACGTAAACGAATGCAGCCGCCCTGGCAGACGGCTGCATTCGTGACTTGCATGTTATGAGCCGCAGGAGGGCTTACCACAGACCGCTCCGTGTCTCCCTGTATCCATACAACGCCCGGCGCACTCGAGCGCCTATGCCCTGTCACAGGGGGTAACCCCCCCATGGCAGGGGCCGCCGGCTACTTCTTCTTTTTCAGGGCCGCCGCAACCGACATTCCGATGGAGGCGAACATGCACAGGGCGGCAAAGCCCAGAAGGCCCGACATGAGGCAGTTCATGCTGATGAAGGGAGCCTCCGCGTCAAAGATGCGGAACACGAGCGAGAGCACAAAGTGCAGCACGGTCTCAAAGAGAGCGGCAAGCGAGAGCGCCACCTCCTCAAAGATGGAGCCCATGGACTGCACCAGCGCGCTGCCGTTGAGCGTGTCGATGACGGCGTTGCCCGCGTCGAGCGGTATTGCCACGCTCATGTCCGCGCGCGTGACCAGGTAGCAGAAGAACAGCGCCAGATAGCCGACAACCAGCCCAATAAGGCGCGCCTCGTGCTCCCGTTTGCTGCAGATGACTGCGGCAATCACGGCGTAGGCCATCAGCATGACAAGCACAAGTGCGATACCGCTCGTTACCGGCAGCATGCCAAAGAGCACCAAGGGCACAAAGCCAATGGCGATGGTCGCGGCATCCCACGCCAGCGTCACGCCATTGAAGCTGCTTGCCTTGCCCTGCTTTGACCGCCTCAGCATGCCGATGAGGCTGCCAACCGCAAAGAGTGCCAGACAACCTACCGAGACCAGGCCCAGTATGCGGAAGGTGTACTTGAGGATGTCGGCCACGCCCTCGTTGCCGTAGGAGCTGGCTCCCATGGCGGCCCACCATATGACAAGCTGGGCTCCGGCAAAAACCAGGCCCAACACGGGCATCTCGCCCTCGGTGGCAATGAAGGCCGCCGCCGTCAGCATGAACATGCCTGCCAACAGATACGCAAGAAAGGCCAGGTAGCCCAGATCGGAATGGTCGGTGACGTAGATCATTCCCCAGCACATGCATCCCCAGGCGTACAGGAGAACGGGTATCAGTGCGATTACCGCAAATGCAGCAAATCCCTCGTCGACCGTCGAGCCAAAGCTCGCCGCGACCGCGCACACCAGAAGGATAAAGACTAGGCACGCGAGCGGCAGCATGAGGGCGTCTCCCATGACCCAGCCCAGCCAGGCAAAGAGCGCCGCAATGCCAAATATCATTGCGTCGACGATTCCCTCGCCGAGGGCGCCTCCGTCGTCACCCTCCTGCCATGCCAGATAGCCGCCGAACCCGTCGCTCATGATGTGCCACATAGCTGCCCTCATTTCTTATGCATGCAGCTCATTATTCGCCCGCAGCTAAGTGTACATGACACACAAACTCCGTGGGAGTTAGTGTGTCATGCGCCTGCACTACCGAGTGACACACAAACTCCCACGGAGCTAGTGTGTCACTTCGTTCGGAGGATTCGCGAGACGGTGGCATTGCCGATGCCAAACACGCGCGCAATCATTCTTGCAGATGCTCCCGTGTTGCTCAGATCTCGGATGAGTTCGTTTCTCCGTGCGGGTGGCAGGGTGCGCAGCTCAGCGGAGGATGAGAGCTGGGCGAGTTCCAGTGCGGCAGAAAGGAGCTGCGCATCCCCGTCGTCCATGGATCTGTTCCTTTTTACGACGTCTTTCGGCGATCCTTGGTAAGCATCAAACGCCTCAAAACTACCGAACATGCCGAGGACGGTGCTGGTATCGACCACCCAGTGCTTGCCTGCGTATTCCTGATAACTGCTCCAGCGATATTCGCGCATGGAAGCCATCTCCGCAGCCTCGGGATTCATGTGGATGTAGTACACCGTTGCAATGAGCTGCTCCTCGGTGAGGATGGGCTTGCTCCAGAAGTTTCCCTGGAAAAGGGTCCCCGCGCGCTCCGTTTTGGCATTGAAGTATCGCGAGTAGCGGCTATCGATGTGGAACATGAAGGAGGGTAGAGCGCTGGGGTCATCGGCGCAGTCCAACAGAAGGTGGACGTGGTCGGTCATCAGCACCCACGCGATGACGGTGGCCCCCGTCACGTTGTGCGCCTCCTTGAGAAAATGCAGATAGCGCCTTCGGTCGGAGTCGTCCTCAAAGAGCGCAATCTGACCGGCGCTTCGCGTTGTAACGTGATAGTAGCCCGTCTCGCTGACTGTCCTCCGAGCCATAAACTCCCCCTTTAACTTTGCGGTGGGGACAGCCTATCACGTAATGCCACCTGTTGGGTGACACACTTGCTCCGTGGGAGTTTTTGTGTCATGCCCAGGGGTTGGTAACGAGCTCTGCGCCTTGCTCCTCGGCCATCTCGCGCTCGAGGGGGAAGGTGTTCTCGTGACGATACCGCCGCTGTTCGGCATCGAACATGTCCCAGTCGTAGCGGCTGTAGTCGCTCACCTGCAGGGTGGAGCCGCACACGAGGGGGCGTGCCGGCCCAATCGCATGGCCGATGGACATGAGCTTGGACTGAAGCATGTGCGCGTAGAAGCCGCCCTCTTGGTAGGAGCCGTCCGGGGCGTTGCTCGTCATGATAAAGAGTACGGGCGTGGAGGGCTCGCGATACCAGCGGGGGTCCTTCTTGTAGGTGAGGTTCTGGAAAATGACGCGCTCCATGAGGCAGCGCAGGCCGGCTGACACGTCACCCAGATAGTTGGGTGTGCCGATGATGACCCCGTCGGCCTCGCGGATGGCATCGATGACGGGGGTCAGCCCGTCGGGGTAAACGCATCGGCCTGCGGTCTCACCGCGTTTGCAGGCGAAGCACGAGCGACAACCCATGAAGGGATCGAGCTGGTACAGGTCAAAGACCTGGGTCTCCGCACCTGCGCCTTTGGCGCCGCGGGCGGCGTCGCGTACGAGGGTGGCGGTATTCCAGGTGGTTCGCGGGCTTGCGTTGATGGCGACGATTCGGGTCATGGGGGCTCCTTGTGGCACGTGACACATTTTCTCCGTGGGAGTTAGTGTGTCACATCCTCGAAGGGGAACCCGTCGAGCCAGACCTTGGCCGAGCGGGTCATCTCGCGTGAGAAGTCGCTGTTCCACTTTCGGTCGCAGAATGCGGCGATCGACTCCTTGCCGCCCCTGAGCTTGTTGTCAATGGCCTTGAGCAGCTCGCCTTCCGGCGTGTCGCGATAGCCATCTACGCACACCACCGTGTCGAGGTCGAAGCGCCTTGGCTTCTGGCGCCGGAGTTGCTGTTTGGTCGGGTGTCCCATCACGAGCATGCATGCAGGCATGACATGGTCTGGCAGCGCGAGTATCTCGCGTTGGGTCTCGGCGTTCTCGATGATGTCTCCGATGTAGCACGATCCGATGCCGAGAGCCTGCGCAGCCACCACGGCGTTCTGGGCGGCGATCGTGGCGTCGACGCACGCGAGCAGGGCATCGCCCACGCCTGGGTTGCGGGGCTCGCAGCCTTGCGCGGCGGAGAAGGCACGATGCCAGCGGCGCACGTCCGCGCAGAACACGAGCACGAGCGGTGCCTGCGCGATGAAGGGCTGGTGGTCGCAACTCTCGGCAAGGGCTTTGCGCTTGTCGGGGTCTCGCACCACGATGATGGTGTAGAGCTGCTGGTTTCCTGCGGTGGGAGCCTGGCAGGCTGCTTCGAGGATGATGCGCTCATCCTCAGCGGAGATGAGCTCGTCGGTGAACGCGCGCACTGACACGCGCGCTCGGAGGCTCTCGATGATGATGTCGCTTGCGTTCATGGCGGGCGGCCCCCTAACGGTACGAGTGACACACAAACTCCCACGGAGCAAGTGTGTCATGAGAAAGGTGACACACCAACTCCCACGGAGCTAGTGTGTCACACGGAGCTAGTGTGTCACCTTTGGGTTAGACTTCGCGGGCGCTGAGGGGCGCGTCGAGCTCAAAGGGCACCGACGGCGTAAACGCGGAGACAACGGGCACGATCACCAGCGAGAGCAGCATGGCGATGGCGCCGCAGTTGACGGGGCTCGCGATAAACCCGATGAACATGTTTGCCGTGGTCAAGCCCACGCCGCAGATGAAGCTCGCCCACACGGCCGCGCGGGACACGCGCGCGCTGTAGAGGCCCCAGATGAACGGCCCAAGGAAGGCGCCGGCAAGCGCGCCCCAGGAGATGCCCATCAGCTGGGCGATAAAGTTGACCGGTGAGGTGTACTGCCAGAGCGCGATGGCGGCGGAAAGCACCACAAACGCCACGAGCAGACCGCGCATCCAAAGCAGCTGCTGCTTGTCATCCATGTCCTTGACCAGGCGGCCCTTGATGAGGTCGATGGTAAGGGTAGAGGACGAGGTCAGCACAAGCGAGGAGAGCGTGGACATGCTGGCGGAGAGCACCAGCACGATGACCAGGCCAATCAGCAGGTTGGGCAGGGTGGAGAGCATGGAGGGCACGATCGAGTCGTAAACGGGGGCGCCGGTCTCGGGGTTAAAGGTAACCTGGTCGGCGTAGAGGCGTCCAAAACCACCGAGAAAGTAGCTGCCGCCGGCCACGATCACGGCGAAAAAGGTGGAGATGATGGCACCCTGCTTGACGGCCTCGTCGCTCTTGATGGCGTAGAACTTGCCCACCATCTGCGGCAGGCCCCAGGTTCCGAGCGACGTGAGGATGACCACGCCCAGAAGGTTCAGCGGGTCGGGACCAAAGAAGCCGGCGAGCGCGCCCTGCATCTCGGAACCCTCGACGGGAATCTGTGACAGCGAGGTGATGGCCTGGATGAAGCCGCCGTTGTTGACGAGCACCGCGGCGATGATGGCAACGATGCCGATGAGCATGACCATGCCCTGCACGAAGTCGTTGACGACGGTGGCCATATATCCGCCAAGCACTACATAGATGCAGGTCACGATGGCCATGCCAATGATGCACACGGTGTAGTCGATGCCAAACGCCATCTCGAACAGGCGCGACAGCCCGTTGTAGACAGAGGCGGTGTAGGGGATGAGAAAGACAAAGATGATGGCCGCCGACGCCACGCGCAGCGCCTCGCTGTCGTAGCGCGAGCCAAAGAACTGCGGCATGGTGGTGGAGCCCAGGCGATGGGTCATCCGGCGCGTGCGCAGGCCAAGCACCACCCACGCAAGCAGGCTGCCCACAAAGGCGTTGCCAATGCCGATCCACGTTGCGGAGATGCCGTACTTCCAGCCGAACTGGCCCGCATAGCCCACAAAGATGACAGCTGAGAAGTAGCTGGTGCCATAGGCAAAGGCGGAGAGCCACGGTCCGACGTTGCGGCCGCCGAGGACAAAGCCCTCGACGCTGCCCGCGGACCCGCGGGTCTTGAGGCCGATCGCGACCACCGCCGCGATAAAGACGAGCATCATGAGAATCTTGGCTAGCATGAGGTTCCTTTCTGACTGGTGAAATTGGTAGACCAGCTGCTCCCATTCAGAAGCACGCTCGCGATACTACCGTGTGTCGTCAGAAAGCACGTGCACAATCTGTAACACGTCTCAGCCTTGTAATATGAAATGCCGAGAGAGGCATAAACAGTCGGTGACACACTTGCTCCGTGGGAGTTGGTGTGTCATATGCCATGTGACACACCAACTCCCACGGAGCAAGTGTGTCACGCAGCGGAGGTGGAGCCATGGACAATGCGGGCGTCGAGCGCTTTGTGCAGGCGCAGAGCGGTGGCGTATACGAGCGGGCGCTGGCGGAGATACGCTCCGGGTGCAAGCGCAGTCATTGGATCTGGTACGTGTTTCCGCAGGCACGGGGTCTGGGTAACAGTGAGTTTGCCACGTACTACGGCATCGCCTCGGCGGAGGAGCTGGCAGCCTATGTGGCACATCCCGTGCTCATGCCACGTCTGCGCGAGATAACCCAGGCGCTGCTGGACCTCGACGAGACAGACCCTGAGCACATCGTAAGCTGGATCGACGCCAAAAAGCTCCGCTCGTGCATGACCCTGTTTGGCGACGCGACGGGGGAGAGTGTCTTTGAGCAGGTGCTTGAGCGCTACTACCACGGCAGAGCGGACCAGCGTACGCGTGAGATCGTCGCGATTTGGGATACACGGTAGCCGCCGCCGGCGTCGCTCAGCTGAGCCCTACCAATATCTCGCGCAGGTCGTCAAAGAACGGCTGCGGGTTGCGCTTCTTGATAAAGCCACCCTGGAAGAATCCGTGGTCGGTGTGAAGGTCCGGCATCACGTTCCACACTCCGCGCTCAATGCTGTTGCGGTCGAACTCCTTCCGTGGTGCCCCAAAGGGCGCTCGGGCAGAGATGGTATTGACCAAGCCATCATTGGCGTGCCACTCGTCGCCAACTGTGCATCCCGCGGCGGTCGTGCCGCTGTAGCAGCCCATGAGCGTGCTCGTTTTCACAAAGAGCGGGTCAAGGCTCTTGCGGTCAGGCACGCGTGAGCCATCCTTGCCGGGCTTTGTCGCGTCACAAGCAACTGAGAGGTAGTAGACATGGGGAAGCGTCGAGATGCGCCCGTTGAGGGCCTGGGCATTGTCCAACACCATGTCAAGGCTCGCCCAGTCACGCGGGTCGCGGTCGTCGGTGCGTATCCTGGTATGCCGCTTGAGGATCCAGTCCCAAAGCCGAGCCGCAAGCGGCACCTTCACGCGCCTGGCGTCAAAGGACGGATCCTGCGTCAGGTCGTAGGCAGTCGTCCCATTGGTTGGCGCGGCTAGGGTCACGATCGCAAGAATGCGCTGGTCAAGACCACCGACAAAGAGGGGCGAGAGGGTCTTGGGCTCGGTTGTCTCGCGCTCCTCCGCGCTGCCGTGCGCCAGCAGCTCCCCAAACAGGCGGATGGTCGCGCCGCCAAAGGAGTGGCCGATAAGCACCAGGCGTGTGTCGTCGTCCCATGAGGGGATGAGCGGACACCCCGTATAGTCGCGTCCGTAGCGGGCATGATGGAACTTCTCGCTGTGAGCGGCACCGTAGTCGGTGAGGGTTCCGGCAATCTGGGCGTAGAGCTCGCAGGCGCGGTCCCAGGCACTGCCTTGTGGGCTCACGCTTGCCGCGTACGCCTCAAGTCCGCATGCGCGCCAGCGCGCGGCAACGTCTCCCGAGGCCCCGCCCCAGTAGGGCTTCTTCTCGTACTGCTCGTCGTAGCTGCCCCAGCCGTTGAGTCCGTGGCAAAAGACGTAGGTCACCTGGCCCATGGAAGCCTCCAAATTGCGCCTGAAACCAGCCGTTTTGGCTGCTAGACCCATGGTAGCGCCACACGCGTGCAGCGTGGCGCGCAAACCGGGGCGGGGAGGCCGTGCCATGGCAATGCGGCGGCAGAAGGGTTGCCGTATGTGCCCTCTTTGCAAATGATGGCGTATAGAAACATTAAGGTGCCATCAGACCGATAAATTGTCCTACCATGACAAATGTTGCAAACCAATAACAAAAGAGCCGAGGCCGACCCAAGTGGGTCGCACGATGGTCGCGACGTGGGAAGGGGGATGATCCTTGGCGCGTAACGTGACAGATGACGCGGTCTTTGAGCCAGACGACTTCGCGGGCGAAGGCGAAGCCGCGTCCGGCTTTGGCGATGAGCAGCTGCAGCCCTTACCGCGACCTGAAGACCCTCTTGGCGAGTCCTCGATTATCGGTGACTTCTCGCCAATCTTGGGGGAGCAGGTCGTGCGCCATCATGTGGGCGAGGACGAAAGCCTGGAAAAGGTCCGCCACAGGCGCAAGGGCGCCGCCGCAAGGCGCACGCGTGTCGGCTTTGGCGTCTTTGCGGCCACGATGGCCCTCATCATCGCAGCGGCAGCCATTTGGGTCCACTCCCTCAACGCCAGCATGCGGCCAGACCCTGACGAGTACCGCAAGCTCGTGGAGGCGCTCGCCGCACCCGGTGTCACCTCCGACTCCAATGCGCACCCCAACGCCTTTTATGCCCTCATTGTGGGGTCGGACGAGCGCAAGGATGTGGAAGGTGCCCGTGGCGATGTCATCATGCTCGCCCGTCTTGACCCCGACGATGGCACGGTGGACCTCATCTCCATCCCACGCGACACGATGGTCAACATCGAGGGCCATGGCACGTGCAAGCTCAACTCCGCCTACACCTATGGTGGCGCGGAGGCCATGGTCAAGGCCGTCTCGGAGTTTGCGGGCGTTCCCATAACGCACTACATGGAGATTGGCTTCGACGGGCTCGTGCAGGTCGTCGACCGCCTGGGAGGCATCTGGATCGACGTTCCGGAGGCCTTTACGGCTGGCAAGGAGCACTTTGCAAAGGGTGCGCAACGCGTCACGGGAGAACGTGCGCTCATCTATGCCCGTGAGCGCCACAGCTTTGGGGGAGGCGACTTCACGCGCGTGCAGTCCCAGCGGCAGGTGGTCTCTGGCATTGCCAAGCAGGTCATGGACGCATCGCCGGCAGAGCTCCCCAGCATCATCGGAGACATCGCAAAGATGACCACCACCGACTGCAGCATCAGGGACCTGGTGAGCCTGGCGCTCGCCTTCCGCAGGGCAGGCATCAAGGTCTACCAGACCTCCTGCCCGAGCTACGCCTACGACGCGGACGGCGTCTCGTACGTCGCCACCATGTACGACGAGTGGCGCGGCCTCATGTGTCGCGTGGATGCAGGCCTTGAGCCCGACGACACCGACGCTCCCATCCCCAAGACGCAGTCAGAGAACAAGGCGCTGGGCGCCGCGCCAAACGGAGCAGGCCCGAGGGACTACCACGAGCTCGCCCAGACATCCCTGAGCACCGAGAACACCGAAAAGACCGACTAGCGCGCGACAGCCGGCTTCGCCATCGACAAGGAACGACCATTGACTCTACTGGAACTGCTTCAACTGCTTCGCAAGCACCTGACGCTCGTCATCTTGCTGCCCCTGGTGTTTGGGGGCGCCATGGCGGCGCTCGGCTTCCTTGTCGTGCCGAGTGAGTGCATGGGTGGGGGTCCTCGCCCCGCACAGACGCGACGGAAGACGGTCCGATGAGGGGACGTCCCAGCAAGGGGCTTTGCATCCTCGTGGTGAGCCAGCACTACTGGCCTGAGCCGTTCAACTTTGCGGACATATGCGAGGGCCTTGCTGCCAGAGGCCATGAGGTAACAGTGCTCACGGGCATCCCCAACTACCCGGAGGGGTCGATCTATGCCGGCTACGGGAGAGGGGCTAGTCGCGAGCAGATGCACAACGGCGTTCGCGTGAGGCGCGTGGGCCTCATCCCGCGCAGAGGCGATCTGTTCCATCGCGTCCTCAACTACTACAGCTTCAGCCTGAACGCGACGTGGGTCGCTCGCGGCATGGAGCCGGGCTTTGACGTGGTGCTCTCGCTGCAGTCTTCGCCAGTGATGATGGCCCGCCCGGCGCTTGCCTACGGCAAGAAGAACAACGTCCCAGTGCTGCTCTACTGCATCGACATCTGGCCCGAGTGCCTTACCGTCGGTGGCATCAGGCGCGGCTCGCTCACATACCGCCACTACCAGCGCGTTTCTCGGGCCATATACTCGGCGGCGGACCGGCTTGCCATCACGTCGCCGCGCTTTGCCGACTACTTCAGGGACCAGCTGGGCATGACGGTCGAGCCCCCGCTGTACCTCCCGCAATATGCGGAGGACATCTTCGTGAGCCATGAGGTCGGGCGCCACCCCGGCTTTGACCCCGCAAAGATCAACCTGACCTTTGCGGGTAACGTGGGCAGCGCGCAGTCGATCCTCACGCTTGCCAAGGCGGCGTGGCTTCTCGCGGATGACGAGAGGTTCACGTTTCATGTCGTGGGAACGGGCTCGGAGATGCCCGCGCTCAGGCGCTACCTGGAGGATGAGGGCCTTGGCAACGTGAGCATCCATGGGCGTCTGCCCTTGGAGGAGATGCCCAGCGTGTACGCGTCCTCGGACGCGATGGTCGCCACCTTCAGGCAGGGGCCCCTGCTTGGCTACACCCTGCCCAGAAAGATCCAGTCCTACATGGCCTCCGGCAAGCCGATCCTCGGTGCCGTCATTGGCGAGGCGAGGCGCGTAATCGAGGAGGCGGGCTGCGGCCTGAGCTGCGAGGCGGAGGATGCCGAGGGGCTTGCGCGCATCTGCCGGGCGTTTGCGGAGCTCGCGCCTGAGGAGCGTGCGGCCATGGGCGCCAGGGGCAGGTCCTACTACAAGACGCACTTCTCGAGGGAGACGTTTATGGACAGCCTCGAGCGCGAGTTGCTTTCCATGAGAAAGGGATGAGCTGATGTCTGACCAGAGCGCGTTTGCGCACAAGACCCTCATGATCACGGGTGGCACGGGAAGCTTTGGCCATGCCGTGCTCAGGCGCTTTCTCGGTACCGAGGTCAAGGAGATCCGCATCTTCGGACGCGAAGGCGAGGTCCTGCAGTGAGGGTGTTGGTGACAGGTGCCGATGGGTTTGTGGGCAAGAACCTCTGTGCAGCGCTGGAGTGCATCCGCGACGGCAAGGACCGTCGTTCGCATCTGCAGAGGCTGCTCCCGCTCGAGCTCTACCGCTACGACTGCAGGAGCTCCCCGGATGAGCTGGCCCGATGGTGCCGCACGTGCGACTTCGTCTTTCACCTGGCGGGGGTCAACCGCCCGAAGGACCCAGCGGAGTTCGACGGCAACGCCCAGGGCCTCGAGGAGGTGCTGTCCTGCCTGCGGGCGGCGGGCAACCGTTGCCCCGTGATGCTTGCGAGTTCCGTGCAGGCGACGCTTGAGGGCAGGTATGCCGGCAGTGCCTATGGCGAGAGCAAGCTTGCCGCGGAGCGGCTGTTGCGTGCGCATGGCGAGGCATGTGGCTCGCGCGTGCTGGTCTATCGCCTTCCCAACCTCTACGGCAAGTGGTGCCGGCCCAACTACAACAGCGTAGTGGCAACCTTCTGCGACGCGATCGCGCACGGGAGGCCCTACGTGGTCAACGACCCTTCCACCGAGCTCGAGCTCCTCTACATCGACGACCTCGTGGAGGAGCTGCTCCGCGCGCTTCTCGGGCAGGAGCGCCGCGAGGGCGCCTTCTGCGTGGCTGGCCCCACCGATCGTGTGACGCTGGGGAAGGTCGCCGAGCTGCTCGAGGGCTTCAGGGTAGCGCGTACGAGCCTGCTTGTGCCTGACGTCTCGGCGGGCTCCTTCTCGAGCAAGCTCTTGAGCACCTACCAGAGCTGCCTCGACCCCCATGACCTGTCGTATGCGCTTGACGCCAAGGCGGATGCGCGCGGCAGCTTTGTGGAGGTGCTCAAGACGCCCGACCGTGGGCAGGTCTCCGTCAACGTGTCCGCACCTGGCGCCACCAAGGGCCAGCACTGGCACCACTCCAAGTGGGAGAAGTTCTTGGTGGTGTCTGGGGAGGCACTCATTCGGGTCCGCCGGCTCGGGCGCGACGCGGCAGGCGAGCCCCATCCCGTGGTGGAGTACCACGTGCGGGGAGACGAGCCCACCGTCGTGGAGATGGTTCCGGGCCACGTGCACAGCATCGAGAACCTCTCGGACGAGCACGAGCTCGTGACCCTCATGTGGGCGAGCGAGTGCTTTGACCCCGACCATCCCGACACGTTCTTTGAGGAGATATGACATGCGCTATGACGTTTCGTTCAAGGGTGATGGGCGTATCAGGCTCCTTGTCATTGTGGGCACCCGGCCGGAGATCATCCGCCTCTCCGAGGTGATAAAGAGGTGCCGCACGTGCTTTGACACGCTCGTCTGCCACACGGGGCAGAACTGGGACTACAACCTGAGCGGGGTCTTCTTTGACGAGCTGGGCCTCAGGGCGCCGGATGTCTGCCTCGACGTGGTGGGGGAGAGCCTCGGCCAGACCATGGGTTCCATCGTGGCAAGGAGCTACGACCTCATGGCGCAGCTCATGCCCGATGCCGTGCTCGTGCTCGGCGACACCAACAGCTGCCTGAGCGTGATTGGCGCCAAGCGGCTGCACATCCCCATCTTTCACATGGAGGCCGGCAACCGCTGCAAGGACGAGTGCCTGCCCGAGGAGATCAACCGGCGCATCGTGGACGTCATCTCGGACGTCAACATGCCCTACACCGAGCACGCACGCCGCTACCTGGCCGAGTGCGGGTTCCCCCGAGAGCGCACCTTTGTGACGGGAAGCCCGATGCCCGAGGTGCTGCGCGCCAACCTCGCGCAGATCGAGCGGAGCCGCGTCCACGAGCGCTTGGGCCTGGAGAGGGGCCGCTACATCCTGCTCTCAGCCCATCGCGAGGAGAACATCGACACCGAGGCCAACTTCGAGAGCCTCTTCTCGGCAATCAATGCCATGGCTGCAAAGTACGACATGCCCGTGCTCTACAGCTGCCATCCGCGCAGCCGCAAGCGCCTGGAGGAGCGTGGCTTTGCGCTTGACGAGCGGGTGCACATGCACGAGCCGCTCGGCTTCTTTGACTACAACTGCCTGCAGGTGGGCGCCTTCTGTGTCGTCTCCGACTCGGGCACCCTGCCTGAGGAGTCGAGCTTCTTTGCGCGTACGGGCTATCCATTTGCCGCGGTGTGCATCCGTACGAGCACCGAGAGGCCCGAGGCGCTCGAGCGGGGGCACTTTGTGCTCTCGGGCATCAGCGAGAAGGGCCTGCTCCAGGCGGTCGACCTGGCCGTGGCCCTAAAGGATGCCGGTGCCCTTGGCTCCGATGTGCCCGACTACGCTGACGAGAACGTGTCAGGCAAGGTCGTGAGGATCATCCAGAGCTATACGGGCATCGTCGACCACATGGTGTGGCGAAAGGACTAGCGCCATGAGCTTTGACTTGACAGGTAGCTTGTCAGACACGCCCGCAAAGGGGGGCACTGGTATGGCGAACCCTCTCATCAGCGTGCTCGTGCCCATCTACAACGTGGCACAGTGGCTCGACGAGTGCATCGCGTCCATCGTCAGCCAGACCGAGCGCGACTTGGAGATCATCCTCATCGATGACGCCTCGACCGATGGGTCGGGGGACATCGCGGATGCGTGGGCCGCTCGTGACGAGAGGATCATCGTCGTCCACAAGCCCGAAAACCTCGGGTTGTACGACTCGCGCAACGTGAGCGTGAGGATGGCGCAGGGCGACTACGTCGCCTTCGTTGACAGCGACGACTACATCAAGCCCGACATGCTATCCAAGATGCTTGCGCTCCTGAGGCGAGAAGACGCGGACATCGTCGTGTGCGGATGGTCGGACATAACCTCGAGTGGTGTCATCGACCACCCTCTTTACGTGGAGACGGGCACCACGGGCGACGCCGAGTTCGCGCTCTCGTACTGCATTCCCGAGGTCGCCGATCCGCGCTACAACGGATGCCTGTGGACCAAGCTCTTCAAGCGCAGCGCCATTCTGGGCGATGACGGACAGCCGATTCCGTTTGACGCGAGCCGCAAGTGCTGCGAGGACGCCGCTTGGATCATCAAGGTGCTGATGCGGATAGAGAAGGCCGTCTTCCTCAACGAGTGCCTGTATCAGTATCGCGAGTCGAGGCTGCAGAGCACCACCACGAAGGCGTTCGTGGACTCCAAGTATGCCTGGGACGCCATGCAGGCCTTTGCCGAGGGAAGGGATTTGCTGGAGGCCGCTGGGTTCAGTGCGGCGAGCAACGTCGCCCAGAGGACGCTGTTGCAACGGCAGCGCTGCATCGGCACCTCCATCATCTGTGGGGATGAGGAGACCTACCGGTACTGCGTCGACCACTATTTGAGGGATGTGTTTGGCTGGTTTGCCGCCAACGCGAGCGGGCGGCACTTTGTCTGGGTGATGAAGCGCCTTGTTCGGCGTATCCAGCTGGCGGGCAGGCATGCGCTTGCAAAGAGGGCACGCAGGAGCGGAGGCCAGTCATGAGACGAGCACCGGTGGAGTGCCAGACAAGCGACATCGACTTCGTGGTCACGTGGGTGGATGGGTCAGATCCCGCTTGGCTCGAGCGGAGGGCCGCTCACGCTGGCGAGAACAGCGTCGACGAGCCCCAGGACTTCCGCTATCGCGACTGGGGCCTGCTCAGGTATTGGTTCAGGGCGGTGGAGGCAAACGCGCCGTGGGTGCGCAAGGTGCACTTGGTCACCTGCGGCCAGACGCCCGACTGGCTTGACGTCACCTGCCCAAAGCTCAACCTCGTAAACCACACCGACTACATGCCAAAGGAGTATCTGCCCACGTTCAGCAGCAACTCGATTGAGCTTGGCATGCATCGCATCGAAGGCCTTTCGGAGCGCTTTGTCTACTTCAATGACGACACCTACGTTGGGTCCAAGGCTCAGCCGGAGGACTTCTTCAGGAACGGACTGCCGGTAGACCTTGCGGCGCTCAATGTCTTCTGCTTTGACGAGTCGGATTCCACGCAACTGTGTACGGTGCGCGACACAGGGGTCATCAACAAGCACTTCAAGCTGAAAGAGGCCATCGCGGCACAACGTGGCAAGTGGCTGAGTCCCAAGGCGGGACGCTACCTTGCGAGGACGTTGGTCCTGCTCGCCTGCCCGAAGTTTCCAGGCTTCGTCATACATCACTGTGCCCAACCATTTCTCAAGAGCACGTTCGAGGAGCTGTGGCAGCAGGAGCGGGAGCTGCTGGACGAGACCTGCTCAAAGCGTTTCCGCAGCGTCAACGACGTGAACATCTGGCTTCCAAAGGAGTGGCAGCTGGCGCAAGGCGCCTTTGTGCCGGCATGTGCGGCTGACTACCGCAGCTATTTTGTCGGGGACGTCGAGTGCGCACGCGCCGCGGCGCAGGCGGTGAGGACGCGGAGGTTCAAGCACCTCTGCGTCAACGACTCCATGCATCTCTCGGACGCGGACTTTGCCACGGCATCGTCACTCGTACGGGGTGCCTTCGAAGAGGTCTATGACAGGCCATCGTCGTTTGAGAGGGAGGCGTAGTGTCGATGTCATGGGTCCTTGCGTCAATGGGCGACGCAGAGGGTACGGCCTTGGTGGATGGGCAGGAGGTTCGCATTGCCGCCTGCTCCTCCCAGCGCGTGGAGATGGATCGCAGTCTCGTGCTGCTTGCCGACACGGGCAAGCTTGCCGACTCGCAGGACAGCTTTGTCTTCTGCTATCGGACGATCGACCCCTCTACGGAGGGATTCCGTCTCTCGGCAACCGTAACGGCATCCGAGGCTTCATCGAGGGCAGACCAACAGTCGGGTTGCGGCATCATGCTCGCGGATTCCGATGCGTGCGAGCAACGACGGTGCTGCCACAGGAACAGCCTCCTGCTCGGGCGCTTTGGGCGTGCGCGTGCGCTTGGTACGCGTCTCGTTGCTGGGCATGTCCGCCCAGACTGCTTTGAGCCTACCAACGCGCGCGTTGTCGACGAGAGTAGGGCGTTCTCGGTTGAGGACGACAAGCCCTTTGCCGGCAGGGCCAGGGAGTTTGCCGCCGAGAAGACCGATGGGGGCCTTGTCCTTACCTGTGACGGGCAGCGTATGGAGGTCCCTGGCTGCGACTTTCTCATGAGACAGGACCCCTCGCTCATCTGCGTGGGATTTGCCGTGGCCCGAGGCGTGCGCATGGAGGTGCACGACATCGAGTTTGCCACTTGGCCTGGCGTTGCCAGCCATACGCCCGAGGGGACCATCCGAAGCAGCATCCCGGACTATCCGTTTGACCGCAGGCTTGTTTCAGATGCCTGTGCCGAGGGCTCTGTTGCGGGGGAGGCCTTGCCGCAGGTCTGCTATGTGGCGCCAACGGGAAGCCCTGATGCCTCTGGTCGCGCGGATGAGCCCACGACGCTCGAGCGGGCACTCTCCTCGGCACGGCCCGGCATGCGGATCGTGCTGAAGGATGGCGGGTACCGCCCAGAGCGACCGCTGGTGATTGCCGCCGGGATCAGCGGAACCGTGGACGAGCCGATTGCGCTTGAGGCCGAGCACCCGAGAAAGGCCTATGTCGACGGCGTGCTCATGACGCGGGGCCAACCGCTTCTCGTGCTCGATGCGGACTTCTGGCGCGTTGAGGGCTTGGTTCTGTGCAACAGCCCGTTGTCGGGCCTCACCGTCTTTGGCAGCGCAAACCGCATCGTCAACTGCGAGGCCTATGCAAACGGTGACACGGGCATCCTCGTCATCTCTCGTCCCGGCGCCGATCGTCGCGACTGGCCGAGCCGTAACCTGGTCAAGGACTGCGACAGCCATCACAACTGCGATATCTACCGCTGCAATGCCGATGGGTTTGGGGCAAAGCTGCGCGTGGGAGAGGGCAACGTCTTCTATCGCTGCCTTGCCTACCAAAACATTGACGACGGGTTTGACCTGTATGCCAAGAGCATCTTTGGCCCCATCGGGTCTGTGGAGCTTGACAGCTGCGTGGCCTACCAGAATGGGACCATGGGTGAGGCCGGCGCTGCCCGGACAAAGCCCGGTGGTGCAGGCTTCAAACTTGGCGGAGAGAACCAAGTGGTTGCACATGAGGTTTGGAACTGCCTTGCCGTGGGCAATGCGCAGGCGGGATTCTCGGCGAACTCGAACCCTGCGGGCAGCCTTCACTTTTGCACGGCCGTCGCCAACGGAAGGACGCCCAGAAACAACGTGGACCTCTGCTCGACGCCCGAGTCCGGGTGGACCAAGGAGGGCGCTCTTGTGATCGAGCGGGCGCGCGGCCTGTCGTGTTTGGACGATGTTGTGCGACGCGACCCGGATGGCTACCTTGTGGCTGCCCCCTCGCTTGCTCCGAGAAGGGGCTGCGGTAGGCGACGGGGAGCCTCGCTGGGAATACGGAGGAACGTCCTGCTGTTTGTCAGCTCGATAAGCGGTGGAGGGGCGGAGCGCGTGGCCTGCGCACTTGCCAACAGGCTCTGCGTGCGGCACAACGTCTACCTGCTGTATTTGGGGCAGAAGGACGAGGAGGCCTATCCGGTAGATCCACGGGTGACCACGGTCAGCGCTGCCGGCATTACGTATCGCCATCATCCCACGAGGCTGGGGGCGCTCATTGCCAGCCGATATCTCTCGGTACGCAGGCTTCTCCTTCTCCAGAGGATCCGTGCGGCCTATCGCATCGAAACCACCATCAGCTTTCTGGTGACGCCCAACAGCCTGAATGCCATGAGCTTTGGCGGGTATCGGATCGTGAGCGAGCGGAACGACCCCTCCCAGAAGGAGGGACGCTACTTCAAGAAGTCACTCCAAAGCTGCAGACGCGCGGACTACGTCGTCTTTCAGACCAAGAAGGTGCGAGCGATGTTCCCGCGCTCCGTGCAGGAGAAGAGCTGCATCATTCACAACCCCGTGACGGTGCCTTGCCATGCGGGGTCCTCGCGCAAGAGGATCGTCGCCATGGGCAGGCTTCATCCCCAGAAGAACTTCTCGCTGCTCATTGGGGCGTTTGCGACGTTTGCCCAGAGCCATCGCGACCACACCCTGCATATCTTTGGGCGGGGGCCGCAGCTTGACGAGCTGCGACAGCAGGCGTGCAATCTGGGGGTTGGCGACTCGGTCTTCTTTGAGGGCTACCGGACCGATGTGCACGAGGCAATGCGGGATGCAGAGGCGTTCGTGCTCTCGTCAGACTACGAGGGCATGTCAAATGCCCTGATAGAGGCCATGATGATGGGCTTGCCCTGCATATCGACCGCCTGCACGGGCTCCGACGAGCTCATAACCGACGGGGAGGATGGCCTTTTGGTCCCCGTAGGGGATGCGGACGCGCTGGCGGAGGCCATGGGACGCTTGGCGGACGACCAGGCACTGAGGGAGAGGCTTGCGCAAGGCGCGCGCCTTCGTGCGCTCGACTTTGCCCTCGAGGATGTTATACGAGCATGGGAGAGGATTCTCTGATGTGGGAAATCATCAAACGATGCGTGTCGGTGCTTACCGTGCGAGAGCGACGGTCTCTCATACCACTTGTCCTGATGATGGTCTTTGGTGGCCTGATCGAGTCGGTGAGTGTGGGCCTCGTCATTCCACTCATCGCGGGCATCATAGACTCGGGTCAGCTGACAGAGGGCACGGTGGGCAGCATCCTCAGGGCCGTCTTTGGCGAGCGGGACGGAAGCAGCTACCTCGCTCTGCTCCTTGTCGTCATGGCGATGGTGTTTATCGGCAAGAACGCGTTTCTGCTCTGGCGCACCTACCAACAGAACAAGGTGGCCGCCACGGTGCGCCAACGCGTGCAGAAGCGCCTGCTGCACTACTATCTGACGCGGCCGTACAGCTTCTACCTCGACGTCGAGTCGGGCGATGTCCTGCGTACCCTCAATAATGACAGCGACCAGTTCTACCAGCTGTTCTCCAACGTGCTCGGCTTCTTCTCGAGCCTTGTCATCACCGTGATCATGGCGACGTTGGTGCTTCTCATCCACCCGCAGATCACGATGGTTCTCGTCGTTGTCCTCTTTGCCCAGTACGTGGTGATCCTGCGCGTCATTCGCCCGCATATGCGCAAGTTGGGCCTGGTGTACCGTTCCACGCTTGGGCACGGCAACAGCCTTGTGGTGCAGATGGTCCGTGGCATCAAGTCGATCAAGATCGCCAGGCGCGAGTCGTACTTTGAGGACCGCTACAGGGCCGACCTCGACAAGGCCATTCGGTCGCGCATCCTGGAGCAGTCAATCTCGGCAGCCCCGCAGCGCCTCATCGAGGCGTTTACCGTGTCGGCCTTGCTTGGGTACCTGCTCACGCTGGTCCTTGCCGGCGAGGACATGTCCGGCCTGATCCCGGTGCTCTCCGCCTTTGTCCTGGCGGCGTCGCGCATCCTTCCCTGCGTCGGCGGCATCTCGAGCTCGGTCAGCAACGCGCACTACTTCGAGAGCTCCCTCACGCGCGTCAAGGAGATTGACGACCTGCTCAAGCGCGAGGAGGCCGAGGCGGCCGAGAAGGCAGGCGCGAGTCTTGGCGCCCCCGAGACCTTCGAGCGGGAGATCTCCTTGGAGCATGTCTCCTTCTCCTATCCCAACAGCAACCAGACCGTGCTCCAAGACGCGAGCCTGACGATACCTCGCAACAGCTCGATCGGCATCGTTGGCGCCTCCGGGGCGGGAAAGACCACGCTTGTGGACGTGCTGCTCGGCCTGCTCGAGCCAGATGACGGATCCATCAGCATGGATGGCGCACGCGTGGACACGTCATCTGCGGCCTGGCGCTCCAAGTTCGCCTACATTCCGCAGAGCGTCTTCATGCTTACGGGCACCATCCGCAACAACGTCACCTTTGGGACGAGAGACGGCGAGGCTGACGACGAGCGCGTGTGGCAGGCGCTCGAGATGGCCCAGCTTGCGGACTACGTGCGATCGCTCGAGCACGGCCTTGACTCCGAGGTGGGCGAGGCTGGCGTCAAGCTCTCGGGTGGGCAGGTCCAGCGCCTTGGCATAGCGCGTGCGCTCTACGACAACACCCCCATCCTCGTGTTGGACGAGGCGACCTCGGCCCTCGACAACGAGACGGAGGAGGCGCTCATGCAGTCGATCACGAGCATCCAGGGCAAGAAGACGCTCATAATCATCGCGCATCGCCTGACCACCATCGAGAACTGCGACCGCGTCTATCGTGTCGAGGGCGGCACGGTCTGCGAGGACACGGCCCGATAGCTCCGCGCCTTCACGAGGGATGCGACAGACTGGCACGGATGGGGCGCACCGGGTATGTCCGGATGGCCTTCTCGCGCTGATGCCTTGTCTGGCAACACGCGCGAGGCGAATGCCCGTATCATTGTGTGAGTCATCTGCATCTACGAGCGAGGAGGAATCGCGTGGATTACGGAAAGGCATCCCTGGCGCTTCACCGCCGCGTCCGCGGCAAGATCGAGACGTCGGTGCGCGTCGATGTGAGCAACGCACATACCCTGAGCTTGGCATATACCCCCGGCGTGGCAGAGCCGTGCCTGGCCATCCAGCGCGATCCCATGCAGAGCTTCGAGCTGACGCGTCGCTGGAACACCGTTGCCGTGGTGACCGATGGCACGGCCGTCCTCGGCCTGGGCGACATCGGTCCCGAGGCGGGCATGCCCGTGATGGAGGGCAAGGCCGCACTCTTCAAGGCATACGGCGGCATCGATGCCATTCCCCTGTGCGTCCGCAGCAAGGACGTGGACGAGATCGTCCGCACCGTCGAGCTACTTGCGGGCAGCTTTGGCGGCGTCAACCTGGAGGACATCTCCGCGCCGCGCTGCTTTGAGGTGGAGAGGCGCCTCAAGGAGGTCTGCGACATCCCCATCTTCCATGACGACCAGCACGGCACCGCCACGGTGGTGCTCGCCGGTCTGACCAACGCGCTGAAGGTCGTGGGCAAGAAGCTCGAGGACGTGCGCGTGGTTACCTGCGGCGCTGGATCGGCCGGCGTCGCGATCACCCGCCTGCTTCTGGCTAGGGGCCTGCGCAACGTGATCATGTGCGACAGGCACGGCGCGATCTGTGAGGGAGACGAGACGCTCAACCCCGTCAAGCAGGAGATGGCGCGCATCACCAACCGCGAGCACGTGCGTGGGTCGCTTGCCGAGGTCATCCGCGGTGCCGACGTCTTCATCGGCGTGTCGGCGCCGGGTCTGCTGACGCCCGAGATGGTCCGCTCCATGGCGCCCGACCCCGTCATCTTTGCCTGCGCCAACCCCACGCCGGAGATCTTCCCCGACGAGGCCCTGGCGGCTGGCGCGGCCGTGGTCTCCACCGGCCGCTCGGACTACCCCAACCAGGTGAACAACGTACTGGTCTTTCCGGGCATCTTCCGCGGGGCGCTCGACGTGCGCGCCACGGACATCAACGACCAGATGAAGATCGCCGCGGCTGAGGCCATCGCCGAGCTGGTGAGCGACCGCGAGCTCAGCTCCGAGTACATCCTGCCCAAGGCCTTCGACCCGCGCGTGAGCGACGTTGTGGCCTTCGCCGTGATGGAGGCTGCCCAGGAAAGTGGCGTGGCGCGCATCTAGCGCACGAGATGAGCTGCCTGGGATTGTTCTCGTGGCTGCGGCGGGGCGGGTCGGACAGGCGCCGTGGGACAGGGAGCGGGTGGGACAGGGGACGTGGGACAGGGGACGTGCCTGGTGTCCCACCTCGACCTGATCAGGTGGGACACCAGGCACGTCCCCTGTCCCACGTCCCCTGTCCCACCCGCTCCCTGTCCCACGGCGCCTGTCCGACCCGCCCCGCCGCAGCCACGGGCAGTTCCTGCTACATGAGCCAGAAGGGGCCCGTGAGGTAGCCCGGCCAACCCATCGAGAGTCGAGCGTATGCCGGCAGCGCGTCAAAGACCTGCCAGCATGCGTCAATCTCGGCCTCGGTCGCATCGAGCCCCGCGTAGCGCGCCTTCTCGTAGACGCTGGTGATCGTCTGCCAGCAGTTCTCGTCAAGCCCAGCCGCTTCGGAGATCGCCAGCAGATCGTCCGCATGCAGGACGAGGAACTCGTGTGGCGTCTCGTCATCGCTGCGCTCGATGCCCAAGGCCCCAAGGCGCGAGAGAATCTCGAGGTAGATCCTAGCGGCGCGGTCGGCGGGGCTTGCCTCGCCCTCGATGGAGCGCCTGGTGCGCTTGCGCAGCAGAAGGCGAATCGCAAAGGGGAGGACGAGCAGCGCCATGACCGCGACAACGGCAATGGCGGCCCAAAGGGCTCTGGGGAGACCGCTGCGCGCACCGCTCGTGCCGCTCGTCGCAGGCGTCGTCTCGCCACCCTCTACCGCCAGCTCCTCGAGGCCCTCCAATGCAGTGCCCTCGTGCCCGCCCTCTCCGGTGGTTCCGTCGACAGGTGTTACGCGACCTTCGTGCTCGATATCAACCGTCGTCTCAAACGAGCCTGATGTGTCGACGCTACGACTCCAGCCCTGCCACCAGCCGATGCCAATCGCAAGCAGCAGGCTCAGGATGCTAACGCCTGCGGCAAGCAGCATTGCCTGCACGGGGACAGGCAGGTGCCTCTTTTTGTTCACATCGTGTGTCGCAGGCCTGTTCAGCGGGAAAGAGCTGACGGTGATGCGTGACGGAGAGGACCGGATGATGAAGATGGCCATATACGCGGCCGTGCTGACGAGATGGAAGATGGCAATGGGGGAGTCGGATTCGATGAAGGCCGAGCCCAGGACCGCTACGGACATAAGAACGTAGATGAGCGTCCCCCGCAACCGTGTAAGGTAGAACAGAACCGCGCCGAAGGACGTGAGCATGTAGATGGAGGCCCCAACGCCTAATCCGGGCGAGTTGGCCGGCGCATTTCCAAAGGTCATCATGGGGAACAAGGACAGGAGTGACGTGCCGAAGATCGCTAACAGGCTCGTCATGCCTGGGTTGCTCGTAAGGTACGTGAGGATATAGAACATGCTCTGCAGCAAGGTCTGGATGACGATCGCGAGCAGGGCATTATTGCCGATGTTGGCACCGTCGGAGTACATCATGACGGTGAGTGCGGAGCTCGTGGCCACGATGGAGAGGAGAAGCTCGGGCAAAAGCGCCTTAAAGCGCTCGTGGGCATCGGGAAGCCAGAACGGCCCCCTGGCGACATATGCGTTGTTCGAGCGTTTCGCCTTCATCACGACATCACCTCCCGAATGATATCGGGGCCCTTTGTCAGCGAGACGACGCCGATCGACTCCGCGCGGAGGCGACTGTCGAAGGCCTCCTGCTGGGCGATCTCCGCCTGGCCCATGGTGGGCATGGCGTGCACCACGGTCAGGGGAACCCCGCGGTGGTGGCTTGCGATAAGCGCCTGCACGCTCCACTCGGAAAGCCTGCTTGTGGCAAAGATCACATAGCCGGCCGATCCGTCGGTAAGCGACTGTATGGCAGTGACGCTCTGCCGACGGGCGTCTTGCGACCATCCGGGACGCTTTGCGACCTCGACAAACCAGCCAAGGGACGCCGGGCCCTTCCAGTCAGACTCGACGAGCGTGCCCGCGCGGTTGACAAAGCGTAGTTGTCCTGCAAGCCCGTTCTCTCGTGCGTGCTCTATCAGCGAGAAGCCGCCCTCGAGCATGGTGTCGTGCTGGTGGAAGACGCTGTTGAGGGAGCTGGAAGTCAGCTCTTGGCCATAGGGATCAAAGAGCAGCGTAACTGCAGAGAACGTGGAGTCCTCGAAGAGCTTGGTGTAGAGCTCGCCCTGTCGGTGCGCCACCAGCTTCCAGTGGATTCTTCTCAGCGAGTCGCCTGGGCGGTAGTCGCGCACGCGGTCGTAGTCGAGCGCGTCCATGGGCGTGTCCGGTATCCCCTCATCCATCTGCGTCGTCTTACGAGACTCCGGGATGCCGCGCGCGAGCCTGTAAATGTTGGGTACCACGCGCACGCGCCACGTGCCTGCCGGGCCGCTCACGTACGAGAAGATGCCGAGGAGGTCAAACACGCGGACGCCTTCGGATTGCAGCGTGAAGATGCCCACATGGTTGAAGGAGCTCCCTGCCGCGTTGGGCAGGCTGCTGCGCGCGGGAAGCGAGAAGGGTTCGCTCGTGGAGGCGATCGTCGGCTGATTTGCGAGCGCGGCGTTGCCCTCGTCGTCAGGTGTGAGGACAAAGCCCAGCTCGCCACGCAGGACGGGCAGGCGCGAGGTGTTGACCACGGTGGCGAGGGCGGCGGTCGTGTCGAGGCGAGTGACCTGGAGTGTGACCACGCTCTCGTGCAGCGCGCCATTCTCGGCATCGCGCTTGAGTCGCTTCTTCAGGACATCGAGAAGCCTCTTGGGGTGCTCGTCGGACTGGTTTGTCGCGCGGTCCTCGATGAGCTCGTCGAGGTCGAGGAAGCTCACGTGCACTTTGGGTCCGACGACCCAAAGGTATGCGGTGGACAGGACGAACACGGCGGTGACGAGTGCCGCCGTGAGCAGCGGAGTCAGGGAGTCATCCCCGCCGAACCACAGAGAAATGACAAGCATCACCACAAGTGCGACTACGATCGTCTTTATGGATCGCTTGATGGCTACGCGCCAATTGAATGGCCGGCGCGGGCGGCGTGCCACTTTGGCCGAGCGTCTGAAGATTGCCATGGCGTTCGGCAGCTCTAGCGCTGAGGGCCAAGGGGCACGGGCGTGTTGTCGAGGATCCGGGCAAACACCGAGTTTACGGTCTTCCCCTTTGCGTGCGCCTCGGCGGTGATGATGAGACGATGACGCAGCGTGTAGGGGGCGAGGAACTTGATGTCGTCGACGGTCACGTGGCTGCGTCCCTGGAAGAGCGCCCAGGCACGAGCGAGCGCGAGCGTTGCCAGGCCGCCGCGGGGCGACGAGCCGAGCAGGAGGTCGCTTGATCTGCGCGTGGCTTCAACGATGTTGAGGATGTAGTTGCACACGTCGTCGCTCACCGTGACGGTGTCCACAATCTCCTGGAGCTTGAGGATGTCCATGGCGGTGGCGACGGAGCCGAGCCTCGTCTTTGCGTCCTTGTCGCGACGCAGGATGGAGAGCTCGCTCGCGCGGTTGGGGTAGCCGAGCGAGAGGCGGCACATGAAGCGGTCGATCTGCGCCTCGGGCAGGGGATAGGTCCCGTAGTGCTCGATGGGGTTCTGCGAGGCGATTACGAAGAAGGGCTTCGCGAGGACGTGCGTCTCTCCGTCGACGGTGACTTGGGCCTCTTCCATGGCCTCGAGCATGGCGGACTGCGTCTTGGGGCTGGCACGGTTGATCTCGTCCGCCAGCACGATGTTGGCCATAACGGCGCCTGGCCTGAATTCGAAGTCGTTGGTCTTCTGGTTGTAGATGTAGAAGCCGCTGATGTCGGAGGGCATCACGTCGGGCGTGAACTGGATGCGGCGGTAGTAGCAGCGCACCGAGCTGGCGAGTGCGGAGGCGAGGCTCGTCTTGCCCGTGCCGGGCACGTCCTCGAGAAGCACGTGGCCGCCGGCGGCCAGCGCCGCGACGACGAGCTTGACCTCGGTGGTCTTGCCGTACAGGACCGTCTCGATGTTTGCGACGATGGAGGTCAGGGTCTTGTGGGCCCAGGCATAGGTGGTGACGTCAGGCATGGCAGTCCTTTCGCGGGGCATGTTGTGCGCTGTCAGCCCAGACAACACGCACGTGATGGTCACGTGGCCATTCTAACGGACATTCGGGTGCGAGGCCGCAGGCTGGGACGGGGTGGGACAGGGGACGTGCCTGGTGTCCCACTTTGATCAGTCAAAGCGGGACACCAGGCACGTCCCCTGTCCCACCTGTCCCAGCCCGTCCCGCCTGTCCCGCGCCACCCCGTCCCGGCCCGCGGCCCCGCACCCGACCACCGCACGCGATACAATAGGCCTACCACCTCGAGAAAGGCCTGCCATGACTGAGCTCGCTTCCGCCTTCCGTGCCTGGATCCTATCCCGTGCAACCATGCTGTCCCACGCGATCGAGGGCTGCATCGTGGAGTCGCCCGATGACGAGCACGTGCGTATCGTCACCAGCAAGGCTACGGCTAACGTCAACTTCTACGAGCTCGACCCCGGCGCGCCCGAGATCGTGGAGCTCAACATCATCCCGGCAGACGACCCGGACAACCCCGCGTTCTTCCTGCACTTTGAGATGGACGACCTCGACCACGCAAAGGAGCTCTTCGACGACCTGACCGAGGCCCTCGCGCGAGCTTCCGCCTCCACGGTCACGCACATCCTGCTTTCCTGTACCTCAGGCCTGACCACAAGTTTCTTTGCCAGAAAGCTCACGGAGGTGGCGGCGACCCTCTCGCTCGACTTCGAGTTCGAGGCAAAGCCCATCGAGCAGGCCCTGCGCGACGCGGGCGACTACACGGCCGTCATGCTGGCCCCGCAGGTGCACATGCGCCGCGACGAGATGGTCGCCCGCCATCCGGACCTCGTGGTCTTCGAGATCCCGGGCGCCGTGTTCGGCAGCTACGACGCGGGAATGGCGCTGCGAATGCTCCTCAACGCCATGAGCGAGAACGCCTTGGCAGCGCGCCTCGAGCAGGCGGACACGCGCATCGTGCGAAAGCTCGACAGCGACAAGCGCATTCTCGTCATCAGCTCCGTCTTCGGCCGGAAGGACTCCCTCTATAGCTACCGCATCTACGACCACGGCGAGATTGTGCTCAATGGGCAGGTGGAGAAGCCCGGGCGCAGCTACTGCGACATCAAGGACGTGCTCGCAACGGTGCGCATGCAGGGCGTCTGCGTCAGCGAGCTTGACGCCATAGGTCTTGCGGTGCCGGGCATCGTGGAGGGAAGCACCGTCCGCATGGTGAGCATCGACATCGGCATGCCCGACTTTGCGCGGATGTCCGAGCGGCTGGGCGTGCCCATCTTTGTCGAGAACAACGCCAACGCGGCGGCTGCAGGCTGCTACGTGAGCCAGGACAAGTACGAGAGCATCCTGCTGCAGCGCCAGCCCACCGGCTTTGCCGTCGGAGGGCAGGGGCTTATCGTGGATGGGCACCTTGTGCGCGGCAACCATGGCCTCGCTGGCGAGCTCGCCTACGTCATGCGCATGCTCGGCCTTGTGGACAAGGCCCTCAAGATGGCGTGGACGAGCGAGGGCATGTGCAAGGTGGTGGCAGCTGAGCTGATGTGCTCCATCTGCACAACGTCGCCCGAGGCCATTTACGTGGCCGTGGACCAGCTGCCCGAGATGGACGAGCTTTCCGCTGAGCTGGCAAGGCATATGCCCGAGGACATGGTGCCCGAGCTCATCCACGTGTGCGACTACCACGAGCGCGTGCTGGTTGGGTCGTATGCGCTCTGCTTGGATGCGCTGCGTCGCGCGGAGGTCGCGGAGGCCTAACGGAATGCTGCGACCGGCGTGGGGCGAGGGTGGGGCTGGGACGTGGGACAGGGGACGTGCCTGGTGTCCCACTTTGACTTGATCAAAGTGGGACACCAGGCACGTCCCCTGTCCCACCCCGTCCCAGCCCCACCCTCGCCCCACCCTCGCCCCATGGCCCTCGACCTGAAGTGGAACTTCTCTCACCAGTCCTGCGTTTGGGCGTAGGATGTGACTAGTCCTAGAACAATTGATGGGAACACGTCATGTCCTTCGACCCCGGCTTCGACATCACCGCCACCTACGACCCCTTGGGCTTCTCCTTTGGGCCTGGCGTCTTTGGCCCCGAGCCCGAGCTGCGTACGCTCGACGCCATCCGCGCCTCGCTCAGGGACCCCTCCTGCCAAGGCCCCGAGGTGGTCTATGCCATCTGCATGGACGTCGGCCGCGGCGAGGACCTGTCCGCCATGGTTGCGCGCGACCTGCTCTTTGGCGTGGTCACCTACTCCAAGGGCCTGCTCGGAAAAGAGCCCGTACGCAGTCAGGGCCACATCCATGCCGTATCGCCGTCGTGCGGAGCGTCTACCTGCGAGGTCTACGAGATCTGGAGCGGCGCGGCCTACATCTACATGCAGGAGAGCGCAAAGGATAAGCCCGGCCGCTGCTTTGCGGTCTACGCCGAGCCAGGGGACGTGGTCATCGTGCCGCCTGGCTGGGCCCATGCGACCATCGTGGGCGACGTGACGCAGAACCTCACCTTTGGCGCCTGGTGCGTGCGCGACTACGGCTTCGACTACGACGACGTGCGCGCCCATGGGGGCATCGCGTGGTTCCCACAGGTGGAGGACGGCAAGACCACATGGGCAGCCAACCCCGCCTACGAGCCCACAGAGCTCGACATCCGCCGTCCACGCGCCTACGAGGAGTTTGGCCTTAAGCCAGGCATATCCATCTACCAGCAGTTTGTCGAGAACCCCGACCTCTTTCTGTTTGTGTCCAAGCCCCAGACGGCCCAAGACCTCTGGCAGGGCTTCGAGCCTTAGCCCCGCCTGCCCACCTCAAGGAGAAGACCATGAACGTACTGGATCCGGCCGTTGTCCACCACCTGATGGAGGGTGTGCCGGAGGGTGCCGGCGTCACGCGCGCCGTCAAGCGCTACCACGAGGTGGCCTCGCTCTACGAGAGCCCCCGCGACGACGACCCCGTGGTGTACGAGGTCTACACCCATGACGTGGGGCCCAAGACCAAGGGCAACCTGCTCTGGGGACTCACGGTCATGAAGCCGGTCGACTCCCACGGCGAGTGCAACATGACGCGCGGGCACTTCCACGAGGACCGCGACTGCACCGAGTACTACTTCTGCCTGCGCGGGGAGGGCCTGCTCCTGCTCATGGACGAGAGTGGCGAGACGTGGGCGGAGCGCATGTGCGAGGGGTCGCTCCATCACATTGACGGGCATGTGGCGCACCGCTGCGTGAACACCTCGGCGACCGAGGAGCTGTGGGTGGGAGCCTGCTGGCCCACCGTGTCTGGGCATGACTACGCCGCCATCGAGCGGCGCGAGTTTGGATACCGCGTCAAGCGGGCGGGCGACGAGATCGTCTTCGAGAAGCGCTAGGAGGCCACGATGGGCAACTACGACAAGTGCCCCGAGACGCGCGTGACCGGCCATGATGGCGATGCCTGGGCGGGCGCGGAGGCCGTGGCGGCCAAGCTCGCGGAGCTCTCCCTACTGGGCGACCATACGCTGGTGGTCGAGTGCTACCCAGGTGTCGAGGGCGAGGTGCTCGACCTCGTGCGTGCGGCCTTCAGGCCCGACACGGTGATTCTCTCGGATGATGTCTTCTACGACGGCGACGAGCTCGCCTCCCGCATGCAGGCCCATCTCACCGACGACCGCGTGCGCGGCGTGATGTACTACGGCAGGCTCGAGGACTTCGTCGACCCGGCGGCACTTGAGGCGGCAAAGGCCCAGCTGCCAGGGCATGGCCGCACGCTCGTCTATGGCGTGGGGGCGGGACTTGTGGCCGCGGGGGACACGCTGGTGTACTGCGACCTCGCCCGCTGGGAGATCGAGCTGCGCTACCGGCGCGGCATGCCCAGCTTCCGCGCGCACAACGAGGGCGAGGACGCGCTCCGCAAGATCAAGCGCGGCTACTTTGTGGAGTGGCGCGTCGCCGACAAGCGCAAGATGGAGGTCTTCGATCGTGTCGATTACTTCCTCGATTCCAACGTGGCGGGTACTCCCAAGCTGGCGACCGGTGCTGCCGTGCGCGACGGCCTGGCACAAGTCGCCCGCGGGCCCTTCCGGCTGGTGCCGTACTTTGACCCGGGCGTCTGGGGCGGCCAGTGGATGAAGGACGTTTGCGGGCTCGACCCTGCGGCCGACAACTACGCGTGGTCCTTTGACGGCGTCCCCGAGGAGAACAGCCTCTACCTGCGCATTGGCGGCGTGCGCATGGAGGTGCCGGCGCAGGACCTGGTGCTCTGGCGGCCCGTCGAGCTTCTCGGCATGCCCGTGTACTGCCGCTTTGGGGCGGAGTACCCCATCCGCTTCGACTTTCTCGACACCATCGGCGGCCAGAACCTGAGTCTGCAGGTCCACCCCATGACCGAGTTCATCCGTAGCCGCTATGGCATGACCTACACGCAGGACGAGAGCTACTACGTCCTGGATGCCGTGGAGGGCGGCGGCGTCTTTCTCGGCCTCAAGGACGGGATTGATCGCGAGGCCTTCGAGCGCGACCTGCGGCTTGCGCAGGAGGACGGCCCGAGCTTCCCGGCCGAGAAGTACGTCAACCTCTTTGCGGCCAAGAAGCACGACCACTTTCTCATCCCGGCGGGCACGCTGCACTGCTCGGCGGCGGGGACTATGGTGCTCGAGATTTCGGCCACGCCGTACAACTTCACCTTCAAGATGTGGGACTGGGACCGGCTGGGCCTGGACGGGCTGCCGCGGCCCATCCACATCGACGAGGGGCTTGCCAACATCCAGTGGGACCGCACGACCGACTGGGTGCGCGAGAACCTGGTGAACGCCCTCGAGGTCGTCCATGACGGGGACGACTACCTTGAGGAGCACACCGGCCTGCACGAGCTGGAGTTTATCGAGACGCGGCGCTTTACCTCGCGCGATGTGACGGAGCACGACGCGACGGATGGCTTCAACATGCTCAATCTGGTGGACGGCGGCTCGGCCGTGGTGGAGAGCCCGACGGGTGCCTTCGAGCCGTTTGTGGTGCACTATGCCGAGACCTTCGTCGTTCCCGCGGCGGCCGGACGCTACACCGTGCGCCCCGAGCGCGAGGGTGAGCAGATCATGTTCGTCAAGGCATACGTGCGCCAGCGCTAGAGGTATCGGGTGCGGGGCTGGGACAGGGGACTGGGACTGGGACAGGGGACGTGCCTGGGACAGGGGACGTGCCTGGTGTCCCACTGTGGCAAGACCGGGGTGGGACACCAGGCACGTCCCCTGTCCCACTGCGGCAAGACCGAGGTGGGACACCAGGCACGTCCCCTGTCCCACCCCGCCTGCCCCGCCACGGTCCCACCGTCCCACGCCACCGGTCCCGCACCGCCGCGAATGGCCGGACTCTAGAGACCTTCCTCGTTCTCGAACATGCCCGCCAGGATGTCGGCAAACTCCTCGATGAGGTTGTTGCTGCGGTCCTTGGGCCAATAGCAGTAGTACTCGCTCTTGAGCTGCCCACCCTGTCCCACGAGCGGAATGCGCCGGATGGCGGATCCGCTGCGTCCGCCCTGCGAGCGCATCTCGATGGGCATGAAGCCGCGGTTGCCAGCCACCATCATGCGCCCCTCCTCGCGCGACCGCGCAAAGAGAAACTCGGAGCGGAAGCCCAGCACGTCACGGTAGTAGGTGCGCTCGACCTCCTCCTGGTCCTCGGAGGCGATGAGGATGCAGGGCAGGTTGTTGAGCTCGGACACGGCGAGCACGTCCGCCCATGCGACGGGGGAGGCCTCGGAGACCTCCACGTAGCACCATCCGTCAAGGAGGTGGCGGTTGACGTATGCGTCGGAAAGGGCGCGGCGCCGGTCGGAGAAGAGCACGTCAACGTCGTGACGGCGGATGAGCTGGTAGAGCGTGTCGTGGCTGCCCGCCGTGGCGTGCACGGGGATGTGTGGGTGGCGCGCCGCGAAGGCGGTCACGGCCGCCTGCACCTCCCAGCCCTCGTAGCGGTTGAGGTATCCCACCGCAAGCGTAGTGGCCCAGCCGTTGGCCACGCCCTCCGCCTCAAAGCGCAGGTCCTCAAGCTGGGAGAGGAGCGCGGAGGCCTTCCGCGCAAAGAGCTCGCCTGCCGGAGTCACGGTAAAGCTGCGTCCCCGCCTGTGCAAGAGCTCGTAGCCAAGCTCTGCCTCCAGGGCCTTTACCTGCTGCGACACGGCCGACTGGGAGATGAGGCAGCGCTCGGCGGCACGGGTGAACGAGCCTGTCTCCACGACGGCGCAGAGGTATTGGATCTGTCGCAGCTCCATGGTCGGTCTCCTTCAAACGATAAGAACAACTAATGCTAAATGCAATCAAATGAAATTGTACATCAGAAAACGAGAAGATAGGATGATGCCAACGAACAGACCAACCGAAAGGAACCCCAGCATGTCAACGCTCGTCGCCTACTACTCCCGCGCCGGCCAGAACTACGGCAACGGCGGCATCATCGACCTGCCCAAGGGCAACACCGAGATCCTCGCCGAGGCCATCGCCGCCGACCTGGGCGCCCAGCTCTTCAAGGTCGAGACCGTCGACCCCTATCCGACCGACTACTACGCCACCACCGACCAGGCAAAGCGCGAGCTGCGCGAGCAGGCGCGTCCCGCCATCCAGGGGCCGCTGCCCAGCATGGAAGGCGTGGACAGCATCGTGCTCGGCTACCCCAACTGGTGGGGCACCATGCCCATGGCGGTCAAGACCTTCCTCGACGCACTTGACCTCGACGGCGTGACCATCGCGCCCCTGTGCACCAACGAGGGCAGCGGCCTGGGCGGCAGCGTGGGCGACCTTCGCCGCAGCTATCCTGCCGCGCACGTGGTCGACGGCCTCTCCATCCGCGGCACCGACTCCGCCCGCTCCACCGGCAAGGCCATCGCCTGGGCCCGCAAGGCCATCAAGGCCTAACGCCCCATTGCACGGACGGCTGGTCCAACGCCCCGCCGATCCCACGTCATTACTCACGAGAGGAACCTCGCATGTCCTACACTGCACAGCTCACCGACGCCGCCCAGGCCTTCCACGAGCGCATGTTCCCCGGCTACGTCTCCGACTTCCTGCGTACCGACCCAGAGTTCATCGAGCGCTTCGACAACTTTGCCTTCGACGACGTGATCGCGGCAACGCCGCTGCTTGACGACCGCAAGCGCTTCCTCTGCTGGCTTGCCGCCTGCATCGGCTGCCAGGGCATCGACGAGTTCCGTGGCATGGTCAACGCCGCCCTCAACGTGGGCGTGGACCCCGCGGCCATCCAGGAGCTCGTGTACCAGGCGACCGCCTACCTGGGCATCGGCCGCACCTTCCCCTTCCTCAAGGCAAAGAACGAGATCTTCGAGGGACGTGGCATCGCGCTGCCCCTGGTCGAGCAGGCCACCACGACGCCTGACGAGTCGAGCCGCCGCGAGGGTGGCGAGCGCGCGCAGGTTGCCGCCATCGGCGAGCAGATGCGTGGCTACTACGACAAGGGCAACCCCGACTACCCGCAGATCGCCCACTGGCTCGTGGACAACTGCTTTGGCGACTACTACACCCGCGGCGGCCTGACCATCGCCGAGCGCGAGATGTGCACCTTCTGCTACATCGCGGCACAGGGCGGCTGCGAGGCCCAGCTGCGCGGCCACACCGCGGCCAACGTGCAGTGCGGCAACACGCGCGAGTTCCTCATCCAGGTGGTCAGCAACAACGTGCCCTTCATCGGCTATCCGCGCAGCCTCAACGCCATGGCGGTGGTCGAGGAGGTCACGGGCAAGCACGAGTAAGGGCGCAATAGGCACAAGCGAAGGAGATCGATCATGGAGTACACGCGACTTGGAAATACCGGCCTCAACGTGAGCCGCATCTGCTTTGGCTGCATGTGGTTTGGCAAGCCCGGCAACGGCGGCATCGACGTGCGCTTTGGCGAGGACGAGGCCCGCGAGGTCATCCGCTATGCCTGGGACCAGGGCATCAACTTCTTTGACACGGCAAACTACTACAGCCGCGGCGCCTCCGAGGAGGTCCTGGGCAAGATCATCGCCGAGATGGGCGTGCGCGACGACGCGGTGATCGCCACCAAGAGCTACTACCCCATGTACGAGGGCACCAACGCCAAGGGCGTCACGCGCAAGACCCTCTTCCGCGAGGTGGACGCGAGCCTCAAGCGCCTCGGCACCGACTACATCGACCTCTACATCCCGCACCGCCTGGACCACGACACCCCCATGGAGGAGCAGATGGAGGCCCTGAACGACCTCGTGCGCTCCGGCAAGGTGCTCTACATCGGCGCCAGCGCCATGTATGCCTGGCAGTTCTTGAAGATGAACATGATTGCCGAGAGCCACGGCTGGGCAAAGTTCGTCTCCATGCAGGACATGTACAACCTGGTCTACCGCGAGGAGGAGAAGGAGATGCATCCGATGCTCCTCGACCAGGGCATCGCCTGCACCCCGTTCAGCTCGCTGGCGCACGGCGTGTTTGCCAAGAGGCCCGAGGACGAGCGCACCGACGGCGTGGCCAAGCTGCAGAACGAGTACGTGCTCAAGGGCGATGCCGAGATCATCCACCGCGTCTGGGAGCTGGCCGAGCGCTACGGCGTCTCCACCAGCATTATCGCGCAGGCGTGGAACCTGGCCAAGCCCGTCGTCACGAGCCCGCTCATCGGCGCAAGCAAGACCAAGTACATCGATGACGCCATCGCCGCGCTCGACCTCAAGCTCACGGCGGACGAGATGGCCTACCTCGAGGAGCCCTACGTTCCGCACGCGCAGTACGGCTTCAGGTAAGAGAGCAAGAGACGGCGAGCGGGGATCAGCCGTCTTCTTGGAGGAGGGGAGAGAGAAATGGCACTTTCTACCAGCGAGTTCAGGGGGCGCTTTGGCTTTGGTGCGATGCGCCTGCCCATGGTGGGCGGCGAGCCAGACTATGAGCTTTGCAATCAGATGTTTGACCGCTTCCTGGAAGCGGGTCTCAACTACTTTGACACCGCGCATGTCTACCTTGGCGGCAAGAGCGAGGTGGCCCTGCGCGAGAGCCTTGTCAAGCGCCACCCGCGCGAGAGCTTCTTCCTCGTGGACAAGCTCACGCATGGCACGTTCAAGAACCCCGAGACCATCCGCAGGGTCTTCCAGGAGGAGCTCGACGCGTGCGGTGTGGAGTACTTCGACCTGCTGCTAGCCCATGCGGTGAACTCAGCCCACTACGAGATGTACACGCGCCAAGGCGTCTTCGAGACGGCCAAGGAGTTTGTGGCAGACGGCCGCGCGCGCCACTTTGGCATCAGCTACCACGACGGTCCTGAGCTGCTGGAGCGCATCCTCACCGAGCATCCCGAGATTGAGGCCGTTCAGCTGCAGATCAACTACGAGGACTGGGACAGCCCCAGCGTGCGCAGCCGCGAGGTGTACGAGGTGGCCACCGCGCACGGCGTTCCCGTTATCGTGATGGAGCCCTGCAAGGGCGGCCAGCTGGTCAACCTGCCCGAGGTCGCCCAGAGGGCGCTCGATGCGGCGCCCAACCCCGAGGGCCTCTCCAACGCGGGCTTTGCCCTGCGCTTCTGCGCGACGCAGCCCAACGTGGCCATGGTGCTCTCCGGCATGAACAACATGGACCAGGTGGAGGACAACCTGCATGCGATGGCGGGAGATCCGGCGCCGCTGACGGCGGAGCAGCTGCAGGCACTGCGCGACGTCCACGAGGCCTTCGCGAGCTTGGGCATGATCCCCTGCACGGCGTGCCACTACTGCACGAACGGCTGCCCCAGGCACATCATGATCCCCGAGCTCTTTGCCGACCTCAACACCAAGCGCGTCTTTGGCGGCTGGAATCCGGGCTGGTACTTCAACAACGTGCATACCGTGGGCGGCCACGCCAAGCCGAGCGAGTGCATCAAGTGCGGTAAGTGCGAGCGCGAGTGCCCGCAGGGGCTGCCCATCCGCCAGCTGCTGACGGAAGTGGCTGCCGAGTTCGAGTAGTGTGGGATGGGAAGAGCAATTGTCGAGCGCTACCATGACGCATGGCATGGGCTTGCAAGGGGAGACAGGTGGATAAGGCGCAAACACAGCACGACGGGCATGCGTCACGGCGGCTGAGGCTCGTCGTGGATGTGGCCATGGCTCTCGTCTACCTGCTCCAGATGGCTCCCTACCAGACAGGGGGCTGGTATCACGAGGTGGCAGGGCTTGCGTTCGTTGGCCTGCTGATCGTCCATCACGTGCTGAACGCACGCTGGCTTCGCGCGGAATTGCGGCGGCATGACTGGCTGTCGCTCGTGCTTGATGCGGCCCTGCTGATCTGTGTGGCAGGCATCTCCGCAAGCGGCATGGCGATGGCCCAGCACGTGAGGATTCTGCAGGCAGAGGGGCTGGCGCACATTGCGCGCACGGCGCATGCGTGTCTCACGTATGCGGGGCTCATGCTTGTGTCGCTGCATGTGGGACTGCATGTGCCGCACGGGTGGCTGGAGCGTCTGTCGGTTGGCCGGCGCGCCTTGCTGGTGGCGACCGTGCTCGCCGGCGGCGCGTATGCGTTCGCGAGCCTTGGGGTGGCGACCAAGCTGAGTTGGGGCATGAGCTTTCCCGACGGCATGACACCGCTGCCCCTGCTAGTTGGAAAGCACCTGCTGCTGGCCCTGCCGTTCGTCCTGGCGGGTTGTGGCATGGCGATGATGAGGAAGAAGGGTTCACGATGAGAGACGACAAGCTGTTCATGGGTCGCCGGGCGTTTGTGCTGGCAACCGGGCTGATGGGGGCGTCCCTGTTGGCCGGATGCGGCGCGCAGGGCGAACAGCAGGCATCTGTGCCCGAGGAGAATGATCCAGAGCCTGCCGATGAGACCGAGGTGCAGGAGGACGAGGCGCAGGCTGCGCCTGAAGAGTCTGCTGCAACAAAGGCGCTCGTCGTCTTCTACTCGCGTGCGGACGAGAATTACGCAGACGGGGGCACCGAGGTGCTGGAGGTGGGTCACACCAAGGTGATGGCCGGCTACATCGCCGAGGCACTCGGCGCCGACCAGTACGAGATCGTGTCCGCCGAGGCCTATCCCTTCTCGTATGACGAGTGCTGCGACCAAGCGTCTGACGAGCTCAAGAAGGACGTGCGTCCGGCTCTCGCGGGCGACCTGCCCGACGTGTCCGGCTATGACACGGTCTTTCTTGGTTGCCCCATTTGGTGGGGGAGCGAGCCCATGGTGGTGCGCACCTTCCTTGACGCGGTGGACCTCTCGGGCAAGACGGTGGTTCCCTTCACCACGCACGGAGGGTCTGGCCTGGGCAACGTCCCTGCAAACCTGCAGGCACGCGTGCCGGGCGCAACGTTTGTGGACGGCAAAGCGGTCGCAGGCACGGCTGTCGACGGCGCACACGACGAGGTCGTGGACTGGGTGACGAGCCTCGACCTCGCGTAATCGTTGAGGCCGACCGTTGGGGACGGTTCCTTTTGGTTGGCCCAGACGCCCCTGTCGCCTCGATGCATGACGGTTGATTCAGGCATTTACCGATACGTGGACAGTCCCTAGCATATTCATGGCGTACTCTTGAGGCATCCGCTAAGACAGTGATGCCAAAAAGGAGAGGTTCCACCATGGAGAGACGGTATCCGCATCTGAGCAGTCCCATTACGTTGGGTCGAACCACCTTCCGCAACCGCATGTTCTCGGCGCCCATGGGCGGCACCGACATCGCCAACGATGGTTGCATCGGGCCGAAGTCCACGGCGTTCTACGAGCTTCGCGGCAAGGGTGGCGCAGCGGCGGTTACGGTGTCCGAGCTCATGGTCCATCCCGCAACTGACGGAAGCCACGCCTACCATCTGGACGAAAGCATCCTCAACTCGCTGGCCTGCGCCACCTATACGGCGGACGCCATCCGCAGGCACGGGGCCATCCCATCGCTCGAGCTTTCGCACTCTGGGCAGTTCGCGGGTACCTATATGACCGACAAGTCCAAGCAGCACGATCTCGCGCAGTGGGGTCCCTGCGATGGCTTGCGCGCCGATGGCGTGCCCGTGCGCGCGCTCACGCACGAGATGATCGACGACATCGTTGCGTCCTATGGGCATGTGGCGGGTCTCGCCAAGCGTGCCGGCTTCGAGATGCTCATGATTCACGGAGGACATGGCTGGCTCATCAACCAGTTTCTGAGCCCCCTCTTCAACCACCGTACCGACGAGTACGGCGGTAGCCTGGAGAACCGGTGCCGCTTTGCCATTCGCGTGCTTACGGCGGTGCGCGAGGCCGTGGGCCCGTTCTTCCCGATCGAGTTCCGCCTGAGCGGCGCCGAGTTCTGCGAGGGTGGCTACGACGTGGACGAGGGCGTGCGCATCGCCAAGCAACTCGAGCCCTACATCGATCTGCTGCACGTGAGCGCTGGCACCTACCAGAAGACCTTCGGCATCACGCATCCCTCCATGTTCGAGGAGCATGGCCGCAACGTCTTCCTTGCCGCCGAGATAAAGAAGCACGTGAGCGTGCCAGTGGCGACCATCGGTGGCCTCAACGACCCCGCACAGATGGAGGAGATCATCGCCAGCGGAAAGGCCGACGTGGTCTACATGGGCCGCGCTCTGCTCGCAGACCCGTACCTGCCGCGCAAGGTGGTGGAGAACCGCACCGAGGACATCGTCCGGTGCCTGCGTTGCTTCACCTGCATGGCCGAACGTGCCGCCACGAGCACGCGCCGCTGCACGGTCAACCCCATCATCGGTCGCGAGATGGAGGGTGACGAGGTCATCCCCGTGGCACCCGAGCGTCGCCGCAAGGTCGTGGTGGCGGGAGGCGGTCCCGGCGGACTCTACGCGGCGTGGACGGCAGCCCGCAGGGGACACGATGTGGTGCTGCTCGAGAAGGAGGACCAGCTCGGCGGCATCCTCAAGAGCGAGCAGGCACTGCCCTTCAAGCATGAGATGTACGAGCTCACGGGTACCTATGAGCGGTTCTGCCGCGCGGCAGGCGTGGACATTCGTCTCTCAACCGAGGCGACGCCCGAGCTTGTGGAGGAGCTTGGTGCTGACGCGCTCATCGTGGCCGTGGGATCGGAGCCGCTCGTGCCGCCCATCCCTGGATTGGACGGGCCAAACGTCATCGTGGTCAACGAGTACTACAAGCATGCCGATGAGGTTGCCGATGACGTGGTGATCATGGGTGGTGGCCTCGCCGGCTGCGAGTGCGCCGTGCACCTGGCCCAGGAGGGCAAGCGCGTGAGCCTCGTGGAGATGCGCGACGCCCTGGCGCCCGACGCCAACGTGCGACATCGTCCCCTGCTCATGGCGCAGATCGACAAACTGGGCGTCGACGTACGGCTCGGTCACCAGGCGCTCTCGGTGGGCGACGGTGGCGTGACGTGCAAGGTGGGGGAGGACGAGGTCCTCGTGCCCGGCGCCACGGTCATCTGCGCGCTGGGCCAGCGCTCTCGCACGGCGACGGTTGTGGCGCTGCAGGATACCGCTCCGTTCGTGCGCGTGATTGGTGATGCCGCACGTGTGGGCACCATCACCAACGCCGTGTACTGGGGCTACCACGCCGCCTTGGACATCTAGGGGCACGGGGGACAGAGAGGACGCGCGTCTTCCTGTCCCCCTTTTTCGTTTCGCTACAGGCTGCTCGCTCCGTTGCAGACAAGGCCGACGGCCATCTCGATGGCCTCGTCAAGGGGCATGCGCTTTCCGTCTGCGACCCAGGCACGATACATGGCGAGCGAACCTGCCGTCTGCCACGCGTAGTAGACGTGCCAGCGCTCGGGGGTAAATCCCTCAGGCACCTCCTTCACGCGCTCGCCGCTCGCGTCGTCCTGCAGGCGAGCCTGGATCTTGTCGTAAGCAGGATCACAGGTGATGGCGTCGTAGAGCGCGTCCTGCTCGGCGCCAAAACGGAAGAACTCGCGGGTGATCTCGGCGAGGTCGTGCGGCTCGTGCAGGTGCGTGGTGCGCTTGCGCCAGGCGGCGGCGTATCCCGCCATGACCTCGGCCAGCAGGTCGTCAAGGGTCTCGTAATAGCGGTAGAAGGTCTTCTTGTTGATGCGTGCCCGCTCACAGAGGTCCTTGACGGTGATGGATTCGTATCCGCCCTCGAGCATCATGGCACGGAAGGTCGTGTCGATGGCCTCGAGCGTCTTGGTCACCCGAAGATCGTTGGCAGGTGTGGTGCGCATGTGTTCCTCCGAGTTATGCAACGGTCTTCGCAAAAGGGTGGCATAAGTCACACCGAGGGTAGAACAGCCCATTGAGCTGGTCTTTTGCTATTTAAAACTATAGCCGTAGATTAAGCAACACGTGTTGCAAAATGAGAGACATCGCAAACGGTCGGTTCGGATGCCCGTTCGGCACCCTTGACACACATCTCCGATTGACCCCTACAGTCTTCTAGGAAAGCGGTGCTTCAGTTACATGATTCGGGAGGTTCCCATGGCAGATTGGTTTGGCAAGAGCACGCCCAAGCTGGGGTTCGGGCTCATGCGGCTTCCCAAGCGAGGCATCGGCATCGACGTGGCGCAGACAAGCGAGATGGTCGACCGGTTCCTCGATGCTGGGTTTACCTACTTTGACACCGCGCACGTTTATGCGGGCTCCGAGTCGGCCATAAAGAAGGCGCTGGTCGACCGTCACCCGCGTGAGGGCTACACGCTTGCCACCAAGCTCTATGCGCCCATGGCTCCCACCGAGAGCTCCGCGCGCAAGCAGTTCCAGACCTCGCTCAAGCGCACCGGTGCCGGTTATATCGACTACTACCTGCTGCACTCGCTCATGGAGAGCAACTACAAGAAGTACGAGCGCATGAACCTGTGGGGCTATGTGCGCGACCTCAAGCGGCAGGGGCTCGTGCGTCACATGGGCTTCTCGTTCCACGGTGGGCCAAAGCTTTTGGATGAGCTGCTCACGCGCCATCCCGAGGCGGAGTTCGTGCAGCTGCAGCTCAACTACGCCGACTGGGAGGATGCCAGCATCACCTCTCGAGCCAACTACGAGGTGGCTCGCGCGCACGACGTGTCGATCGTGGTGATGGAGCCCGTCAAGGGCGGCAAGCTTGCCAACCCTCCGCGCGATGTGGCAGAGCTGCTGCGCGAGGCAAACCCGCAGGCATCGGCCGCGAGCTGGGCGATTCGCTTTGCCGCGTCGCTCGACGGGATCATCACGGTCCTCTCGGGCATGTCCAACCTGGCGCAGCTTGACGACAACGTGTCCTACATGCGCGGCTTCAAGCCTCTGGACGAGGCCGAGCGCGAGGTCATCCGCCAGGCGCAGGTGCTTCTGGGCAAGTCGTCAGCCATCGGATGCACGGCCTGTCGCTACTGCTGCGATGGCTGTCCCATGCAGATCGACATCCCCGCCGTGATTGCAGCGATGAATCTCAAGCTGGCGAATGGCCAGATCAAGCAGGCGCGCGCTGCATACGCCGCGGCCATCGGAGCTCCGGGAGCGGGATCTGCCGCCAACTGCATCGCCTGCGGCCAGTGCGAGAGCGCGTGCCCGCAGCATCTGCCCATCATCAAGCATCTGGCCGACGCTGCGGAGCAACTGGGATAGACAGAGTGGCTGGCGGCCGTCCGTCGGGGGCGGTTCCCCTTGGTCGGCCGGGATACGCCTACAGCTCGATTGACTCCAGGTCGTCGGGAATCCACAGCGTCCCGGTGAAGTACGGCTTGCCCTCGGCCGCATAGAGCTCCTTGCGCCTGGCGATATTGCGATCCTCGGTGTGGTAGAGCAGGAGGTTTCGCACACCGAGCTCCTCCGCTACCTCGCAGGCGTCCTTTACTGTGGAATGATGCTTCTCGTAGGGTTTATAGATGTCTGCCTGGGAATACAGGCAGAAGGCTTCGTGAAGCATCCACTCGGCACCGCGGGCATACGGGCGACCTGCCTCGGAGAGAGGCTCGTCGCCGCAGCAGACGAGGTGCTTGTCCTTGCCGAGGTCCATGGAGAACCCGAACTGCTTGGTCTTGGTCGAGCCGATGTCGAAG
This sequence comes from uncultured Coriobacteriaceae bacterium, assembly GCA_902777325.1. GTDB lineage: Bacteria > Actinomycetota > Coriobacteriia > Coriobacteriales > Atopobiaceae > UBA1367. Next base: position 50,339 of record CACYTH010000011.1, read on the forward strand.
AAGGTTGTCAGGTGTCCGATGATGTCGAGCGTCTGGCCGTCAGTCAGCTCGACAAGATGCAGACGCTCATCGATGTGGCGCACGTCGTCTGCCCGCAGGAGCTTGCCTGCCATGTCGCGCAGGAGCTCCAGCACCTCGGCATGAGAATAGATGTATGCCTCGCCCCGAAAGCTGCCGTGGCCCATGGACTGGCAGATCATGCGCATCATCCAGACGATGCCGAGCAGGTGGTCCACGTGCTTGTGGGTAACGAAGATGTGGCGCATGTCCGCCCAGTTGAGTCCGGCATGCTTGAGCTGGGTGAGGATTCCACTGCCGCCACCTCCGTCGACCATGAGGTATTGGCCGTCGTCCTCGAGGACGAAGCAGGTGTTGTAGCACTCGGTGACGATGGCGTTTCCGGTTCCGAGCATCGTGAGCTTCATGGATGGATCTCCCGATGGGTTGCGTATGCGGGCATTTAGCTGTCTGCTCCCACATTTTACGACACGTCGTGAGGGGTGGGCGGACGGTGACGCACGCGCGGACACAAACAGCCCCCGTTGCGGATGGGGGAGTATCCCCAAACTGCAAAAACGATGCATCAACGCTATGGATAGACAGCAACAATAGGCATTTGTTATCCATACGTGCGTAGCCAATAATGTAGTCACACCACGACGAAAGGACATGCCATGCAGGACGCAAAGCTCACGCTCACCGAGGCTTGGGACAAGGTCTTCCCCAAGAGCGACCTCGTCGACCACGAGAAGGTCACCTTCCACAACCGCTACGGCATCACCCTGGCGGCTGATCTCTACAAGCCCAAGGGCGCCGAGGGCAAGCTGGCGGCCATCGCTGTGAGCGGCCCGTTCGGTGCCGTCAAGGAGCAGAGCTCGGGCCTCTACGCCCAGACCATGGCCGAGCGCGGCTTCATCGCTATCGCCTTCGACCCGTCCTTCACTGGCGAGAGTGGCGGCGAGCCTCGCCGCATGGCCTCGCCGGACATCAACACCGAGGACTTCTGCGCCGCAGTGGACTACCTCAGCTGCCGAGACGACGTCGAGCCCGAGCGCATCGGCATCATCGGCATCTGCGGCTGGGGCGGCATGGCCATTAACGCTGCGGCGATCGACCCGCGCATCAAGGCAACCGTCGCCTCCACCATGTACGACATGACCCGCATCGCCCGCGAGGGCTACTACGGCGCGGCCGACAGCAAGGAGGCCCGCGACGAGCAGCGCGCCGCCTGGGCCGCCCAGCGCACGGCCGACTACGCCTCGGGCACCTACGTGCGCGCCGGTGGCGTGGTTGACCCGCTGCCCGAGGACGCCCCGCAGTTCGTCAAGGACTATTACGCCTACTACAAGACCCCGCGTGGCTACCACGAGCGCTCCGGCAACTCCAACGACGGTTGGAACGCAATCGGCACCATCTCGTTCCTCAACCAGCCGATCCTCTCCATGGCGGGCGAGATCGACAACCCCGTGCTTATCATCCACGGCGAGAACGCCCACTCCCGCTACTTTGGCGAAGGTGCGTTTGCGCTGCTCAAGGGTGACAACAAGGAGCTCATGATCATTCCGGGCGCTAACCACTGCGACCTCTACGACGGCGGCGAGGGCGACTACATCCCCTTCGACAAGCTGCAATCCTTCTTCGAGCAGAACCTGGCGTAGAGACAAGGGGAGCAGAGCTGTGAACATCGTCATTCTCAACGGAAGTCCCAGGCCACGCGGCAACACCGCCGCCATGGTCGCGGCCTATCGCGAGGGTGCGGAGCAGGCAGGCCACCACGTCACCGTCTTTGACGTGTGCCGGATGCACATCGCTGGCTGCCTGGCCTGCGAGTACTGCCACACCAAGGAGCAGCGCACCTGCGTGCAGAAGGATGACATGCAGCGGCTCTATCCTGCGCTCGACGAGGCGGACATGCTCGTGCTTGCCTCGCCGGTGTACTACCACGGGCTCTCCGGTCAGCTGAAGTGCGCCATCGACCGCATCTACGCGCCGGGCTACCCGCGCCGTCTGCGCAAGGCTGCGCTGCTGCTCAGCTCGGGGAGCACTGGCGTGTACGGTGGGGCGCTCTACACCTACCAGCATTCCTTCCTGGGGTGGTTGCACCTCGAGGACATGGGCGTCTTCACGGCGGCAGGGGATGAGAACAAGTCGCCTGAGCTGCTCGAACGTCTGCGTGCGGAAGGCGCGGCGCTCACTGACCCTGACGACCACAACGTGGCCCGTCTCGTCATACGTGCAGGTGACGTGGAAGTGCGCGCGCCGCTCAACCAGACGCAGGCCGCGCGCGACCTCATGAACCGCCTGCCGCTTACGGTGAGCGGCACTGACTCTGGCGTCGACTACTGCTGCGAGCTCAAGGAGGGCGCCTTCGACGAGGCTGAGAAGCAGCAGGGATGGACCGACGGAGACGTAAGCGTTGCGGACGGTTGGTTTGCCATTCTCCACAGCGGCCAGGACCAGTCGCAGGACTACCGCGTGATGGTCGTCGCCCATCTTGACGAGGAGGCAAACGAGGCCATTCGCGCTCTTCCCGAGCAGGTGAGCTTCGAGCTGAGCCTTGAGGAGCCGTACGTTGCCAGTGTGGCTTCCAAGCAGGACGGTGCCCAGTCATGAGTGCGTCACTTGGCCGACGCAAGTTCTTGCAGGGCCTTGGCCTTCTTCTGGCGCTGGGTGTCGCGGGCTGTGCAGACGCGGAGCCGACGCCGGATGCGCCGAGCCAGGAGGACGAGGTCGAAAGCGTACCCAAAGACGATTCGAACGAACCGATCGAGCAGGAGGAGAGTCCCATGCAGATTTCAGTGACGGTAAACGGCGCGCCCTTCACGGCGACCATCGAGGACACAAACGCAGGCCGTGAGCTCCTCGCGCGGCTGCCGCTCACCCTCCAGATGGAGGAGTTGCACGGCAACGAGAAGTACTGCTATACGGGCGAGCCTTTTGGTGGCGAGAGCCACGTGCCCGGCACCATCGAGGCGGGGGACCTCATGGTGTTTGGCTCCGATTGCCTCGTGCTCTTTTACGACACGTTCTCCAACGGCGGCTGGAGCTACGCACGCGTGGGAAGCATCGATGACCCCACAGGGCTCGCCAATGCCTGCGGTGGCGGTGCGGCCACCGTTGCCTTCGGGCCCCTTTCATAGTCGGAAAGACAGACAGGAGTCTACCCCGGAGCCTTCGGACTTCGGGGTCAATTGCTCTAGCTCGGGCTTTGGTGTGCCTGCCAAGCATGGTGGCCGAGTATGCGTCAGGCGCAACGTGAGTTACCGAGAGCACAAGCCACGCATGGGTATTGCTGCACTATGGTATCGATAACGGAAGAGGCGGCGCCCACGAGACCGCCAGCACGCGAGAGGAAGGACTCACCCATGCAGACCTTTGATGAGTACCAGGCAACGCTTCCCATGCCCATCGGTCCCAAGCTGGACAATCCCCACTTCACGGGCGACGTGTGGCTCGTTCCCCTGGTGACGGGCAATGACGTGCAGACCCAGATGGTCACCTTCGCACCTGGCTGCATCAACGACTATCACATCCATCACGGCTCCGAGCAGACCATCATCTGCACCGGCGGTCGCGGCTGGTACCAGGAGGAGGGCAAGGATGCCATCGAGATGAAGCCTGGCGACGCAATCGCCATCCCCGTGGAGGTCCGCCACTGGCACGGCGCTGCCAAGGACAGCTGGTTCTCCCACATCGTGGTCTACAGCCGTGCCCACGAGGGCTTCCATGCCGAGTGGTGCGAGCCCGTTCCGCAGGAGATCTACGACGGGCTTGAGTAAGCGCCCGACACAAGCGAGACCTCTGACGTGAGGAGCATTCATATGACCTACCAGCCCAGAACTCCCGAGCCCTATGGGGGCAACCCCTTTGGCTTCGTCTACGGCGGCGCACTGGCGGCCAACGTCGAGGGTGCTGTCAACGTGCATCCCATCAGCTACGATGCGGCTGGCGTGACCGTGGCTGCCAACGTCTACACCCCGGCCGACTACCGCGAGGACGGCTCGTATGCAGGCATCGTGGTGGGCCATCCCAACGGGGCGGTGAAGGAGCAGGCCGCGGGCCTCTATGCCCAGCGCCTTGCGCAGGCTGGCTTCGTGACCATCGCCTTTGACGCTGTGACCACGGGCGAGAGCGGCGGCGAGCCGCGTAACCGCGACATCCCGTACCTGCGCGTGGAGGACTACCGCCTGGCTGCCGACGCCCTCTCCACGTTCCCCGGCGTGGACGCCGCCCGTCTGGCCGTGCTCGGCATCTGCGGTGGTGGCGGCTATGCGCTCTCTGCCGCGCAGATGGACAAGCGCTTCAAGGCCGTGGCCGTCGTCTCCATGTTCAACACGGGATCGGTGCGCCGCGAGGGCTTCATCAAGTCTCAGGCAGATAGCGTGCTCAAGCGTCTGCGCGACGTGGCCGACCTGCGCGCACGCGAGGTGCAGGCGGGCGAGCTCACCTACAACGCCGATATGTCCGACATGGATCCCGAGGTGGGACACAAGCTGCCCTTCGACATGTACCGCGAGGGCTACGAGTACTACGTGGAGACCCATGCGCACCCCCGCGCGCTCTCCCGCTTTGCCCAGCGCGACCTCATGGACCTCTTTGCCTGGGATCCGGACGACTTCATGTATCTCATCGACCAGCCGTTGCTCATGGTGGTGGGCGCCAAGGCCGATACGGCCTACATGTCCCAGAGCGCCTTTGAGGCAGCTACCGGCACCGATGACAAGGAGCTCTACGAGGTGGCTGATGCCACACACGTAGACCTCTACTGGCGGCCGGGCATGGTGGATGACGCCCTGGCAAAGCTTGCGGAGTTCTTTGCTGACAAGCTCTAAACAGTTCAAGGTGAATTAAACAGGGGACGGGCCTGGCGATCTCTGGATGTCAGGCCCGTCTTTGCCATGCATTTATCGTGCTTCTGCGGATGGGGGAGTATCCCCAAACCGCATGACCTGCTTTATCTTCTGCCTAATCCGAGACGATTTCCAACAGCTCGCCAAAGCGGTCGATGTACCAACTGCCGCCCTGCTGCGTGAAGGCAAAGCGCGGCTCGCGCATGACGGCAACGCGCAGACCCGCGGCGATGCCCGCCGCGATGCCGCGATCGGAGTCCTCCACAGCTATGCACTCATCTGGTCCCAGCCCCAGCCGCGCCATGGTGGTGAGGTAGATTTCGGGGTTGGGCTTGCTCTCGCTGAACTCCTCGCCGCTGACGACGACCTCAAAGTGCCGCAGTAGGTCGCTGGGCTCGAGCTCCTGTCGGATGCCCTCGTGTGAGGTAGACGATGCAACGGCCAGCCGGACGCCCTTCGCGGCAAGCCTCTCCAGAGTCTCGGGCACCCCGGGGTTGATCAGAGGTCGGTAGTCGATGTGTCCGTGCTCGCCTCTCCACTCCGAGTAGACGGCCATGACGTCGGTCGTCTCGTCGTGCGGAGCTCGCGCCCACCACTCCACAGCCTTCTGCTCAAAAAACCCGCCGGAGCAACCAACCAGTGTGTTCAACTCCTCGGTCGAAACCTCGATGCCGTGGTCGGCAAAGAACTGGCGGACACGCTCCTGGTGGGCGGGCTCGCTGTCGACGAGCACGCCGTCCATGTCGCAGATGACGGCCTTGATGGTCATGGCTCTCCTCGGATTCAAGCAGATGATGGTTGCTCCGTAGTTTGCCATAAATGGCAGACTGCGGCCCCGCGCCAGCGTTTTGCCACGCTTTTGTCAGAAGGGTGGCAAAAGTCACCCAGGGTGGCCAAGCGACCATTGTCCACCCACTTTCACCTGCGGATACTTGTCTCAGAGACAGAATGCCAAAGTGGCAAATCGGCTATTGGACAGGGGAGGACGCATGTTTGGCACCGGAGACATCCGCGACGGCAAGGCTGTGGTGACGGCTGATGTCAGCGGCTTCACGCCCGAGCAGCTCGAGGTGCTGGAGGCCTATCAGGCCATGCAGCAGGCCATGGTGTCGGCCGACCACGACGCCATGCGCGACATCGTCGAGGAGGGCACGACCTTCACGCACATGAGCGGCTACACCCAGACCAAGGAGGAGTTCATCGCCGAGGTGGGCGGTCCGCTCACGTACTTCCACTCGGACGTGCGCGAGGTGGACGTGTCGATCGACGGCGACTGGGCCGTGCTCACGGGTGCGGTGGCGCTCACCGCCCGCGCCTATGGGGCCGAGGGGACCTTCCCGCTCAATGTGAGGCAGAGCCTGCATCGCGTGAACGGCCGCTGGCTCTACTCAAAGCGCGCGTAGACAAGACATCAGGCATAAAGGGGGAGAAGATCGTGACTAAGACGTATCCGCAGCCATCGAGCTCGTTCGCCATCGGCCAGACCACCATCAAGAACCGCTTTGCCGTGGCGCCGATGGACCCCGGCTTTGACGTGGCCCCCGACGGGAGCTTTACCCAGATGGGCATCGACTACTATGTGCGTCGCGCCCAGGGTGGCTTTGGCCTCATCTACACCGGCGGCATGGGCATCGACACCGACTTCGAGAAGTTCGCCCCGTCCGTGCTGGACAACCCCGCAGCCTTCGTGCGCACGGGCCAGTGCTGGACGAGGCGTCCGCGCGCGCTGCGATGGAGGTGCTCCTTGAGCAGGAGCAGGCGTTGCGCTTCGAGCGCTTTGGCGCACGCGAGGCGTTTGAGCTGGGCTCGGCCGTGGTGGCGCTTGCCCCGGAGTTTGGCGAGGGCCTGAGCGTGACCATCACGCGCGAGTCGGACGGCGTGCGCATGTTCCAGTGGGTCGCCGACGACAAGGGCGAGAAGAACCTCCTCTTTGCGGAGGGCAAGCGTGCCGCCGCGCGCAAGGCCGGGCATGCCGGTCCGTGGCTGCAACTCGAGGCGGTGATCGCGGGCGACGCGGCCTCTGCCTGGGGTAACGTCCCTGCCGAGGTGCCCGCCTGCGGAGCCTTCCCCATCCGCGTGGGTGACGACTGGGTTGCCACCATCGCGGTGAGCGGCTATATGGAGGGGCTTGACCACGAGGTCATCCTGCGCGCCCTCGAGCGGGTGCTTGGGGTGGAGGTGCCGCGCTGGGACGCTCCTGTCGCATAGGGAATACCGAGCTTAGAGCTGCTTTCAGGGCGGGCCGATGTCGCATCGGCCCGCCCTTTTGTCGTAAAAGCGCACATCTCTAGTCTCTCAAGCGGTCTTCGGAGCGGAGGTCCACCGTGACATGGTCTTGCCAACTTCCGGCGCCCTTCGCTCGGCGCATAGAAGACCCCGTCTAAAGATGGCGGCTGGTGGCAATTGCGAGGCGTGGGCGATACTAATGCCAGTCATGCCTCGATGGCAAACATCGAGTAGGGAAGAGAGAAAGAAGGAGGAAGCACTATGCGCATGAAGGAAGGATTCCTGTGGGGCGGCGCGACCGCAGCCAACCAGTACGAGGGTGCCTGGAACGTTGACGGCAAGGGCGCGAGCGTCCCCGACCACATGCGCGGCGGCGACATCAACACCCCGCGCCAGATCGACGCCGAGTTCGATCCCGACGCGCTCTATCCCAGCTGGGAGGCCACGGACTTCTACCATCACTACGAGGAGGACATCGCACTCTTCGCCGAGATGGGCTGGAACGTCTTCCGCATGTCCGTAAACTGGACGCGCCTGTTCCCCACGGGCACCGAGAAGGAGCCCCTGCAGGCCGGCCTCGACTTCTACCGCAAGGTCTTCGAGTGCTGCAAGTCGCACGGCATCGAGCCGCTCGTGACCATCAGCCACTACGAGCTGCCGTACTACCTGGTGGAGCACTACAACGGCTGGGCCACCTACGGCAAATGCCTGCTCGACAACTTCCATGACCTCGTGAAGTACTGGCTCACCTTCAACGAGATCAACATCGGCACCATGGCCATGGGCTGCACGCTGTCGCTCGGCACCATCCAGGGCTACACCGGCACCATGGACAAGGTCAAGGACGACATCAACGAGCGCTACAACGCGCTGCACCACCAGTTCCTGGCCTCCGCCAAGCTCATCAAGTACGTGCACGAGACCTACCCCGGCGTGATGATGGGCAACATGGACTGCTTCATCCTCACCTACGCCCTCACCTGCGACCCGGCCGACCAGTGGGCCAACCTCGAGCAGATGCGCAGGATGAACTGGTACTGCTCCGACGTGCAGGCGCGCGGCGCGTACCCGTTCTACGCCAAGCGCTTCTGGGAGGAGAACGGCATCGAGATCAAGATGGAGCCGGGCGACGAGGAGCTGCTCGCCCAGGGCAAGATCGACTTCTACACCTACAGCTACTACCAGTCCAACACGGTGACCACTCACGAGGGCGCCGAGATGATGGCCGGCAACATGACCATGGGTGGCAAGAATCCCTACCTCGAGGCTTCCGACTGGGGTTGGCAGATCGATCCGACCGGCCTGCGCATCACCCTCAACGAGATCTACGACCGCTACCACCTGCCGCTGATGGTGGTGGAGAATGGCCTCGGCGCCTTCGACGAGAAGGAGCCCGACGGCAGCGTCCACGATCCGTACCGCATCGACTACCTGCGCAAGCACATCGTGGCCATGGAGGAGGCCGTGGCCGACGGTGTGGACCTCATGGGTTACACCTGGTGGGGCCCGATCGACGTCGTCTCCGCTGGCACCGGCGAGATGCGCAAGCGCTATGGCTTCATCTACGTGGACAAGTACGACGACGGCACGGGCGACCTCTCCCGCAGCCGCAAGGATTCCTTCTTCTGGTATCAGAAGTGCATCAAGAGCAACGGCGAGGACCTCGCGTAGCGGGTCCGAGACGTTGCGAGTGCGGCGTGGCGCGTTCCTGCCACGTCGCTCCTCCTAACGGCGAGGACCTCGCGTAGCAGTGCGGCGTGGCGCGTTCCTGCCACGTCGCTCCTCCTAACGGCGAGGACCTCGCGTAGTCCACAGGCATCGTAAGACACAGGCTCCTGACAAGACTGCTTGTCGGGGGCCTGTCATTTGCGGATAGGGGAGTATCCCCAAACTGCAATTACTCGCCGTCGGAGTCTTCCTCCAGCTCGATGTTGTTCTCCGCAAACGCCTCGTCGAGGCTGGCGTTGATGGCAGCCTCATCGTCCTTGTTCTGCGAGAAGACCGTCATCCATCCGGTGACGCGGTTGCCGCTGGTCGTGACGTCATAGATGCCGGGCTCGGCATCGATCATGAAGTAGACCTTCCCATCGACGTCATCGTCGTAGATGGCCTCGCCGTCGGACGAGGTGATGGTGAGGTGGAAGCTGCCCTTCTCGGTAAAGGGGCTGATGATGATTCCGTCGCCCTCCTCCACGGTGATGGCGCCGGTGGTGGTTGCCTCCTGGTCGGCACTGGCGTTCTCGGCAGTGACCTTGATGCCGTCGGCCTCGTCCAGCAGCACCTGCTCGAGGGTGCCCTTTCCGCCGCAAGCCGTAAGTGCGATGGCAAGCGCGAGTGCGGCGATACCCGAAATGGCCTTGATGCTCTTCATGCCGCTCTCCTCCCGGATGGTGTCCGTTTTGGCCACCGCCTTGCGACAAACGCCAAGGTGACGGCCACCAAAAGGGTTGCAATAGCTGTCAAGTCCCATCAATAGTACGACGATTCATACGCCTGATGAAGTCGAGACGTGAATTGAACGGCGATTACGCAGGATATGTTCTGCCTACAAGAAAAGTGCCTCCAATCAAGTGCTCAGTTGACGAACTTGCGCAGTTGCCGTTGAAGACGTATGGCACACCTGTGTCCGATGAGGGTCTCCAATACCTTTCGCAGGACTTTGAGACGGGTGATGATGGCGCTGTCTACATCAAGTCGTATAGGGGCGATGGTAAGTACATCAAGATTCAGAACAAAAATGAATACTTGTATTACAACTACGAAGCCTCGAAGGACGAAGCGACGGCCATAAGCTTCTACAAGTACGTCCCGATGGTCGTGAGGAACGTCCCGGCCACGTCCGCTACCGTGAAGAAGGTCTAGGACGATGCAAACAACCAGGATGCCAAGCGTCCCGAGAGCGTGACTGTGACGCTCAGCAATGGTACCGACGTGACGCTCAACGAGAAGAACGGTTGGACCGCTACTGTCAATGACCTTCCCAAGTACAACGACGAGGGCAAAGAGATCAAGTACACCTGGACCGAGGAGTCCGTCTCCGGCTACGTGCTGACGAGCACTGAGGTCGATGGTAACGTGACCACCATCACTAACACCGTCGTTCCTGATGAGCCGGGTAAGCCTTCGAAGCCCACCAAGCCTTCGAAGCCTGCCAAGCCGAAGCTCCCGCAGACCGGTGACATGGCAAGCGTCACACCTCTGCTGCTGCTTGACGCAGGCATCGCTACCACCGCGGTGGGCGCTGCCAGGAAGAAGCGCACCAAGTAAACCAGGTGCCTCGCACATAGGCTGAGACTGAGAATCCCGAGACCTTCCCATGCGGAGGGTCTCGGGATTCTCATGATTAGCGGCTGCGGAAGAACGCTCTGATATCGATATTGTCACGGGACAATTTGTGCATAACCGTATAATTGCGCTTTGTCTGTCCTTCCATGAAGATATGCTTGTACCTTGAACACGCATACTTGCAATGATTGCGGGCGTCCTGTGTTTGAGGGAATCATTGGTGGAGGCTGCGATATTGCGAGATGATGCCGACGATCGAGGGGTACTACCTCCAGTCGGCTGCTCAGAGAAGTGGTGGTGTAATGAGTCTTTTTGACGATGCGGCTCGCTTTGCAGTGGATGCACATGCTGGGATGATGCGCAAGGGAGATGCCATGCCCTACGTGCTTCATCCTTTTGAAGTTGCCTCCATCGCTGCGACAATAACCAAGGACGAGGAGGTGCTCGCGGCTGCCCTGCTCCATGACACGGTGGAGGATGCTGGTGCGATGCTCGAGGAGATTCGTGAGCGCTTTGGCGATCGCGTGGCTGCACTCGTGGACTCGGAGACCGAGGACAAGCATCCTGAGCTGCCCAAGTCCGAGTCGTGGCGGCTCCGCAAGGAGGAGTCGCTCGAAGAGCTTGCAGCTGCTACCGATGACGGCGTCCTGGTGCTGTGGCTCGCAGACAAGCTCTCAAACATGCGCTCCTTTGCACGCATGTATAGGCACGAGGGCGACAAGGTGTGGAGCCACTTCAACCAGAGTGATCCCGAGGCCCACCACTGGTATTACCGAAGCGTGGCAGATATGACGCGGCAGTTGAGCGCATCCGATGCATGGGGGGAATACGATGCGCTTGTAAAGAGCGTCTTCAACGAGGAGTAGACAATGAACAACGGGCGTTTTTCTATGCGCGACACCTCACTGGTCGCCCACTTGGTTGGAAGACTGGATGCCATGAATGCCGAGGATGTCGAGCAGGAGGTCAAGTCAGCCCTCAAAGGCCATAGGTGCCAGTCGCTCATCTTGGACCTTCAGGACCTGAGCTACGTGTCGAGCGCCGGCCTCCGCGTGTTCCTGCGTCTCGCAAAGCAGACGAGCTCGCTCTCGATCGAGAACGCGTGCTCGGCGGTCTATGAGGTGCTCGAGATGACGGGCTTCTCCGAGATATTCAGCGTGAGGAAGGCCTTCCGCCACGTGTCGATTGACGGTTGCGACGTCATTGGCCGCGGCGCCAAGGCGGCGGTCTATCGCCTTGACCCCGAGACCATCGTAAAGGTGGTCTTTGATTCGAGCGAGGAGACCTTGGCGGACATCGAGCGCGAGCGCGGCCTTGCGCGCACGGCGTTTGTCGCGGGAATCCCCACGGCCATCAGCTACGACGTGGTGCGCGTGGACGACAAGTACGGCGCCGTGTACGAGCTGCTCAACGCCAACACGCTGGCACAGCTTGTGGCCTCCGGCTCCTGGTCTGTGGAGCAGGCGGGCAACGCGCTGGGGGACATCATGGCGCAGATGCACGAGACGCACGTGAGCATGGGTTCCATGCCCAGCGCGCGCGACCTCCAGCTCGACGAGCTCGATGCCCTCGACGGTAGGATTGATGAAGCCCTCTACCAGCGCATTCATGCCCTGGTGGCTGGCCTTTCGGATGATGACCTGCTCATCCACGGCGACTACCACGCCGGCAACGTGATGGTGCAGGACGGCGAGCCGCTGCTCATTGACATGGACACCCTTGCCCATGGCAATCCCGTGCTCGAGCTTGGTCCGGCGTACAACGCCTACGTGGGCTTTGGCGAGATCGACCATGCTATCTGCGAACAGTTCATGGGCTTCCCGTATGACACGAGCTTGGCGCTGTGGGAGATCATGCTGCGTCGCTATGCGGAGAGGCGCGGCCTGGATGTGGAGGACGTCTTCCACAAGGCGGAGCTCATGGGCAGGATGAGGCAGGTGCGTCGCATAGTGGCCCATGGCGACGAGGACAGCGCTCATGGCAAGCTGGTGATGGAGCGCTGTCTGGGACGTCTCGCCATCCTGTGCGAGGAGATTGACGATCTGGCTCTCTAGCAAGTGTGGCGCGGCTGGCTGCGGGGCTGCGTGGGGCTGCGGGCCGGGAGGGGCTGCGTGGGACGGGGTGGGACAGGGGACGTGCCTGGTGTCCCACTTCCCCATCGGAAAGTGGGACACCAGGCACGTCCCCTGTCCCACCC
>CACYTH010000012.1 GCA_902777325.1 uncultured Coriobacteriaceae bacterium
CCGCCTGGATGTCATCGGCATCCACAAACCCCTTGATCAGCAGGTATTGCTCTATCAGGCGCACGCAGTCGTGGATGCCCACCTTCTCGCTGTTGAGCGTCATGTCGTAGTTCACGGGATTGGTCCAGTAGTTGCCGTGCGTGTAGTAGGCGTAGTAGTCGGCACGGTACTGGTCGGTCCTGCTGATGGTCGCGTGCGCCACCTTCTCGGTCACGCCCATGTGCTCCATGGTTCGCTGTACGCAGAAGGACCGCGGCGCCTCGATGTAGACGCTCACCACGTTCTCGCGGTCGCGCAGCACGTAGTCGGCGCACTTTCCCACAATCACGCATGACTCCTGATCCGCGAGGTTGCGGATGATCTCGCATTGGTAGCCAAACAGCTCGTCATCTGAGGTGAAGCGCTCGGTGCGCGCAATGTAGCTTCTTGCTCGGGGGAGTCCCCGCATGAAGCTGGAAAACCCTCCATGCTCTCTGACCTTTTCGTTGACATCCTGAAAGAGCCTCTCGTCAAGCCCGCTCATCTGGCTCGCAAGCGTGAGGATGCGGTTCTCGTAGCAGTGGATGCCCAGATCTTTCGCCAGCAAAGAGGCAATCTCCTTGCCTCCCGAGCCAAAGCCTCGAGCAAAGGTGACTACAAACCGTTTCATGGGTATCTCAGACCTCCTTCCGTTCTCGATGCGCTGCGCGTGGCGACCTGTTGGGTCACGCAGCCAGGTACCTGCTCAGGAACTCTCTTGTGCGCGGGCTCTTGGGGTTGGTGAACAGCTCGCTGGGAGGCGCGTCCTCGACCACGTAGCCGCGGTCCATGAAGACGGTGCGTGTCGACACGTCACGTGCAAACGCCATCTCATGCGTCACGACCACCATCGTGAGCCCGGTGCTCGCAAGCTGCTTCATGACACCCAGGACCTCGCCGACCATCTCGGGGTCAAGGGCCGAGGTCGGCTCGTCAAAGAGCAGGACCTCCGGATTCATGCAGAGCGACCGGGCAATGGCCACGCGCTGCTTTTGTCCGCCGGAGAGCTGCGATGGCTTCGCGTTGATGAAGGGGGCCATGCCCACCTCCTTCAGATGCTCGATTGCTCTGCCAAATGCCTCCTCCTTGGAAAGGTGCAGGACCTTCCTGGTGCAGAGCATGCAGTTTTCGAGCACTGTCAGGTTGTTGAACAGGTTGAAGGACTGGAACACCATTCCCACCTTGGCGCGATACTCGTTGACGTCACGCTGCGCGTCACCAACCTCATGTCCGTGGAAGAACACCTTGCCTGTCGTCTGGTGCTCCAGGCGGTTGATGCACCGAAGCAGGGTCGACTTGCCCGAGCCGGATGACCCCACGATGCAGATGATCTCCCCCTCATGGACCTCGAGGTCTATCTTGCGAAGCACCTCATGGTCGCCGAACGACTTGCCTAGGTCCTGTATGTTCAAGATGGCTTCGTCCATGGTGCCTCCTCTTAGTCGCCTTCTAGGTATTCGACGGCCAGCGCATAGTCATCGGTATCCCTCATGTGCCGCTCGACCAGCAGGAACACCTGGTTGAAGGCGAAGCACAGGACAAAGTAGATGACGGCGATGACCAGGTAGCTCTCGAAGTACTTGTAGTAGTTGCCGCCGACGGTCTTGGCGGCCATGAACAGCTCTTGGACCGCAATGACGTTGAGCACCGAGGTCATCTTGAGATTGGTCAGGAAGGTGTTCGCCATCTCGGGCATGACGTTCTGGAACGCCTGGGGAAGCACCACGTAGAGCATCGTCTTCATAGCGCACCCTCGCGCTGCCCCGCGTCGATCGATCCGATGCCGCCGCGTACCGTCTCGGCCATGTAGGCACCCGTGTTGAGCACCGTGACCACGATGCCTGCAACCACAGGCGTCATCTCGAAGCCCGCTTGGCGGACGCCGTAATAGATGATCATGGCCTGCACGATCATGGGCGTGTCGCGAAACGCCTCGACATACAGGGTTGCCACGAGCTTGGCGAGGCGGACGGCCACCCGCTTTACCAGCGGGTCTCCCGTGCTGCTACCAAGGTCTTGGATGATGCCCACAACATAGCCCAGCACAAAACCGAGAAGCGTGCCAATAGTGGCTATGTAGAGGGTGAGCCCCGTGCCCTCGATGAACATGCCGAGGTACTTGCGCGTCAGAAACAGCATCCATTCGATGGAGTTCTGGGGATCGCTGATTTCAAAGAGATTCACCGCGTGCCCTCCTCTGCCAGGCTCACTCGATAAGCCACGTTGGCTTTCCGGGTGAGCTGCGGTGGGTCTGTCCTGATATCGCTAGTTGGCTGCCGGTTGCTGGTCGATGACACGGGCCATGAGCTCGTCCATGGCATCCTTGTCATCCCAGCCGAGTGCATCCATCGCCTCTTGGAGGCTGTCACGCAGCTCGGTGTCGTCCTTGCGCGTGGCGATGCAGACGTTGACCATCTCTTCATCGCCACTGAAGGTGTCTCCTTCCGACAGCGTGATGATTGCAAGGTCGTCGTTGGTGAGCAGCGCCGACTGGGCCGTGGGCACGTCGACGATGCAGACGTCCGCCACGCCGTTGGACACGGCCATGAAGCACTCGGACGTGGTCTCATAGTTGCTGCCCGTGTCTGCACCTTCGACCTGCTCGAGCAGGGGAATCCAGCCGGTACCCAGCTGCGTGGTCACCTTGCACCCGGTGCCAGCAAGGTCGGACAGCCCCTTGACGGAGGCGTACGCCCCGTCCTTCTTGACCACGATGCAGTTGTCGCGATAGTAGTAAGGGTCGGTGAAGGCGTAGGCCATCTCACGCTCGGCGGTACGTCCCATACCCGCGATGATGCAGTCATAGTCACCCGAGTCCATGGAGATGCCGATGGAGGACCACTCCACCTTGTGAATCTCCAGCCCCATGCCCAGCTCGTCAGCCAGCATCTGGGCAACAGCCACGTCGTAGCCATAGGCATAATAATCGCTGCCATAGATGGGAACAGCCTTGCTGCCATCGGGCGTGGTCGGCTCGTCCTGCGTCCAGTTGAACGGTGCATAGGCGCACTCCATGCCCACACGCAGGGCGGGCGTCTCCTCGGTCGTGGTCTCTGTGTCGGTCTGGCCGCCACAGCCGCACATCAGGGACACCAGGGCGGGGCAAGCCAGCCCAAGCTTGAGAAACGATCTGCGATTCATGTCCTTCTCCTTGTCTTCTCGCTTCAAAAGGACGAAGGACATGTTCACCAAAGGGAGTTGCTTGGCCGTAAGCCGTTTGTTGCGGAGAGGGCTTGGTATGGTTAAGCGTTGTCTTCCAATCGCTTTCGTTAGCGCTCGAATGTGTTGACGGTAGGTTTCGAGGAGTTTTCGCCTAACATCGCCGCAGGTAGAAGCTTTGAAGAGAAAAGACTGCCCCAGGCAAGCGAGTCGCCTGGGGCAGGATTGCTGGGCATTCTTGGCCGTCAGCCCAAAAGCGCGAGGAGCCTGCGCGCGGCTTCCTGGGTGTCCGCACGGTTGCCAAAGGTCGAGAAGCGCAGGTAGCCCTCGCCACAGGTGCCAAAGCCGGCGCCGGGGGTACCCACAATCTGAGCCTCGTTCAACAGCAGGTCAAAGAACTCCCAGCTCCCCATGCCGCCCGGACACTGCACCCAGAGATAGGGGGCGTTGCGTCCACCGCAGTACCATGTGCCCGTCTGATCGAGGGCTCGCATGAGCACACGCGCGTTCTCTTTGTAGTACGCGAGGTTCCCCTGCACCTGCCGCTGTCCCTCGGGCGTGAAGACCGCCTCTGCGCCGCGCTGGATGACGTACGAGACCCCGTTGGTCTTGGTGGTGCGATTGCGCACCCACATGTCGTTGAGGCTCATACCTGCGCACATGAGGTCGCGGGGGATGACGGTGTAGCCCAGGCGCGTGCCCGTGAAGCCAGCCGTCTTGGAGAGCGAGCAGATCTCGATGGCGCAGGTCCTGGCACCCGGCAGCTCCATGATGCTGTGGGGGAGCGCGGGATCATCGATGAAGGCCTCGTAGGCCGCATCGAAGAGAATCACCGACCCGTGGTCGTTGGCGAAGTCCACCCACCGCTGGAGCTGGTCTCGGCTGAAGACCGCACCGGTCGGGTTGTTGGGTGAGCAGAGGTAGATGAGGTCCGCCCGCACCTCGTCTGAGGGTTCGGGCAGGAAGCCGTCCGCACGGCTCGAGGGAAGGTGCACGATGCGCCTCCCCGCAATGACGTTGGCGTCCACGTAGGCGGGGTAAGCCGGCTCGCTTACCAGAGCCGAGCTGGATGCATCGAAGAGGTCAAGGATGTCGCCCAGCTCGTCGCTTGCCCCGCTCGACACGAACACCTCGTCTTCGGCAAGGCTCACACCACGACTGCAGTAGTGCTCGGCGATTGCCGAGCGCAGGAAGGGGGCACCGCATTCGGGAAGGTAGCCCTGGAAGCGCTCCTTGCTTGCCTGGTCGTCGACCGCACGGTGTAGCGCCTCGATGACCGCATCGCAGAGGGGCAGCGTCACGTCGCCGATGCCCATGCGCAGGAGGTGCGCTCCCAGATGCTCGGCCTGGTATGCCTCGACGCGCTCCGCGATGTGCGTGAAGAGGTAGGAGTCCTTGAGCTCGGCATAGTGCCGGTTGGGCGTGATCACAGCTGTACCTCTCCCTCGTAGACCGTCTCGGCGGGGCCGGTCATGGTGACCGAAAAGCCCTCGTCAACCGTTATGCATAGGTCTCCGCCGTCGAGATGCACCGTGATGGTTTCGCCAAACGGACAGAGGCCTTTGCTCACCGCAGCAGCAACGGAGGCGCAGGCGCCCGTACCACAGGCCATCGTGATGCCACTACCCCGCTCCCACACGCGCATGCGCAGCTCGTGGTCGGAGAGGACTTGTACGAACTCGACGTTCACACCTCCCGGAAAGAGCGGGTGGTGCTCGATGAGAGAGCCCAGCTCCGTCACGGGAGCCGTCTTCGCATCGTCGACGAACAGAACTGCGTGGGGGTTGCCCACCGAGACAGGCGTGCAGGCAACATCCAATAGGACCGTACGGACGATGAGGTCATCCTCTACCTCAGCCGCTCCCATGTCGACCGTTGCGGCAGAGACGACCCCGTCAGCCACCTGCAACTTCAGCTCCTTCACCCCCGAGAGGGTCTCTATGAATAGCGTCGTCTTGTTCGTGAGGCCACGGTCGTAGACGTACTTTCCCACACAACGAATGCCGTTGCCGCACATCATCGCCTCGCTGCCGTCAGCATTGAAGATGCGCATCATGAAGTCTGCGACCTCGGAAGGACAGATGTAAACCATGCCATCTGACCCCGCGCCAAAGTGCCGGTCGGAGAGTCGCCGCGAGAGTTCGTTAATGTCAGGTGGCACCATTCCGTACACGTAGAGGTAGTCATTTCCGAGACCGTGCATCTTGGTGAAGTGCATAGGCTCTCCTCCCATAGGGACATCGAGGGTAACGGCCTCTCCTAGCAGCCGAGCGCGGCGGCGACCTCTGCGGCGCAGGCAAGGCCATCGGCGATGCTATTCACCACCAGTGAGGATCCGCTGCGGCAGTCGCCCGCCAGCCAGACGCGGCCGCCGGCCCAATGCGCTGCACCACGCGTGGGCAGCTCTATGCCCAGTGCCTCAAAGATCGCAGCTTCGGGGCCGACAAAGCCCATGGCAATGAGTATCAGCTGGGCGGGCAGCGTTCGCTCGCTGCTCTTGATGCGCTCTGGCTGTCCGGACGACCAGTCGAGCGAGGCCACGCGAAGCCCTGTAGCCGCACCATCGGCCACCAAGACCTCCAGCGTGTCGACACCCCATTCACGGGGATCATTTCCGAAGACCGCTGCTGCCTCTAGCTGACCGTAGTCGTCCTTGCGTATCGCAGGCCACTCGGGCCAAAGATTGTTGTCGCGGCGCTTACGCGGCGGCTCGGGCAGAAACTCCAGCTGCCTCACGCTGCACGCCCCCTGGCGCAGGGCAGTGGCAACGCAGTCGGTGCCGGTGTCACCACCGCCGATTACGACCACATCAAGCCCTGCGGCGCTCACCGCAGGCTCCCCACCGTCAAGCAGGGCATTGGTGGCACTAGTCAAATAGTCAACTGCAAGTACGACGCCCTCGGCATCCGCCCCGGGCACGGAAAGACGACGGGCTTGCCGAGCGCCGACGGCCACAACCACGGCATCGCTCTCGTCCAGCAGCTGCGCCGCCACCGTGGTATCGGACGCATCGCAACCGCAGCGCAGTTCGATACCACAGGAGCGCATGAGCTCAACACGGCGCTCAATCACGTCTTTGGGCAGCTTCATGTTGGGAATGCCGTACATGAGCAGGCCGCCTGGACGATCCGCTTGCTCCACCACGCTCACCCGCATGCCGCGGCGGGCCAGCTCCCACGCACAAGAGAGGCCCGCCGGGCCCGATCCCACCACGGTCACCCTCGGTGCGTCATCGCCCGCAGGCTCCATTGCCAGTGGCCCATCCCCGCGGGACCAGGCGTAATCGGAGATGGCACGCTCGTTGTCGCGAATGGTCGTGGGACCATCATGCAGTCCCAGGTTGCAGGCTGCCTCGCAAAGAGCCGGGCAAACGCGGCCCGTGAACTCGGGGAAGGGGTTGGTGAGTGCCAGACGTTCCGCCGCCTCGTCCCAGAGACCCCGGTACACGAGGTCGTTCCACTCGGGGATGAGGTTGTGCAGCGGGCAGCCCGAAGGACGTGCGTCACCAAAGCTCATGCCCGCCTGACAGAAGGCGACCCCGCAGTACATGCAGCGGCTGGCCTGAAGGCGCTGCTCTTGGGAGGCGAGCGGGAGGGCGAGCTCGCCAAAGTCCGCAATCGACTCGTGTGCGTCGCGCATGGCGTGCTCACGCCGGTCCACCTCAAGATATGCTCCTGGCTTTCCCATGGCCTAGGCCTCCTTCCTCAGCGCCTCGAAGGCGAGCTCGATGGCCTCCTCGCGGCTCACGCCGCTCGCTTGCTCCTTGTCCGCACGCTCCATGACCAGGCGATACTCGTGGGGCACCACCTTCACGAAGTGCCTCCGGGCCTCGGCGAACTGGTAGAGCAGCTTGATCCCCCGCGGGCTTGCCGTGCGCTCCACGTGCTCCTCGATGAGGGTACGCACCTGCTCGAGCTCCGTTTCGGTGGGGCTCAGCAGCTCGACCATGTCCTTGTTGCAGCGGCCGTCGAGCGTGCGGAGCTCGTCATACACGTAGGCGATGCCACCGCTCATGCCCGCCGCGAAGTTTGCCCCCACCTCACCGAGGATCACGGCGATGCCGCCGGTCATGTACTCGCAGCCGTGGTTGCCCACGCCCTCCACCACCAGGGTTGCTCCCGAGTTGCGCACGCCGAAGCGCTGGCCAGCGAGGCCGTTGACGAACCCCTTGCCACCCGTGGCCCCATAGAAGGCCACGTTGCCGATGCTCACGTTCTCGTCGAACTTGTAGGTGGCTGCCGCGTGAGGCCGCACCGACACGATGCCGCCGGAGAGGCCCTTGCCCACGTAGTCGTTGGCATCGCCCTCGATGTTGAGCGTGATGCCTCGGGGGAGGAAGGCTCCGAAGCTCTGGCCACCCGAGCCCACGCAGTCGATGGTAATGGCCCCTTCGGGCAGGCCCTCTGGGTGCGCCTTGGTCACCGTCGAGCCGAGCATGGTGCCCACGCAGCGGTTGACGTTGTCGATGTCGGCGTGGAAGTGCACTGGCACCATGTGCTCGCGGGCGCTCGCCGTGTGCGGTACGAAGAGCGTGGCGTCGAGCGTCTGCTCCAGATGCAGGTCGGCGGCCATCTCGGGAAGGTAGCGCACCCCGTCCGCCCCGGGGATGGCCTCGGCCAGCTGGGGCGTCGCCCGGTACAGCAGGGCGGAGAGGTCGCAGCTGTTGGCCTTGTCATGTCCTTCTATGACGCGCTGGCGCAGGCATTCGGGATGACCCACCATCTCGTCCACGGTGCGGAAGCCGAGGGCGGCCATCTGCTCGCGCAGGCTCTCGGCGACGAAGGTCATGAAGTTGACCACATGCTCGGGCTTGCCCGCAAAACGGCATCTCAGGCGCTCGTCCTGCGTGCAGATGCCCACCGGACAGGTGTCCTGGTGGCAGTCGCGCTGCATGAGGCAGCCCAGTGCAACGAGCGGCATGGTGGCAAAGCCGAACTCCTCGGCCCCCAGCAGGGCCGCCACGGCCACATCGCGGCCGTCCATGAGCTTGCCGTCGGCCTCGAGGACCACCCGCGAGCGCAGGCCGTTGGCCAAAAGCGTCTGCTGTGCCTCGGCCAGGCCCAGCTCCAGCGGGAGGCCGGCGTGGTATATGGAGTCGCGCGGGGCCGCGCCGGTGCCGCCGTTCGAGCCCGAGACCAGGATCTTTGCGGCCCCGCCCTTGGCCACGCCGGTGGCGATGGTGCCCACACCCGCCTCGCTCACGAGCTTCACGCTGATGCGGGCCTGCGGGTTGGCGCACTTGAGGTCGAAGATCAGCTCTGCCAGGTCCTCGATGGAGTAGATGTCATGGTGCGGTGGCGGCGAGATGAGCCCCACACCGGGGGTCGAGTGCCGGATGCGGGCCACCCACGGCCACACCTTGCGCCCGGGCAGGTGCCCGCCCTCTCCCGGCTTGGCACCCTGCGCCATCTTGATCTGGATCTCGATGGCGCTCGAGAGGTAGCGGCTCGTCACGCCGAAGCGTCCCGATGCCACCTGCTTGATGGCCGAATTCATGAGGTCGCCGCTGGGCAGGGGCGTCTCGCGGGCCGGGTCCTCGCCACCCTCGCCGGTGTTGGAGCGGCCGCCCAGACGGTTCATGGCGATGGCCAGGCACTCGTGTGCCTCCTGTGAGATGGAGCCAAAGCTCATGGCGCCGGTGTTGAAACGTCGCACGATGGACGAGACGGGCTCCACCTCGTCGAGTGGCACTGGTCCCGAGGGCAGGGGCACCAGCTCGAGGAGGTCGCGCAATGAGACGGCCCTATCGGGACGGTGGACCTCCTCGCCAAAGCTGCGGAAGAGCTTGTAGTCTCCCTCTCGGCAGGCGCGTTGCAGCAGGTAGATGGCCTGCGGAGTGATGAGGTGCTCCTCACCGGCCGGACGCCACTTGGTGATGCCCGAGCTCGTCAGCTGCGTCGGGGCCGCGCTTGCGGCAAGGGCGCGCGCCTCGTGGTAGCGCTGGTCCGCTTCTTTCTGGGCACCTGCCAGGTCGAGGCCACCGATGCGACTTGCCGTACCGGCAAAGCAGCGCTCGACGAGGCTCTCGGCTAGACCGACGATCTCGAAGATCTGCGCGGAATGGTAGCCCTGCATGGTGGAGATGCCCATCTTGCTCATGATGGAGACGATGCCGGCCGTGACGGCCCGGTCGTAGTTCCCTCGGGCCTCTTGGGCGGAGAGCTCGAGCATGCCCCGCGCGACAAGGTCGTCGATGCATTCGTGGGCCAGGTAGGGATGGATGCCACTTGCGGAGTAACCCACCAGTGTCGCATAGTCATGCGGCGAGACGGCGTCGCCGGTCTCCACGATGAGGTCGGTCTTCATGCGGATGCCAGTGCGGATGAGGTGGTTGTGGATGCTTCCCAACGACAGGAGTGACGGGATGGGTACCTGGCCCTCACCAGCGCGGTCCGAGATGATGACGATGTTGGCGCCGTCCCGCACGGCAGCCTCGACGGAGCAGTCAAGCTCGCGAAGCGCATGCTCCAGCGCATCGGGGCCGCTGTCGGCGGGATAGGTCGCCGAGAAGCTTGCTACACGGAAGCCCACGCGCGCGATGCCCCTGATGCGCGCGAAGTCCTCCTCGGACAGGATGGGGCCCGAGAGGCGCAGGAGGCGGCAGCTGTCGCGGCTGTCTTCCAACAGGTTGCCGTGATTGCCCAGGTAGAGCACATCGGAAGTCACCATGGACTCGCGCAGCGCGTCAATCGGCGGGTTGGTGACCTGCGCAAAGAGCTCGTTGAAGTAATCGAAGAAGGAGCGGGGGTGCCGCGAGAGGACCGCCGGGGGCACGTCGGAGCCCATGGAGGCCAGGGGGACCGAGCCGGTGGCGGCCATGGGACGCACGACCTCCTCCACGTCGTCGAAGTGGTACCCGTGGCGGGCGAGTCGCTGGGTGAGGCTCACGTCGTCGGTGCTCGGTTCGTCCCGTGGTGGCAGGGGGAGACTGGCTACGTCGATCGTCTCGGTGTCGAGCCAGCTGCGGAATGGCTTGGCCCGCGCGTACCCGTCGCGCAGCTCGTCGTTCCAGATTACGCGTCCCTGACCTGGGTCGACCACGAGCATCTCGCCCGGACCCAGGCACCCCGCCTGCAGGATGATGCTCGGGTCGATGTCGATGGCGCCGACCTCGCTCGACAGGATGAGGCGGTCGTCACGCGTCACGTAGTAGCGGGCCGGCCGCAGGCCGTTGCGGTCGAGCACCGCGCCCATGCGCACGCCGTCGGAGAAGGCGATGGCTGCCGGTCCGTCCCAGGGCTCCATGAGCATGGACTGGTAGGCGTCGTAGCAGCGCCGCGCGTCCGAGAGCTGGTCGTTGCGCTCCCAGGGCTCGGGAATCATGAGGGTCATGGAGCGGGCGATGTCGCGGCCGTTCATGACCAGGAACTCCAACACGTTGTCGAGGATGGCCGAGTCGGAACCCTCGCGGTTGATGACGGGCAACACCTTGCGGATGTCCGAACCGAGCACGGGGGAGTAGAGGTGCGGCTCGCGCGCCCGCAGCCAGTTGACGTTGCCGCGCAGCGTGTTGATCTCGCCGTTGTGGATGAGGTAGCGGTTGGGATGCGCGCGCTCCCAGCTCGGCGTGGTGTTGGTTGAGTAGCGCGAGTGCACGAGGGCGAGCGAGCTCTCCACGGCGGAGTCGTTGAGGTCGAGGTAGAAGCGGCGCATCTGCGTGGACACCAGCATGCCCTTGTACACGATGGTGCGCGAGCTCATGGAGCAGATGTAGAAGATCTTCCCCTCGAGCTCGTGGGAGGCGTCGCCGCGCTTCTCGATGGTGCGGCGACACACGTAGAGCTTGCGCTCGAAGTCCTCTCCTGCGTCTGTGTCCTGCGGGCGGGCGACGAAGGCCTGCAGGATGGTGGGCATACAGGCGCGCGCGGTGGCTCCGAGGTCGTGGTCGTCAACGGGTACCTCGCGCCAGAAGAGCACGGGAAGCCCCTCGGTGGCGCATCCGTCCTCGAAGATGCGGCGGGCATCGGCCACCCCGCGCTCGTCCTGCGGGCAGAAGAGCATGGCCACGCCGTAGTCTCCCTCGTCGGGCAGCAGGTGCCCGCACTTCTGCGCCTCCTTGCGGAAGAAGCGGTGCGGCACCTGGAAGAGGATTCCCGCGCCGTCTCCGGTGTTGGGCTCGAGTCCCTTGCCACCTCGGTGCTCGAGGTTGACGAGCACCGAGAGCGCGTCATCGACCATGCGGTGCGAGCGCTCTCCCTTGAGATGCGCCAAGGCGCCGATGCCGCACGCGTCATGGTCGAATTCCGGTCGATACAGCCCGCTCGTCGCTCGATCTGCCATGGCTGTCCTCTCCTCCCTTGTCCTTGCCTGCTCTCGCCCGGTGTACTACGCCAGGGGAGGGGTCACCTCGTCTGCGTCGTCCGGTACGATCTGGAATGCCAGCGTCCGCTCGTTGACCAGCGGTGTCCGAGCGTGATAGAAGACCACTCCGTTACAGGGCGCCACCACTCGTGCCGTCACGTGGCCGCAGAGCAGGTCTCTGATCGTGGCCAGCAGCTGTCCCTTCCCCACGACATCGCCCACGCGCACCACCGGACAGCACACACCGCCCACGGGCACGTGCACGGGTACCAGCGCGCGCTCGGCCAGCTCGAAGGAGCGGCTCCCACCGTGGAAGCGTTTGCACGTCAGGCCGCGCGCACCCATGAACCGCAGCAGCGAGCGCACCGCCTCGCTCGCGATGCCCTCGTCGGCCACCGTCGTCTTGCGCGTGTAGAAGCTGTAGGCCTCCGTTCCGCACCGGCGCCAGTTGTAGTGCAGCGTCGTCGTGTCGAACGAACCGGGCTCGTAGTGGGTCACGTACGGAAGACAGAAGTCCGATCCGTGGTTGCCCCGCTCGCCCGGCCCCTGCATCACCCGCACGTGGGGGATGAAGTCACCCTCGAGGTAGAAGCTGCTCAGGTGGACGCCGTACACGAAGCCACGTACCTGCTCGAAGAGCCCTGCGGCGATGCGCTGTGTCGTCTCGCCACCAGGCGAGCCTGGGAACGACCGGTTGATATCGGTCTTGTCGAGTGGCCAGAACCGGCGCCCGATGCCCATCGAGGTTGGGTTCGCGCAGGGGATGACGCGTATGAGCCGTCCGGGCACCAGCGCCTTCGAGCGCTCCATCCGCTCGAGCTGCTCCACGAGCAAGGCGCAGACGAGCGTCTGGAGGATCTCGTCACCCCGGATGCCTGCCACCACGCAGAGCGAGCGTTCGAGGGTGCTTGCGTCGCCTCCCTTGCCCAACGCCTTGCCCCTCGCGTCGATTCCAAACGTGAAGGCGCGCACATCGAGCGGGTCGCGGTAGGGAAGCTCGAGCGACAGGATGTGCTCCTCTAGCATGATGCGCCTCCCAACACGCGGGCGATGAGGTTGCCGGGATAGACGAGGGGATACTCGCGCAGGGTGAAGAGCAGTCCGTCCACCGGCGAGCGCAACTCCTGCAGCACCGTCGCCGATCCGCAGTCGAAGATGCGTCCGACAACCTGCCCCTGCCTGACCTCCCTGCCAAACGAGATGCACGGCACGAACATCCCCGCCACCTCGGCGTGCAGGTAGCCCACCATGTCGTCGGTGCCCACCAGCGGAGAGCGGACCAGTGGCAGCGGTCCCGTCCATACGCCCGCCTGCACCAGCACCGACAGGATGCCGATGGCGAGCTGCTCGCCCACTTCGGGGGTGATCCGCATGCCGGCGCCCGCCTTCACCACCAGCGTGGGAACCCCGAGCCTGTTCATGCTGTAGGCGAAGGTCCCCTTGAGCACGACGGCGCTCTCGTGAACCCAGACATAGTCGACGTTGGCCTGTTGTGCGAGGGGCAGGAGACGTTCCGCTGACTCCTCGTTGACGCGGATCTGCGGGAGCTCCCGCAGGAAGATGCTGCTGGCGTGCAGATCGAAGGCCACCTGGGCCCCACGTACGTCCTCGACGAGGTCAGCCGCCATCGCCTCGAAGGGCGAGGCGTCGTGGCTGCCGGGGAAGATGCGGTCCATGTCGAGGTCGAACTGCGGGATGCCGCGCTCGATGGCACCCATGCCCATGGGGTTGACGGCGGGGTACACGTCGATCACGCCCGCGAGGTTCTGGGATTGGCTCTGCAGGCGGCGGACCAGCTCATAGATGACGTATTGCCCCTCGAGCTCGTCCCCATGCATTCCCGTGATCACGCAGGCACGGGGCAGGTAGGACACCTCTGCCTCGTCGAGACCGATGGGCATGAAGCGGTGCTTGACGATGCGCAGGCGCTCGCCAGTGGGGAGCTCGCGGACCGACACATCTCTCAGCATGGAACACCCCTCCTCCTCATGACAACGAGAGCCTCGTCGACATGGTAGGGAGAGACGGTATCGGCTCCGTATCCCTTCTATGTCGGATTGATTGAGCCACTATGTCGGCTAGGTTTTGCCAAGGTGTCGTACAGAATTCTTGCGCATGGCAGGCGTGTTAACGAAACCCTTGAAAACAAATGAGCAGGTAAACGCTTCAAAAGACAAATCTGTGTCCCATGGCTGCCGCAACTTGGACGAAACGAGAAGGCAGCAAGACGCATACATCCCGGCGCAAAAGCGCGAAACAGACGGGCGATAAGGTCTCTTCCCATGGGGCTGTCCAAATCCACTTTATCCATAGTGGACGCCATGGCGGCGTCCGCGGGCAGCAAGGACGCCGCCATGGGCTGCATGAAACTGCGCTCAATCCTTAAGAGAGGAGACATCATGGCCATTGACAAAGTGAGTGCCGAGTGGGGCGAGTTGCTCTTTGACGACCGGGACATGCAGGAGCGTCTGCCCAAGCCCACCTACAAAGAGCTCAGGCGCGTCATCGACGAGGGAGCACCCCTCGATCTGGGCATCGCCAACGAGGTCGCCCACGCAATGAAGGAGTGGGCGCTCGAGAAGGGCGCCACGCACTTCACGCATTGGTTCCAGCCGCTGTCGGGCATCACGAGCGAGAAGCACGATGGGTTCCTCACCCCCAACGGTGATGGCACCATCCTCATGGCCTTCTCCGGCAAGGAGCTGGTACGTGGCGAGCCCGACGCCTCGAGCTTCCCCTCCGGCGGCCTGCGCGCTACCTTCGAGGCCCGCGGCTACACCGTGTGGGATCCAATGAGTCCCGCCTTCATCAAGGACGAGGTGCTCTGCATCCCCACCGCCTTTATTTCCTACACCGGTGAGGCGCTCGACAAGAAGACGCCACTTCTGCGCAGCCAAAACGCGTTGGAGAAGCAGGCCAAACGCGTGCTCGCCCTCTTTGGCAGGGCACCTCGGCGCGTCTTCACGACCATTGGTCCGGAGCAGGAGTATTTCCTCATCAAGGAGGAGGACTACAAGGCCCGTCCTGACCTCATCCTCACGGGTCGCACCCTCTTTGGCGCGCCTCCTGCAAAGGGTCAAGAGCTCGAGGAGCACTACTTCGGTGCTATCCGCCCCACGGTGAGCGAGTATATGAAGGAGCTCGATGACGAGCTCTGGAAGCTGGGTATCCCAGCCAAGACCAAGCACAATGAGGTTGCACCCTGCCAGCACGAGCTGGCACCGGTCTTCGAGGCAGGGTCGACGGCAGTCGACGACAACCTGCTGACCATGGAAAAGATGAAGCTGCTGGCCAGCCATCACGGCCTGGTGTGCCTACAGCACGAGAAGCCCTTCGAGTACGTTAACGGTTCGGGAAAGCACAACAACTGGTCGATTAGCGCCGATGATACCAACTTGCTGGAGCCTGGACCCGACCCCGAGCACAACCTGCAGTTTCTTGTGTTCCTTGCCTGCTTGGTCGCTGCCGTGGACGAGCATGCCGATCTGCTGCGCATGAGCGTGGCGTCCGCAGGCAACGACCATCGCCTGGGGGCCAATGAGGCACCGCCTGCGGTCGTGTCGGTCTTTCTGGGTGATGCGCTCTCGCCCGTTGTGGAGGCCCTCATCCACAAAGAACACGTCGATGTCGCAAGCCAGGAGATGATGGACCTGGGCATCCCGCAGCTGCCTGCCATCCTGCGCGATAATACCGACCGTAACCGCACCTCCCCCTTCGCCTTCACAGGCAACAAGTTCGAGTTCCGCATGTGCGGATCGCAGCAGAACCTCTCTGATCCCAACGTGGTACTCAACACGGCCGTGGCCGAGCAGTGCGAGCGCTTTTGCGACTATGTGGCAGATCGCAGCAGCGAGGACTTCGTGACTGTGGCCATGCGCTTCGTGCGCCACACCTTCCGCGACCACCAGCGCATCATCTTCGATGGCAACGGCTACTCCGACGAGTGGGCTGCTGAGGCCGAGCGTCGTGGCTTGCCGAACCTCAAGACGACTCCGGATGCCCTTGGCGCCCTCATGGATCCCGACAACATCGCACTATTTGAGAACTACGGTGTCCTCTCCGAGGCGGAGCTGCACGCCCGTTACGTCGCCAAGGCCGAGCAGTATGCCAAGCTGATCAACATCGAGGCAAACACGATGTCGTACATGGCGCGCCACATGTATCTACCGGCGCTCATGAGCTACTCCGGCGACCTTGCGAACAGCGTTGCCATCAAGGCGGAGCTTGGTGTCGCCTCACGGGCCGAGAAGGACATCGTCGAGCGGCTCACCAACGGCATCGACACCATCTACGACCTCACCTCACAGCTTGAGCAGCTGGCGGCTCACGCCAACAGGAAGACTAACCCCTCCGAACAGGATGCCCTTTGTCGCGATGAGGTCATCCCTGCAATGGAGGCGCTGCGCGCGGAGGTCGATGCCATGGAACGTCTCTGCGGAGAGGATTACTGGCCTGTTCCGAGCTATAACCAGATGCTCTTTTACGTTTAGAGGCTGAGCCATATCCCCCTACGTGGCGCAGCCTTGGCTGCGCCACGTTTTTCTATGCGTCGTCTTCTCACCACATTGGTGGCTGTTCCTGATACCCCTATCAGATGGAGGCTAGATTTCTATGTGCTCAATCATGAGTTACTGTAGCGAGGAGGTTGAGCTCGATGCCTTTATGGAGGGCTTTGAGCGTACGGTCTCGCGAGGGCCGGACAGTTCACGCGTCATCGATACGGGTCATGGCCTTATGGGCTTTCATCGGCTCTCGATCATGGGACTCACGCCCGAGGGTATGCAGCCATTCGAGCTCGATGGTAGCTTTGCTGTCTGCAACGGAGAGCTCTATGGGTTCGAGCGCATCCGCGAGGACCTACGCGAGAGAGGCTATCGGTTTGAGAGCGACAGCGATTGCGAAATCATCCTTCCGCTCTATCGCGAGTACGGTACGAGCTTCTTTGCCACGCTTGATGCCGAGTTTGCCTGCATCATCTATGACGGCGAGGCTCAAGGCTTTATAGCCGCACGAGATCCTATTGGCATCCGGCCGCTCTACTATGGCTACGACGACCACGGCGCAATCGTCTTTGCGAGCGAGCCCAAGAACCTCGTCGGTCTCGTGCGCGAAATCAGGCCATTCCCTCCCGGACATTACTACCAGGACGGGCGCTTCGTGTGCTACTGCAACATCGCAAAGGTCGACGCCACCTGCGCCGATGACCTTGAGACCGCTTGCGACAACATTCGCAAGAAGCTCACCCGAGCCGTGAGCAAGCGCCTCGTGTCCGACACCAAGGTGGGGTTTCTGCTTTCGGGAGGGCTGGATTCGTCGCTCGTCTGCGCCATTGCCGCACAGGAGCTTGACGTGCCTATCGAGACCTTCGCGATAGGCATGGAGGAGGATCCCATCGACCTCAAGTACGCGCGCGAGACCGCTGGGTACATTGGGAGCCACCACACCGAGATTCTGATGACTCCCTCCGACGTCATCTCCTCGCTGGAGGATGTCGTGGTGCTTCTGGGTACTTACGACATCACTACCATTCGTGCGAGTATCGGAATGTACCTGGTGTGCAAGGCCATCCACGAGCGCACCGACATCCGCGTACTGCTCACTGGCGAAATCTCTGACGAGCTTTTTGGCTACAAGTACACCGACTTTGCGCCTTCGGCCGCCGCGTTTCAGGAGGAAGCACAGAAGCGCCTACGTGAGCTGCACATGTACGACGTGCTTCGTGCCGACCGCTGTATCTCGGTGAACTCGCTTGAGGCGCGCGTTCCCTTTGGCGATCTTGACTTTGTGCACTACGTGATGTCGCTCGACCCGCAGATGAAGCTCAACACCTACGGCAAGGGCAAATACCTGCTCCGTCATGCGTTTGAGGGCACGGGTCTTTTGCCCGATGGTATCCTCTGGCGTGAGAAGGCGGCCTTTTCTGACGCGGTCGGTCACTCGATGGTGGACTATCTTAAGGAATATGCAGAGAGCTGCTATTCGGACGAGGAGTTTGAGCAGAGGCGCCAGCGCTACGACTTTGTGCAGCCTTTTACCAAGGAGTCGCTCCTCTATCGCGAGATCTTTGAGCGGTACTACCCAGGCCAGGCGCCGATGGTGGCGGGATTTTGGATGCCCAACACGTCATGGGAGGGCTGCGATGTGGACGACCCCTCCGCTCGCGTGCTCTCAAACTATGGCGACAGCGGGAAGTAGCTGATGCCTCTGCTTGGCTAGCGTGGCTTGGGCGTGTGCCACATGCATGGCGGCTTTGCAAGGGGGACGGCCGGGACAGGCCTCTCACGTCTGATACTTGATACAGAGAGCCAAAGATTAGCCCCGCTAATTAAGGCTATCGAAACGTGAGATTGTTCCTGCACAGAACTGGCGCGAGAATGGTTTCAATGGCGCACCGAGAGAGAGGACCGACCAATGGAAAAGCTGCAGCTTGGCAAGAGCGGCCTATACGTGAATCCGGTTGGCCTCGGTTGCATGGGCTTTAGCCACGCTTACGGAGATCCGACCGACGACGATGTGGCCATCAGATTGCTGCGGGAGGCGCACGAGATTGGCTACGACTTCTACGACACTGCTGAGTGCTACATCGGCGTGAAGGCTGATGGCTCCATCTCATACAACGAGGAGCTGGTGGGCAAGGCCCTGCAGGGCGTCCGCGACGAGGTTGTCATCGCCACCAAGATGGGCGTGCATCACGACGCCAACAACAATCTCGTCATGGACAGCAGCCCCGAGACGATTCGCGCGAGCTGCGAGGGGTCGCTCCGCAGGCTGGGCATCGACTGCATCGACCTGTACTACCAGCATCGCATCGACCCCAAGGTCGAGCCAGAGGTGGTTGCCGAGACCATAGGCGAGCTCATCCGCGAGGGCAAGGTCCGCGCCTGGGGCATCTCCGAGACGACCGAGGAGTACTTGCGCCGCGCCCACGCCGTGACTCCGGTCACCGCCATCGAGAACCGCTACTCCATGATGGCGCGCCAGCATGAGGCGATCTTCCCCACCTGCGTCGAGCTGGGCATTTCCTACGTTGCCTTCAGCCCGATGGCCAACGGCTTCCTCACGGGCGCTTACACGCCGCAGTCGAAGTTCGAGGGCAAGCAGGACTTCCGCGAGCGCATGCCGCAGTACACCGAGGAGGGATTTGCCAAGGCCAAGGCCCTGCTCGACCTGCTGCAGGCCATGGCGGACGAGAAGCAGTGCACCATGGGCCAGCTCTCCCTCGCTTGGATGATCAACAAGGAGCCGCACGTCATCCCCATCCCCGGCACCCGCAAGCTGCATCGCCTGAAGGAGAACTTCGGTGCCGCGAGCGTGGCCATCACGGCCGAGGAGATCGCCTCCATCGACGCCAAGCTCGACACGATGGAGTTCGACGTGTTTGGCGGCCACGCGGCCAAGTAACGCACGACCCTCAACGCCCCTGTGGGCATAAACGCGATGCGGCGGGCCCGGTGCAGATGGCACCGGGCCCGCTTGCATATGTGCCCATGCCGCCTGCTTACCGAGCGGTTCTGCCGTCGCGTCAGCACATGCATCGGCAAGCCGCGGTGCCTTTGCTAGCATGGCACATGACACAAATGGGAATTGCACGGGGAGGGACGAGCATGGCGCGTTTTCCGGAGGGGTTCCTGTGGGGCGGCGCGACGGCCGCCAACCAGTACGAGGGTGGCTGGGACGAGGGCGGCAAAGGCCTCTCGGTGGCCGACTGCACCACCTACAAGCCTGACGTGGACAAGAGCGACTACGCAGCGCTGCACGGCATTACCGACGCGCAGGTGAGGGAGGCCGAGGCCTCCACGGACACGCACCGCTACCCAAAGCGACATGCCGTCGACTTCTACCACCGTTGGCGCGAGGACATCGACCTGTTTGCCGAGATGGGCTTCAAGACGCTGCGCCTCTCCATCCAGTGGACGCGCCTGTACCCCACGGGCACCGAGGAGGAGCCGCTCGAGGCGGGCCTCAGGTTCTACGAGGACGTCTTCACCTACATGAGGGAGAAGGGCATCGAGCCGCTGGTGACGTTGCACCACTACGAGCAGCCGGTCTACCTGGCCGACCACTTTGACGGCTGGTACGACCGCCGCGTGATCGACCTCTTCGTGCGCTTTGCCAAGACCTGCTTCGCGCGCTACGGCCACCTGGTCAGGTACTGGCTCTCCTTCAACGAGATCGACTCCGTGTTCCGTCACCCGTGGACGACCATCGGCTACTGTGCCGAGCGCTATCCGGCCGAGAGGCGCGAGGAGATGGTCTACCAGAGCGTGCACAACCAGTTTGTGGCCTCCGCGCTCGCCACCAAGGCCCTGCACGAGATGTGCCCCGGCGCCCTCATGGGCTGCATGCTCACCAAGACGACCACCTACGCACTCGACTGCGACCCGCGCAACCAGATAAAGGCGCAGGCCAAGAACCGAGAGAACATGTTCTACTCCGACGTGCAGGTGCGCGGTCGCTACCCGCTCTGGGTCAAACGGTACTGGGAGCGCGCGGGCATCCACGTCGACTTCGGCCTGGACGACGAGGCCATTCTCGCGCAGTATCCGGTGGACTTCGTGAGCTTCAGCTACTACAACACGATGGTCGACTCCATCGACGCCGCGCAGCGCGAGAAGGTGGGCGGCAACCTCGCCACCGGCGTCAAGAACCCCTACCTGCCCACGAGCGACTGGGGCTGGCAGATTGACCCCGAGGGCCTGCGCTACTCGCTCATCGAGCTCTGGGACCGCTACCAGAAGCCGCTCTTTATCGTGGAGAACGGCCTTGGCGCGCACGACGTGGTAAACCCCGACGGCACGATCGACGACGACTACCGCATCGACTACTTCCGCCAGCACATCACGGCAATCGCCGAGGCGATCGAGGACGGCTGCGAGGTCATGGGCTACACGCCGTGGGGCTGCATCGACCTGGTGAGCATGTCCACCTGCGAGATGTCCAAGCGCTACGGGTTCATCTACGTGGACCTGGACGACGAGGGCAGGGGCACCTACGACCGCAGTCGCAAGAAGAGCTTCTACTGGTACCAGCGCGTGATTGCCACCAACGGCGAGGAACTTGGCGACCTGTAGAGGCGCGGCGTCGCATCATCGGGATGGAGGGCCTGATGGCTATCGATGTTGAGCAACTGATCATGGAGGCGCTGCTCAAGCTCGTGGAGCAGGAGGGCGAGCAGCTCAAGCGGATCACGGTAAAGCGGCTGCTCGAGCGTACGGGCGTGGCTCGGCAGACCTTCTACAACCACTTTCTCGACAAGGACGACCTGATCTGTCGCACCTACGACAAGCTCATAATCACCGAGTTCGAGGGCGAGGACGAGGGGTTCGACTTCGGCACGTCGCTTTTGGTGTCGTACGAGCGCATGCGCGCGCACGGCACCTTTATGAGGCAGGCCTGCGCCATGAGCGGCCAGAACTGCCTGCGCGACCACCTCTTCGAGCACTCGCGTGCCTTCGACCTTGCCTGGCACCAGCGGCTGTGGGGAGACGAGCCCATGCCCGAGGCCCTGCGCTTTGCCACCGAGTACCACGCGGACGCCTCGACCTCGATGGCCCTCTCGTGGATACTCTCGGGCTTCCCGGTTCCCGCGGAGGAGCTGGTAGACCTGACGGTGCGCATGCGGGCGCTGGGCATGGACCACCTGTTTGCCGACGCGTCGGGCAGTGGGAATCCCTACGTGCGGTAGACGTTCGCAGGCTTCTGTCCACTTGTGGACGCAGGCCGCATTTGATGCTTTGCCGTTGGGCCAACGCGGGCGCATACTTTTGCTGAGCACCCATCTAGAGACGGGGGAAGTCATGACCAAGATCGATGTGTTTGCCCATGTGCTGCCGGAGCGCTTCTACGCAAGGATGCGTGAGGTCGAGCCGGCGATTCCGGAGCGCTACGCCTTCTTCAACAACCCGGTGCTGACCGACATGGACCTGCGCCGCTCGCATTGGGATGGCGAGACGCGCCAGGTGATCAGCCACGTGAACGCGCTGCCCGAGGACTACGTCGGACCGGAGGAGGCCGCCGAGCTCTGCCAGATGGCAAACGACGAGCTTCTGGAGATGCTGCGCGCAAACCGCGACATGTTCGAGGCCGCCGTGCTCATGGTGCCCATGAACAACATCGACGAGGCCGTGCGCATCGTGCGCGAGCAGGTTGCCGGCGACCCGGACGTGGTGGGCGTGCAGATCTTCACTCGTGCCCTAGGCAAGAGCATCGCCGACCCAGACTTCCGCCCGCTCTTTGCGGCGCTTGCCGAGGTTGGTGCCCCTGCGTGGCTACATCCCGTCTTTGACCTGCGCAAGCCCGACAACAACCTGGTCTTCAGCTGGGAGTACGAGCTCACCCAGGCCATGCTGCAGATGGTGCAGGCGGGGCTTCTGCAGGAGTTCCCAGATCTCAAGGTCATCTGCCATCACGCGGGCGGCATGGTGCCCTTCTTCGCGGGCCGCGTCGACCGTATCCTGCCGGCTGACCAGGCTGCCGACATGCGCAAGTTCTACGTGGACACGGCTATTCTGGGCAACCCCCGCGCGCTCGACCTCGCGGTCGACTACTA
Source organism: uncultured Coriobacteriaceae bacterium (assembly GCA_902777325.1). Lineage (GTDB taxonomy): Bacteria > Actinomycetota > Coriobacteriia > Coriobacteriales > Atopobiaceae > UBA1367. The sequence goes on from CACYTH010000012.1 coordinate 22,028, forward strand.
CGGTGCCGACCACGTGGTCTTTGGCACCGACGCGCCGCTGGGCATCCTGCCTGCGGGTGCCACGGCCGAGATCCTCGCCGCCATCGACGACATGCACATCACCGGCGAGCAGCGCCAGGCCATCTGGGCCGACAACTATCGCCGCCTCGTCGGCTGACGCATCCCGCGCATTGCAAACGGTTCCAAGCAGCAGAGTTTACGAGAGAAGGAGAGCACCATGATCACCCGTCTGTTTAGGCTCGAACGCGACATGGCATACGAGGAGGCCTTCAACGAGGTCGGCTCGCACAACCTCACCACGTCCATCAAGGTCGAGCCGGGCACGCTGGCCATGTACAGTACCCATGTGCCCGACGACCCCAAGACCTGCTACGTCTTTGAGGTCTACGCCGACGACGATGCCTACAACGTGCATGCGGCCTCCGAGCAGTTTGGTGCCTTTGTCCAGATGGCTGGCAAGGTGCTGACGGGCCGCGCGGTGTTCCCTGTCACGCCGCGCCTCATGCTGGAGAAGCCCGAGCCGCTCTTTGTGGACGGCCCCAACCAGATCGAGCCGCACCTTGTCTTTGTCGACGTCAAGCCTGGCAACGACGAGGCGTTTCTCGCAGCCATCACCGCCAACATGCGCAAGGCCATCGAGGAGGAGCCGGGCGTGCTGGTGATGTACGCCACCACGCTGGCTGACGACCCCAACCGCTGGGTGTTCTGGGAGGTCTATGCCAGTGCCGAGGCCTACGCCGCCCACCGCGACGCCCAGCACTTCAAGGACTACATCGCCGCGACCGAGGACATCGTCGCCGGCAAGGAGTTCTTCGTGCTCACGGCCGACACGCTCGTCAACAAGGGCTCGCTCCACTAACGCATACCTGCACAAAAGCAGACGGAGCGCTGCCGTGTCTGCCATTGTGGGCATCTCCAAAACCAGCTAAGCTTTTACGGTTAGGGATGGGGATTCGCACAGTGGATGAGGGACATGGCAGCGCTTTTCTTTGACGTCGACGGTACGCTCATCGACAGCTATCACAACAATCGGCGCCCTTCCGAGGCGCTGCGTGCGGAGCTTGCGCGCGTGCAGGGGCTTGGCCACAAGATCTTTCTGTCGAGCGGCCGGCCGCGCCTGCTGCTGACGCGGGAGCTCCTGGAGCCTGGCTTTGACGGCCTTGTGCTGCTCAACGGCGGCTATGTGGAGATGGGCGGCGAGTCGCTCTACGAGGAGCGCATGGACCTCGAGCTGGCGCATGGGGTCATCGACTTTTTGGAGGAGCTCGGCACCGAGTACCTCATCGCCTGTGCGCGCAACATCTACACGCTGCCAACCAACCGTGCCATGCGGGAGTTCTTCTCCGGAGGCGGGCATGGTGACATCTTTACCTACGAGTTTGACGTGGACCAGGTGCTGCCGCAGGCCATCAAGATGGAGACGCTGATACCCACCGAGGAGCGTCCGGCCGTGACGGCCCGGGTGGCCGAGGTGCTGGGGCCTAAGATCAGCTGCGATGGCCACGGGGGAGAGGGCACCTTCGAGCTCTACCCGACGGCCATCTCCAAGGCAAAGGGCATCGGCGTGGTTCTGGAGCGGTTGGGGCTCTCCGTGGAGGATGCCTACGCCTTTGGCGATGGCACCAACGACCTGGAGATGATCCGCTACTGCGGCTGCGGTGTGGCCATGGGCAATGCCGAGGACGTGGTCAAGGACGCGGCGGACATCGTCTGCGCGCCCGTGTGGGAGGACGGCCTGGCCCAGGTCCTCCGCGAGCTCTTCTAGCCAGATGAGGGCGGACGGCAAGACAGACCGTGGTACGGGAGCGCGTCTCGCCGTCTCCGCTGTGCTTCTGGCTGCCTGTCCTGCGCTGATGGCGCTCTTCTCGCGCTGGGGCGACGTCCTCTTTCCCGCCTATCGGAACCTCTCCAAGGCGTGGCTCGACCTTCTGGCCACCCTGACGGGCATGGTGCCGTTTGCCCTCTGGGACTTTCTGGTGGTGGCGCTTGTCGTTGCGGCGGTGGTCACGCTAGTCAGGTGCCTGTGCGGCCGCGGGCGGCTGCTCGCATGGCTCTCCTGGGTGGCCCTTGTCGGTGCGTGGACGCTCTTCTCGTTTGTGGCGGGCTGGGCGCTCAACCACTACGCACCGCCTTTGGCTGGCGAGCTGGGCCTGGAGGTGCGGGAGTATTCCACCGACGAGCTGGTTGCCGCAACCGAGCACTACCTGCGGGAGGCGGCTTCGCTGGCGCCCGAGGTGCCGCGCAATGGCGACGGCTCCCTTACCGAGCAGGACTTCTACGAGCTCGCGCGCATTGCCGGCGCATCGTATGCGGGTCTTGCGCAGGGCCAACCCATCTTTGCCGGCTCGACGCGTCCGGTGAAGGCGCTGCTCCTGTACGGCGAGCCGCTGCTCTACAGCGGGCATACGGGCATCTTCTGGGCGCCGACGGGGGAGTCGGGCGTGCCGCTCAACGACCCGCCGGCCGACCTGCCCTTTATCATGTGCCACGAGGCGGCCCATCGGCTGGGCTTGGCCGGCGAGCAGGAGGCCAACTTTGCCGCCTACCTCGCCTGCTCGTCAAGCGACGATGTGCGCCTGCGCTATTCCGGTTCCTACAACGCCTTCGTGTACTGCTGGAACGCGCTCTATGCGGCGGATGGCGAGCGTGCCGTGCAGCTGCTGCAGGATGCGGCGGAAGGCGACGTGGGGGAGGGGGTCGCGCTCGTGTGGGCGGACCGCCTGGCAACCCACGAGGCCTATGACGCCTACGAGGGCACCTTCGAGAAGGTGGGCGCCACCGTCAACGACACGTACCTCAAGAGCTTTGGCGAGAGCTCCGGCGTGAGGTCCTATGGGCTTGTGGTCGACCTGCTCATCGCGTGGCAGCAGCAGTAGCGGGCCCTAGATCTGGTAGCACCAGACGGGCTCGGGACTGCCAAACTGGCGGATGACGATCTCCTGGTCCTTGACGAAGACGCGGCCGTTCTCGGGCACGGACTCCACCACAAAGGCGCTGCCGCCGATGACCGAGCCAGAGCCGATGTAGGTGTTGCCGCCCAGCACGCTGGCGTTGGAGTAGACGGTCACGTAGTCGCCCAGCGTGGGGTGACGCTTGGTGCCGGAGAGCGCCTGGCCCTTGCGGGTCGAGGTGGCGCCCAGTGTGACGCCCTGGTAGATCTTGCCGTGGGTGCCGATCTCGGTGGTCTCGCCAATGACCACACCCGTGCCGTGGTCGATGAAGAAGTACTCGCCGATGGTGGCGCCGGGGTGGATGTCGATGCCCGTCTCGCTGTGGGCCTTCTCGCTCATCAGGCGCGGGATGAGGGGCACGCCCTGTACGTAGAGCTCGTGGGCGATGCGGTGCACAAAGATGGCGCGCAGGCCGGGGTAGCAGAGGATGACCTCCTCGCGGCTGTGGGCTGCCGGGTCGCCCTCGAAGGCCGCCTCGGCGTCCTTGAGGATGAGGCGCTGGATGCGCGGCAGCGCGGCGACAAACGCGTCGGCGACGGTGGTTGCACGCTCGCGGGCCACCTCCTCGTCGAGGTTGCAGTCATCGTAGAGCAGGGCGCGGAAGACCTGGTCGCCCAGCACGCGCTCGATGCGCAGCAGGCGCTCTTCCACGAGGTTCTCGCTACTCACGCCGGCGAGCGTCTCGTCGTCAAAGTAGCCCGGGAACATGAGGCTGCGTATCTCGTTGAGCAGCTGGTAGATGATGGCGCGACGCGGGAAGACGCGCTTGTGCTCGCGGATGAAGTCGTTCTGGGCGTCGTAGCCGCTCATGATGGAGGCGGCGCGCTCCTTGAGGCTCGTGGACTGCATGGCTCTCCCTGCATGCCGGACGGTTTGGAGAACTATATCCTAGCAGATTACAAGGAATTAACCGTTGCAGGTTGGTATCGGCTTGGCGAGTCTGGGGGGGGGGAGTGACTCTTCTCGGCATGCCTTCCGCCCCATCTCTAAATGAGTGACAGCAGACAGCATAAGAAATACAACATCTGCTCCGTAAAAGCAGCCGTTCGCAAAAAGGAGCGAGAATTCCTCAAAATGTTTCGAAATTGTTACGTACACTGTCCAGCGCTACTCGGATGCCCTCAAAAGGGCCATCGCACAAGGAGGAATGACAGAATGTACGGACATCACCGGTTCTCGGAAGCCGCCAAGGCGCTCATTGTCGCAGCTACGGCAACCTCTCTCGTTGCCATGCCGACCACGGCGCTCGCCTGCACGCAGGTGTACATGGGGCCTGAGCTCACCGCAACGGGCGAGACCATCTACGGGCGCTCCGAGGACGCGGCAAACCGCTACCTCAAGGAGTTTGGCGTCCAGCCGCGCACCGACGGCAAGACGTATTGGAGCGGGGAGAACGGCCCCGACCAGGATCCGGCCATCAACTTCACGCGCACCTCTCCCGGCGCAACCTACCGCTACACCTTCGTGCGCGACCTGCCCGAGGACTGGGACGGTGCGGAGAAGCCGTACTCCGAGGCTGGCACTAACGAGTGCGGCGTAAGCGTGGACGCAACCCTCACCACCGCCTGCAACGACGCCATCTTTGAGGCGGACCCGCTGCTGGACAACGGCATCGGCGAGTACAGCGTGACCGACGTCATCCTCTCCGAGGCGTCCACTGCGCGCGAGGGCGTCGAGCTTCTGGGCTCCATCATCGACGAGCAGGGCTCGCAGGACTGCAACCAGATCTGGATCGCCGACGCAAACGAGGTCTGGAACTTCCAGCAGCTCTCCGGCCACCAGTGGATCGCCGTGCGCATGGCCTCCGACACCGCCTCGCTCAACCCCAACATGAGCAACCTCCAGTTTGCCGTCGACCTCGACGACTCTGAGACCTGCCTGCATTCCGCCGATCTCGTTGCCGTTGCCGAGAAGGCGGGCACGCTCGTCAAGGACGACAAGGGTGCGGTCAACGTCGCCAAGAGCTATGGCCTCGAGGACGAGGGCGCCGGTCAGGACACCCGCTACGTGCAGGGCCACAAGTTCTTTGGCCAGGACCTCAAGGCGGGCACCGACTACACCCTCGACGAGGATGGCGCCGTTGACACCATCGCCGACCCGCAGCTCTTCTTCAAGCCCGTTCGCTCCGACTACAGCCTGTTCGAGATGCTGCGCTCCGTGGCCGCCCGCGGCGAGGGCACGGACGTGGATGCCAATGCAAACGACAAGCTCTATGCCATCGGCAACAACCGCACGGTGGAGTGCCACATCTTCGAGACCCGCGCCGGCCTTGATCCGGACATCGCCACCATCCAGTGGGAGGCCCTGTCGCGCGGCGAGTTCAGCGTGTATGTGCCTAGCTACTCCGCCCTGCTGACGCAGGTCGACCCCGAGCTGTATCCGAGCCACGAGGAGTTTGACTCCGCGCATGTGGGCAACGAGAACGAGTTCGAGCGCGACGACGAGGGCAACCGCGTCTACAAGGACGAGCTGATTGCCGAGAACGAGGCTCTGGCCATGCAGGACAGCGGCAGCAAGTCGCTCGCTTATCTCTTCATGGACCTCAACACGCTCTCCTACAACCATCGCGGCGATGTGGCCGATGGCGTGCATGCCTATCTCGACGCACTGCAGAAGGAGATCATCTCCCAGCAGGAGCAGGTCGACGCCAAGATGCAGCAGATCACTGACGGCACCCAGCGCATCGCCTTTGCCAACGAGGCCCACGCAGAGGCGTCGCGCGAGGTGTACGAGCGCAGCAACGCCCTTCTGGGTGAGGTGCGCTCCTATCTCGAGGCCGGCGACTTCTCCGCGCCTTTTGCTCCCTCTGGCCTGAACGAGGATGGCACGCTTTCCGAGCCGCTTGCCTACGCCGAGTACATGGCTGAGTTCGACGCCGAGGCCGCTGCCGCCGACGTCGTCGAGCCGGTCGAGGAGGTCCAGGCTGAGGCTGATGCCGAGGCCGAGGCCGAGACCGAGGCCGAGGCCGAGACCGAGGCCGAGGCCGAGGCCACCCAGGACGAGGGCGGCATCCACGGCCTTGACCTAATCGGCTTCTTGGCTGCCTTCGCCGCGCTGATCGGTTTCTCCAAGAAGAACAAGTAGTCTCGCAGCCACAGCGAACTCTGTGTGACAAGCGCTGCCCCTCCCGTCCGAGAGGGGCAGCGTTCTTTTGCCGGTGTTCACGTAGGTGTCCTCACGTGGGCCGTTGCTTTTGTCCGTTTGTGGCGATTGTTTGATGGTGAGACAAGCGGTCCTTCAGGCGACTATCAATTAACGACTCGGTGAGGGAGCCATCCGATGGCAAGGGCGCCGAGCCGAAGGCGGAACAAAGGGGCAAACAAAGTTCCCGTTTCGCGTTGACAGCAAGAAACAGATTGGTAACATAGGAAGCGAAATATTACAAAATTGTTTCGCGGTGCTTGGAGGAACGGACATGGGCGCACTGTACATCATTGGGGCACTGGCTCTGGCGGGTATCGTTGAGGAAGTCTTCGCTGCTCTGAGCGGCAACGCGAAGGTTGGCAACTACGACTATCACTTTGCCACCGGCGTTGGTGCGGTCTTCGGCACGCGATAACGCAACTCACATAGCGAGTGACTCGGAGAGCGGGGCATGAGCCCCGCTCTTTTTCTATCGATCTGCTTCCCCGTAGTTTGGTTACCCTGTGGAGCGAATGTGAATCATACTATGCAAAGAGATGTTTAAAAATGAGATAATAAACACTAATTTGGAACTGATATCATTCTGAGAAGTACCTGATAGAAGCGGTAGTAAAGCAATACGACGAGTTTAGGAGTAGGTATAGACCAGCTTGAGACCATAAGATCTATGCAATTTGGCAAATAACGAGTATCGGATATAGTAAAGCCAAGAAGCCACTCCTACACCGGTCGTGGAGCAGGGGCGGATAACGGACGAATGGCAAGTCACGCGTAGCTGTCTCCGTCTGCGCCTGGCCTCTTCCAATACATCGCATGTCAAGCACACCCTACGGTGCGCGCGAGCATGCAACGACGGAAGGTGGCACCCATGGATCAGGTAAGAATTCTCAATGCCAACGAGGTTGGCGATTTGCTGACCATCCCCCTCGCGATCGATGCCGTTGAGGCCGCATACCTCGAGAAGCATCGCGGAAGCGCGTCGGTTTGGCCCCTGCTCTTCCACGAGTTTGCAGAGGGCGTCCGCGACATGGACCTCAAGAGCGGAAACCTCGACGGCGAGGGACTCTGGGGTCTTAAGGCAATCAGTTGCTATCAGGACAATCCGCAGGCAGGACTACCTGTCTATCATGGCACTTCGCTCGTGTTCGACTATGCGACCGGCACACCCAAGGCGCTGCTCAACGCCATGCCGATAACGCGGTATCGCACGGGTGCGGCTGGCGCCATCGGGGCAAGGTGGCTGGCACGCAAGGATTCTCGGGTACTGGCGGTGTGCGGCGACGGTGGACTCGCGCCGTTCCTCATCGCTGCCAACCTCATCTGCATGCCGCAGATTGAGCGTGTGCTCGTTGCCAATCCGCGTCATCCGAGCGAGCCGTCTGAACGTGTCGATGCGATCGTAGAAGACGTGGACAGGCTGCTGGGGGATGCAGATGCTCCTCGTGCGGCAAGCATCGAGGCGTCGACGCTGGAGGCTGCGGTGCGTGCGGCAGACGTGATCATGACCGCCACGCCCAGCTATGCGCCCTATTTGCGCGCAGAGTGGGTGCGTCCGGGGACACACATCTCCTGCGTTGGCGCCGACAAGTCGGGTAAGCAGGAGGTCGAATCGACCGTGCTGGCACAGGCGCACGTGGTCGTCGACGACCTGCACCAGTGCTTCACGGTGGGGGAGTGCGAGCTGCCTCACGTGCAGGGAATGCTCCCCGACGAGCTGCCCGAGATCGGCTCGGTCATTGCGGGCGATAGCCCCGCGCGCACCTCTTACGACGAGGTCACCGTCTTCGACTCGACGGGCCTGTCGCTTCAGGACCTTGCCACCATCTCGCGACTGGTGGCCCGTGCCGAGTCCGAGGACGTCGGCACCCTCATCGAGCTGTAAGTCCCATACGACCATTGCGACGACCTGACTCCAATCTGACTCCGAAAGGACCAAACTATGAACATCGAGAAGTTCGAGCTCGAGTGGTGGCTCAATCCCCTTGACGCTGTCGCGACCTACAACATGGGATCCAGCTGCTGCAAGCCCATGAACATGCAGGAGCTCTTTGAGATCTGCGGCGTCTCTCAGGAGGAGACCTTTGACGAGATCGCCCACATGAGCCTGCACTACGGGTACTTCGAGGGCATGCCGCGCCTGCGGGAGGCCTTTGCCAGCATGTTCGAGACACCTGCCATCACTGCAGAGAACGTCATGGTGGTGCATGGCGGCACGAGCGCCAATGCCCTCACCTGCTACGCGCTCTGCGAGAAGGGCGACAACGTCATCGTGGTCGTACCCTCCTACCAGCAGTTCGTGTCGATTCCCGAGGCCCTCGGCTGCGAGGTGCGCCCGTACGTGTGTGGCCCCGAGACGGGTTTTGGCATCGACTTCCGCAAGCTGGGGCAGATGGTGGACGGCCACACCAAGGCCATCTTCCTCACCTCGCCGAGCAATCCGACGGGCTATGCGATGAACCGCGAGGAGCTCGAGCAGCTCGCTGCGATCGCGCGTCCGGTCGGGGCCTACGTGGTCTGCGACGAGATCTATCGCGGGCTGGGTGACGGCTACATGGCGAGCATCGTGGACGTATACGAGCGTGGCATCTCGACGGGCGGCACCAGCAAGGTGTTCTCCTGCGCCGGTCTGCGCACTGGCTGGATCGCCACTCGTGACCTCGGCCTCACGCACGTGATCAAGAACCTGCGCTCGTTCAACACTATCTGCGAGAGCCCGATCACCGAGCTGCTCACCGCCATCGTCATCGAGCACAAGGATGCCTTGTTCGCACGTAATCGCGCCATCTGCGAGCAGGGGCGTGCTGCGCTGAACGAGTGGCTGAAGGATCAGCCGCATTTCCACCTTGCCTGCGAGTCGCTGGGGTCAACGAGCTTCCTCACCTACGACTGGGACATCCCCACCAAGGAGTTCTGCGAGGACCTCTTTGAGAAGACCGGAGCCCTCGTCTGCCACGGCATGTGCTTTGGCATGGAGCACGGCTTCCGCATCGGCTATGGCTACGGGGACGTCGAATACTTCAAGGCGGGGCTTGCGAAGCTCGCCGAATACGCTGCCAGCCTGAGCGACGACCTGCTCCGCTAGGTTGGGTACCACATAGCGCCTGCAGACGCGGGGGATGGTCGCAAGGCCGTCTCCCGCGTCCTTCGGCTAAGCCTTCGAATCCGAGAGCCAGGCCAGCAGCTGGCGCTCCTGCTCCGGTCCCCACCAGTCACGGTATCCGGCGCGGCTGGGATGGATGGGGTCGAGCATGTAGAGGCTGCGCAGCTCGTCGCTGATGTCGTTGAAGGCCTTCGGTGCCCATAGGTCGAGGATTCCGATTTTCCACTTGTCGCGCACTTTGAGCAGGAGCTCGTACATCTGCGCGTAAGGCTCGCTGTCGTAGCGGCTGCCGGTGAAGAAGGCGATAGGGCAGTCCCAGGTCTGACGTGCGTAGCACACGATGTGCTCGATCGCTCCCGCGATGGTCGAGGTGTCAAAGGCCTTGAGGTCGGTGGCATCGCTCACCGACCCGAGGGGCAGCCCCTTGGTCGCATCGTTGGTGGAGAGCTGGCAGACAAACAGGTCAAGTGGCTGGTCGTTGGGAATCTCCGCGTGCAGGCGTGGGATGTAGCAGCTGTCGTCGAGCGTGACGAGCGTGGTGCCCGATACGGCAGACTTGACCAGCTCGCATCCCAGTCGGCGCGAGAGGTACTCGCCAACCGCGAGTCCCATCGACGCCGCACCGTAGGCAACCGACGAGCCGAGAATGGCCATGCGTCCTCTCGCGAGGGGGTTCTCCTCCAAGGGCTCGATCGTGTCAAACGAGTAGGCGGCTGCGTTTCCGGGCGCCTCTGCGATAAGCCGCTCGATCTCCTCCTGCGTCATCCCTATCGCCTCCCCTTACGCTGCGCCTGCGCATCGATTGCACGATTGCGCAGGTAGATGATCCAGTTGGCAACAAGCGCTAGCAGGTTGAAGATGTAGACGCCCAAGACCCAGTTGATGTTGTGTCCCACGAACTTAGCCGAGATGCCACATACGTAGCCCAGGGTGATCAGCGCGAGAAAGGCTGCCGAGGTTCCTCTTGCCGTGCGCGCCTGCCATGCCTTCCAGGCGTTGACGGGCCACGAGATGCCAAAGCAGATGAGCATCATTGCCTCGAGAACGGTTGCCATGGGATTCCTTTCTGGGACGGGCGGGTGGGACACTAACCCGTCCCCTGTCCCCCCCGCCCCACGTTTCCCGCAAGTGAGAAGACGAGGCCTGGATAGAGGGAGGTCACGCGACCTGGGAGCAGGCTCGCAAGCAGCTGGGTGGCGTGCGTGCCGGTACAGTGGCCAATGAGGAGTTGATCGATCCCAAAGTCGCGGACAGCCTCTGCCACCTGCGCAATCTCCATTTCGCTGGCATGCACCAGATGGAGACCGCCGACATAGGCGCTGATGCGCCAGCTGGGGAAGGCTTCAGACACTTCGCGTGCGATTGTGGGCAGTCCCGCATGCGAGCAGCTGCTGAAGACCGCGAGGGTCCGTGCGGTCTCGTCGAGCTCGAAGACCAGGCTCATCTCGTGGGCAAAGCCGTCGCCCTGCCACTGGTCGCCTTTGCGCAGGAGCATGCCTGCGTGAAGGCCTTGCTCGGCGAGGCTGGGGGTGCTGTGCGGCACAAGATGCACACCAGAAGCAATGGTGCTCACGCCTGCCGTCGGCACCCTTGCAAGACGGTCGTTATAGCGCCTGAGCAAACCTTCGCCGATGCCGATGTAATGGGCCTCGGCAGTGCCGCCCTTGGTAGACCAACAGTTTTCCTGGCACGCCTCGCCTAGGTAGAGCCGCGCGCGCTCGTTACGCGCAAAGAACGCGGGCATGCCGTCAGCGTGGTCGTAGTGCGCATGCGAGAGCACGGCAAACTCCACACGGCTGAGGTCACAGCCCAGCACCTCCGCGTTTTGCGCGAATAGGTCGGACTGGCCGAAGTCCAGCAGAATATTGAGGCCGCCGTAGCGCAGGTGCATGGAGAGCCCGTGCTCGCTTCCGAGCCCCTCGGCTGGGGTGTTTTCCACCAAGACGGTGGCGATGAGTTCGCGTGAGACCATGCTTCTCCTGCCAGCTGGAATCGGAGGTGCAGACGGAGCGCTTTGGCAGTTGCCCTTCGGGCACAGTCTACTACCGTACGCTCGTCTCGCGAATGCCTAGAGCACGGTGACCGTCTCCTCGAGCTCCTTGCGCGGGGTGTGGGACTTGGCCAACACGGCCTGTGTGGGATAGCCCAGCACCAAGAAGCACACGGGATGGATGTGGTCGGGCAGCTCGAAGACCTCGGACGCCTTGGGAGCGTTGAAGCCACGGACCCAGAGCGTGCCCACGCCGAGGTCGGTCGCCTCCATCATCATGGAGGTGGTGACGATGGCCGCATCCACCTCGCCCCCGTCGTAGTCGGGCTCGCCGAAGTTCTCGCCCTTCCAGCTCTCATTGGAGTCGTAGCACACGAGCAGCGCCGTTGTCGCATTGTGCATCATCCTGCCGGCCACCTCGCGCGCCTTGTCCATGGCCTCGACGCTCCTGAGCACGTAGATGACCTGCGGCTGCTTGTTGGCGGCGGTGGGGGAGACGCGTCCCGCCTCCAGGATGAGATCGATCTTCTCCTGCTCCACGGGGCGTTCCTCAAAGGTTCGTACCGAGCGACGGGTGTGGCAGAGGTCGATAAAGCTCATGATGTCCTCCTTCTTTAGCGGTTGGGGCGGCAAAGGCGTGCGCTACCACCTGACGATTCTGGTTCCATGCACTTCGTAGACGCCAAGCAGGTTTGCCACATGTTCGGCGTTTTGCCAGGTGATGCCGCCACCAGGCAGGATGATGAGTCTCCCATGCGCATAGTCTACGAGCTCGTGGAGGTGGCTGATATTGTCGAGTATGGGAGTCCCAGCAGGTCCACCGTGCGAGAGGATGCGTTCGATGCCTAGCGACGCAAGCTCGTCGATTGCCTGCAGCTGCGTCTCTGCGCCTAGCTCGTCAAAGGCCATGTGAAAGGTGACTTCTACGGGCACTGTTCCGACGGCGCGCCCCGCGCCATTCCCCTTGGCGGCATCCGTCAACCGCCTGATGGCCTCGAGGTCAAGAGCGGTGTGTCCGCCCCGTTCACGCAGGCATCCAAACACCACGCCCGTGACACCAAGCCACCTGGCCAGGGAGAGGTCTTCGAGCATGCTCTGGAGTTCCGCCTCGTGGTAGAAGAAGTTACCCCCGCGTGGTCTGACCATGGCCATGACATCCACGTCATGCTCGCGCACAAAGGCCACGGCGGCTTTGATGACCCCATAGGAGGGTGTGGTTCCACCAACTGCGAGGTTGTCACAGAGCTCGATGCGCCGCGCTCCAGCCTCGATAGCGGCTGGTACGTGGGTCATGTTCTCGGCGCAAAACTCCCTCAGCAGCTCCATGGCCACTCCTTTCCGTGACGCCGCTATCTTACGCGATGGTGCAAGCAGGGACTGAACGACGCAGCCAGAGGAGAGGGGGATACCGTGCCTGTTTTTGACACAACTTGACCTCCTTTTGCCGATAGGGCTCCTATGTCCCGTGCAAAGCGCGCGGCAGGGACCGAAAATGAGTAGTTAGCATATGTTTGCTTTTATTGGAAGGGAGTGGCAATGTCTCATTTTCCGAAGGACTTCCTGTGGGGCGGTGCTGTCGCGGCCCATCAGCTCGAAGGCGGCTGGGATCAGGGTGGCAAGGGAATCTCGATCGCTGACGTGATGACGGCTGGCGGCAACGGCATTCCGCGTCGCATCACCGATGGCATCATCGAGGGCGAGAACTACCCCAACCATGAGGGCATCGACTTCTACCATCACTATCGCGAGGACATCAAGCTCTTTGGTGAGATGGGCTTCAAGGCGTTCCGCACGTCCATCGCCTGGACGCGCATCTTCCCCAACGGCGACGATGCCGAGCCCAACGAGGAAGGTCTGGCCTTCTACGACGACATGTTCGACGCCTGCCACGAGTACGGCATCGAGCCCGTCATTACCCTGCAGCACTTTGAGATGCCCTATCACCTGGCCACCGAGTACAACGGCTTTGCCGACAAGCGCTGCATCGACTTCTTCGAGCGCTTTGCGCGCGTGTGCTTCGAGCGCTACAAGGGCAAGGTCAAGTACTGGATGACCTTCAACGAGATCAACAACCAGTCTGCTGCCCCCATCGCGCACCACATGCTGCAGGAGGGCGCCGTGCTGGACATCGGCGACTGCCCCGAGCAGCTCATGTACCAGGCCTCCGTCAACGAGCTCATCGCTAGCGCCAAGGCCGTCAAGGCATGCCACGAGATCGACCCGGACGCCATGATCGGCTGCATGATCGCCTTCTGCCCGCTCTACGCGGCCACCTGCAATCCCAAGGACCAGATGGAGAAGACCTGGGCGGACCACAAGCGCTATTGGTACGCCGACGTGCACGCCAAGGGCCGCATCCCGCAGTTCATGTTCCGCTACTGGGAGCGCATGGGCTTTGACATCGACATCTCCGAGGACGAGATCGAGGCCCTCAAGTATGGCGTTGTCGACTACATCGGCTTCTCGTACTACATGAGCTTTGCCGTGGCGGCGCGCGACGACAACCCCGACTACAACTTCTACGAGGCGGGCATCCCGGGCCTGGAGAGCGTGGCCAACGACCTGGTGCCCAACGAGTACCTCAAGCTGACCGACTGGGGTTGGCCCATCGACCCCGTAGGCCTGCGCTATGCGCTCAACTGGTTCACCGAGCGCTATGACCAGCCGCTCATGATCGTGGAGAACGGCTTTGGCGCGTACGACAAGGTGGGCGAGGACGGCGTGGTGGACGACTCCTACCGCATCGACTACCTGCGCGAGCACATCCGCTGCATGATCGATGCCGTGGAGAAGGATGGCGTCAACCTGCTGGGCTACACCATGTGGGCACCCATTGACATCGTCTCCGCCTCCTCTGGCGAGATGGACAAGCGCTACGGCTTCGTCTATGTGGACAAGAACAATGCCGGCGAGGGCACTCTGGCCCGCAGCCGCAAGAAGAGCTTCTACTGGTACAAGAAGGTCATCGAGAGCAACGGAGCTGATCTCGACTAACCATTTCGGCCTCCTGTGACGCAGGTACCAGCCCGTCGGGGGAGGGGCACCGGAAAGAACCGGCCTCCTGGTGCGCATGGCGTGCCAGGAGGCCGGCTCGTTGTATCTCGTCTTTCGTGCAACGATCCTTCCGCTGATTCTTGCTTGCTTATGCCACTTGGGGCAAAGGAGGTCGCCAGGTGGATGCCAAGCGACTCCTTCGCCATGCAGATGTCTCTGCAAAGACCCCATCGGAGATGTTGGCGCTGCTTGAGGCCGGGATAGCAAGGGGTGCTGTCACCATGGGGCAAGCGCATGAATCGTCATACTATCTGCGCGCATGGCTTACGGGGGAGGAGCAGTCTTAGCGTAGGGAGAGCGCAAAGGCCCTGGGCAGCTCTTACAATCCGAAGTCCTAGCCAGACACATCGTCCGTCTGCTGTATACGTCATCCGATACGCCACTGGCCAGTTTCCACACGCGGCCACCGCTGCACACATTGAAAATTGCTGGTATTGACAACCTGTCAGGTTGCTCTTTGGGGGCATGGCGGGCCGTTCTCGGCATGCCATGAATGGGGGAAGGAGGAGGGATGCACATTATCAAGACGCTTTTGAGGCAGCTCAAGCAGTACAAGGCTGCGACGATCCTGGCTCCGCTGTTCACGCTTGCGGCCGTGGGCCTGGAGGTGCTCGTTCCCTACGTGATGGCCTTGCTCATCGACCAAGGCATCGCGGTGGGGGACATGGGACAGGTCTTCAAGTGGGGCATCATCATGCTTCTGTGCGCGCTGCTTGCGCTCATGGTCGGTGCCAGCTCGGGCATCTTTGGCTCCGAGGCCTCGACGGGCCTTGCCGCCAACCTGCGTGACGCGCTCTTCGAGAAGGTTCAGACCTACTCGTTCTCGAACATCGACAAGTTCAGTACGGCGGGCCTCGTCACGCGCATGACCACCGACGTCACCAACGTGCAGAACGCCTTCCAGATGGTGCTCACCATCGCCACGCGTGCACCCATCACGCTGGTCGCGTCGCTGGCCATGTGCCTGATCATCTCGCCCAGTCTGTCGGTGATCTTCTTTGTGGCAATGGTCGGCCTGGGCTTCGCGCTCATCTTCATCATGCTCAAGACGATGCCCATGTTTGGCAACGTCTTCAGGCGCTATGACGACCTCAACGCCTCGGTGCAGGAGAACGTGACCGCCATCCGCGTGGTCAAGGCCTTCGTGCGCGAGGACCACGAGAGCGAGAAGTTCAAGCGCGCGGCCGACGAGCTGCACGACCTGTTTGTGGCGGCCGAGAGCCTGCTTGCGTGGAACAGCCCCGTGATGATGTGCTCCATGTACGGCTGCATCATCGCGCTCAGCTGGTTTGGCACCCACTCCATCCTCGAGGGGCATATCACCACTGGCGAGCTCACGAGCCTTCTGGGTTACGTCATGAACATCCTGGTGAGCCTCATGATGCTCACCATGGTCTTTGTCATGATCTCGATGAGCGCGGCGAGCGGACAGCGCATCGTCGAGGTGCTCGAGGAGGAGCCTGACATCGTGAGTCCCGCCAATGCTCTGACCGAGGTCGTCGATGGCTCGATCGACTTCGACCACGTGACCTTCTCCTACCGGGCGACAGGCACGGGCGAGGCGACGCTCGAGGACCTTGACTTCTCCATCCGCTCGGGCGAGACCATCGGCATTCTTGGTAGCACGGGCTCCGGCAAGTCGACGCTCGTGAGCCTGATCAGCCGTCTCTACGACGTGGACTCCGGCTCGGTGCGCGTGGGCGGCCAGGACGTGCGTGCCTACGATACCGAGGTCCTGCGCGACGCGGTCGCCGTGGTGCTGCAGCAGAACACGCTCTTCTCGGGGACGATCCTCGACAACCTGCGCTGGGGCAACGAGCACGCGACGCTCGAGGAGTGCCAGCGCGCCTGCCGCGCGGCCTGTGCCGACGAGTTTATCGAGCGGTTCCCCGACGGCTACGCGACCATGATCGACCAAGGCGGCACCAACGTCTCCGGCGGCCAGCGCCAGCGCCTGTGCATCGCCCGCGCCTTGCTCAAGCACCCGCGCGTGCTCATCCTCGACGACTCCACCAGTGCCGTGGACACGGCGACAGACGCCTCCATCCAGCGCGCCTTCGCCGAGCAGATTCCCGACACCACCAAGCTCATCATCAGCCAGCGCGTGAGCAGCTTTGGCGCCTGCGACCGCATCCTCGTGCTCGACGCGGGACGCGTCTCGGGCTTTGCCCCCGAGGCCGAGCTTCTCGAGACCAACCAGATCTACCGCGAGGTCTTCGAGGCGCAGAACAAGGCGGGCAGCGAGGCCGACTTCGACGGCATAGACGGCCAGGTGGCCGCAAACCCGCTGTCGCAGCGCTACGACCCGGCCTTTGCCCACGAGATCGCGGCGGCCACGAAGGCAGAGAGGTAGGTGACAGAAGATGGCAAACGGCAACAAGGCAACGTCCCGCGGCCCGCGGAAGGCTCCCAAGGCCGACAGACAGTCGCTCGGTCCGGTGATTGAGATCTTCAAGCTCGTGTGGCGCAACTACAAGCTGCAGTTCTGTCTCGTGATCGTCTGCATCCTGGTGAGCGCGTTTGCGACCCTGCGTTCGACGCTCTTCACCCAGTCGCTCATCGACGACTACATCACCCCGATGGCGCAGTCCGGCTCCACCGACTATGGCCCGCTTGCGGGCGCGATCGGGCGCCTGCTCGTCGTGGCGGCCATCGGCGTGGCGGCCTCCTACCTCAACAACCGCACCATGGTCACCGTCTCGCAGGGCACCCTGCGCGACCTGCGCGTGGACGTGTTCGAGCACATGGAGAGCCTGCCGATCAGCTACTTTGACACGCACAGCCATGGCGACATCATGTCCATCTACACCAACGACATCGACACGCTGCGCCAGCTCATCAGCCAGACCATCCCGCAGTTCGTCAACTCGGCGGTCACCATCGCCATGACGCTCGTCTCGATGATCGTGCTCTCCGTGCCGCTGACGATGATGACGCTCGTGATGGTGGCCCTCATGCTGATGGCCGCAGGGAGGATCGGCGGTGCGGCGGGCAAGCACTTTGCCGACCAACAGCATCGCCTGGGCGAGGTCAACGGCTTCATCGAGGAGACCATCCAGGGCGAGAAGGTCGTCAAGGTCTTCTGCCACGAGCGGCGTTCCATCGACGACTTCCACGAGCGCAACCATGCGCTGCGCGACTCCGCCATGCAGGCAAATCGCCTCTCCAACATCCTCATGCCCGTGGTCATGAGCCTGGGCAACGTGAGCTACGTGCTCTGTGCCATCATCGGCTCGCTCATCGCGGTGGGCACGGGCACCATCAGCCTGGGCACGCTCGTGTCGTTTTTGACGCTCAACAGGAGCTTCACGCAGCCCATCACGCAGATCTCGCAGCAGCTCGCGGCCATCACGCAGGCGAGCGCAGGCGCGGGTCGCGTGCTGCAGATCCTCTCCGAGCAGTCCGAGCGCGACGAGGGCTATGTCGAGCTGGTTAACGTGCGCAAGGACGAGGACGGCCAGCTGGTGGAGGCCAATGCGCGCACCGGTCACTGGGCATGGAAGCACCCGCACAAGGCCACGGGCGAGACGACCTACATGCCCCTGATGGGCGAGCTGGTGATGGACGGGGTGGACTTTGGCTATACCCCCGCCAAGCAGATCCTGTACGACATCCGTCTCTATGCGCTGCCGGGACAGAAGATCGCCTTCGTCGGCGCGACGGGTGCCGGCAAGACGACCATCACCAACCTCATCAACCGCTTCTACGACATCGATGACGGCAAGATCCGCTACGACGGCATCAACATCACCAAGATCAAGAAGGGCGAGCTGCGCCGCTCGCTGGGCATGGTGCTGCAGGACCCGCACCTGTTTACCGGCACCGTCATGGAGAACATCCGCTACGGGCGTCTCGATGCCACCGACCAGGAGTGCATCGACGCGACCAAGCTCGTCTCCGCCGACGACTTCATCAGGCGTCTGCCCGACGGCTACGACACGATGATTACTGGTGACGGAGGCAGTCTCTCCGCAGGTCAGCGGCAGCTTTTGACCATTGCCCGCGCCGCGGTGGCCGATCCGCCGGCGCTCATCCTCGACGAGGCCACCTCCAGCATCGACACGCGCACCGAGCAGTTGGTGCAGGCGGGCATGGACGCGCTGATGGCCGACCGCACGACCTTCGTCATCGCGCACCGACTCTCCACCGTCCGCGACGCCGACACGATCATCGTCCTCGAGCAGGGGAGGATAATCGAGCGTGGCACGCACGACGAGCTGCTTGCCGCGCGTGGCAAGTACTACCAGCTCTACACGGGCAACCAGATCGAGAATGAGTAACGGCAAGCCGCAGCTCGGCGGGCGCGCCGCGCCCGCCCGCGCCGTCCTTGCGCGGTTCCCATAAGGCACGCACGACGAGCTGCTTGCCGCGCGTGGCAAGTACTACCAGCTCTACACGGGCAACCAGATCGAGAACGAGTAGCGGCAGAAGGGTGACACACTTTCTCCGTGGGAGTTTGTGTGTCACCCATCTCGTGACACACAAACTCCCACGGAGATAGTGTGTCACTTCCTGCTAGTCGTCCATGTGGCCGAAGTCGGCTGGGACCATTGCGCTTACACCCTCGATGACGCCGCGGCGGTTTGTGCGGCTCCGTTCGAACTGCCGCGCATAGCAGGCGGCGTAGAGACTGTTGAGGATGAGTTGGGTGCAGGCCCCGCTATAGAAGTCGGCGATCTTGGCGTGGAAGTGCTCGAGCGGCGTGTAAGTCAGGGCGACGTCGGCAATGAGGGCAAGCGGGCTGTGCCGCGAGTTGGTGACGGCGATGACGGATACCCCGCGCTCCTTGAGCATGGGGACAAAAGCCATGGGGATGTGCTCCAGCCCGCCCGAGTATGAGGTCACGACAACGCAGTCTTCTCGGGAGAGGTGATTGGCGATGGATGCCGCCTCAGCGTTGGTCTGTGGCGTGCGGCAGAGCAGCCCGATGAGGGAGAGATTTGAGGCGAATATCTTGCCCAGCTGGTAGTTGTGCATGACGCCGAAGTGGACCAGATCGTGCGACGACAGCAGGATGTCTGCCGCCCATGCAAGCGCATCTCGGTCGAGTGACTCCTCCATCTCCGTCACGGCGAGGCGCTGGATGCGCGCCAGGCTGCCGACTACCTCGTCAGCAGTCGCATTGGGGCCGAAGGGCGTGTTGACGTCCACCTCGCGCTGACGGGCAAGTCGCTCCTCCTCGGCGCCCATGGCGGCGAGAAAGTCGCGTCGGTAATCCTTCCAACCAGCGTAGCCTGCCTGCTTGGCAAAGCGGACGAGCGTTGGCTTGGACGTGTACGCACGCGCCGCAATCTCGCGCATGGTGAGCTGCTCGATGCCGGTTCCCTCGCTCAGGAGAAAGTCGGCGACCTGCTTGATGGAGCCTGGTAGCCCAAGCGATGCCTCGCGGGCAAAGTCGAGGGCGTGCTGCGATGACGTCATGATGCCTCCCTTTTCTCCACCTTACGGCAAATTATGCGCGATGGCTGCGACGTACCGACTGACGGATAAAACGGGTCGGAACGCATGGGGCTGAAAACGCTCGCCTTTTGGTGTCCGCTCGTAACAGATTGGAATGTGCGCCTGGCTAAAACTGGGCGATACTTGTAGCTAGGGAAAGGGAAACCCAAACAAGAGAAAGGGGCACGACATGCTTCGTATCGCAATCTGCTGTGGCGGCGGCTTCTCGTCTTCGACCATGGCGGCTCACCTCAACAAGCAGCTGGCCGAGAGCGAGTACAAGGATGACGTGTTCTTGGAGTTCATTCCGTTCTCCATGCTGTGGGGCGAGTCTGCGGCCTTCTCGTCGGGCACTGTGAAACAGCGCCAGGATGAGGTCGACGTTGCCCTGTGCTGCCCGCATCTCGAGTACCCCGCCAAGACTGCCGTGAAGGAAGGCCGCCTGCACATTCCCGTGTTCATCCTGCCCATGCGCCTCTACGGCCAGATCAACATCGAGGGCGTCATCGAGGAGGCTGAGGACGTGCTCGAGCTCTGGAACAACGGCACGCCCAACCCGGTCGTCTTCCCCGACGAGCCGCGCTCGATGAACGCCGCACGCAACGTCAGCCATCGTCGCTGGCTGGCACAGCAGGGCAAGTAGCTTTTCTCACATAGCCCGAGGGAAGGGTTACCGCAAGCTCTGGCGGGCAGGCGGTAAGCCGAAGGAGGGGCGTCGCAGGCATCTGGTGCCTGCGACGCTTTTTTGCATGCGCGATGGTTGCTCTGGCCGCATGACTGCCGACAAACCTGAAAGTGCTCTCAGGCATGTGGCAAAGCTGCGTCTTCAGGTTGCTCAAAGGTTGGGGTCGTAGCCTTAGAGGTGGGTCAAGGGACCCATGTCTAAGGAGGTATTCCACCATGAAGAACCGCTACACCCGCAAGGTCTCGGCAGTGCTCGTGTCTGCGGCGCTCGCCACGACGCTCTCTGGGTGCATGGGCACGAAGTCCTCGACGGTCGAGGTCGAGTTACAGAGCAACGAGTCGTCCTCTGCGCCGGTCGTGGTGACCGAGACGAGCGAGCAGGCCACGGAGACCGTCGTGACCTCGGAGGCCAATCTCACGACCACGGGCGTCATCGACACGACCGACCTCTTTACCGAGCGTGACCTCACGCAGACGGCTGACCTGAGCGACGCCACCTACCTTACGTTGACGAGCGGCGAGGACGTCTCCATTACCGCCGAGGGCGTCTACGTCTTGTCCGGCGAGGCGTCGGATGTGACCATAACGGTCGATGTCGACTCCACCGAGAAGGTCCAGATCGTGCTCGACGGCCTCAGCATCACCAATGCCGACGCGCCGGCCATCTACGTCCTCTCCGCGGACAAGGTCTTTGTGACCACCACCGAGGGAAGCTCCGACACGCTCTCCGTCACCGGCAGCTTTGTGGCAGACGGCGACACCAACACCGACGCGGTCATCTTCTCCAAGGACGACCTCGTGCTGAACGGCCTAGGCACGCTCACCATCAGCTCCACCGACAATGGCATCTCCTGCAAGGACGACCTCAAGGTGACGGGCGGTACGTATACGATTAGCTCCACCGGCGACGGCCTGGAGGCAAACGACTCCATCAGCATCTCCGATGGCAGCTTTGCCATCAGCTCCCAGGCGGATGCCCTGCATGCGGAGAACGACGAGGACGACACGGTCGGCTCCGTCTACATCTGTGGCGGCAGCTTCGACATCGACGCAGCGAGCGACGGCATCCGCGCGACCACGTACCTGCAGGTTGACGGCGGCAGTTTTACCATCACGGCTGGCGAGGCTCTTGAGGCTACCTACGTGCAGGTAAACGGTGGTGAGCTAAAGATTGACGCCAGCGACGACGGCATTAACGCAACTACCAAGTCGAGCTCCATCGGCACGCCCGCCGTCGAGATCACGGGTGGCACCATCTCCATCACCATGGGGGCGGGTGACACCGACGCCATCGACTCAAACGGGAACCTCTGCATCAGCGGTGGCACGGTTGACATCAACGCCCAGTTCGCGTTCGACTTCGACGGGGCTGGCGAGCTGACCGGAGGTACGGTGACCGTCAACGGCGAGCAAGTGACCTCCATCACCAACTCGATGATGGGTGGTGGTATGGGCATGGGCGGCAGCCCCGAAGGCAGCATGAGCGGCCAGATGGGTGGCCCCGAAGGTGGCATGGGCGGCCCGATGGGCGGTGGACTGCAGGGCTAATCCCAAAGACAGAGGACGAGATTGCGCCGTGCGGCTCCACGCTGCGCGGCGCTTTTTGATAGTTGGCGGTGCGGTACAATTGAGCCATCTGCATAGGTTAGACGAAGGGCAAGGAGGGAATCATGCTCATCCGCAACGCAACTCCCGCTACCAATGGTGACACCTACATCCCCATGAGCGAGCGCGACGGCGATCAGTCCGTCGTCTACTTTACCCGCGACATCTCGCCCGAAGGCCTGCGCAAGGCCGTGGCAAAGGTGTCCGGCGCCCTTGAGGGCAAGGTCGCCGTCAAGCTGCACACGGGCGAGCAGCACGGCCCCAACATCATCCCGGCTGCCTGGGTGAAGGAGCTCATCGAGAACGACCTGCCTGACGCGACAATCATCGAGACCAACACCTATTACGAGGGCGACCGCGACACCACCGAGAAGCACCTCGAGACGCTCAAGGTGAACGGCTGGACCTTCTGTCCCGTGGACATCACCGACGACGAGGGCTACGTCGAGTTCCCCGTCAAGGGTGGCAAGTGGTTTGACACCATGGCCGTGGGCTCTCACCTGCCCAACTACGATTCGATGCTCACCCTCACGCACTTCAAGGGCCACATGATGGGCGGCTTCGGTGGCTCCAACAAGAACATCGGCATCGGTTGCGCCTCCGGCAAGGAGGGCAAGAAGTGGATTCACGCCCAGACCGCCGACAATGGCGAGTCTTGGGGCGCCCAGTGGAGCGTGGCCCAGGAGGAGCTGATGGAGAAGATCAGCGAGTCCACCAAGGCCACCATCGACCACTTCGGCGAGCATGTGGTCTACGTCAACGTCATGCGCAACATGAGCGTCAGCTGCGACTGCGAGGGCGTCTCCGCCCAGCCCGTCGTGACGCCCAATGTAGGCATTCTCGCCTCCACCGACATCTGCGCCATCGACACCGCATGCATCGACCTCGTGTGGGCCATGACCGATGCCGGCCTGGTGCACAACCATGACCTCGTCGAGCGCATCACGAGCCGCCATGGCCTGCGTCAGCTCGAGTACATGCACGAGCTGGGCATGGGCAACTGGCGCTACCAGCTGCTCGACATGGACAACGACGAGGCGGAGCTCGCCGTGATCGACGCCGTGCAGCACGTGGTTCCGTTCGAGGGATAACGAGCGACTGCAGATCTAGCTTCGTGAGCCTTATGGGCTG
This sequence comes from uncultured Coriobacteriaceae bacterium, assembly GCA_902777325.1. GTDB lineage: Bacteria > Actinomycetota > Coriobacteriia > Coriobacteriales > Atopobiaceae > UBA1367. Next base: position 45,126 of record CACYTH010000012.1, read on the forward strand.
GCAGGTACCGTCTGCCAGCCCTTTTGCTTGCCTCGGTTGACCGGCATTGGCATCCTGCAGGGCTACAATGGCTCGGGACAGGCCTTGGGAGGCATCGTGACTTACTCGTTCTTTACCGCAGAGCCCCTGATGGTGGATGGGCCGGGCTTTGCCCGCTTCGGTCGTGAGCATCTGGTCGCTCTGGCACTCTGCCTCGTGGCCATAAACGGGTTGGTCAGGTTCTATCTGCAGGCATCCGACGAGGGAGTTTGGTCCGAGCGTCGCCGCACGCTTGCCACCATGGCTGGCACCATGGTTGCGGTGCGCTTTTCGCACGACCTCGCGTGTCTCATGACGGGGACCTTCACTCCTCCGTGGTGGCCCTTGCACCTGTGCAACATCTGCGAGCTGCTGTGCCTCATCTACGTGATGCGCCCCTCGGAGACGCTCGGCTTGGCGGTGGCTGGCCTGGCGTTGCCCTCAGGGCTGCTTGCCTTGGCCTTTCCCGGTTGGTACTACTGTCCCATGCTCACGTGGGCTAGCATCTGTGGGTTTGTCGGGCATGCGAACCTGGTCGCGTTCGCCCTGTCGCTGATACTCTCCGGCGATGTGAGGCCTCGTTTGGGCAACGCGTGGGTGCCCCTCGCGCATCTCGCGTGCTATCTGGCCGTCATCTTTCCGTTCAACCGCGCCTTCGATACCAACTTTGCCTTCATCAACTGGCCCATCGCGGGCACGCCTCTCGTCGCGATGGAGGAGACCTTCGGAAACCCCGGCTACCTCGCGCCTTACCTGGTCCTCATGGCGCTCATCATCTGCGGCTTGTTCTGGCTGGTCGATCACGTCTTCGAGGACTGACGCTCTCCGCAGGCCGATTACACGGCCAACCTTCAATGCCTCTGACCCGTTGCAACTACACTGTGGCTAGGGAAAACGCTCGCATGAGGGAAGGGGAGCATCATGACATTTCCGGAGGGATTTCTTTGGGGCGGCGCAATCGCGGCAAACCAGTACGAGGGCGCGTGGCTGGAGGACGGCAAGCAGCCCAACGTGACCGACGTGCTCGTCGGCATCATGAACCGCGATCCCGGCATCGCGTGGAACGAGGAGACCGGCAAGTACGAGCTCAAGCTCAACCCAGAGAAGGCGTACCTCTCGCACACGGCGGTCGACGGCTACCATCGCTATCGCGACGACCTCAAGCTGATGGCGGGCATGGGCTTCAACAGCTTCCGCACCTCTATCGCCTGGGGCCGCATCTTCCCCAACGGTGACGAGGAGGAGCCCAACGAGGCGGGCCTGGCCTTCTACGACGATATGTTCGCTTGCATGCGCGAACTGGGCATGGAGCCAGTCATTACGCTCTCGCACTACGAGACGCCGCTGCATCTGCTCACCGAGTACGGCGGCTGGTCCAACCCCAAGCTCATCGAGTTCTGGCGTCGCTACGTGACCACCTGCTTCGAGCGCTTTGGCGACAAGGTCAAGTACTGGCTCACGTTCAACGAGGTCAACGCGCTGTTCCGCATGCCCTTCGTGGCAGGTGGCGTGCTTACCATCGACAATCCGGCAGACCCGACCAAGCCCGTGGATTCCACCACCGAGCAGGACAAGTGGGATGCCTACCACAACTTCCTGGTGGCTAACGCCGAGACGGTCAAGATCGCCCATGAGATGGATCCGACCCTCAAGGTGGGCTGCATGCTCACCTGCTCGGGCGTGGCGACCTATCCCAACAACTGCAATCCGGTCAACATCCGCGTGGCCATGGAGGCTCAGCGCAACAACGTGTTCTACTTTGGCGACCCGTTCTGCCTGGGCATCGTGCCGACCTATCTCAACAAGCGATGGCGCGAGGACGGCGTGACGGTCGAGTTCACCGACGACGAGCTGGCCCTCATCCGCGAGAACACGGTGGACTTCTTCTCGTTCAGCTACTATCGCTCCACCGTCGTGGAGGCGGGCGTCAACCTGGGTGGCGACACGAGCGGCCTCACCGGCATCGACAATCCCTATCTGGTGGACAAGGCGCCCGAGCCCTGGAAGTGGCCGGTCGATCCGGACGGCCTGCGCTATACGCTCAACGTTCTCTACGACCGCTACCATCTGCCGTTGCTCATCGTGGAGAACGGCGTTGGCCTGGACGAGAACCTCGACGAGAACGGCACCATCCAGGACGACTTCCGCGTGCACTACATCGAGGAGCATATCAAGAACGTGGCAGCCGCTATCGACGATGGCGTGGACTGCCGTGGCTACCTCTACTGGGGTCCGATCGATGTGGTCTCTGCTGGCACCGGCGAGATGAAGAAGCGCTATGGCTTCGTGTACGTGGATCGCTTCAACGACGGCCACGGCACCCTCGAGCGCGCCATCAAGCAGAGCTACTACCGGTATAAGGAGATAATCGAGAGTAATGGAGCCTGCCTCGAGTAGGGAAAGGTTCGCGTCACACTGTGGCGTCGGAATAATCTGGTAGGGGGTAAGCGCATGAGCGAGTTGGGCCAGGCGTTCCGCACGTGGGTCGCTGCGCGTAAGGTGCAGGGCTGCACGACGACGGTCGTGGACGACGACCACATCACCATCAAGCATGATTGCATGACGGGACAGGTCAACTTCTACACCTTCGATGACATGCCGGAGGTCGTGGAGCTGGCGGTAACCGAGGACGCGACGGGCGAGAACCGCTTCTTCCTGCACTTCGAGCTCGAGGACCTCGACCGTGCCAAGCAGCTGTTCGGCGAGATGGCTGAGGTGCTCCAGGAGCCGTGTGATGCGGACGGAACCCGCGTGCTCTTGTGTTGTACCGTGGGCATGACCACCACGATGTTTGCCGGAAAGCTGAGCCAGGTGGCCGAGACCCTCTCGCTCGACTACAGCTTCGAGGCCAAGGCGCTCGAGGACGCCAAGCGCGAGGGCGGCAGCTACGATGCCGTCATGCTTGCCCCGCAGGTGGGCTTCCGTCGTCGGGAGGTCGCCCAGGCCTTCCCCGAGGCGGTCGTCTTCGAGATCCCAGCGCGCATCTTTGCCCGCTACGACGGTGCGGGTGCCCTGCGCATGCTGATGGGGCTTCTGGGAGACGACTCGCTGGCGGCGCCTGACCCCAGCGACCTGCGGATGATGCGCAGCTCTCGCAAGGACTTGCCCAACAAGGAGGTTCTGATCATCTCGGTCATCCACCATCCGGGTGGCGCGACCATTGCCTGGCGTCTCTTCGATAACTTCAAGCTGATTGCATCCGACGAGGTGTATAAGCCCAAGGTCGAGTTCCGTGACCTCGAGGACGTCATCGCCACGATGCGCTTCCGCGGCATCGACCTCGCCGACATCGACGCGGTGGGCGTTGCGGTGCCGGGGGCTGTGGACTTTGGCACCGTGACCTTCTCGGGCTATGACCTGGGCGGCGTCAACATCGAGAAGGGCCTCACCGACAAGTTTGGCCTCAGGGTGTTTGTGGACAACAACGCCAATGCTGGGGCTGTGGGCTGCTATGTGAGTCAGGACACGTATGACAGCGTGACGCTACATACCCAGCAGGTCGGAACGATGATCGGTGGGCAGGGCACCGTGTGCAACGGTCACCTGCTGCGTGGCCATCGTGGCATGGCGGGTGAGCTGAGCGGCCTCAACTGGCAGGTGTTCCTGCATGCCGAGCAGTTTGCGGACGTCGAGTTGGACGTTGACTCGCACAAAGAGCTGCTCGCCTACTACGAGGAGCAGGCCTCGTGGAGCGGCGAGTCGATGCTGCCGATACTGGCAACGATGCTCCAGGCTGCCATCGCGGTTGCGGCACCCGATGCCATCTACATCAGCTACGACCTCGTAGATGACATGGAGGCCCTGCGCAAGGAGCTGGCCAAGAGCCTGCCCGAGGATCTCATCCCCGACCTCATCCATATCACCGACTATCGCGAGAAGATCTTCCTGGGCGAGATGGCGCTCGTGCTGCAGCGTCTCAGCACCAGCGCGACGTAGCCAAGCCAGGCTACGCCCTCGCCGGTGAGGATGTCGTGCTGGTTGCGTACGAATCACGCGATGCCGATGACGTTGAACACCATGAGGACGAGGCCAGCCAAGACCATCCCCTGAAATATCGGCCCAAGCAATGTGACGCGCCTCCTCAAAGACTTCCCAGCAATGATACATCTGCCTCCGGCGACGGGCGGCTAGGACCACTTCGATGGGAAGCGCTTCCTGCTCGGTGATTCCCTAGATGCGATGCTTGCGAGTATAGGCGGTTGTCGGATTCTGCCCTCAAACGGATGACGGGCTTTCCGTCTGTCGGAAACGTTTCCAACGACGGCCAAAAGTGCTATAAAGGAATCGATGGCACAGCTGTGTCTCCATAGGGCAGCACAGATCTCTCCCTGGGCCATGTCCATGAACGTGTCCGTAACCCGTCCTTTCGACGCAGGTTTATCCATGGCCCCATATCGCGATGACGAGTAGGGCATGGGCCTCGACTCAGGCACAATGAGAGATTGAAGGCGTTCAGTATGACCAAGAGACAAGACCTCGCCTGGTGGCAGAAGACCATCGCCTATGAGATCTACCCCAAGAGCTTCTATGACACGGCAGCCCAGGGGAGCGGAACCATCGCCGGCATCACTGCCAAGCTCGACTACCTGGCCTCGCTGGGGGTCGGTGCCATCTGGATCACCCCCTGCTACAAGAGCCCCATGGTGGACAATGGCTACGACGTGCAGGACTACCGCCAGATCGACCCTTCCTTCGGCACCATGGCAGACATGGACGAGCTGATTGCCAAGGGCAACGAGAAGGGCGTGCGCGTGGTGATGGACCTCGTGTTCAACCACACGTCCGAGCAGTGCGCCTGGTTCCAGGAGTCGCGCAAGAGCCGTGATAACGACTATGCCGACTGGTACATCTGGCGCGACGCCCGCCCGGACGGCAGCGCCCCCACCAACTGGCGCTCCATCTTCGGCGGCAGCGCCTGGGCGTGGTGCGAGGAGCGCCAGCAGTACTACCTGCACACCTTTGCCCCGCAGCAGCCCGACCTCAACTGGGAGAACCCCGATGTCCGCCGCGCCCTCATCGACATAGCCAACTTCTGGGCCGACAAGGGCGTGGGCGGCTTCCGCATCGACGCAATCACCTACATCAAGAAGCCGGCTGAGTTCGTGGACGGACCCGCCGATGGCGAGGATGGCATGTATGCCGTGCATGCCGCCACGGCAAACACCCCCGGAATCCTCGACTTCCTGCACGAGTTCAAGGCAGCCGTGCGAGACGGCCGCGACATCTTCCTTGTGGGCGAGGCCAACGGCGTGGCCGCCGACGAGCTGGGCGACTGGGTCGGCGAGCGTGGCGTCTTTGACATGCTCTTCGAGTTCAGCCACACCAAGGCAGTGTCGTGCGAGGACGAGGTCTGGTGCCGGCCGATACAGTGGAAGCTCACCGACCTCAAACGCGTGCTTGCCGAGAGTCAGGCAAACACCGCAGACAACGGCTGGTACCCCATCTTCTTCGAGAATCACGACCAGCCTCGCTCGACCGTCAACTTCTTCCGCTGCGAGGGGAGTACCGCCGACAAGGCCAAGGCCTTGGGCACCGTACTGCTTACGCTGCGCGGCACCCCGTTTGTCATGCAGGGCCAGGAGCTTGGCTATGCCAACCGCGTGTGGAAGTCCCTCGACGAGTTCGACGACCTGCAGACGCGCTCGCAGTACGAGTTTGCGCTGACCGAAGGCCGCACCGAGGCCGAGGCGCTTGCTGGCTGCAACCGCTTCAGCCGCGACAATGCCCGCACGCCCATGCAGTGGAACGATGGCAAGAACGCGGGCTTCTCGGAGGCAGACACCACCTGGATGCCCATACATGACAACTACGCTCAGATCAATGTGGAGGCGGAGTCTGCCGACCCCAACTCCCCGCTCTCCTGGTACCGCAGGCTGGCGGCGCTGCGAGCGGAGCGCGACGAGCTTGTTGCCGGAAGCTTCGAGGAGCTGATGGCCGAAGACGAGCAGGTCTATGCCTTCCGTCGCCAAGGGGAGGGGAGTGCGGCCGTCGTGCTGGCAAACCTCTCGGACGAGCCCGCAGCGTATGATGCGGCGCTGGTTGCTGGCATGAAGCTGCTTGTTGGCACGCACGGAGAGGCTGAGGCGGGCTCGTTGCGCCCGCTCGAAGCCGTGGTGTACGGGAGCTAAGGCAAAAGCACGCCCTAGGATAGACGCAGTCTGATTGCGAGGCGCTTGGGCTGGGCCCGGGCGCCTCGCATCATGAGTAGGCCCGGTCAAGCATGCGCGATATGACAGCCGATGGTCGAGCCTGCTGCCGTTCGCTCGGGAAAAGGCCTCGCTCGCCGACGCATTTCTGGAAACGTTTCCAGATTGTCAGTGCCATCGCCGGCGACAAGTGATATAACAGTATTGGAAACGTTACCAGAAACGTTTCCAACGAGGGAAACCAAATGAGCTGCGAGGGGAGGACGCATGACCATCAAGGACGTTGCCGCCTACTGCGGCGTTGCGGTGAGCACGGTGTCGCGCGTGCTCAACAACCATCCCGACGTGAGTCCCGAGACACGTTCCCGCGTGCTCGAGGCGGTGGACAAGCTGCACTACATCCCCAACAACAGCGCACGCGATCTTGTCATGGCCCCCGCAGACACCATCGGACTGGTCGTTCGTGGCGCAGAGAACCCCTTCTATACCCCCATCATTCGCACCATCGAAGAGCGGTGCGAGGAGGCGGGCTACACCATGGTCCTGCACCAGATACCCGTGGGGGCGGACGAGATCTCCGCTGGCGCGACCCTCGTGCGCTCAAAGCGCCTGAAGGGCCTCATCTTCCTTGGCGGCCGCTTCGACTACAGCCGTGCCGAGGGGGACGCCATCGGCATCCCCTTCGTGTGCTGCACCAACACCAATCAGTTCGGAGACCTTGACAAGAGCGTCTACTCGTCTGTCTCCATCGATGACTATGCCGAGGGCTATAAGGCCACCAAGCTGCTCATAGACCATGGGCATACCAAGATTGCGGTGCTGTTGGACAGCGTGCGCGACCATTCGATCAGCGAGCTGCGCTATGCCGGTTACCGTCAGGCGCTTGTCGATGCGGGCATACCCCTCGACGAGGACCTCGTGCTCGAAACCGTGGACTTCACCATGAGCGCCGCCTACGCGCGCACCTTGGCTGCGCTCGAGGCGCGTCCCGATATCACCGCCATTTTTGCCGTAGCGGATTCCATGGCCATTGCCGCCATGAAGGCCTTGCATAACGTGGGGTTCGGTGTGCCGGGGGCGTGCTCGGTCGTCGCCATCGACGGCATCGAGATCTCGCAGTACACGATACCCACGCTCACCACGCTGGTACAACCGCAGGAGACATTGGGAGAGGAGGCATTCAAGACCCTGTTGGATGTCATCGAAGGCACGGCGCCCAACCGGCATGTACGGTTGGAGACAAGCCTCAGGGAAGGAGAGACCCTGGGAAAGGCGAGGAGCTAGGCCAAGCGTCCGAAAGAGGACGCGTACGAGGCTGCTGCAACAGCCCCGCACGCGCCAAGACAGCCACAAGTAAGTTCATGTGTTGGGCAACACAGGATAGGAGAACCCTCATGGCAAACAACAATATTACCCGTCGTTCGTTCATTGGTGCGGCCGGAATCGCGGCCTCCACTCTTGCCGCATGCGGTGGCGCAGGTGGCGCAGGCGAGGGTGGCGGTGACGCCGCTGCCGGCAAGGTGTACTGGCTCAACTTCAAGCCCGAGCTCGACGAGACCCTCCAGACCATCAAGGACATGTACAAGGAGGCCAAGGGCATCGAGCCCAAGATCGTGACCGCTGCGTCGGGAACCTATAGCCAGACCCTCACCTCCGAGATGGACAAGACCGACGCGCCGACCATGTTCGTCATCGGCAATGCCGCCGGCGTCAAGGAGTGGGGCGACTACGCGCTGGACCTCAAGGGCACGGCCATCGAGTCGGAGCTCAACACCGATGCCTACAACCTGTATGACGAGAGCGGCAAGCTCGTCTCCATGGGCTACTGCTACGAGTGCTACGGCATCGTCGCCAACGCCGACCTCATCGCTCGCCAAGGCCGGCCACGACATCGCTGACATCAAGGACTTCGCAAGTCTCGAGGCCGTCGTCACCGACATCCACAGCCGTGCCGACGAGCTGGGCTTTGACGCCTTCGTCGCCACCGACATGGACGACTCGTCCAGCTGGCGCGTGACCGGCCATCTTGCCAACCTCGAGTACTTCTACGAGGAGCGCGATGACGGCGGCTGGGACGAGTGCCCCGCCACCATCAAGGGCACCTACGTCGAGAACTACAAGAAGCTGTACGACCTGGCCATCAACAACTCAACGGTGGAGCCCAAGACGCTGGCCACCGGCGGTCATGACCCTGCGCAGCAGTTCAAGGATGGCAAGGCCTGCTTCTTCTTCACGGGCTCCTGGGACTACGCCGACCTCGCGGCTGCTCAGCCGAACATCCACATGCTCCCGTACTATTGCGGCGTCGACGGCGAGGAGAAGGCTGGCCTGAACTGCGGCACCGAGAACTGCTGGGCCGTGAACGCCAACGCCTCCGAGGCCGATCAGCAGGCCACCATCGACTTCATGGTCTGGCTGGTGACCGATCCTGACGCGTCCGCACTGCTCGTCGAGCAGCTGGGCATCATGCCCTTCAACAACGCCGCCGAGTCCACCAACGGCTTCCTCAACGACGCCGCCGACTACACCTCCGACGGTTGCTACGTGATGGACTGGGCCACCAACTACCAGCCCAACGTGGACGATTACCGCGCCGCCCTCGTGAGCGCCCTCAATGCCTACAACGCCAATCCGTCCGACAAGACCTGGGCAGACGTCCAGACCGCTTTCGTCGATGGCTGGGCCACCCAGTACAAGAAGGCCAACGCCTAAGGTCGTGTCTTCGCATCCTCGGGCCGGGGTGGCATGAGACCATCCCAGCCCCAGACCGGTTCGCATACACACGTGGTTAGGCTCTCGTGCATGGTAAGCCATGGCGGGAGCTCGACCACATGCGTCCTTGCGTTCCCATGACACCGAAACATTCCCACAGAAAGGAGGAACGGGCATGAGCAAGAAGATCGGCCGAGGCAACTCGCAGACGCAAGCCACCAGACGTTGGGCGTGGCTCTTCTTGGGACCGGTGGTGGCTGCCTTCACAATCGGGTTCGTCTGGCCTTTCATCCAGGGTATCTACCTGTCGTTCTGCAAGTTCCGCATCACTTCCGACGCTACCTTCGTCGGGATCTCCAACTACCAGGCGGCGCTGGCTGACCCAAGCTTTCAGCACTCGTTCTGGTACACCGCAGCCACCGCCGTGGTGAGCCTCGTGCTCATCAACGTCTTTGCCTTTGCGGTGGCCTATGCCCTCACGCAGGGTATCCGCGGGTCCAACCTGTACCGCACGGTCTTCTTCATGCCCAACCTCATCGGTGGCATTGTGCTGGGCTACATCTGGTCGATGATCTTTGACGGCATCCTCTCGCACTATGACACCTCGATTCTGCTGGAGACCAAGTACGGCTTCTGGGGACTGATCATCCTGATGTGCTGGCAGCAGATCGGCTACATGATGATCATCTACATCGCCGGACTCCAGGCGGTGCCCGAAGACATGATCGAGGCGGCCGAGATCGACGGAGCCACCAAGTGGCAGACGCTCTTCAGGGTGATCATACCTAACGTCATGCCCTCGATCACCATCTGCACCTTCCTGTCGCTCACCAACGGCTTCAAGCTGTTCGATCAGAACCTGGCGCTGACGGGAGGCCTGCCCTACCTCATCCAGCCGGACGGGTCCACCATCAACACAACCGAGATGCTGGCCCTCAACATCTATAACACCTTCTACAACTCGAGCACTGCGGCGCGCGGCACCGCCCAGGCCAAGGCCGTGATCTTCTTTGTCCTGGTTGCGGGGTTGGGCTTGGCGCAGCTCGCCTACACGCGCAAGAGGGAGGTGCAGCAGTAATGGACAAGCAGCAGACGTTGGCGGCCGAGCGTCGCAACAAGGCAATTCTGTCAGTCGTGCTTGCGGCCATCTGCATATTGTGGGTGCTGCCCGTGGTAGCCGTGGTCATCAATTCGTTCAAGCTCAACACCTTCGTCAAGACGGACACGTTCGCTTTGCCCACCAGCGAGAGTTGGGCAGGGATGGCCAACTTCGTCAAGGGCATGACCTTCGGCAACTATCCCTTCAAGAGCTCGGTCCTCTATAGCGTGGTCATCACGGTGCTCTCGACCGGACTCATCTTGGTGTTCTGCTCCATGGCCGCTTGGTACATCGCTCGCGTGGACTCGCTGTTCTGCAAGGCCATCTACTTTCTGTGCGTGTTCTCCATGGTGGTGCCCTTCCAAATGGTCATGTTCACGCTCTCCAAGACCGCTGATGTCCTGAAGCTCAACACGCCCTGGACCATCCCGATCGTGTACCTGGGCTTTGGTGCGGGGCTGGCCATCTTCATGTTCGTGGGCTTCGTGAAGTCGATCCCGCTCGAGATCGAGGAAGCCGCCGCCATCGACGGCTGTGGCCCCATTCGCACCTTCTTCGAGGTTGTGCTTCCCATGCTCAAGCCCACCCTCATCAGCGTGGGCATCCTCGAGATCATGTGGGTGTGGAACGACTACCTGCTGCCAGTGCTCGTGCTTGACATCAACAAGTATCGGACCATCCCCATCCACATCCAGTACCTCAAGGGCAGCTATGGCACGGTGGATCTCGGTGCCACGATGGCGCTGATCCTGCTCTCCATCATTCCGGTCATCATCTTCTACCTGGCGTGCCAGAAGCACATCATCAAGGGCGTCGCAGCGGGCGCGGTCAAGGGCTAGGAAGGAACGCAAGAACAATGGCAGAAGTTAGCCTCAGACACATAAAGAAGGTCTATCCCAACACCGAGAAGAAGCGCAAGAAGAAGGGCGAGCCTCAGCACAGGACTGCTCACCTGCAGGTCACCGACGAGGGCGTCCTTGCCGTGCCTGACTTCAACCTCGACATCGCCGATCGCGAGTTCGTGGTGTTCGTCGGCCCCTCCGGCTGCGGCAAGTCCACCACGCTGCGCATGATCGCCGGCCTGGAGGAGATCACCGACGGCGAGCTGTACATCGACGGCAAGCTCATGAACGACGTCGCCCCCAAGGACCGCGACATCGCCATGGTCTTCCAGAGCTACGCCCTGTATCCCCACATGACCGTCCGCGACAACCTGGCGTTCCCGCTGAAGCTCCGCAAGTTCCCCAAGGAGGAGATCGACGCCAAGGTCAACGAGGCAGCCGAGACCCTCGGCATCACCGAGTACCTCGACCGCAAGCCCAAGGCCCTCTCCGGCGGCCAGCGCCAGCGCGTGGCCATCGGCCGCGCCATCGTGCGCGAGCCCAAGGTCCTGCTCATGGACGAGCCCCTGTCCAACTTGGACGCCAAGCTCCGCAACCAGATGCGCGCCGAGATCATCAAGCTGCGCCAGCGCATCAACACCACGTTCGTCTACGTCACGCACGACCAGACCGAGGCCATGACCCTCGGTGACCGCATCGTCATCATGAAGGACGGCGAAGTCCAGCAGGTCGGTACGCCGCAGGAGGTCTTCGATCATCCGTCCAACCTCTTTGTGGCAGGCTTCATAGGCGTGCCCCAAATGAACTTCTTCGATGCCGAGCTGGTGCGCGATGGCGATGCCTACAGCGTGCACGTGGGCGATGCCATTGTGGTGCCCAGCGCCGAGAAGCAGGCGCGACTGGCTGCCCATGACGTGGCCTCGCAGTCCATCACGCTCGGCATCCGTCCCGAGCATATCTCCCTGGCTTCGGGTGACGCTGCCACGCTGGTCGGCACGGTCGACGTGTCCGAGATGATGGGCTCATCGGTTCACGTGCATCTTGACTCGCTCGGGCAGGACGTCATCGTCATCGTGCCCACGACCGAGATCGAGGGTCCCTATCAGGACCACTTCTTTGCAGGCGCCAAGGTGGAGTACGCCTTCGCCGGCAACGTCATCCATATGTTCTCAAAAGACGAGCAGGGCACCAATTTGGAGTTCTGAGCGTTGCGAGACGGTAGAGGGGCTTGCGGTTTGGATTGCAAGCTTCTGAGCCGCCATATTGAGGGTATGTGACTGCGCCAACGCCCCGCACGGAGTTTGCTGCTTTTGCCAGCAGACCTGTGTGGGGTGTTGGCTTTTACGGAGCCTCGAAAGCGTCCTTCTTGGCACAAATGCTTGCTAAGATGGATATATTGCAGCCGCAACATAAGGAAGAACGCCATGCCCAAGAAGCTCCTGTATGCCATGCGCCATTGCGAGACCCTCTTCAACGTTCAGCACAAGTCACAAGGCTGGTGCGACTCTCCCGTCACGCCTCGCGGCATCGAGCAGTGCCGGATTGCGGGCGAGGACCTGGCACGCAGGGGCGTGGAGTTCGACCACTTCTACACGAGCACCTCAGAGCGCTGCTGTGACACCATGGAGATGGTTTGCCAGGCGGCGTTTGGCGAGGTCAAGCCCTACGTGCGCAAGAAGGGCTTGCGCGAGTGCGGCTTTGGGATCTTCGAGGCTAAGGACGACTTCTGCGAGCCCGACTTTGTCGGTGGCGGCGCGGTTCGCTCGGCCATCATGAGTGCCGGCGGCGGCGAGACGGACCAGGAGGTCAACGAGCGCATCGGCGGGTGCCTGTCCGAGATCATGGCAGACCCAGACACGACGAACGTGCTCGTCGTCAGCTCGGGAGGGTCGCTGCGCCACTTCTTCATGGAGGTTGAGCCCGAGAACAGGGCGGCCCCGATCCGCAACTCCAACTGTATGGTCTATGTCTTCGAGTGGGAGGACGGCCAGTTCCGCTGCGTCGAGATCTACCAGCAGGATTTCTCCGATCTCGACCTGGGCGGGCTGGATGGCTCGGGCGTGCCCAACCGCTTCCAAGTCGATCTTGCCGCGCTGGTTGAGGCGGATTGAAGCTGACAGACATTTGGTGATGGACCATAGACGTGGGACGGGGCAAGAGACACTGCGATTGGAAGACATTGCGTGACGAGCAAACTCTTTTCCAACAAAGACCTGGTGCGCATGATCGTACCGCTCTTCTTCGAGCAGTTCCTGCTCATGCTGGTAGGCCTGGCGGACACCTTCTTCATCAGTCAGGCTGGCGAGGCGGCCGTGGCGGGCGTCTCGCTCACCAACCAGTTCAACACCGTGTTCATCTTCCTGTTCACGGCGTTGGCTGCAGGAGGCGCCGTGGTGGTCTCCCAATATGTGGGAACAGGTGACGCAGACCGCGCCAGCGAGGCGGCAAGCCAGCTGCTTATGTTCTCCATCGTCTTTTCTGTGGCCATGAGCGTCGTGGTGCTGTTGCTGCGCCGACAGCTGTTGGGTCTGATGTTCGGGCGCGTCGAGCCCGCGGTGATGGATGCCTGTGTCATCTACCTGGGCATCTCGGCGCTGTCCTACCCAGCACTGGCGGTGTACAACGCCGGTGCTGCCACCTTCCGCAGCATCGGCAAGACCAGCGTGACTATGGTTGTCTCCATCATCTCCAATGCCGTCAACGTGGTGGGCAACTACATCGGCATCTTCGTGCTGCATGCGGGCGTGGCCGGCGTAGCGTGGCCCTCGCTTTTGGCGCGCATGGTGTCAGCCGTGCTGATCACGTGGCTGGTCTTCCGCGAGGAGCGCATCACCTACCGGCTGCCGCAGATCATGCGCTGGAATGGGCCGCTTCTGGCCAAGATCGCGGGCATCGCCGTGCCCAACGGCGCCGAGAACGCCGTCTTCCAGCTGGTCAAGGTGGCGCTCTCGTCCATTGTGGCGCTCTTCGGCACCTACCAGATTGCCGCCAACGGTGTGGCACAGAGCATCTGGAGCCTGGCTGCGCTGTCGGGCGCGGCCATCGGCCCGGTCTACATCACGGTCATCGGCCAGTGCATGGGCGCCGGTGACGTCGAGGCTGCGGACCACTACTTTGGCAAGCTGACCCGGTGGTCATTGGTCTTCTCGGTGGCATGGAACGCCCTCGTGTTCGCAGCCACCCCACTCATCCTGCGCTTCTATGCGCTAGAAAGCGAGACGGTGGCACTGGTGATCCGTCTGGTCGCCCTGCACAACGTGTTCAATGCGCTGGTGTTCCCGTTTGCCTCGAACGTGGGCAATGGCCTGCGTGCGGCGGGTGACGTGGCATATACCATGTGGGTGTCCATCGCCTCCACCCTTGCCGTGCGCCTGGTGCTGTCATACGTTCTGGGTGTGGGGCTGGGCATGGGCGTGATGGGCATCGCATGGGCGATGGTGGCAGACTGGTCTGCCCGTGCCGCGCTTATCGTGTGGCGGCAGCGCCGTGGGGTTTGGAAGACCAAACGCGTGGTATGAGCGCCGCTTGTGACAGACGCTCCTTGGCAATGATTCGGGTGCCGCTGGCCGCTCCTCACAGGACGTCCACTACTTGTGCCAAGGCTGGCACATACACTGAACTTGTCTGTACATTTATCGATCAAAGGAGTTGACATGGCGTTTCCTGAGGGCTTCCTGTGGGGCGGCGCGGTAGCGGCCAACCAGTACGAGGGTGGCTGGAACGAGGGCGGCCGTGGCATGGCCATGACCGACGTCACCACCGGCGGCACGGTCTCCGAGCCGCGCTACGTGACCTACATCGACAAGGACGGCAACCACTGCAAGATGAAGAACGGCGACAAGCTGCCCGAGGGCGCTCACTATGCCGTGCTTCCCGAGTATCACTATCCCAACCACAACGCCGTCGACGGCTACCACCACTACAAGGAGGACATCGCCCTCTTCGGCGAGATGGGCTTCAAGCAGTTCCGCATGTCCATCAGCTGGTCGCGCCTGTTCCCGACGGGCCTCGAGGCCGAGCCCAACCCCGAGGGCGTGGCCTTCTACAAGAGCATGTTCGAGGAGATGCACAAGAACGGCATCGAGCCGCTGGTGACCATCTGGCACTTTGACACGCCGCTCTACCTCGAGGAGCACTGCGGCGGCTGGGAGAACCGCGAGACCATCGACCACTTCGTGCGCTACGCCACCGCGTGCTTCCGCGAGTTCAAGGGCCTCGTGCACCACTGGCTCACGTTCAACGAGATCAACAACACCATCATGTTCCTGCCGTTCTCCGGCCACACAACCGACGAGGACTACCAGGGCGCCTACCAGCACCTGCACCACAAGTTCGTGGCGAGCGCCAAGGCCGTGCAGATTGGCCATGCCATCGACCAGGACAACATGATCGGCTGCATGATCTGCGGCATCGCCTGGTACCCCGCGACCTGCGACCCGGCGGACATCCTTCTGGCCCAGCACCAGATGGAGGAGGGCATCTACTACTGCGGCGACGTCCAGTGCCTGGGCGACTACGGCACCTATGCCACGCGCCTGTGGAAGGAGCACAACGTCGAGCTGGACATCAAGGACACCGACTGGATTGACCTCGCCGAGGGCACCGTCGACTTCTACACCTTCTCCTACTACATGTCCAACGTGGTGACCACCCACGAGGTCAAGGACATGGTCAAGGGCAACTTCTCCGCGGGCGCCCGCAACGAGTATCTCAAGTACTCCGACTGGGGCTGGGCAACCGACGCCACGGGCCTGCAGTGGTACCTCGAGTGGGCTTACGCTCGCTATCAGATTCCTCTGATGGTCGTCGAGAACGGCCTGGGCGCCTACGACACCGTCGAGGAGGACGGCTCCATCCACGACCCGTTCCGCATCGAGTACTACCGCGAGCACATCGAGGCCATGAACCGTGCCATCGAGAACGGCGTTGACCTGTGGGGCTACACGACCTGGGGTTGCATCGACGTCGTCTCTGCCGGCACCGGCGAGATGCGCAAGCGCTATGGCTTCATCTACGTTGATATGGACGACGAGGGCAAGGGCTCCATGGCGCGCAGCCGCAAGGACTCCTTCTACTGGTACAAGCAGGTCATCGCGAGCAATGGCGAGAACCTGGCCGATCTGGCGTAGTCGCTAGACGCCGATACGCGCACGACGAGGCGCGGAGCGAGACGAACCTCGCTCCGCGCCTTTTCCAGTGTGACGGGGTCGGCGGCCGTTGGGACAGGGGCTGCGACGGGGTGGGACAGGGGACGTGCCTGGTGTCCCACCCATGCAAGTACATGGGTGGGACACCAGGCACGTCCCCTGTCCCACCCCGTCGCAGCCCCTGTCCCAACGGCCAGAAGGCAGCCAAAGCGGCTGCTTGCGTTAGCTCTTGGCAGGGAAGCGCACGGTAAAGCGGGTGCCCACGTCCTCGTGGGAGACGACCTCGATCGAGCCCTCGTGGGCGTCCACGATCCACTTGGCGATGGAGAGGCCCAGGCCAGAGCCGTCGGTCTTCTCCCTGCGGGCGTCGTCGGCGCGATAGAAGCGCTCGAAGATGTGGCGCACGTCGGCCTCGGACATGCCGATGCCCTCGTCCTGCACGCTGTAGAGGACGCTCTGCCCGTCGCGGCGGGCATCGAGGGTGATGGTGCTTCCCTCGGGCGAGTACTTCTCGGCGTTCTGCACGATGATGCGCAGCGACTGCTTGAGCATGGCGAGGTCGCCCTCGGTCACGAGCGTCTGGTCCTGCTCGGCCTGCTCGCCCACGCGGCACTCGTAGCGATGGTGTTCGTCGATCATGCAGGACTCGTCCCACACCTCGCGCACCACCTGGGCAATGTTGACGTCGGTGCGCTCGAGGGCGTTGCGGCCAGAGTCGCCGCGCGCAAGAAAGAGCAGTTGCTCGACCAGCTCCTGCATGTGGTCGCTTTCGGCCTTGAGCGCCTCGATGGACTCCTCGAGCACGTCCTCGTCGGTCTTTCCCCAGCGGTCGAGCATGTTGACGTAGCCCTGGATCACCGCGATTGGCGTGCGCAGCTCGTGGCTGGCGTCGCTGACAAAGCGCATCTGCTGCAGCTTTGCCTCCTGCATCTGGCGCAAAAGCCCGTTCAAGGCCACCTCGATGCTGCGGAGGTCCTTGTCGCCGGTGGAGACGGTGGGGGAGTCGACGGTTGCGCGCTCGATGGCCTCCTCGAGCGTCGCCATCTTGTCGGAGCTTGCCTTGGTGCTCATCGGGTCGGTCGAGGCGGTCACGTGGCCGATGGCCTCGGCAGCCACGGCAAGGTCGTTCAGGGGCTGCAGCGTGCGGCGCACGCGCCTGGTGTCGCTAAAGAAGTCAAACAGGTCGAGCACCTGGCAAAAGAGCAGGAAGGCCGCAGGCGGAAAGAGGAGTCGCAGGTAGGGTTCCATCGCGGTTACGTATTCGATTCCGTTGCTGCCGTGGATCGTGAACTTCCACGTTGCGATGTCGGTCCCGGTGCCGGTGAACACGCAGTGGGAGGGCGAGACGATGGGCGTCCCGAGCACGCTCTCGGTGATGCCGTCGGCCGCCGCTACGGGCAGCGCAGCCGTGCAGTGCCACACGAAGGCGCAGATCAGAAGCGAGAGCACCATCACGTCCCCAAACAGCACCCGAAGGAGCTTGCGCCAGGTGAAGCTCCAGCTGATGGTGCGTGCGATGGAGGCGGTGGGTTTGAGCGAGACCGCCCGGACGAGACGCTCGCTGCTCTCGCTAGTCCTCGCGGATGACATATCCCACCCCTCGTACCGTCGTGATCAGCTTGATGCCGTAGCAGTCGTCGATCTTGGAGCGCAGGTGGCGGATGTACACGTCGATGATGTTCGTCTCGCCCACAAAGTCGTAGCCGCAGGCCAGCTGCGCCAGCCGGTCGCGGCTCATGACGATGTTGCGGTTCTCCATCAGGGCCTTGAGCACCTCGAACTCGCGGTTGGTGAGCTCGATCACGTCGTCGCCCACGCGCACCTCGTAGCGCTCCACGTCGAGGGAGACCCCCTTGATGGTCAGCACGTGGTGGTCGGGCTCGGGAGCGGCCTTGGGGCTGTGCTCGCTCGCCTCGCGGCGCTTGAGCGCCACGCGGATGCGTGCGAGCAACTCCTCGATGGCAAAGGGCTTGGTGATGTAGTCGTCGGCCCCTGCGTCGAGGCCGGCGACCTTGTCCATCACGGCGTCGCGCGCGGTGAGCATGATGACGGGCACGTCGCTCTCGCGGCGGATGCGGCGGAGCACCTCCATGCCGTTGAGCTCGGGGAGCAGCACGTCGAGCAGGATGAGGTCGTAGTTACCCGAGAGCGCGGCCTCCTCGCCGGCGCGGCCGTCGGCGACCTTGTCCACCTCGTAGCCCTCGTGCGTGAGCTCCAGTTCTACGAAGCGGGCGATCTTGGCCTCGTCCTCGACGATCAGTATCCGTGCCATCGGGTACTACCTCCTGCTTGTGGGGCTACTCGTCCTTGTTGGTGAAGTCGCTCTTGATGCTCTCGGCGGCGTCGGCGGCCTTATCCATGGCGTCGTTGACGTCGATGGTCACCGAGCTGATGCCCTCGATGTGATAGCGCAGGCCAAAGAAGAGGCCCACGATGAGCAGCCACAGGGAGGCGCCCCAGACGAACAGGCCGATGATTAGGAGCAGCAGCGGTAGGGCGATCACGCGGTCGCCGTCGTGCTCGGCCACGAAGGTCATCTCGAGGCTGGCGCGCAGGATGCGCTTGGCCTCGCGGCAGAAGCCGCTCCACGCCTCGCCGATCTTGGTCTTCTTGCTGGTGCGCTGGTACTCCTCCTGCGCCTCCTGCATCTCGAAGGAGGTGGTCTGCGCGGTGCTGCTTCCGGTCTCGTAGGTTGCGGTGGTGGTGTCCGCCTTGCCCTTGCTCTCGAGCCAGATGATGGCGTCGAGCACGTCGTAGTCGCAGGCCTCAAGGGCATCGCGTGCATCCTGATATGAAACGCCGGTCTTCTCGCGGACCAGTTCGACCTTCTCGAGCTTATCCATGATTTCGCACTCCTTCTGGTGGTGGAAGGCAGCCTCTCGCCTTCCGTTGTCCAGTATGATGCCCGGCGAAGATTAATGCGAGTTTGGGCAAAGATTAATCTGTGGTGAGTTTTGCCATCCCTGGGGGAGGGAGGGCAAGGCGTCCTGCTGGTGTCAAGGGCCTGCCTGCAGGCCTAGACGAGGTCGCTCAGCGTCTCGAAGGTGATGTGGCAGTAGCCAGCAGGGTTCTTCTTGAGGTAGTCCTGGTGGTACTCCTCGGCTGCAAAGAAGTTGGTGAGGGGCTCGAGCTCAACGACCATCGGGCTCTGGTACTTCTCCTGCTCGCGGTCAAACACCTGCCGAGCGACACCGTGAGCCTCCTCGTCCACATAGTAGACGCCCGTGCGGTACTGGGTGCCGCGGTCGTTGCCCTGGCGGTTGAGGGAGAGCGGGTCGACGATCATGAAGTAGTGCTCGAGGATGGTCACGAGGCTCACGGCGGCGGGGTCGTAGGTCACGCGCACCGTCTCGGCAAATCCCGTGGTATCGGTGCAGACCTCTTGGTAGCTGGGGTTTTGCGTGTGACCGTTGGCGTAGCCGACCTCTGTTGCCACCACGCCCGGGATGCGCGAGAAGTACTCCTCCACGCCCCAGAAGCAGCCGCCGGCCAGGTAGATGTCGCGCTTGGTGGTGCTTGCAGTCATGGTTGCTCCTCGCTCGCGATGCCCAATGGAGCCAGTATACGCGCTTGGACCTGGGAATGGCTTGCGCCTTGGCGCCCCGCATGGTGTCGCGTGGGGCTGCTATAGTTAAACGCGTCTTACAACAGCACTGTCCCCAAGGAGCTCCCATGGCTTGCACCACCATTCTTGTCGGCAAAAAGGCCAGCTACGATGAGTCAACCATCATTGCGCGCAACGAGGACTCGGGCAACGGCGAGTTCTGCCCCAAGCGCCTCGAGCAGATCCTGCCGCAAGACCAGCCGCGCGTGTATCGCAGCGTGATCTCGCACCTCGAGATCGACCTCTCGGAGCTCACGCCGCAGCGCTACAGCTCGGTACCCAATGCCATCGACGATGAGGGCATCTGGGCGTCGGCGGGCGTCAACGAGAGCGACGTGGCCATGTCGGCAACCGAGACGCTCACCACGAACGAGCGCGTGCTGGGGGCAGACCCGCTGGTGGCGCTTCAGCCGGCGCAGGGCACTGCAGGCGAGGAGGGCTACGTGCCCGAGGTGCCGGGCGGCATCGGCGAGGAGGACATGGTGACCCTCGTGCTGCCCTACGTGCACACCGCGCGCGAGGGCGTGCTGCGTCTCGGCGCCCTGCTCGAGCGTTACGGCACCTACGAGATGAACGGCATCGCCTTCTCCGACCTCGATGAGGTCTGGTGGCTGGAGACGATCGGCGGCCATCACTGGATGGCGCGTCGCGTGCCCGACGATTCCTACGTGACCATGCCCAACCAGCTGGGCATCGACTCCTTCGACCTGGCCGATGCGGAGGGGGAGGGCACAGAGCACCTCTGCAGCGCCGACCTGCGTGCGTGGATGGCCGAGAACCACCTCGACCTCACCGTGCGCGCGGAGGGAGAACCGGTGGACGTCTTCAACCCGCGCGAGGCCTTTGGCAGCGCGAGCGATGCGGACCACGTGTACAACACCCCGCGCGCCTGGTCCATGCAGCGCGTGCTCAATGCGCGCAGCTGCGTCTGGGATGGTCCTGACGCCACCTACACGCCCGAGAGCGACGACATCCCCTGGTGCCAGCGTCCCGATCGACTGGTGACCATCGAGGACGTCAAGTACGTGCTCTCGCTGCACTACCAGGGCACGCCCTACGACTGCTACGGCGACAAGGGCACGCCCGAGAGCAGGCGCCGCTACCGTCCCATCGGCATCAACCGCAACAGCCAGCTGGCCGTGCTGCAGCTGCGTCCCTACGCGCCTGCCGGCTGCCGCGCGGTGCAGTGGATGGCCTTCGGCTCCAATGCGTTCAACGCGCTCGTGGCCCTGTACCCTGCCGTCGACGCCATGCCCGACTACCTCGCCAACACGGGCAAGGAGGTCTCCACCGAGAGCTTCTACTGGGCAAACCGCCTGATAGCAGCCCTGGCCGACAAGCACTATGGCGCGTGCGTGGCGGACGTCGAGCGCTACCAGATGAGGGTCGGCTCTCTGGGGCATGCCCTGCTCGCCCAGACCGACCGCAAGGCAGCGGAGGTGCCCGAGGCCGAGCTCTCTGGCATGCTTGCCGCGGCAAACGAGCAGATGGTGCGCGACCTGCGCGCTGAAACTGATAAGCTTCTGTCGAAGGTGCTCTACGTTGCCAGCATGGACATGCGCAACGCCTTCGCTCGTTCCGACGGGTAGGAGTCAGATCATGCGCTATCCCAACCGAGACGAGCTCGTCCGCATGGGACTTGCCGTCTTTGCCGTATATCTGGGCATCTACTATTGGGGTGCCATCTCCAAGGGTCTGATGCTGCTTCTGGCGGCCCTTGCGCCGGTGCTGGTGGGTGGCGCCATCGCCTACATCGCCAACATCCCCATGCGCTTCTTCGAGGAGAAGCTCTCGTGGATGGGCGACAGGCCCCACCTGGCCAAGCTGCGGCGCCCCCTGAGCCTTCTGGCCGCCATCGGCATCGTGGTGGTGCTCGCCGCTGTGCTGCTCCGGTTCATCGTTCCGGAGCTCATGCAGAGCATGCGCATGATGTCGCACAAGGTCCCGGTGTTTGCGGAGGCCATCCGTGAGCTCTTCCGCGAGTTTGACCTCGAGGCCATGGTGGACGAGCAGCTCGACCAGCTCGGCGACTGGGAGAGCATCCAGGTGCAGGTGTCCAACTACCTCATGAGCGGCGCCGGCGGCGTGATGGGCTCGGTGCTCTCCGGCGTGTCGTCGGTGCTCTCGCAGGCCTTCGAGCTCTTCTTGAGCCTGATCCTGGCCCTCTACATTCTTATGAGCAAGGAGCGCCTGGGCAGCCAGGTCACCACGCTCATCGAGACCTACCTCGGTCCCGAGGTGCGCAAGAACTTCGTGTACGTAACGGGCGTGCTCGACCACTCCTTCCACAACTTCATCGTGGGGCGCTGCTTTGTCTCGCTGCTGCTGGGCATCATGTGCTTTGGCGGCATGCTGCTCTTCCGCTTCCCGTACTCCATGACCATCAGCACCGTCGTGGGCGTGACGTACGTGGTGCCGGTGGTGGGCGGATACGTGGGCGCCATCATCGGCGCGCTGCTCATCTTTAGCATCTCCCCGGTAAAGGCCCTGGGCTTTATCGTGTTCCTGCTGGTTTTGGAGCAGTTCGAGGCAAACGTCATCTTCCCCAAGGTCATCGGGTCGAGCATCGGCCTGCCGGCCATCTGGGTGCTTGCGGCCGTAGCTGTGGGCGGCGGCCTGGGTGGTGTGCCCTTCGTGCTGCTGTCGGTGCCGGTGGCCGCCTCGATCTACCAGCTCATTGGCGACGACATGCGCCTGCGCAACGGCTGGGCTTCTGTTGCGGACACGGCTGAGGCCACACCTGTCGAGGCTGCCGCGACGGAGCCCGAACAGCAGGAGGAGCGGTAGCGCAGCTAGTCCGCGCTGGAGCAGAACGCCTTGTCGAGTGCCTGCAGCCCTGCCTGCGTGCGTGCCGTGATGGCGGTGAGATGCCCTCCGGGATTGAGCACGTAGTCGGTCTCGATGCCCCATGCGCGCAGTAGCTCCACGCAGCGCTCGGTGTTGTCCTGCACGCGCTTGAGCTGTGGGCGCGATGCGCGCCGCTCCTTGCTGCCAAGCGAGAGGTATGCGTAGCGCCCCATCGCGGGCACCTCGAGCGCCTCCATGTGCTCCACCCAGCCCTCGTACCAGAGGGATCCCGACAGGCAGCCGACGGCCGTAAGCGAGGGCTCGTGCAGGAAGGCGTAGAGCGAGAAGAGCCCGGCGAGCGAGTAGCCGGCGATGGCGCGGGCTCTGGGCGCGAGGCCAGCCTGCTGCTCGCATGAGGGCATGACCTCGCCAAGCAGCCATTCGAGCGTCTCCGGGGCCTTGCCCGCATACGCCTCCTCGCCACGGTAGAGGGCCTCGGCAGGCCAAGGCGTCAGAGCAGACCCCCAGTTGGCGACGGGGACGGAGACCACGGTTGACGCGAGACCACTCGCGACCTCGTCGAGGGGCGTGGGGTGCTCGGGTGCGTCGATGAGATAGATGCAGGGGGCCGTGGGGCCTGCCGTGCCGACGTGGACCATGGGTTACCTCGTGCTGATGCTGTAGAACTCGTAGTCCGCCGTGTGGCGCGAGGTGGAGAACTCGAATGCGATCCCGTTTGCGAGGTAGGCGACCTGGCGCACCTCGAGCAGGGGGCTATGGTCGTCGATGCCCAGCCAGCGGCGCTCCTCGTCCGTGGGCATGACCGCCTTGACGGCCCTGTGCGCGCTGCCGATCTTGAGGCCGAGCTCGTCCTCGATGAAGCCGTAGATTGACTTGTGCAGCGTTCCCTCGCGCAGCCCCGGGATAAGCTCGAGCGGCATCCACGTGTACTCGACCACGCGCGGCACGCCGTCGACGGAGCGTACGCGGCAGATGTGGTAGACGAACTCGTCGGGCTCCAGGCCAAGGTGCCCGGCAACGTCCTTGGGGGCATGGGTGACGGAGAACTCATGGACCTCGCTCGTGACCGTCTGGCCCCTGTCCGCATGCTCGGCCGAGAAGCCCGTCATCTGTCCGGAGGTGCTGCCTGCTCCCTTGACGGCCGAGGCCAGGGAGGTGGTCTCCTTCACGTACACGCCCGATCCCCGGCGGCGGGCGACGATGCCCTTGAGCTCGAGGTCGTCCATGGCACGCTTGACGGTGGTGTTGCTCACCCCGTAGATCTGGCAGAGCTCCGGGGTGGTGGGGAGCCGCTGGCCCTTGTGGTAGGTGCCGCGCGCAATCTCGTCCTCGAGCGTCTTTGCAAGTTCCTCGTATTTGAGCATGGTGTCCCCCTCCCATCACCATTGTACCGATACCGTTTGCGGCGCATCTCACGACGCTGAGATTTCTATCAAAAAAGCTCTTGCAACAAAAAGCAAAAGCGTGTAATTTTAATCACGAAAGCTGATGCAAAGAAAAGGAGCGAGACCATGAGCGAGCAGAAGCTGAACGAGACCACCTACTGTGACCTGCCTGAGGACTTCTTCTTTGGCGCGGCGCTGTCCGGCCCGCAGACCGAGGGCATGTGGCAGGCGCACGGCAAGCTCGAGAACATGTGGGACCTCTGGTCCAACCAGGACATCCGTGCGTTCCACAACCGCGTGGGCTCGTATGCGGGCAACGACATGGGTGCCCGCTACGCCGAGGACTACGAGTTGCTCGCAAGCCTGGGCCTCTCGTCCGCGCGCACGTCCATCCAGTGGGCGCGCCTGCTTGACGCCAACGGCAACCTCAACCGCGAGGGCGCCGACTTCTACCATCAGATGTTTGCCGCCGCTCGCGAGGCGGGCATCGAGGTCTACGTCAACCTCTACCACTTTGACATGCCGGCCTACCTCTTCAAGCGTGGCGGTTGGGAGAATCGCGAGGTCGTCGAGGCCTATGCCCGCTACGCACGCGCTGCCTTCGCCGAGTTTGGCCAGGAGATCGTCCACTGGTTCACCTTCAACGAGCCCATCGTGGAGCCCGAGCAGCGCTACGCGCATGGCAACTGGTTCCCCTTCGTGCGCGACTTTGGCCGCGCCCGCAACGTCCAGTACAACATCTCGCTGGCCCACTCGCTGGCCGTCCTGGCCTTCCGCGAGCTGCAGGCGGCGGGCACGGTGCGCGCGGACGCAAAGATCGGTCTCATCAACTGCTTCACTCCGCCCTACACGCGCGAGAACCCCACCGAGGCGGACCTCGAGGCCGTGCGCATGGCCGACGGCATCGACAACCGCTGGTGGCTCGATCTCGTCACCAAGGGCTCGCTGCCCAGCGACGTCATCCAGACCATGGCCGAGCGCGGCATCGTGCTCGACACCCGCCCGGGCGACGAGGCGATTCTCGCCCAGGGCAAGGTCGACTGGCTGGGCTTCAACTACTACCAGCCCACGCGCGTGCAGGCGCCCGCCCACGACACCGACGAGCAGGGTGACCCCTGCTTCTTTGATCCCTATGTCTGGCCCGATGCCGTGATGAACAAGAGTCGCGGCTGGGAGATCTACCCCAAGGGCATCTACGACTTTGCCATGACCATGACGCGCGACTATCCCGAGCTGGACTGGTTTGTCTCCGAGAACGGCATTGGCATCGAGGAGGACCATGCCCAGCGCACTGAGGACGGCCGCATCGACGACACCTCGTATCGCGTGCCGTTTGTGCGTGACCACCTGCGTTGGATCGCGCGTGCCATCGCCGAAGGCGCACGCTGCCGCGGCTATCACTACTGGGGCGTCATCGACTGCTGGAGCTGGAACAACGCCTACAAGAACCGCTACGGCTTCATCGAGGTCAGTCTGCAGGATAACTACGACCGTCGTCCCAAGGCCTCCGCAGAGTGGCTTCGCGAGGTGACCCACACGCACCACATCGCCTAAGTGACGTCCCGGGCGGGCAAGGACAGGCAATGACCTCGGGGAGGGCCCGAGGATTGCATAGAACGTAAGGTTCGGAAGGAAAGGAAAGAACATGGCAGACGGACAGGGTAGGGGACAGGCGTTCTTGGACAAGTTCGCCGAGATCTCTGGAAGGATCGGCTCGGAGGTGCACCTGCGCTCGCTGCGTGACGCCTTCGCCACCATCATGCCGCTCTACATCGGGGCAGGCATCGCGGTGCTCATCAACAACGTGGTGTTCCCGCTGTTCTTGAGCGGCCAGGCACTGACAAACGCCCAGTACTGGGGCAACGCCCTCACTCAGGGCACGCTCAGCGTCTCGGCAATCCTGCTCTGCGCGGTGGTGGGCTACCGCCACGCCCACAACATGGGCTTTGCGGGCGACATCGCCTGCTCGGTGATCGCGCTCGCGTCGCTGTTTGTGACGCTCCCGCAGTCGGTCGAGGTGACGGTCGAGGAGACGGGTGCCATCCAGCTCACCGGCGGCCTCTTCTCCACGGGCAACACGGGCACGAGCGGCCTGTTTGCGGCGATCGTCATCGGCCTTCTGGCCACCGAGCTCTTCATCAGGCTCGCCAACGTCGACAAGCTCAAGATCAACCTGGGCGAGGGCGTTCCTCCCGCGGTCGCCGACTCGTTCAACGTCATGATCCCCATGCTGCTGACGACTGCGGTCTTCGGCCTGGTGGCGACGGTGCTGCACGTGGGCTTCGACACTGACGTCCCCACGCTCATCAAGATGTTCGTTCAGGCGCCGCTGCAGAGCCTCAACTCCAACATCTGGGGCGTCGTGATCATCTACACCTTTGCCAACCTGCTGTTCTGCCTGGGCATCCACCAGAGCGCCATCTCCGGCGTGCTCGCCGAGCCGATGCTGACCATCCTCATCACCGACAACATGGCGGCCTATGCCGCGGGCGGCTTCGGCGCCATCCAGCCCGACCACTACATGAACATGCAGATCGTCAACACCTTCGGCCTCATCGGCGGCTCGGGCTGCACCCTCTGCCTGCTCATCGCCACGTTCCTGTTCTCCAAGAACAAGACGAGCAAGACCGTCGGCTCGCTGGCGCTCGGCCCTGGCATCTTCAACATCAACGAGCCCGTCATCTACGGCTATCCCATCGTGTACAACCTGCCGCTGATGATCCCCTTCGTGCTGGTGCCCGATCTGTTCATGATCATCACGTACTTTGCCACCGTGGCCGGCCTCATCAACCCGTGCGTGGTCATGGTTCCCTGGACGACCCCGGTCTTCCTCAGTGGCTTCCTTGCCACGGCTGGCGACTTCCGCGCCGTCATCCTGCAGGTGATTCTGGTTGCCCTGGGCGTGGCGATCTATCTGCCCTTCATGAAGGTCCATGAGCGCGTCATGGCCAAGCAGGCCGCCGAGGCGGAGCTCGAGGCTGCCTAAGGCCTCCGTCACCGCACGTACGCGGTCCCTGCTCGGGTCACCAGCCCCTGCCTGAGGGCCAGAAAGGCAACCCTTCCTTCCTTTCGCGGCGGACGGGAGGGGACGGCGGCAACCTATGCCCCTCCCGTCCTAGCGAAGGTGATGCGCAAGCATGCCCCGCTACGTACCATTAAACACGTAGCGGGGCGCTAAGGAACAAAACTGCGGAATGTCACCGCAAGTGGTTTAGTCCCGTTTGGACAATGGCCGACATTCCCGTTGTTCCCCTATCCTCCATTCGCTAAGGTGAGGACGACTGGCCAACCTCTGGGGTTGCAGAAGGAGTAGAGATGAGCGCATATCCCGGCTTGATCATGCTCAAGCCTGTGTTTCACAACAGCATCTGGGGCGGGCGGAGGCTCGCGGAGTTTGGCTACGACCTGCCGGACGGCCCGGTGGGGGAGTGCTGGGGCATTGCGGCACATCCCCATGGTGACTGCACGGTTGACGGCGGCCCCTATGACGGCATGACCCTCTCGCAGCTGTGGTACGAGCATCACGAGCTCTTCGAGGGCGCGGTGGGCGACCGGTTCCCGCTGCTCGTCAAGGTGCTCGACGCCCGCGAGAACCTCTCCATCCAGGTGCATCCCGACGACGACTACGCCTTCACGCACGAGGACGGCTCGCTTGGCAAGTCCGAGTGCTGGTACGTGCTCGACGCCAAGGAGGGCGGCCAGATCATCGTGGGCCAGCATGCCCACGACCGCGCCGAGTTTGCCCAGATGGTCGAGGAGGGGCGCTGGAGCGACCTGGAGAACCTCGTGCCCATCAAGGCGGGCGACTTCTTTGACATCAGGCCGGGCACCATGCACGCCATCATGGGCGGCACGCTGATTCTGGAGACCCAGCAGTCCTCCGACGTGACCTACCGCGTCTACGACTTCGACCGTCGCCAGGCCGACGGCAGCCTGCGCGAGCTGCACCTGCAGCAGGCGATGGACGTCATCGACTACGGCGCCAAGGCGCCCACGACAGGCACGGTGACCGTGCCCGAGGTTGACGGCGTCACCAAGCTGATGAGCTGCGAGTACTTTGAGGTGCTGCGCGTGCGCGTGACCAACAACTGGCCCGTCGAGCTCCAGCAGGTGCATCCCTTCATGTGCCTGTCGGTCGTCGCGGGAGCGGGCGGTACCGTGACGACCCCCGCGGGAACCTGGGCCTTGACGAAGGGCACCCACTTCGTGGCGCCTCACGGCAGCGGCACCCTGTCCCTCACGGGTGACATGACGCTCATCTGCAGCTATGTTCCGACGGCCGCGGCAAGCGGATGGGGCTCGGGCGACTACGCGCAGACCAAGCCCGCACGCGGTACCACCAAGAACCGCATCGGCATCGACATCGGCGGCACGCAGCTGCGTGTGGCGGTCTACAACGAGGACGGCAAGGAGCTGGCCAAGGAGGTCATGCCCAACGACCACGACCTCGGCCCTGCCGAGAACCTGCAGCGTCTCGTTGACGTCATCAATGCCTGGGATATCGACTACATGGGCATCGGCGTGGGGGCGCCTGGTCCGCTCAACTTCAAGGCGGGCAAGATCCTCAACCCGCCCAACCTGCCTGGCTGGGAGAACTTCAACATCGTGAGCTTCCTCGAGCGGGAGACCAAGCATCGGGTGCGCCTCAACAACGACGCCAACGTCGCCGGCCTCGCCGAGTCGCTCTCCGGTGCGGGCTGGGGCTACGAGTCCCTCTTCTACTTCACGGTGTCCACCGGCGTGGGCGGTGCCTACATCTACCAGAACCAGGTCGTGGGCGGCGCCAACTCCTGCGCGGCCGAGATCTTCAACATGGTGGTCAACGAGTTCGAGGACGTGCGGCCGGGCATGAACGTCGGATCGGTCGAGGAGCAGGCGAGCGGTCCGTCCATCGCCAGGATCGCCTCCAAGGGCCTGGGGCGCGACGTCAGGCCTGCCGAGGTCTTTGCCCTCTGCGAGCAGGGCGACGAGACGGCACGCAAGGTCGTCGACCATGCGGCTGACGTGCTGGCCAAGGCCGTGCACAACGTGAGCTGCGTGGTTGACCCCGATATCTTCGTCTTTGGTGGGTCGGTTGCGCTCAACAACCCGTGGTTCATCGACCTGGTGCGCGAGAAGGCCAAAAGCCTGGTGCTCAACCCCTCCACGCTGCGCATCGAGCTGGCAAAGTGCGGCGGCGATGCGGGCCTGATCGGCGCGAGCCTCCTCGCAAGGTAGTCTTGCTGGAAGGGAAACAGGGGCGTGTACCTGTTTCCCTTCTTTCTTTTCGCGCTTTCGCTTGGCCTTGCTGGCCGGACGGGGCTGGGACGGGGGCTGCTGGGACGTGGGACAGGGGACGTGCCTGGTGTCCCACCTTGGCCAAGCCAAGTGGGACACCAGGCACGTCCCCTGTCCCACGTCCCAGCAGCCCCCGTCCCAGCCCCGTCCGGCCAGCAAGGCCCTATTTGTCTCGAAGAGAGTTCGGGGTCGCTAGAGCTCGATGACTGTTCCGCCGATGGTCACGCTCTCCACCTCGTCGAGGTCGAGGATGCGGTCCCAGATGACGCCCGTCTCGCAGGCCGCCTTGTCACCATCGCCTATTCTGCCGCCGGTGGGCTGTCCCATCTCCAGGGTGGTCCCATCGCTCATCGTCACGCTCACCTCGATGCCCAGGAGGCTGTCAATGAGCTTGCTGTCGTGGTCAGAGAGCTTGCCGCTTTCGGTGCTTGTCCACCCTGCCTTCTGGTCAACTGTGTATGTCACATGCAGGGCGATGGGGGAGATGCTGAGCTGGTTGATGGTCGCTGGCATGCCGTTGACCTCGAAGGCCTGTCCGGTCTCCAGCTCCCTGGTGGTGTCCTCGTAGTTAAGCGGGAAGCTGAGCTTCCAATCGCCGGGGGCAATGACGGTAACCGAGCCATCATCCCCGTAGTAGGTGAGGTCAGAGAAGTTGGCTGTCAGCATACGGCCAACCAGCGAGATCTCCGATTCGCCGTCGCTCTCGTAGGTGCGTGTCTCTACCAGCTGGATGGCATTGTCCGTGGGGTTCTCGTCGTAGAAGTACGAGCTTCCTGTTGCTCCGTAGCCGCTGAAGATGGGGAGGCTGATAGTCAGGTCATCGGAGAAGCCCAGGGGAATGAGCCCATCCTCTAAGGTCTCGAACTCGAAGGGCGTTCCATCGTCCTTCGAGATGGAGAAGACCACGGCGATGTTGTTCTTGTCGCCTATGACGGCATCGGCGGAGACGGTGACTCCGTTTACGCTCTGGGCGACGCCGACAGGATGGCCCACGCTGTCGACGATCTCGACCTTCGCGCTGTCGCCGCCAAAGAGATGACTCACAAACTGGGGCACGTTCATGAAGCCACCGGCTGCGTAGGCGATACCTCCAATGCCAAGGGCGAGTGCCAGTGCGGCCACGGCTGCGGCATAGGGGAGACGGCGCTTGCGCCTGTCGGCAACCTTGATGACGGGAGCGGGAGACGCCTGTGCCTCGAGGGCCGCCTCAGCCAGGCGCTTTGACATGCGCTCCTTTGCCTCGGAGGAAAAGTGCAGGTCTTCCATGGTGTTGTTATAGTCGTCCAACTTAGGGAGGGTTTCGTTTGTCTGCGTCATGGCTATGCTCCTAGTGCAGCTCTGAGGGTTTGACGGGCGCGGGAGAGTCGCTTGGCGACGGCAGCCTCGCTCGCGCCGACAAGGGCCGCGACCTCTGCGATGGAATAGCCCTCGTAATAGTGCAGGTGTATGGCCTCGCGCTGGTCGCGGGGCAGGCGAGAGACCGCATCGGCGACGGTGCCGTCAGGCGGCTGGGAAGCCACGGGATCTCCGGCGGCCTCGAGGGCTACGGTCGTGCGCCGGGCGGCGCTGCGCAGCAGGTCCTTGCAGGCGTTGATGGTGGTCCGCACCACCCATGCCCGCTCGTGCTCCGGGCTCGAGAACGACGGTGCTCCTGTCATTGTGCGTAGCAGCACCGTCTGGCAGATGTCCTCGGCATCGGCCGTCGTGTGCAGGTAGGTGTAGCTCAGGCGCAAGATCATGTCTGCATAAGCTGCAACCAGCCGTTCTGCCTGCGCCTCGGCGTCAGGTCGGCTCGTGGTACGCGCTCGTCTCATGCCCCACCTCCTCTCGTTTGCAGTGTGTGCGATGACGTCATCTGCCTACAACACGATCGGGAGAGGAGAAACCTGACCAAGTTTTTTGGCTTGCTGACCGACCGGGAAGTGGGTGACGGGCTGGCGGGACCGGGGACGTGGGACGGGGGGCTGGGATAGGGGGGGGCCGGGGACGTGGGACTGGGACAGGGGACGTGCCTGGTGTCCCACCTTGACCTGATCAAGGTGGGACACCAGGCACGTCCCCT